>JAFGYE010000039.1 GCA_016936255.1 Marinifilaceae bacterium | reverse complement strand
ACGGCGATGAGGCAATTATCCTGACCAGTGGTTATGATGTTACCAAGAAGCCATCGACCGTGGGGCCATTGGCCAAACCTTCGAACTTCAAGGTAGCGATGGGTCAGAACAGGGGAAGCGTGGTATTGAGTTGCGAAGTGGTTGACCATGCGCAGTTTTATGAATTTGAGCACACCGAAGGGTTCCCCAACGGAAACAGTGTTTGGGTAAAGATAACATCGACCAAGCACAAAATACTGCTGGAAGAATTGGTAAGCGGTAAAGAGTACACCTTTCGGGTGGCAGGCGCAGGCAGCGACCCGTCGAGGGTGTGGAGCAATTCCATTACCACCTTTGTGGTGTAATTCGCCGAGAATCGGTAGCCCCAACATCCGCGAGTGGTTGTTGGGGCTATTTTCATTTACAGGAAGAGCAAAGAAAAAAGAAAAAAAATAGATCGGTTCGAAGGGATATTTTAGATCCGCACCTTGCCTTCGTTTAGCTTGCGCAACTGCCTGTCCCGATCTATCGGGAAGGGCGTGACAGAAAGTTGTCTTTGACAGCCAGTACCGCCTCAGCGGTAACACCATATCACGCAAAGCGTGAATCACTCCAAATCCCACCACCGTACAATGCGAAACCCCGAAGGTTTTGAAAACCTTCGGGGTTTTTGCAACGGTGGAACGACCCCAAACCGGATCGGCGTCCGAAGGTCGGTCAGAAGTTTTCTCATCCCCGCTCCAACAAAAAAACTCCCCTCCCATCGTGCTCATTCCGATTCTTTTACTACTTTAGAGGCCGGATTTCGCAAGGCACTGCCAACAACCTTCACCGAACAAACCAAAACCGAAGGCCGCCGCAAAACCAAGCAATTCCAATAAACCGATTAAATACTTAACTATGATGCGACTAGAAGATATTGATACAGACAAGGAACATTGTAAAGGTGGGAAGTTTGGGGTGATATTTACTAGTTGTGCTTAATTTCATGAGAGACACTACACAGCATAATATTGAACGGATAAAATCTGATTCTTTAAGAAAAATTGCAGAATTTTTAATCAAGAATGGAATTCAGATTACATTTTTCGGTCAAGCATGGTCGAATGTTTCTGCTGATTGGATTTATTTTGACACAATTTTGGATTTAGATAGATTAAGAATAGACTTCAAATTAAAAGACAATATTATAGTCCATGAAAACCTTGACCCAAAATCAGGCACAGAAAAAGGATTTATTGATAAGCTAACTGGTGAAGGACTTATTGGTAAACTTCGTTGATTAAAGACAATATGAAACCTCATTATAAAGAATGTAAATTCTCAGATTGGGTAACCCGTTCCGGGTCATCTATCAGCAAAGAGAATCCGTATCCATATTGCACCGCCGTATCGTAAAGATGCAAGGCCGTGCGTCTGAAAATCAAAATTTCCAATATCCATTTGGTTGTTCCGGCCATGGGAACGATTCCGTTTTGCGTGGTGTATTGCGTGGCCGGATTTGGGGTGGTGGACATAACTACCCCTAGCTCACAAAAGAATGAAAACACAAAAGAACTTGAACACGGCGATGGTGCAGCGCACCCATATATTTGTAGAACAAACGCAACGGAAGGCCGCGAGGTGCAAAGCACCGAAACACATATCTGATCCACTAGCTCACAAAAGAATGAAAACACAAAAGAACTTGAACACGGCGATGGTGCAGCGCACCCAGATATTTGTAGAATAAACGCAATGGCAGGTCGCGAGGTGCAGGGCACCGAAACACATACCAATTTTCCTAGCTCACAAAAGAATGAAAACACAAAAGAATTTGAACAAAGCGATGGTGCAGCGCACCCAGATATTTGTAGAACAAACGCAATGGAAGGCTGTGAGGTGCAGGGCACCGAAACACATACCTAACCTTAACCGTCAGTCGTCTTTGACAACACCATATCATGCGAAGCGTGAACTGTTCCCACTCCAAACAAAAAAAAATCCCCTCCCATCTTGCTCATTCCAATACTTTTACTATTTTAGAGGCCGGATTTAGCGAGGCACTGCAACAACCTTCATCGAACAAACCAAAACCGAAGGTCTCCGCAAAACCAAGCAAATCCCAATGAACCGATTAAATACTTAACTATGGAGCAACTAGAAGATATTGACACGAACACGAAATGCTGCGAAATGCGGAAGTTTGGGGTGATATATACTAGTTAACGCCAAGCTAAAAAATCACTGCAAATGAATTTAGATGTAAGAAAATATTTGATAGACCAATGTGTCCTTGGACAACCAATTTACTACGAGGACGTGGCTGCTAAACTTAACCTGAATTTATCCAATATTAAGGACAGACAAATTCTGAGCAATACTCTTGGTGAGATTTCAGCTTATGAATTCAGTAATGGCAGACCACTTATTAGTTCAATTGCAATATATAAAAACCTAAATGATCATGGGAATGGATTTTATGAATTATGTGAAGAATTAGGTGTTGGAAAAGCGAGTAAATTAAAAAAAGAATTTTATGGTTTTACTCAAATAGAAAAATCCAAAGAATTTTGGAAAGATGAATTTAATTATCAATCATTTTATGAAATACGGACACCAATATATAATGAAAAGGATCATCCATTTATAAATATTGACGAGATTGAGTTTTTTAGAAAATGGGCTAATAGGGTTTATGATAAATCAAATATCGACCATTATTCAGCCAAAGAATATTTACTAAATACTGTTTGGTTAAAAACACAGTTTTGGTCTCAAGAAATAGTTAATCGTTTAGAGAACTATGAAACATCAAACAAAAGAATGTGGAGTAAACGCGATTGGCAAGATGGGAAAAGAGTATCAACATTTAAGCCATATACATGGGCTAGAATTTTCAAAAATGGAGACAAAGAGAAGGATATATTTTTCACTGTAGGTATTGATCCCTTAGATAATGCTATCGTCTACAAATTAGATTTTTATCGTGAAAACGATTCAAAACTTAGTGGAAAACAAAAGGAACTTTGCGATCAATATATTCCCAAAGACCTGAAATGGAATGAAATAAGTGAAACCGATTTAAAAAATTGGGATTGGGAGTCATTAATAAAAAAAATGGTATCCTTTATCTCAAATAATTCACATCATTACGATCAAGTTGTTGAGTTAGTTTGGGGTAATAGAGATATTGAAAAAGTCTTTACTAATAATCTAACTTTACGTGATTTTCCAATTGGAGGTATTACAGAATTACCTAAATTAAATCCAAGTTTTAAAACTAGCAACGTTGACTTCATCAAAAAAAATCAAGAAGATAAAGAACTCGGAGACTTTGGAGAAGAATTAGTTGTTGATTATGAAATAAATAAATTAAGAGAAAAAGGTCTAGACTCATTTATTGAAAAAGTTAAAATAGAAAAAGATGGTAAAGGTTATGATATAACCTCTTTTGATGAAAACGGAAATCCGTTATTTATAGAAGTAAAAACAACAAGAGGCAATGAAAAGACACCATTCTTTCTAAGTCAAAATGAAATATTGTTTTTTGAGAAGAATGAAGAAACATATCGCATTTACAGGCTATATAATTATAATGATGAAAAAAATTATGCAGACTTTTTTATAATTGAGAATTTAGAAGATCAATTATTACTTCAGCCAATTGAGTATAGAGTTTATATTAAGAAAAAATAAAAGCCAGGCGTTAACATTTTGTATAAGTAATGGCAGGCGATGTGGTAAATATCAAGGTTGGTAGCCCGCTCAAACAGCGTAGGGGTTTGACAGGAAAGTCCCACGCAATCTGCCACTACTCATACAATTTCCCGTTAGCAAATATTTTAAAACGATGAAGGTACTTTGTATAATATTCATATTAATTGTCAATATCGCTTATTCTCAGGCAATTAAAATT
>JAFGYE010000038.1 GCA_016936255.1 Marinifilaceae bacterium | reverse complement strand
TCTCATTTAAAAATTACATCTATAAATATTTGAACTAATTCGGGGTCATGCTTTTATAATTGAGGGAGAACGGAGCCTGAAGGGCTCTTATGTTTATAGCTGTCCCAAAAAACAAAAGACCGACGCTGAAGGTGTCGTATAATTATTATTGACCAAAAATCAGACCATCCGGTTGGAGATAGCGTAATACACCGCTTCAGAAGTATTGCGAACACCCAGTTTACGAAAAATATTCCGCTTGTGCTGCTTCACGGTGGATTCCGCGATATTAAGGTTATTACTGATGGCTAAATTCCCATCCCCTTTGGCACACAAAGAAAGAACCTCCTTTTCACGACCGGAAAGCTGGTTCTGTTCATGGAGAATAAACCTGCGGGTAAGTGCATTGAATTCGTACTGAAAAGGCTCCATCAAATTCTGAATCACGGCATTTCCTGCGCCCGAAGCCTGTGAGGGAGAGACAAAACAAAGCGTGGATATGATCCGGTGGTCATCCGAAAGTTCCAAAGGCACCAGTCTTTGAGAAATCAATACCAGACTCCCGTCTTCCTGGCGTATTCTGAAATCGACCGACAAGTAACAATGTTCCCGATAATCCTCCGGGTGTTTGGTATTAAAAAACCGAAACCCGTTTTCGTTCACATCCATCACCACAGGCATATCCTCGGGAGCAATAATCTTTTCATAGAATGAGAAGCCCATCTCTTTTACCTCCTGAGCACTGTGCCCACACAGAAATAAAGGATGATCAGACACATAAAGAAACTCTCCTCTACTGAAATCTGCCACATAAATACTCTGGTTCATCAACCTGGAAAAAATATCAAGAAGTTTCCACGCATCAGGCTTTTCATGGGTCCCTTTTCCGTCCGAGGAAGCACTCCCAACAGAATTTATAAGATGTTCTACAAAAGACATAACAAAATGGAGATTTTAACGCTCTTGTTGCTGTAACCCGGGAAACAAAGCTATCAATTATTTCAGAAAATTCAGCGTTTTGAAGAGAAAGTATCTGAACAAACACTCTGTTCTCTGTTTAACAATAATAAAAAATTATACCAAAGGACTATTGATAACAGTACTTTTTACGCTTAAACTTGCACTCACAATTGAGGGCATTTAAATGCAAAAAAAGAAGAGAGAGTCGCTTGCCATCCAAAGCTGCAACTTTCCCTTCAGGCTCTCCAAATCATAAAATGAAAGGAGGTGAATTATCCAAAGGTCAGAATAATTAAGAAAGTTCAATTAAACCAAAAAACGATAAACAAACACCAAACAAATGAAAAAGTTTTTATTCATAGTACTACTCATGATTCTCAACTTTAATGTATTCAGTCAGGTAGGAGTAACCGTAAATACAGAAATGGAATCCACCATTGATTACAGGATAAACCGTTTAAGATTGGGTGCAACCTTTGATCCATCCGTTGACAAGTGGGCGATGGTTATGCCAACAATTAAATATGAAATAATACAAAAGGAAGATTACATCCTTCATGCTGGTATTACTTTGGTGAATCTGGATCATATTTCCTGTGTTCGAATTCCTTTGGGTATAAATTTCACTCCTTTTGAAAACAAAAATTTCGGGCTTGCAATGGAAGTTTATGGCTCTTATGGCACAGAATATGAGTGGGATCTCCCTGATGGATATGATGACAGATTCTTTGTTCGTGGAACAGTTGGCTTTTCATACCGATTTGGAGAGGACTAATTGCAACTTGCTAAAATAGAATCTTAAGACTGACGGTTCTGTCTTTTAAATATGGCAAAACCGTCAGTCTGCCTAACAATTTAGACTTTGGCTTTATCCATCACCAAGCATATTCAAAAAAACTGACCCCCTCATCATGAAACAAATCTTTTTTATATGCATCATCGGACTCTCTATTTTTCAGACCAGCGTGGAACAAAACACCGATCTTGATAAGAATGTGCAAATTGAGCCCCTAACCAACAAAAACAATATTTACCCCAATGAAGATCTCCTCAATCCAGGGGATACGATGATGATGAACTTCTCGAAATCAAATATTACTACAGAAGCCACCGCACCAATCTTGTTTAACAAAAAAAATTTGAGATACAATACCGGTCTACCTCTATTTATAATTGAAAACTCGGTCGAGCAAGTAACGCTCCCTGCCTTTGGAGGATATTTTCATATCAAGAGCAATATCCTCTTCAATACATCTGAGAGAGTTACCTTTTCCTTTGGTGGAGGGTTGGTTCGTTACGACACCCCTGAGATCCCCTTCAGCACATTAAAATACAGCGTACAGGGATCGTTCCAGTATGCTGTTACCAACCGAATGAATTTTCGGATTTACGGCCAGAGACTGTGGTATCAGGATCCCAGGCACAAAAGCGCATTCATTTTTATGAATCCAATGTTTCCTCAGAGTGAAGTTGGTGCTGCCATTTCTTCCCAAATGAAGAATATAAAAATGGATTTTGGGACAAGAACCATCATCAATACAGAATCCTATTTACAGAATCTGAACATGATTAACACCAAAGTTTCAATTGGATTCTAAAACGCCTGGAGAACCCACCCGCAGTTTCGGCTTTTACAATATTAACACCACACAGAACCCTTATCTCATCTGTTATTAGAGCAACGATGCCTGCTACAGAAACAGGGCGCTTTCCTTCATCATACTTTTTGTCATGCTGAAACCGAACGTTTTGAGAAATATTCCCAGGTAAAAACATCTAAATAAACTATTTAACAATAACAAAAAACTATACTAAAGTACTATTGATGGGCATTTCTTTCTTGAGTAACATTGCAATCTCAAACCTGATTGGTGCTTTATAAAGGTTCATTTCTTTTTTTTAAAGAGTGCCCGCTGTACAATTAAAATGTTCCGGGACAGGAAAATATTGCCCTAAAAAAGGGGCCCTGCCCTCCTTAACGCTTAAAACGACCCAAGCCAAAAACCCAAACAGACCTTGGTCTTAAAGGACACCCGAGACAGTTTCATAATTTGAAATTTGTCCGGGTGTTTTTTTATCAATAGT
>JAFGYE010000006.1 GCA_016936255.1 Marinifilaceae bacterium | reverse complement strand
TATTATATTTTGACAGAGCCTGAATCGCTCTATAAAATGAAAATTAAAAAAATAGAATAAAACTCTAGGATATCAGGGGTCAAAACACTATGCGAAAAGTGAGTAATGAAAATGTATTTGAATATGAGTTTAAATATGATACATACAACTATAGGATTTTAATACCTGACTCAATAAAAGAATTCAATATTGGATCGGAGACTGGAAAAAAACACTTTGGGCTTAAAGGGGTAAACGGGAATATATTTACTTTCTGGGACGAATCTGGAAAAAGCCCAATAGAGTTATCGGAAGCCTGGAAAGGTAATTTTTACATTGAATTGTATCGGAATCAGGATGGGGTGTTTTTTACTTTATCAAACAGGTTCAATAAAAATGGTATAAGTAATTACGAAATTAGTAATGATCCTTATTTTACATTTGAGTTGACAATTAGAGCAAGTAATTATGAAGAATTTACTTTAGAAAGGCAACTTATACCAAATCAAGTATTATCTCATCTAGAGAATAATAAATCTATAGGGATTTAAAATAAACCAAAAAAACCTAACAAGATATTGATATCTTGTTAGGTTTGTAAATTGCCGAAAAGCAATAAGCTTTTAAAAGAATTGGTCCCCTCACTTAGAGTGAGAGCACCAAAAATTATATTTTACCACTCCTGCTTTTGATCTACGTAATCGCTGAAGCTGTCAATTCCTAAATCTTCTATCGATTTTTTGCAGAATGAATAGATAAAGGCTGAAGCCAAACGCGCGTTGGTGATTAATGGTATGTTTAAGTCGATGGCAGTTCTTCTGATCAGATAATCGTTATTCAACTCCGTTTTGCTTAAGTTTTTTGGGATGTTAATCACCAAATCAACTTTGCGTTCTTTTATCAAATTCTGAGCTGTTATTTCAACATCTTCATCGGGCCAACCTACACTTTCGATGGTAATTCCGTTCTCTTCCAGGAATTTTGCGGTACCTCTTGTTCCATACAATTTGTGTCCTCTTTCTTCGAGCATTTTTGCACTTTTCAGAAGTTCTATCTTAGAGCGAATAGGACCACTGCTAATTAGTATGGCGCTCTTCGGAACCCGGTAACCCACTGATAGCATTGCTTTTAATATTGCATCGTAGTAATCAGCTCCTATACAGCCAACTTCACCGGTTGAAGACATATCTACCCCCAAAACCGGATCTGCTTTTGATAGTCTTGAAAAGGAAAATTGAGAAGCTTTTATACCAATATGCTCCAACTCGAACATGGAAGGTAGATTGTTTGGAATAGGAACATCTAACATTGCCTGAGTGGCAGTTTCAATAAAATTAAAGTCCATAACCTTTGAAACAAAAGGAAAACTTCTACTTGCACGCAGGTTACATTCAATTACCTTAATGTCGTTATCTTTTGCCAGCAACTGCATGTTGAATGGTCCGGTAATGTTCAATGATTTTGCTATTTTAGCTGCTATTTTACGAATTCTGCGAATGGTTTCGAAATACAGTTTTTGCGGCGGAAATACCAAAGTGGCATCGCCGGAATGTACTCCTGCAAACTCAACGTGTTCTGAAATGGCATCAATAATAATTTCACCATTTTTGGCTACTCCGTCAAACTCGATCTCTTTTGCTTCCTGAATAAATTCACTAACTACAACAGGATACTGCTTTGACACCATAGCTGCCAGATCCAGAAAATGTCCTAATTCGTCGTGATTCGACACCACATTCATTGCTGCACCTGAAAGCACATAACTTGGGCGAATCAAAACAGGAAATCCTACTTCATCAATAAAGTCATTAATTGCCTCTTTGCTTGTCAACTCATTCCATCTGGGCTGATCAATCTTTAGCTCATCGAGCATGGCTGAGAATGTCTGACGGTTTTCTGCTCTGTCAATCGATTCAGGAGATGTACCTAACACTTTTACTCCAGCTTTGTGCAAACGCATTGATAGGTTCTGAGGAATCTGTCCTCCTACCGATACAATTACACCGCGGGGTGATTCCAAATCGATAATATCCAATACTCTTTCGAAAGAAAGTTCATCGAAGTATAAACGATCACACACATCGTAATCGGTACTTACCGTTTCCGGATTGTAATTGATCATTACCGATCGTAATCCTTCTTTGTTTACCGCGTTTAGAGCATTCACACTACACCAGTCAAACTCTACCGATGATCCAATTCTGTATGCACCTGAACCCAGAACAATAACCGATTGATTGTCGTTTGTATAGGCAATGTCATTTTCATCACCACTGTAAGTCAAATAAACGTAGTTCGTTTGAGCAGGATACTCCGCGGCAAGTGTATCAATTTGTTTTACAACCGGAACAATCCCTTTTGCTTTACGATGTATTCTCACCTCTAAAAGCTCCGATTCCATATTGGTACTCTCTGGTTTCAAAACAAAGCGCGCCAACTGAAAATCAGAAAAACCGTACACTTTTGCGGCCTTAAGTAATGTATCAGGCAACTCCTGCAGGCTATTGTATTTTTGAAGATCCCATTTCAATTTTGTGATGTGTTCCAGCTTACTTAGGAACCACTTATCAATTTTAGTGAGGTCGTGTATTTTGTCAATGGAATATCCTTTCTCAAAAGCTTGCGCGATAGAGAAAATACGCATGTCGGTCGGATGCGTTAATTCTTGATCAACATCGTCGAACTTGGAATGAACGTTCCCAACAAATCCGTGCATTCCCTGACCAATCATACGCAAACCTTTCTGAACGGCTTCCTCGAAATTACGACCAACGGCCATTACTTCTCCTACACTTTTCATGCTGGAACCAATCTCTTTGGTTACGCCTTCAAACTTATTTAAATCCCAACGCGGAATTTTACATACTACGTAATCTAAAGCAGGCTCGAAACAAGCTGTTGTTGTTTTTGTTACGGCATTTTTAAGTTCGTGCAAAGCATAACCCAAACCAAGTTTGGCTGCAACAAAGGCCAGGGGATAACCGGTAGCTTTCGAAGCCAATGCAGATGATCTTGATAAACGGGCATTTACCTCAATTACACGGTAATCTTCCGAATCGGGATCAAGAGCATACTGAACGTTACACTCTCCAACCACGCCAAAGTGACGAATAATCTTAATTGCCAATGATCTTAGTTTGTGATACTCCGAATTGGTCAGCGTTTGCGAGGGTGCAATTACGATACTTTCTCCGGTATGAATTCCCAACGGATCAAAGTTTTCCATATTACACACTGTAATACAGTTGTCGTATGCATCCCGAACCACTTCATATTCTACCTCTTTCCATCCTTTTAGTGATTCCTCAACCAATATCTGACTTGAATAGGATAAGGCATTTTCAGCCAATTTCTCCAATTCAGCCATATTCGAACAGAATCCACTTCCTTGTCCACCTAAAGTAAAGGCTGCACGAACTATAATCGGAAAACCTAGTTTTTCAGCAGCTTTTAATGCTTCAGAAATCGATTCAACGGCGAAAGACTGTGGTGTTTTCACATCGATTCCACGAAGTTCGTTGGCAAATATTTCTCTGTCTTCGGTTTTAATAATGGTTTCGATTGGAGTTCCTAAAACCTGAAGATTGTATTTCTTTAGCAATCCGGCATTGAAAAGCTGAATACCACAGTTTAATGCAGTTTGTCCGCCAAAAGCCAAAAGGATTCCATCAGGCTTTTCTTTTAATATAACCTGTTCTACAAAATAAGGTGTAACCGGCAAAAAATAAATTTGATCGGCAATTCCTTTTGAGGTTTGTACGGTGGCAATATTGGGATTGATAAGTACCGTATAAATACCTTCTTCCTTCATTGCTTTTAATGCCTGCGATCCGGAATAGTCAAACTCCCCTGCTTCACCAATTTTAAGTGCTCCGGAACCTAATACCAGCACTTTCTTTATGTTGTCTTTTGTCATTTTTATTAAGCTGTTAGCCATTAGCTTATGGCTGTTAATTGATAATTGTTTTTCTTAAAAACATCCCTCTGTCCTTCATACATCTTCCCCTAAAGGGAGAATTAAGTACAAGTGAGACTTTTTTTAACTTTAAACTTTCTCCTTTTAACTTATACCTTTATATTCTTCGATCATTTTAATGAAATCATCGAACAGAAATTCGGTATCTGTAGGACCACTGGAAGCTTCGGGGTGAAACTGAGAGGCAAAAAACGGTTTGCTTGTGTGCTTTAATCCTTCGCATGTGCCATCATTGGCATTAACGAACAATGGCTCCCACTCTTTTGGTAAAGTATCCATATTAATGGCGTACCCGTGATTTTGCGAAGTGATAAAACAACGCTTGCTTCCTTTCAGTACAACCGGCTGATTGTGGCTGCGGTGTCCGTACTTCAGCTTATAAGTATCAGCACCTGCAGCAAGAGCCATTAATTGTGTTCCCAGGCAAATACCCATAATTGGTGTATCCTGACCAAAAACTGTTTTTAGATTGGCGATTGCTTTTGTATTTTGTTTTGGATCTCCCGGACCATTGGATATAAATAATCCATCGTACTGCTCCTGAGTAAAATCGTAATCGTGAGGAACTCTGATTACGGTGGTATCCCGTTTTAACAAACAACGGATAATGTTATTTTTCACACCGCAATCCAACAGCAGCACTTTGTGTTTTCCATTGCCGTAAACAATCTTTTCCGGTGTGCTTACTTGTGCTACAAGATTCTCTAAATTAGGATCTTTCCATTCAGGTTCTTTGCCTTCAAAAACAATTTTGGCCAGCATGCTGCCTTGCTCCCGAAGTTTTTTAGTTAATGCACGGGTATCAACACCATAGATTCCAGGTATTTTGTGTTTTTTCATCCAGTCACCAAGGCTTAAACTCGCATTCCAATGACTGAATTCCTCTGTATAATCTGATACAATAAATGCAGACACCTGAATTTTTTCTGACTCATAAAAGCGAAACAAGTCGTCTTCCTGAAGTGTTCCCGGCACTCCATAATTTCCAATCAGTGGAAAAGTACTAACCAGAATTTGTCCGCGGTACGAAGGATCGGTTAAACTCTCCGGATATCCGGTCATTGCAGTATTAAACACCATTTCTCCGGAAATGGATTCCTGGTAACCAAATGATGTACCGATATACTCCGATCCATCCTGTAAAATTAATTTAGCTTTTGTCTCTCCTGACATAAAAGTTCTATAAAATGGTTAATATTTTTAGTACTTAGTTAATCGTTTTTAGTAATTAGTTCAGTCTGAAATATTTTATATTTTCTTGTACTAACTACTCCGTACTAGTCACTTCTATTTATATTCTATTCAATAAGTTCATGTAAGCCTCTTTGGTTTTGTTAAAATTAAAACCAACGAAAATATCATTCATCTTATCAACAATTTTATCATTGCATAAATTCCCAATACTGCCTTCGTGAACATGTTTCACACTGCCTTTGTATTCGAAATTACCCTCTTCCACTATTTGTCCGATCTTTTTATAAGCATCGCGAAAAGGAACACCGTTAAGTACCATCTGGTTCACTTCTTCGACCGTAAACATGTATTTGTAGCGCTCATCCTTTAAAACCTCTTTATTGATTTTAACTTCAGACAACATGATTCGTGTCATTTCCAGACAAGCAATCATTTTATCGAACGCAGGCATGAAAAATTCCTTCGTAAGCTGATAATCTCTATGATATCCGGAAGGAAGATTTGATGTTACGGCCTGAATTTGTGCCGGCAGCATTTGCAAAGCATTGGCATGGGCTCTTATTAACTCAAACACATCAGGATTCTTTTTGTGCGGCATGATACTACTTCCTGTTGTTAATTCATCAGGAAAACTTAAAAAGTTAAAGTTCTGACTGTTATACAAACAGGCATCCATAGCTAATTTCCCAATTGTCATAGCCATATTTGCCAAGGCTGAAAGAACAGTAAATTCCATCTTTCCACGCCCCATTTGTGCATAAACTACATTGTAACTTAAATCTCTAAATCCCAACAATTCTGTAGTCATTCGTCTGTTTAGAGGAAATGACGAACCATAACCGGCTCCAGATCCTAATGGGTTCTGATTTACCACTTTATAAGCTGCCTGCAACACCATCATGTCATCTGATAAGCTTTCGGCATAGGCTCCGAACCATAAACCAAATGAGGATGGCATGGCAACTTGCAGGTGAGTATAACCAGGAATCAACACATCCTTATTGTCATTACTTTTTACTATTAACTCATCAAAAAGCAATCTGCCTTCGCGAACAATTTCCTCCAGTTTGTTTCTTGTAAAAAGCTTTAAATCCAAAAGAACCTGATCGTTTCTTGATCGGCCGCTGTGAATCTTTTTTCCAATATCCCCTAAAGCTAAAGTCAATTGATATTCAATTTGAGAATGAACATCCTCTGTTCCATCATCAATTACAAAATCATTATTTTTTATCGAGGAATAAATTTTCCGTAATTCTTCCTGAATCAATTTCAATTCTGTTTTTTCCAATAATCCGATGGATTCGAGCATTTCAATGTGTGCAAGCGATCCCAGCACATCAAACGCTGCAAGTTGCAAATCCAATTCCCGGTCCATTCCAACAGTGAATTGTTCAATTTTTTTATCAACTTTTACGCCTTTATCCCAAAGTTTCATAGTAATTCTCTTTAAAGTTAGGTGTTCGTGTTTAATCCGTTTTTTACTTCTTGTTAACTTAGCTGAGGTTATATTTTCAAACCGTTCAACAAGTTATAATATTTTTCAATTCCTTTTTCAATTTCGTCAATGTAGATGAACTCATCAGCTGTATGCGATCTGGCAGAATCTCCCGGCCCCAATTTTAAAGTTGGAAATCCCTTCATAATTGCCTGATCGGATGTGGTTGGAGAACCGTAATATTTCATACCCAAACTCAAGCCTGTCTGAATTAACGGGTGTTCCAACGGTATTCCTGAAGAATTCATTCTAAAGGAACGGGCTGTAACTTCACTCTCCAACTTTTCTTTGATGATTGCAAATGCCTTTTCGTTTGAATAATGCTCGTTGGTACGAACATCCACCACAAATTTGCAGGATGACGGAATGACATTGTGCTGTTTTCCTGCATTAATCTGTGTTACAGTCATCTTTACTGCACCCAGCATCTCAGACTCCAAAGCAAATTTATAGGTATGAAGCCATTCTATATCTCTCATTGCAATTGTTATTGCGTTAACACCCTCGTTACGGGCCGCATGTCCGGGAACACCAATTGCATCGCAATCCAGCACCATCAAGCCTTTTTCGGCAATGGCCATTTCCATCAATGTTGGTTCGCCAACAATTCCAACATCAATTCGTCCTATTTCTTCCTGCACCAGCTCAAAACCTCCGGTTCCTGATATTTCCTCTTCTGCGGAAGCTGCAAAAACACGGTTGTAATCCTGATCAGTACCTTCCAATGCTAAAAATGCTGCAAACAGAGAAACCAAACAGCCTCCGGCATCATTGCTTCCCAATCCGTACAATTTACCTTCTGACACTTCCGGATTGAAAGGATCCTTGGTATATTTTTCGGAAGGTTTCACGGTGTCTAAATGAGAATTTAGTAACAGAACCGGTTTTTGATCATCAAAATCCTTATTAAAAACCCATACATTATTTCCTTTTCGGTGTACCTGATATCCAAAGTCAGATAGTTTCTGCTCCATTACATCTGCAGCTTGATTTTCCTCTTTGCTGTATGATTGAATAGAAATCAGTTGCTTAAGTGTAGTCAAAGCTATTTCGGTATACTTTTTTAAATCCATATGCATAAGCTAAGAATTAACAATTTGTGTTCCTGAGGAATGATTTGTCTCCATCGAAACAAAATTCCCGATTACCACCTCTTCCACTCCTTTTGATAAGGCATAAAATGCATTTTGTGTTTTGGGCAGCATTCCTGTATTTATCTTGCCCAATTTCACCATTTCGGAGCATTTTACGTTAGAAAGAACAGGCATTACACTGCTGTCATCCTCCGCATTCATCAATACACCAAGTTTCTCGAAACTATAAATCAATTTCACCTTATAGAAACGACTTAAGGCAACAGCAACTTCTGTTGCCACAGTATCGGCATTGGTATTGAATAATTGGCCCATTCCATCATGAGTAATCGGAGCAATAACCAAAACCGAATTGCATTCAATCTGCTTGCATAAAGCCAGGGTATTAACTGCTGTAACATCACCAACAAAACCAAAATCGACCTTTGTATTGTTTCTTTTTTCAGCCCTGATCAAATCCAAATCGGCACCACACATTCCCATTGCATTTACTCCACGAGCCTGCAAAGCAGCAACAATATTCTTATTAATTAGTCCTGCATAAACCATGGTAACCAACTTCAGATTTTCAGCATCAGTTATGCGTCTTCCATCCACCATTTTGGTTTGAACTCCAAGTTTACCTGCCAAATCAGATGCAAGCTTTCCACCTCCATGAACCAAGACAATCTTGCCGTTTAAATTTGAAAAAGCATCAAGAAAATCATTTAGTTTTTCGGTATCGTCAATTACGTTACCACCAATTTTTACAACAGTTAAATCTATCATGTCAATACAATTTGGGTTAGTTTTTGAAATGCTTGAATGAATTGATCCACCTCTTTTTTGGTAATTGAAAGTGGCGGCAGTAAACGAAGTGTTGTACTACCTGATGATCCTGTGAAAATTCCATATTCCTCAAGAAGTTGTTTCCTGATTTTAGGCATATCCTCAAGATCAATACCAATCATTAATCCTTTTCCCCTTATTGCTTTTATTGCTTTATTATCTTTTAACTCAGAGATTAAATAATCTCCTAATCTGTTTGCATTATCGATTAACTGTTCCTCTTCAATTGTCTCTAATACAGCCATTCCCGCAGCACATGCCAAATGATTTCCCCCAAAGGTTGTTCCTAACATGCCACTCCATGCTTTTATTTCAGGTGATATGATTACTCCGGCAATCGGAAATCCATTTCCCATTCCCTTAGCTGTAGTTATAATATCTGCCTTAACACCTGCATGCTGATGTGCGAAAAATTTTCCTGTTCTTCCATAGCCCGACTGAATCTCATCCAAAATAAGCATTGCTTTGTGAGTTTTACACAAACTTTCGGCAGATTTTAAGAATTCAACCGATGGTTCAACAACTCCATTCACACCTTGTATTCCTTCAATAATCACTGCTGCAACGTCATTTTCCCCAAGAGCTTTTTCCAGTGCATAAATGTCATTCATTTCTATAAAAACGACGTCGTGTTTTGCATTAAATTTTGATGATAATGCAGGATTATCTGTAATCGCTAAAGTACCACTGCTTCTTCCGTGAAAAGCTCCTTTAATTGCAACAATTTTCGATTTACCTGTGTGAAAAGATGCCACTTTCAAAGCATTTTCATTGGCTTCGGCTCCTGAGTTACACAAGAATAGATTGTAATCATCATATCCTGAAAGTGTACCCAATTTGCTGGCTAATTTCTCCTGCATATCATTTCTTACTGCATTCGAATAAAAGCCTAAACAATGAAGTTGGTGCTCCATTCTAAAAATATAGTGTGGATGACTGTGACCAATTGAAATCACACCATGTCCACCATAAAAATCTAAATATTTATTTCCTTTATCGTCAGATATGTTTGATCCTTTCCCATTAACCAAGTTTATATCGTAACAATTATATACGTTAAATAATTCCATTTCACTTTTTTTTAAAATCCAATCGGCTTTAAGCCCAGTCCTAATATTTCGGGCATTCCAAATAATAAATTCATATTCTGAACTGCCTGACCAGAAGCCCCTTTCAATAAATTATCAATCACTGAAATAATCATCAGTTTACTACCGTGCTTTTCAAGATACAACACACATTTGTTTGTATTTACAACCTGCTTTACATCGGGCGATATATTTGATATTGAAACGAATGGATGATTTTTATAATATGTTTTGTACTTCTCAACGGCCTCTTCAGCAGACCAATCACAATTGGTATAGATTGTGGCCATTATTCCCCGGCTAAAGTTTCCTCTAACGGGAATAAAATTGATAGCTTTATTGAAGCCTGGCTGGAGTTGTAAAACCGTTTCTGTAATCTCAGCCAAATGCTGATGAGTAAATGCCTTGTATACTGAGACATTATTGTTTTTCCAGCTAAAATGTGAAGTTGATGTTGGATTCTGACCTGCTCCGGTTGATCCGGTAATCGCATTAACATGAACCTCTTCCTTCAATTTATTTTCATTAGCTAATGGCAATAATCCCAATTCAATGCAAGTGGCAAAACATCCTGGATTGGCTATTTTATCAGCATTTTCAATTTTATCTTTATTAATTTCAGGCAGTCCGTAAACAAATCCTTTTTCATTTGCTTTTGGTCTGAAATCAGTACTTAAATCGATAATTTTCACGGTCTCAGGCAAATTATTCTCTTCCAAAAACAATTTGGTTTTCCCATGTCCCGAACAGATAAATAAAACATCAATTGCTTTATAATCAGCTTCGGAAAATGACAAATCAGTATCCTCAAACAAATCCCTATGGACATCCGATACCGGATGCCCCATATGACTTGTACTCTGCACGAAACTGATATTTGCCTGTGGATGCCAAATTAAGATCCGCAACAATTCTCCTGCCGTATATCCTGCTCCACCTATGATTCCTACATTCACCATAATTACTGCTTGTTTACGGTGTAATATATCTTTAATGAATTAGCCAGAATATTGGTAAATCCTTTTGCATCATCCGCGGTCCAGCCTTTACTGCTTTCGCCGTACTGACCAAACAAATCAGTCATCAGGTCGTTGGGCGAAGTTATGCCTTCAACAAAGAAATGTTTAGGATTTAAATTTAAAATAACCGTTCCAGTCACCTTCTTTTGAGTGTCAAGAAGGAAAGTCTCCATGTTTCTCATTACCGGCTCTAAATATTGAGCCTCGTGCAATAACATCCCATAGAAATTTGCAATCTGCTCTTTCCAGTGCATTTGCCATTTGGTAAGGGTGTGTTTTTCCAGTGTTTGATGAGCTTTAATAATCATTAAAGGCGCTGCTGCTTCAAATGCAACCCTTCCTTTTGTTCCAATAATTGTGTCACCAATGTGCATGTCTCGTCCAATGCCAAACTGAGACCCAATTGCTTCAATTTTTTTAATTGCATCCAATGGATGTTGTACTTTTTCTCCATTCACACTAACCAATTCTCCCTTTTCGAATCCTATGGTTAACTTTTCCGATTCGGTTTTAACAACCTGTTTTGGATAGGCTTCTTCCGGAAGCGGTTGATCTGAAGTTAAAGTTTCTTTTCCACCGATACTGGTTCCCCAGATGCCTGCATTAATGGAATATTTCATTTTTTCGAAATTGGCTGAAATACCATTTTCTTTCAGGTAATTGATCTCAGTTTCCCTGCTTAACTGCATATCTCTGGTTGGTGTAATAATTTCGGCATTTGGAGCCATTATTTTAAATATAAGATCGAATCTTATCTGATCGTTACCAGCACCGGTACTACCGTGAGCGATATAATCAGCATCAATGGAATGGGCATATTGAGCAATTGCCATAGCTTGAAATGCTCTTTCTGAGCTTACCGACAATGGATATGTATTGTTCTTTAAAACATTTCCCATTATCATGTATTTAATACATTTATCGTAGTATTCTTCGGTAATATCAAGAGAGGCGTGTTGAACAACTCCCAGTTGTTTTGTCCTGTTCTCTATATCAGCTAATTCTTCTTTGCTGAAACCACCTGTATTACCCAAAACTGTGTACACATCCATGTTTAACTCCTTAGACAAATAAAGTGCACAGTATGTTGTATCTAAACCTCCGCTATATGCTAATACTACTTTTTTCTTAGTTGATGTCATTATATTATTATTTATAGATTTTCAAGATCTTGTTACTAATTTGATGAAATTGCTTTCTTTTCAGAACAATTACTTTTTGTCCTTTCTATTGGGATCATACAGCATACCTGTACACAAACACATTTTTCGATTGGTTCGCTGCAGTATGTCATAATTCACACAACCGCTGCATCCTTTCCAAAATGTATCATCAGTAGTTAGCTCCGAAAAGGTAACTGGTCTGTATCCTAATTCTGAATTGATTTTCATTACAGGAAGACTGGTGGTGAGTCCGAATATTTTGGCCTCAGGGTAACGTTTTTGGGATAGCTCGAACGCTTTAGCCTTAATCATTTTCGCTAAACCTACAGCTCTGTAGTCAGGATCCACAATTAGTCCCGAATTAGCTACATACTTGCCATGTTCCCAGGTTTCTATATAACAGAATCCAATCACTTTATCCTGATCAAAAGCAATGATTGCTTTACCTTCCTGAATTTTTTGTACGATGTACAAAGGTTCTCTTTTTGCAATTCCTGTACCGCGGATTTTTGCAGCACTTTCAATCATATCACAAATTTCCTGGGCATATTCGTAATGCCTTAAACCTGCTATAATGACACTTATTTTTTGCTCAATTTCCATTGAAGTATCTATCATTTTATTCTATCTATTACTAAATTTCCCAAAAAAGAGCTACAGCAGTTAAGCGCAACCACTTATTATTTAATTCTACAAAAAAGTCCGCTCTGACGGTCTGGTTGTTTTGTTCCCGAAAACAGCGTCTTCGAATGTCTAAGGAGTTGAAAAAATTCATGTTTTTATTTTTAGTTTGTACAAAAAAAGCTTACCGTCCGAAAACAGTAAGCTTATTAATTATGATATTTCAATTACAGAAATAGCAAGCTCATCCGTTCCCCCTGGGTAACAGTTACTACGCAAATGGCGTCGACTTTGTGTATAGATGATTTGATGCATTTCTATTCGTAATTATATAGTTTCAAAAAAAAGGCTTACCGGTAAAAACGGTAAGCCTTTTAAATATTGCTGTTAATCATTGATTACAAGACAATACGACATCAACCGCTTTTCCTAAAGGAGCGCTCTGTCTTCGTCGTTGTATGTTGTAAAATAAAATCATTTGATATTTTTTTCTGTTATTTCAAATTCAAAAAAAATGCTTCCCGATATGGAAAGCTTGGAAAATAAATATGCCAGAGCTTATGCCTTATCGTTTGGATAAAGATTTAATGTAGCGTCGTCGAATAATTCGTGAATTTTCCATGTTTATTCTTAATTTGTTGCCTACAAAGATAAATGCAAAAAATAGTAATATCCTAATAAAACCATCTTTTTTTTAATTCACTCTTATTTAAAACCTTTGCGTAAAGATTTTATTGTGCTTTTAATAACACACCACCAATTACCAACACTCCCCGTCTGGAAATTGTGTTTTTTTTTTTTGCTAAAGATGATTTATGGAATTCAATCAAATAATACAAATGAAACCATGTCTTTTGGTCTAAATAATAGTGTGTTATAGTTTTTTAACAGTTCTAAATTCATTTTTTTAATAACCATTTATAAATTGCGCCGTAGAATCGCTTTAGTATCTCAATTTAAAAAGATTTGAAATTATCATGGAGTTAAAAAAAATTGTTGGATTTGTGTTGTTGGGCTTAGCCGTTGTTACTTTCTTCCTTTATCTCTCCCTACCTTTTATTCTATCGGGTTCTAATAAAATCATTCTGTTGACGGCATCAGTTTACCTTCTGAATAAAGTTTTCTTTTATTCTTCAATTTATATTTTAGGGAAGCAATTCATTTCCAAAGTCGGAAAGTATTTGCCCAAATGGATTGAAAGACGATTATTAAAGTTATTTAAAATTCAACCTGTTGTTGAAACAAACATTTAGTAATCTTTTTTCAGTATTAAACATAAATACAAAAAGACCATTTCTTTACTTTCAGTTCAGACAAATAGCTCAGGCATATATAAATGCCTGAATATCATGCAAACCTTTGCAATGACAATTATCATGTTTTTTTCACTTTTCAAACGTTTTCGTTAAGTTGATTAACAATAATAATTGCATTTGTGGATTTAATTGTGTTATATTTGCTCAACGGATTAGACAAGCAAAAAATTGATCACCTCCATCTTTGGGTGTTTCTTGAATTAAGGCAGTGACTCTCGGATTTATAAAAGTTGCTACTGAATGTTATAGAATGGGGATTTCTATACATTTCTTAAGGTCCTTAAGTTTAAAAGATAAAATCATTTCCTGGCTTCGCACTAAAAATTGCCTATGCGAAACCTTAGACCAAAACAGCAGGGTCTTTACGACCCTCAGAACGAACATGACAATTGTGGGATTGGCTTTGTAGCCAACATTAAAGGAAAAAAATCTTTCGAGATTATTACCCGTGGACTGGAGGTGCTTTGCAATATGGAACACCGGGGAGCACGTGGTGCTGATAATGTAAGTGGTGATGGTGCCGGTATTTTAATGCAATTGCCTCACAATTTCTACAAAAAAATTGGAATCAAGCTTCCTTTAGCAGGAAGATATGGTACCGGTTTAATTTTCTTACCAAAAGACGAAACCGAAGAAAAGTTCTGTCTTGAAGTTCTTATTCAGATTCTGGAAGAAGAAGGATTGGAATTTCTTCAATTACGTGATGTCCCAACGGACACCAATGCAATTGGTGAAATTGCAAGAGAGTCAGAACCAGTAATCAAACAAATCTTTGTTGGTGGAAATTACGAACAGGATGAATTAGAACGACGACTTTATTTAGCTAGAAAACAAGCTGAAAGTTATATTCGCGCAACCAAAATGAAAGAAAAGGAGATGTTTTACATCCCTAGTCTTTCGTCTAAAGTTTTGGTATATAAAGGAATGTTTGCAAGCGACCAGTTGGGAAAATACTATGGTGATCTTCAGGATTCCCGGATGGAAAGTGCTATCGCTATGGTTCACTCACGTTTTAGCACCAATACATTTCCTTCCTGGGATTTGGCACAACCATTTCGTATTGTAGCTCACAATGGTGAAATCAATACAATAAAAGGAAACCGTTTGTGGATGCAAGCCCGGGAATCTCTTTTAAAATCGGAGATGTTTGGTGATGACATCAAAAAACTATTTCCGGTTGTTGAACCAAACAAGAGTGATTCTGCCTCTTTCGATAATGTGCTTGAATTTTTATTCTTAACTGGAAGAAGTCTGCCGCATGCCTTGAGTATGATGGTGCCGGAATCGTGGAATGAAAAAAATCCTATCCCTGATAGTTTAAAAGCATTTTACGAATATCATTCCACTTTTATGGAGCCTTGGGATGGTCCTGCTTCGTTAGTGTTTTCTGATGGCCGTTATATTGGCGGAACATTGGATAGAAACGGACTTCGCCCTTCTCGTTATGTGATTACTCAGGATGACATGATTGTAATGGGTTCTGAAGTTGGTATTCAACAATTTAGTGCCGAAGAAATTAAAGAAAAGGGACGACTAAGACCAGGTAAGTTATTACTTGTTGATACTCAGCTTGGAATCATCATTCCCGACCAAGAGGTAAAGTCACAGCTGACTTATCGGAATCCTTATCAAAACTGGCTAAAGGAGAATCGTTTGGATTTGAAGGCTATTCCTGTAGAAAAACGGGTTCCTTCGGATATTGGAGATCATTTTAACATTTGCCAAAAGACATTTAACTATTGTAAAGAAGATTTTGAAAGAGTTCTTCTGCCAATGGCAACGGGTGCACAAGAACCTGTGGGATCGATGGGTAATGATGCCCCGATACCTGTATTGTCGCCAAGACCACAGTTGTTTTTCAATTACTTCCGTCAATTATTTGCTCAGGTAACCAATCCTCCTATCGATTCAATTCGAGAAAATTTGGTAATGGATTTGACCAATTATATAGGATCTGTTCAGAAAAATTTATTGGATGAAACAGCTCAGCATTGCAAGTTAATTCGATTCAAAAGTCCGTTGATTACTAACACTGATCTTGGCAAGATAAAGAAATTGAAGCATGAAGAGTTTAGACACCAATCTATTGATATGCTGTTTAAAGCATCTCAAAATGGTGCCGGCTTGAAAAGTGCTTTGGATTCTATTTGTCAGTTAGCTGAAAAGGCTGTTGATGAACAGAAAAATTACATTATTCTTACGGATCGGAATATATCTGAGTCAATGGCTCCAATTCCTGTTCTTTTAGCTGTGGCAGCGGTTCATCATCATCTTATAAAAAAGAGAAAGAGGATGCAGATTGGTCTTGTTGTGGAAACAGGTGAGGCTCGTGAAGTAAATCATATTGCCTTACTGATTGCATACGGGGCCAGTGTTATTAATCCATACATGAGTTATGCGGTTATTGACAAATTGGTGAAAGATGGCAGAATCAGTCTTGAATATAAAACGGCTCGTAAAAATTATATAAAAGCCGTTGATAAGGGACTGCTAAAGGTGATGTCTAAAATGGGAATATCAACCATTGGCAGTTATCTTGGTGCCCAAATTTACGAGGCTTTGGGAGTAAGTAAGGATGTTATTGACAAATACTTCACTGGTACTATTTCCAGAATTGAGGGAATTGGATTAAAAGAGATTTCAGAAGAAATTCTTTGTCATCACAAAAAAGCTTATTCAGAAGAGAATCCTTTCGATAATCAGGATTTATTAACGAATAATGGTAATATCCATTATCGGAAAAATGGAGAACCACATAGCTGGAATCCTGAAACAATTGGATTACTGCAATGGGCAACAAGAACCAATAATTACAATAAATTTAAAGAATACAGCACAATTGTAAATAAAGAAACTGCTTCACCCAATTTTCTAAGAGGTTTCTTTGATTATAAAAAGAATCCTATTGACATTAGTGAAGTTGAACCGGTTGAAAACATCATGAAGAGATTTTGTACTGGTGCCATGTCTTATGGTTCCATTTCAAAAGAGGCTCATGAAGCTCTGGCTATTGCAATGAATAAAATTGGCGGCAGAAGTAATACCGGTGAAGGCGGAGAAAGTTCAAAACGCTTCTATTCAAGTGCAAGAAGTTCAATTAAGCAAATTGCTTCAGGTCGATTTGGTGTAAATGCTGAATATCTTGTAAATGCTGATGAATTACAAATTAAGGTAGCTCAAGGTGCAAAACCGGGAGAAGGAGGTCAATTACCTGGATTTAAAGTTGATAATATCATAGCTAAGCTTAGGAATTCAACTCCGGGGATTACACTGATCTCTCCGCCTCCACATCATGACATTTATTCAATTGAAGATTTGGCACAATTAATTTTCGATCTGAAAAATATAAATCCAACAGCTTGTGTAAGTGTGAAGTTGGTTTCAGAAAATGGTGTTGGAACTGTTGCTGCGGGTGTTGCCAAGGCAAATGCTGATCTTATTGTAATTGCTGGTTGTGAAGGCGGAACAGGCGCAAGTCCGCTGAGTTCAATTAAACATACCGGATTACCTGTTGAACTGGGATTAGCTGAGGCGCAGCAAACACTTGTAATGAATGACTTGCGCGGGCGTATTAAATTACAAACCGATGGACAATTGAAAACCGGAAGGGATATTGTTTCGATGGCCTTACTTGGCGCTGAAGAGTTTGGATTTGCCACAAGTGCTTTGGTTGTACTTGGTTGTGTAATGATGCGTAAATGTCACCTAAACACATGTCCTGTCGGAATCGCAACTCAAAACAAGGAGCTTCGGGAAAAATTTCTGGGGCGTTCAGAATGGCTTGTGAACTATTTCACTTTTCTTGGTGAAGAATGTCGTGAATTGATGGCTGAACTTGGAATTCGAAAATTTGATGATTTGGTTGGTCGATCTGATTTACTGGAAAAACGCAAAAACATCGAAAATTGGAAAGCAAAAACAGTTAGTATCGACAACTTAATTCATCTTCCAAATACTGATGGACACACCATATGTGGTGCAAACGCTAAAATAAAATCCATTGGTGAGGTTCTTGATCATGAGCTGATTAAACAATCTGCGAAAGCATTGCATGATGGAGAAAAAGTTTGGATTGATCAGAAAATCAACAATACAGACAGAACCACAGGAGCTATGCTTTCGGGTAAAGTTGCCTTACTAAAACCAAAAAGAATTTTAGACGAGGATACAATACATTGTATATTTAGAGGATCTGCAGGGCAAAGCTTTGGAGCTTTTCTGGAACAAGGAATTACTTTCCGTTTGGTTGGTGACTCTAATGATTACTTCGGAAAAGGTTTATCGGGAGGAAAGCTTGTCGTTTATCCTTCAGAGAAAAGCAAATTTAAGCCTGAAGAACAAATCATTATTGGAAATACTGCCCTTTATGGTGCAACCAGCGGAGCTGCGTATATAAGAGGAATGGCAGGAGAACGTTTTTGTGTTCGTAATTCGGGAGGAAAAGCTGTTGTTGAGGGTGTTGGCGATCATGGTTGTGAATACATGACCGGAGGTAGAGTTGTAATTTTAGGTAAAACAGGAAGAAACTTTGCCGCTGGTATGAGTGGTGGAATTGCTTATGTCCTTAATATGGAAGGTCGATTGGATTATTTCTGTAACAAAAGTCTTGTTTCACTTGAACCAGTTGAGAATTTGCAGGATGTTCATGAACTTCAAGGAATGATCCACGAACATTTGTTACTAACACAGAGTAGTGTTGCTTCTAAAGTACTTACTCATTGGGAAGAATATCTGCCACATTTTGTGAAAGTTATTCCTTATGAATATAAGAAGGTTCTTGAGGAGAAAAAACTGAAGAAGATTCGTCGAAAATTAAAAGCGGCACAATCGCAAACAGAAGTTCACGAGTAAGTAAATTTTAAGGAAAGGTGAAAACTGGATTCGATCCTTTCCTTTAATTACTGCACTATTCATTAACAAACAGAACGATTATGGGAAATCCGAAAGGTTTTTTAGAAATAAAAAGAAAAGAAGCCGGCTACCGTCCGGTAAGAGATAGAATTGGAGATTTTGGGGAGGTTGAACAAACATTGAATCTTGATGATAGAATAGACCAAGCGGCCAGATGCATGGATTGCGGTGTTCCTTTCTGTCATTGGGCCTGTCCAACAGCCAGTAAAATTCCAGAATGGCAGGATGCTGTTTACAGGGAGAATTGGGAGGAAGCAAGCCAAATTTTGCATTCGACAAACAGCTTTCCTGAATTTACCGGAAGAATTTGTCCGGCACCATGCGAGAAATCTTGTGTATTGGCATTGCAGAATTCACCGGTAACTATACGTGAAAATGAGGCTGCTGTTATCGAAAAAGCTTTTGAGTACGGCTATATCAAAGCTCGGCCTCCTAAAAAGCGTACTGATAAAAAGATTGCTGTAATTGGGTCGGGACCTGCAGGATTATCTGTTGCCGATCTGTTAAACAGAGCCGGTCATAATGTAACTGTATTTGAAAAAGATGATGCAATTGGCGGATTACTTCGCTATGGAATACCTGATTTTAAATTGGATAAAGGTGTTATCGATCGACGTTTGGAACTTTTTGTTGAAGAAGGTATCGAATTTAAAATCAATCAAAATGTAGGTGGGAATGTTTCATTTTCCGAATTAGAAGCGGAATATGATGCCATTTGCATAGCTATTGGTGCGATGAAACCACGTGATTTGTCAATTAAAGGTCGCGAGCTGGAAGGTGTTCATTTTGCAATGGATTTTCTCAAGCAACAAAATAAACTGATACGCGGTGACGAATTCTCTAAACAGGAAAGAATATCTGCTAAAGGTAAAAACGTTGTTGTTATTGGCGGCGGTGATACTGGTTCTGATTGTGTTGGCACTTCAATTCGTCAAAAGGCAAAATCTGTTTTGCAGATAGAATTGTTGCCAAAACCACCAGAAGAAAGAAAAGAGACTAATCCTTGGCCATACTGGCCTGAAACCTTAAGAACGTCCAGTTCTCACCTTGAGGGTTGTGAGAGAAGATGGTCTCTTAGTTCTAAAGAGTTGATAGGCGAAGATGGAAAGGTGAATAAACTTACCATTACACAAATTGAATGGACTAAAGATGAAAAGGGACAATTCAAAATGAATGAAGTTTCTGGAACTGAAGAAACCATCGATGCGGATTTAGTATTATTAGCTATGGGATTTGTTCATCCCGTGCATGAAGGATTAGTTAATGAATTAGGACTCGAATTAGATGGCAGAGGAAATATCAAAACTGATGCGGGAGGTCAAACTTCAAATTCAAAAATCTTTTGCTCAGGAGATGCGGCATCTGGCGCAAGCCTGGTTGTTCGTGCATTGGATCATGGACGCAAAACAGCTCAAGCAATTCATAAATATTTAGGAGTTTAAAAAAAATGCAATAAGTTACACTAAACATAGGCAGTTAAGTGGTTAGAACCGATAGTTTAATCTCGACAAAGATAACTATCGGTTCTTTGCATATAAACGAATAAGGAATTCCCATAATGAATATTCTTTATCCTGTTCTTAATAAAATATATTAGTAGATTTACATTCCGGCAGAAACTTTTAATTTTTCAGTAAAAATTCATGAGTAAAAAAGACTTAAAAGAATACCTGCAGCAACTGAACAAAAAGCAGCTTCAGGAACAAATTACAGATCTTTATTCCAGATTCAAAGAAGTGAAGGAGTTTTACGATTTCGCCTTTAATCCTCAGGAGAATAAATTGCTGGAAGAATGTAAATTCAAAATTTCGAAAGAATACTTTCCTGTATCGAGCCGCAAAGCGAAAATGAGACGTTCTGTAGCTCAAAAATTTATTCGCCATTTTAAAAAGCTTGGTGTGGAACCAAACTTGATTGCAGATGTAATGCTTTATCAGATTGAAATAGCCATCACATATACTTCTGAAAAATACGTTAAGCAGGAAGCCTTTTATAAAAGTATGCTTAAATCATTTGCCGAAGCGGTTACCTATATCAATGAAAATGCGATAAGAAATGATTTTAACGATCGGCTAATTCGAATAGCAGATGATGTAGCAGAGCAAAATTGGATTGGTTGGCGGGGATTCGAAAAACTTATAAAATGATCTGTTTTGATCATGAAGAAATAACTTGCCTACTCTATTAAGGATTTTCGGCAACCTCCTTTCGTTAGAATTTCTGATTAGACGTTCATGCCAATTATGGCTGCTAAGCTTGCAGCAACTACAAGTAACACCACAATGCCAATTAAGCTAATAACTAAACCTGCAATGGCCAGTCCTTTACCAACTCCAACTTTATTAGCTTTACTTAATCCAAGAGCACTAAAAATAAGCCCTAACAGCCAAGTAACCCATCCAACAAAAGGAATCCAACCAAAAAATACGGTAATAAGGGCCAAAACGAAACCCGCAGTTGCCATTCCGTTGCTTTTCTTCTCGACTATTTGAATAACTTGCTCACTCATTGTTATTTTGTTTTTTTTACTACCTACTTCTATTTTAAGGTTAATTCGGCTTATTCCACCTTTAGTTTTATTATTGAAGCAATAATAAATGCACTCATGTAATTATTACATAATAAAAGTAGCATTTCATATTGATTAATTAAAACAATAGGGTAATAATTATTATTATCTAAAAAAAACTGCACTCTCCAGATAACTTTTTACCTGCTGCTGGGAAACATTAATTATCAGCTTGGATCAGATCAAATCAGATAAAACATCTTTAACAGAGCGAATACTATTAACTGATTCGATACAGGGGCCGGCGCACCATACATTTTGGTAACTTGCTTTAAATGCAGATTTTTTCACCCTACTCATTCCTTGCCATGCAAGTATTAATTTTGCATATTTTTTAAAAAATGAACTGTTATGGATTAGCCATTCCCAAAAGTTTGCTTTGGTCCCAATTCTCTGCACATAGGAAGTGTTGATTACTGTAAGGGGAGATCCTGTTAACCGGGTTGTTTTTACGATATCTTTTGAACCATACTGAATCATTGCCTGCTTGTACTCCTTTGAAACATCGGATTCGTGAGTTGCAATAAAAACAGTTCCCACAGAAACACCCGAAGCACCCCACTCCATCATTTGTTTCACGCTCATCTTACTGCTGATACCACCAGCTGATATAATTGGAATTGTTGTGGATTGAATCAATTGAGAAATTAATTCCTTTGCCGGTAAATTGCCGCAATGTCCGCCAGCATGCGAGTTGACAGCAATAATTGCATCCGCGCCCAATTGCTCCACTTTTTGAGCATATCGCACATCTGTAATATCACAAAAAACTTTAATGCCCAAAGGTTTACACGCCGTAATAACATCTTTAGGATTTCCCAAAGAGGTAATTATAAAATCCACTTTTAAATCAAGCAGCACCTTTAACTGAGACTTATATTTAAGATTGGATTTATTTACAATTAAATTAATCCCAAATGGTTTTAATGTCGCCTTCCGGATTTCCAATATGGTTGCTTGCAATTCCTTATCTGAGCGATAATTGAGAGCAGGAATGGCTGCTGTGCAGCCACAGTGCAAAGCTGCAATAGTCATTTTGGTATTGGATACTAAAAACATTGGAGCTAAAAGTATTGAATGCTCAATTCCCAGAAGTTGGCTCAAAGTGGATCGTTTGTTCATAAACAAAATGATTGATCCAAAAAAGGTACAAAGAAATAGCTAAAAAGAAGACAAAAAAAAGACCGGTACTTTCGTATCGATCTTTTTGTGCGGATGAAGGGACTCGAACCCCCACGCCTCTCGGCACTAGATCCTAAGTCTAGCGCGGCTACCAATTACGCCACATCC
>JAFGYE010000037.1 GCA_016936255.1 Marinifilaceae bacterium | reverse complement strand
AATTGGTTAATCGGGGAAAACTACTTACCCCAAGCACATCTCCAAACGAAGTAAATTCTTCTGCTGCAGAATTTGCACACAAAACCAGATAAGCTTTGGCAGGGATTGTATCCAAAGCTAAAACGGTCTCTTTCTCTCCTGCTTTTAAAATCCAATTCTCAACGGATATAGGATATTCACTGGTGTTGTACAGTTCAATGAACTCATATTCCGGCAGCCCAGCCGATGGAGTTTCATCTGCCATAATTTCATTTATCACAATATCATTGCTTTTTGCTGGAGCAAAATATCCAAAATTAATTGACTCCTTTTCCTGAACCGCTCCCTTAGAATCATAAATATTAGACAGTTCCAATAAATAATTCCCGGTTTTTAATTCATCATCCAAAACAAGAAGCAAGTAATTATCTGCAACTCCAGATAAAACTTTCATTCCCCAAGACTCACCATCCACTCTTGTCAGTTTAAAATTTTCAATTTCAGAAGATTTTGAAAAATCAAGCTTCTCCGAATATTCCAAAAGCAATGAATCCGAGGCTGCAATCTCGTAAGACTTAATAAATGGCGGTGTATTAATGGATTTTATTTCTAAATCATCAAACCAAAGATTTCCTGCTCTGGAGGCTGTTTCATAAGTGAAATTTAAGCCCGAAAACCATTCCTTTGCATCTGACACAATTTCAGAATGAATTTCTCCCACAACGATCCAATTCTCTTTTTTTCCCAATCGGTTGTATTCCATTCTCAATAAACCATTTGGGTAATAAGTGATCTGAATTGCAACGGCTTCATTTTCATTCCAACTGAAGTCTGATTCCAATAAAACCTTTGTATTCTGATTATTATCCAAACTCCACAAGCTTAAAACATCACTCGAACCAGTTTGATTTACACCAACAGAATATTTAGTTGTTGCTGCACTCGGATCAGAATCATCCATGAGTAAGTGAAAAACAAATTTATTTCCAGACGTTGGATCCCAATCACCATTCTGAACAATAAAACGCCAATTAATTGCGCTTGCATTTGGATCAAACCCTTTTAAAGATGTAGAAATATAACTTGAGCCTAATTCTTCTGACAGATTGTGTTTTAAAGAATAATTTCCATTAATTGGTCGGTAAGAAGAAGCACTCCAATCCTTGGTATTTATCCAATCTTCAAGACTCTTTGATTCAAAATCTTCAAGAATACCTAATTCATCTTGTCCTAAAAGTATTTTAATGGAATCAGCCCCGAAGTTTGATTCAAGAGCCAAACCAAAATTTTCTGTTCCGTTGTATTGAAGGGAGTCAAAATCCACAAATCCATTTTTCAATTGCAAATTGCTATCTGAAACAGTTAATTCTCCATTCCCATTACTCAAACTGATACGAACAGCTCCAATTGCATCTTCATCGACATTACTAAAATAGTCACATGCTGCAATTTTCAAAGAAAATTTCTCATCAGAATTATTAATCCCGAAAGGGTATGAAGAAAAAGAAAGTTGACTAGCCTCAACATTAATAAAATGGATTTCAGACACAATGTCATCCGGTAAGGTCTCCTGTATCTTCGAGCCACTCTCCAAACACTTCCATTCATGTACTTTTGGTATTTCTACCTGAAAACTTGCATTATCCGGAAGCTGTCCCTTGCGAAAAAAAATCGCCAAAGACAGGTTCTTCTCCGAATTGTTTGACAATTCCAATACACCTTTCGATGAATTAAACTCTATCCGATCGTCACGAATATTTGATGCTGCAGCAATAATCTCTCCATTTGATAATAAAACCGCCCCTGAAATGTGTTTTAACCAGGAAAAAGAATGGCCAGGAGATCTGTTGTAAAACTTCAAATTTGAAATTATTGTTGGTAACTGGTCGTGTGTTGCAGAATCTGATATTTTAAAATTAAGTACAGGTATCGCTTCATTTTGAGTGATTGCCAAAGAACTTAGTGCTATTGCGGAAATAGGACTAGACGAGCCAATTAAGGAAGTTTTATCTACACCAGATATATTATCACTTACGATTGTAGGAAAGTTGTCACATTCTGCCTGAAGAGTGAAATTTTCAGCTTTACTATATTTTAAATTTTCCCATCGAAATTCGCTATTAATACTGTTCATTTTCAGACTTTCCGATGTAAGCTCACCATTTCCGGAAGCCAGAGAAAGTTCTATTTCAAACTCATGGGTTTTGTCAATATTTCCCAAACGATCAACAAGCTGAATTAGAACAGTAAACTCCTCCTGATAATTTACCGATTGTGGAATACTTTTAAATAACATTTCACTTGCCTTTACATCAAAAATAAACTCAGGGCCTAACAAGCTGCCGGTAAATTCCTCTTGCAATCCACTTCCAAGCTCAGAAATAATCCAGTCCGTATGTAAAGAATCAATTCTCATTTGAAATAATTCTTCATCAATAGTTTTTCCTTCTTTTAAAAAGCAAAAAACAGAAAACTCAACAGTTTCTTCGCTTAAAACTTCTTTCTTTAGTTCAGACTCTAAAAAATGAATATCCAGCTGTTTATCATCTATAATGCATTCAACATTCAGTACCTCCCCATCCACTTTTACAACGAACTTTTCAATTGATTTCTTCCAATTCACCTGATTTTTCTCTGATCCAATCAATCTTACCTGCTCGAGAATAGTTGAAGAATTGTCATTCCCCGAATCCGTCACCGAAAATCGAAAAACTTCAAACGCATCCGCTTCACTAGTCTGAAGGGAAGAGATAATAGAATCTGAAGAATACGAATTATTCACATTTGCCAATGATTCATAAGTATTCTCAACTCTTATACTTTCAGAAATTGCCTTGAGCAGCACATCATTACTTACGGCCAATTTTATGAAATCAGGATAAGGATATTTTAATGATTCAAAACTCACCTCACCTTTTACAAGTGAATTTTGAAATCCATTTAGTGATTCCAAATTTCCGGTTCCCGCTTCCAAGGATAATAGAACCAAATGATTTGCATCAAGATCCCTATTATTAAAATCATCTACAGCATTTACCAAAATGGAAAAATCTCTATTGCGAATAAGGGTGTCAGGACACTCAGAGAAGATCATTCGTGTGGCCTCGACCTCAATACTGTGAATTGCAGAGGAAAGCTCTTCATTGGCTGTATTAAAGCCAGAGCCGGATTCGAAAGTTTCGAAACTTTTCGCTGAATCTTTGCAATTCAATTGAAATGTTTCACCATCATTAAGTGGATTACCTGAATTTAAAAAACAACGCAATTCAAATTCCATTTTTTCTGCATCAGGAATATCAATTTGATTTTCTGCGAAATAAATGACAACAGAATCCACTTCAATAAGAACACTTTGAGGAATTATCTCTTCTTTATTTGAAAACAGGCAAATACCACCAAGGCAATCTTTCCAATTCATACCATTATATGGATGCGCATTGTAAAAGATCATTCGTGAAACTTTTGTTGAAAGGCCATCCGCAGCTTCTGTAGTTTCGTCAATTACGAATCGAAAACAGGTCAATGCCTTTTCTTTTTCATTACAATTTGTACTAAGAAGAATCGATTCAACAGGATTGTCAGAAGCTTTAATTTGAGTCAGGTTATCGGTCTCGGGAACAACAGGATTTCCACTTACTACCAGATCATCAAAATAAACCAAATCACCCGAATTAGGATTATTCATCCGCACAACGATTTCCAAACTTAACCCGGTTAAACCAGCTTGAGTTGCATTTACACTACCCCAATTACCGCTGTTCTCACCATTCAATTCAAGCAGAATTTCCTCTGAACCATCTAAAATATAATATGCTTTGGCATACTTACTTGAATTTGTTGAACTTCCCGTCTCAGCCAATAACACCGAAATAGAAATGTCTGTGAAATTTGAAATATCAATCGCCTTATTTTTCCAAATGGCTTCACCATCAATATCCCTAGCTTCTAATCTGCCTCCTCCCGTTCCTACAACCTTTACGTAATCCTCATCATCGGTTAAAGTACAGTTGGAAGCATCCAAAGTCCAGTCCGAACTACCAATCAAATCAGATTGACTCCCCCAATAACCTTTGCCAATGTCACTGGCAAAATCAATTTTCAAAATATCATCGGCATACAAACAATTACTGTTCAGCAGAAACAGCAATAAAAACAATTTAATAGTAAGAGTTTTTTTCATGGAAAAATCCTTTTAAATTTGGTTTGGTTTTTGAGTCAAAAGCTAATTTAACTATAATCCACTTTATAATCAACAATTTAAACCAAATTATGTTATGAGAATTGCAGTTGTCGGCGCCACAGGCTTGGTTGGTCAGAAAATACTGGAGGTTCTGGAAGAAAGAAATTTTCAGATTAGTGAATTGTATCCTGTAGCCAGTGAAAGATCTATAGGAAAGGAAGTTGTATTTAATGGAAAAAAATACAAAGTTATCAGTATGACAGATGCAATTGAATTAAAACCACAAATTGCAATCTTTTCAGCTGGAGGAGATACCTCTTTAAAATGGGCTCCTGAATTCGCAAAAGCAGGCACTACTGTTGTCGATAACTCATCGGCTTGGCGAATGGATAAAGACAAAAAATTGGTTGTTCCGGAAATAAATGCTGTCGATTTAACCCCTGATGACAAAATTATTGCTAATCCGAATTGCTCAACCATACAATTAGTTGTTGCTCTGGCTCCTTTGCACAAGCGATACAAAATGGAACGTTTGGTGATCTCAACCTATCAATCAATTACAGGTACAGGAGTAAAAGCAGTTGTACAACTGGAAAATGAGAGGAATGGTAACGAAGGAGAAATGGCCTACCCATACGAAATTGATAAAAATTGTCTTCCTCATTGCGATGTATTCACCGAAAATGGATACACCAAAGAAGAGATGAAATTGGCCAATGAAACCAAGAAGATTTTGAAAGATGACAGCATTAGGGTGACTGCTACAGCAGTTCGAGTACCAGTAGTTGGAGGCCATTCAGAATCTGTAAATATCGAATTTGCAAATGATTTTGATCTTGACGAAGTAAGAAAAATTCTTTCGGAAGCAGAAGGCGTAATTGTTCAGGACAATTTAGATACAAATGAGTATCCAATGCCAAAATATGCTCATGGAAAAGATGAAGTATTTGTAGGTAGAATTCGTAGAGATTTCTCCAATCCGAATACTTTAAACCTTTGGATTGTTTCGGACAACCTTCGCAAAGGTGCCGCTACAAACGCAGTTCAAATTGCAGAATATCTCACAAAAAATAATCTTGTATAAGACTATAAATAAGGCCAATGAAAACAATTTCATTGGCCTTTATTGTATTTGCGAACAGCACACATTTAAATTACATAAAAACAATTCGCATGTTACCGATGCAATTAATTTTCCCTTACGAATTAATCCATTAAATTAGAATAATCCTGATATAAAAAGTTATTATACGGGAATCGTGCTGAATGTATTTCCTTTACGGCATTGTAAACCACCTCACGAAACTCCTCTACATTTTGCTTATGCATTGCAGAAATAAACAAGCAAGGGGTATCTCCTTTAGCAATCCACATCTGTTTTAATTCCTCTAAGCTATAATTCTCTCTAGTCTTTGGTAAAAGATCGTCTTCATCCTTTTTCACGTAACTAAAAGCGTCAATTTTATTGAAAACTAAGAATGTTGGCTTTTCACGCTTATCAATTTCAAGCATAGTTTCATTCACCACCTTAATTTGATCCTCAAAATTAGGGTGAGAAATATCAACCACATGTAAAATTATATCTGCCTCACGTACCTCATCCAATGTTGATTTAAATGATTCAACCAGATTATGAGGCAATTTTCGAATGAAACCTACAGTATCGGCTAATAGAAATGGTACATTTTGAATAACCACTTTGCGAACAGTGGTATCTAATGTTGCAAAAAGCTTATTCTCAGCAAACACTTCAGATTTGCTAATCATGTTCATCAAAGTTGATTTACCTACATTGGTATATCCAACCAGAGCAACACGAACCATTTTTCCACGGTTTTTACGCTGGGTTGCTTTTTGTTTATCAATCTTAACCAAATCTTCTTTAAGCTTGGATATTTTATCAAGAATTATTCTTCTGTCGGTCTCAATCTGGCTTTCTCCCGGACCACGCATCCCAATGCCACCACGCTGACGCTCAAGGTGAGTCCACATTCTTGTTAATCGAGGAAGAAGGTATTGATATTGAGCCAACTCAACCTGGGTTTTTGCGTTAGCCGTTTGAGCACGGCTGGCAAATATGTCCAAAATTAAATTAGTTCGGTCTAAAATCTTACACTGCAACGCCCGCTCAATATTTCTAAGCTGTGATGGTGAAAGCTCATCATCGAAAATCACCAATTTAATATCATTATTCCTTTCCAGATAATCAAAAATCTCCTCAAGCTTTCCTGTCCCAACAAACGTTTTTGGATGAGGATAGTCCATCTTCTGAGTGAAACGCTTAACCGTTTCTGCTCCAGCAGTTAAAGCAAGAAAATCCAGTTCGTCAAGATACTCCTGAACTAAGCTTTCAGTCATATTTCTTGATTTATCAATAACACCAATCAAAATTGCTTTTTCTACTTCTCTATCTAATATTAGGTTCTCTTCCATTTAATCTATTTGCAAAAAAACAAAGGCTTAATTGCCTTTATTTAATAATATTTCCTTTTAGAGATAGATGTAAGAAGACTACCTCAAAACAAATACCAATAACAAAGTACGTAAATTATGGGGCAAAAATAAACAATATTCGAGAAAGCAACAGTGCTTAAGTCATAAAAAAAGGCTCTGAAAAATCAGAGCCTTTAGTATCTAAAAAAATTATAGATTTGTTTTATTGTAATTGGAAGTTAATAGGTACAGTATAAGATACTTTCACAGCTTTTCCTCGCTGCTTACCAGGCTTCCATTTAGGCATTTCACCAATTACGCGTACAGCTTCCTTATCCAAAGATGGATCTACTCCACGTACTACACGAATTTGCTCGACCGCTCCAACTTTGTTCACAACAAAAGTTACAAAAACACGACCAGTAATACCATTTTCCTGTGCTATCACAGGATATTTAACCGATTTTGCAATCCATTTCTGTAATTCTAAAGCTCCTCCTGGAAATTCAGGCATATCTTCTACAATTACAAAAACCTGAGCTTCATCTTCTTCTTCTTCTTCCGCAACAACCTGAATTTCAACTTCAGTATCCATATCAGCGTCAGAATCTTCAATCTCTAGTTCATCCTCAATCTCCTCCTCATTGTCAACAATGTTCAAAACATCGGCAACTTTGGGAGCTGGTGGTGGTGGTGGTGGTGGCTTAACAGGTTCTTGTCTGGTAACAGGAATCATTTCTTCCTCTGCCTCCATTTCTTGTTGATCTTGCAGGCCAGTAGCTTCGCTAGAATCTACACTCCATTCAAATGCAAGAAGTACAAAGGCAAGAGTAAGAGCCAGACCAATCTCAAGAAAAAGACCTCTCTTATTTTCAAGATCTGCTTTTGGTGACTTCTTAACTTCCATAATCTTCTTTTAATTTTCTTTTAATTTCAGCGCTTAAAACTAAGTAATTCAATTTTATAATCAAAATCCTTTTCGATTAGAAAATTAATTCGAGGCATAAAGATATAAAAATTAAAAGCAAACTGATTTTCCTAAGCAATTAATTTGATTCTCAGCTCGTAAAGGATTGAAAATTCACATTTCAGATAGGAAGTTTGCAGTTATTTAAAATAGGATAAAACCTCTGTGTATAAATGAACTATAAACTTAGTCGATTTTTTCTTTATAGACAATCTAAATTATAAATTACACAAAGAAGAGTGAAGAATCTATTGAGTTCGTACTCATCCTACCTAATACACACACTATACATTGCTACCAATCAATTGTCTATTGACAAACAATTGTTCGAACTAAAATAGATTCTTCACTCTTTTATCCTTACGTATAAAATTAAAAAATGTTTTAATTTCACAAAAATCATCCTACTTATATTTTGAGATGTGTAATTTTCATCTATATTTGCACTCTGATAGGGAGTATGAAGTATATCACTTCATCATAAAATCATGGGGGATTAGCTCAGTTGGCTAGAGCGTTTGACTGGCAGTCAAAAGGTCACCGGTTCGATTCCGGTATTCTCCACATTAAAGATAAGGCGTTTGCGGGCTTCCACCGCGGGCGCTTTTTTGTTTGCAAAAAAAACACTACCATTTGAAGTCATGAATGGGGATCAATTCAAATATCAGGTGATATCCTGCAAGATATATTTCAAATAAAGTCTCCAAAAATGAATGTCCTCCATCCTGCACAACTTGATTCGCAGAGTTAATAAGAAATTAAATTGATTGTCCTTACACATAGCTTTATCGGTGCAACTCTTCAGAAGTTAACAATTGCCCCACAAATTGTTTAACCTTAATTAACATCTTTTAGCATTTTCAATCCAGATAGTTTTCATAAGTTTGTACCATCCTTTCCGAGAGGATTAGGTTTTCATAGATTAAAATGGGTTAGATTGAAGTCCGGGGTGGTTCCCGGACTTTTCATTTTATATGAATTGCAAAAAATAAAACCTGGTCTGCTTCAACCGATTCTTTCTTAGCTATAATCTGATGCCTACTAAAGGTTTTGCAGGCAATGCGCGATATATGGCTTTGGCATCCGATTCTGAAATTACCAAGCGAATTTCAGGATAATATTCAGGAACTTTAAACCTAATGGTCTCTTTAAAATTTTTAAAACTGTTCATATCTTCCCGGAGCCAAAACTTTTGTCCGATCCACCAATGTGATCGGAAATATGGATCACTTCCTTCAATTTTTAGAATAATTTCCTTGTCCAGCTTCAGCATCCAATGTACAACTTCACTTTTTACCGAATCAATTTTTACACTTAAGGCTTGAGCTTCGGTTGTATCTTTAGGTGCCTTTTTCACAACAATTGGAACCTTGCTGATTGTAGACGAATAACTCTTTACCTGTGATTGCCTGCCAAACAAATGCTGGTAAGTTGCTGGTTTTAACTGATAAAGAAATTGATCAACTTCAAAATCAGTAATTTTAGTTGATTTTATAACAACTCCTTTCAGTTCCAACTGAAGAATACTGTCTTTCAGATTTATGGACAGACTTATAGAATCGGCTTTCGACATTTGGAAACGAGTTTCCAAAAATACCTTTTCCTTAAATAAATCTACAAGTACCGGATCCATGTGCCGTTCGTTAACCGACAACAAAGCTGCATCAACTTCTTGGTCAAACATTTTCATTTTTTGCCTCACAGCCATCACTGAGAAAACTCCATATTGCAAAGCGATTCCAATAATTACAACCAGAATACTATAAGTGATATAATTCCTGAATAAATGAAAACTTCTTGAATTGTAATTTTTTTGCATACTCATATTAGTAGATAAAAACCTTTGCCCCAATTGGCAAAAATTGATAAACAGTCTTTAAATCATCATCGTTCATTCGAATACATCCATGAGTAACTGGCTGTCCTAAAAATCTTTTATAGAGTGTACCATGAATCAAATATCCCTTACCTAGGCTGAGAGCATAGTCTCCCAAAACACCATACTCAAAGCGAGATGAAGAATTGGGGCCAGGAATTGGTAAACCCTCCTCAGCAAAGGCCCAATCGGGTTTTCGCCAAACGGGTGATGTGATTTTCCCTTGAATGGAAAATACACCCTTGGGAGTTTGAAATATCCAGTTTTTGTTATCGTCTGCCTCGAGTTTAATATGACTGCCGGTAGAACACAAACCTTCCCGAACAAGAGCTTTATTCCGGTAAAGAGAAAAAGTATTATCAGAGGTATTTACAATTAAATAAGCTCCTCCGGGAGTTAGTCGATCCATCTTTTTTTGTACTTGGGCGATTCCTGACTGCAATTCTTTCTTGAACTTACTATTATTCTCACTCTCCTGAATTGCACTTAGAGCCTTCTCAAAAATGAAAGGTCTGTTTTCCAAATAAGGCACTCCAATTAAAACAAACAGAATAATAAACCAAAGAAAAATCGGCATTAGCAGCCAAAAAATAAACTTGATCAACATCCTTTTTTTACCAAAGTAAGTATTCAATTCTCCTTTAAAATTGCTTTCATCATTTATCATGATTCTTCATTAATTTATTTCGTAAATCTCGTTTAAAGGCTTTAACGACCCAACAATAATTACTGATATCCCATTATCTATAAGACGAAACAGAACATCCATATCTTCATTATTTAAGGCAATACAACCATCTGTCCAATCAATTCCCTTTCCCCCAAGACCATGTATTTCAATTAAATTCCCGATATGAATTCGAAAAGACAGAGCGCCCTTTTTCTTCTCTGAATCAAATCGTTGTTTATCTTCATCATTGGGATAATTTATTAAAAGTGCCCTATGAAATTTTGTACATGAACCTTCTTTCTTTTGCATAACCCTGTAAATTCCCTCGGGAGTAGCTTTATCACCCTTGTGTCGCTTATCTCCCATCCAATTCACACCCAAGTCTGCATTAAAAGCTTTAATCGATTTTCCATTCTGATAAACAAAGCACTGATGTGCTATCTTATCAACCACAATAATTTTATGTCCTCCCCTAGATAAGCGTATAGCATCGGCTCCCATTTTTTCCCAGTTTGGATAATATGAAAACCATGCTTTCAAAATCTGTTCTGCTTTATTATTGGAAGAATTTAGCAAATCGGCGGCTTCTTTATAACTTACGAAGGCTTCATTGTACCGACCACTATCATTAGCGATTTTCGCCTCGCTAAGTTTCATCACACCTAAATTGTGAGATTTTCTTATGCCCATAGATAAAGGCATCTTCTTATAAATCCGATTGTAAAGTTTCACTTTTTTCTCCAAGTCATCAATCCCGCATCTGACAATAACATTTGTATTTTTAATCCGCTGCAACGAATTCTGTTCTGCCTTGGTCGCTTTTTCTATTGTTAAATTAATAAAACTCAATACCTGCTCATAGTCTCTTCGCAGAAATAATCGCTCATTCTGTGCAGACCATGAATTCATGGCTGAATCGTAAAACTGTTTTGCCTCTTTATAAAAAGGTTTTGCGTACTCCTCAGCACCAGCTTTTTGAGCTGAATAAAGTGCCTCTCTGGCCAGTTTCAATTCATTTTGAGGAGACTCCGGCTTCAACCAAATAAGCGCTGTGCCTAAAACAAACAATAAGCCAGCCATCGCAATAACAAACCGAACAAAAGGCTTGTTCTTCCTTTTACCCATACTCTAAGCGTTTATAAAAAATCCCTGAAGAAGACTCTTCAGGGAAATAATATTTGATTGCAGATTATGCCTGACACTATTTTCTTTTATTTCCAGCATACTTAGCAATCACATCGTTTAATTCGGTATTAATTGCCAATGCTTTTTCTTTTGCAGCTTTAACTTTATCCAAGGCTACAATAAGTTGATCCTGAGCAACAAGACCTGCAACATCAATTAAAGAAGCCTCAATTAAACTAATATCACCTTTGATTGCTTCCAATGCCGCAACACCTTCTTTTCCTTTTGGTGCTTGAGTTGTTAATTCCTTGTTTTGCATAACAATTGAATCAACTTCTGCCTGAAGACTTTCAACTTCCAATTTCACTTCTTCTTTTCGAGCTTCAGCTTTAGCTTTTACTTCAACAGCCATTGTATTCACAACAACTAATTGAGCTTTAACCTGATCGAAGTTTTTAAAAAATTTTGCGTTTTGAACTTCAACATTCTCATTTACCGATCTCATAGAATCCTGAAGTGCAGCAAAATCTTCTGCAACGTAAACATTCGCTCCTACAGTTTTAGCAACTTCGATTGCAGCATTTGCTCCTTCAATTTCTACTTGTGGCACTTTTCCACAGCTACTAAATAATACAGTAGTACCTACTGCCAATACAAACAACAACTTTTTTTTCATCTTTAAATTAGTATAATTTATTTTTCTTGTTTTTATTTCAATTTCAATGACTATTTTCGTTTAAGTAATTTAAATCACGATTGAAATTTCCATTTAGACGAAGAATATTAACGAAGTAACGCTGGAGAATAAAAAATATTAAAAAAAAATTAGCCAACGAAAACAAATTTCCAACACTCTGATATGCAGAGAGAAAACCACAACAACACCAGCGACGAAGAACTTATTCACATGATCATACATGAGAATAAAACAAGCCTTTTTGAACTCCTGTATCTTCGCTACTTCAATAAAGTAATGGACAAATGCTACAGTTTCATCAAAGACAAACAACAAGCTGAAGATTTTGCCAATGATATTTTGTCTAAAGCCTACGAGAAACTGTCTGGCTTTAGAGGAAATTCGTCCTTTTCATCGTGGCTGTATTCCATTACCTATAATTACTCTATTGACTACCTGAGGCTAAAGAAGAAACTACATTACCCGAACTGGAACAAACGAAATGAAATACCAGATATTATAGATGAATCTGAAACAGACCCGGAAGATTTTAATTACGAAAATCTGTTGGCAATTTTGGAGATGATTCATCCGGAAGAAAAAGCCTTGCTGTTAATGAAATATCAGGACAATCTTTCCGGAAAACTAATTGGACAAACTCTGAGAATAACCGAAGATGCAGTAAAAATGAGACTTAAACGAGCAAGAACAAGAGTTATCTATCTTTATAAAAAATCATATCCCAAAGATTAAAAAATTCTTTGGCGATTTTCGCCAAAATGAGACAATTGAACTAACAGCAAACAATAATGGATTTCAAAAACTTATTTCGAAAAATATTTAACGATTCTCAGGAATCATTAACCCCGCAGACTATAATTGACACGTTCAACAATCAATTCGATTCACCATTAAATACCGAATGGCATAAAACAGATCAAATTTACGAAGCCATTTTCTACAAAAATGAATTGGAACATATTGCCGTTTATCATGAAAGCGGAAAGTATGTATGTCTAAAAATAAATCTTCAGTTGGAGTCTATCCCTGATAATATTTACCAAGCAATAAAACCATATGGCGAAGTTATGAATGCAATTAAAATTAATTACTCAGACTCGCAAAATTTTGAAATTATTGTTCGCAACCAAAACCTTATCCGATACTCATTACTACTAAATGCTCAGGGAGAAATCCTGGATAAAAAAGATGTTTAGAACCAGCATATTGGTTTAATATTTATTGCCCTCGGCAAGAATATTTTTCAATATAATTTGTAATTTATTTTCTTCCTACTCAATAAGCTTTCTACTATTTGCGTTGATAAAAAGAATATTCCCAAGTTGATCGTAGCCCTTAAAAAGTTCAGCCTTCTCGTGCTTAAGCGATTCACCTCTAAAACCGATTATTGTTATGCCTGCATCGGCCGAACGCTGATTAATAACTTCTTTTGACGATACATTTTCCTGTTCATGGATAATTTCAATATTAGAGGTTGTAATAGGCAGTCGGCCCGAAACAACCAAATCATCCAATTGCTTTCTTGTTTCATCGGCCTGATCTTTTTTACAGATATTAAATATCTTAATGTCCGCCTTTTTCCAATCGGAATGACCCGCAATAATAAAACTAAGCAGAATCATCAGATTCGCATTGTCGGTATCCGAAGATTTAATCCAAACATGGATATTGCTTGTGAAATCTAATTTTCGAGGCGAACTTCCCAAAATACAGAAATCAAAATTACCTGCGCGTGCCAATGAATAATTATCAATGATTAAATCCAAGCGATCAGGGTTTCCCTTGTCATACTCGAATATCACCATATTATTTTCCATTCCGGCAACACCCGGAAGCTGAATTGCTTGTGCAATAGCGGAAGTATAAGATGGAGATATGATTGTATCAACATAAACGTGATTCTCTATTTTATCAAAACTTTTAATTAATCGTTCCAATTCTACCTTTGACTGCAGGTAGGTAGCCTTTGAGTAGTAGCCCTCGATTCGATGCAAATACGTTCCAAATCCATATTTGTAGGAGATCCAGTTCAAAAGCTTAAAAGCAGTATCTCTCTCAAAAGATTCTTTTGAGATACAAATAGCACTTGGTCTCCATTCCCGGGCTTTTCCTTTTCCTGTTTTCTGCAAAAATACCTGCATGTTTCTGTTTAGCTGATAAAGAGCATTTAGAAAGATTGACTCAATTCCATTCCTGTTTCTATGATATCGGTTAATGAACAAATAAATTAGTGACATTACCGCTACGGCGGCAAAAGCATATAAAAAGCTAATCTTGAACATCACCCAAACCGATGTTACAAATCCTATCAGAGAGAATACCCACTTTGATTTAAAAGAAGGGCGATAACTTGGCGATGATCCAAAATGATTTAAAAAAGATATCAAACACAATGATCCATAGGTTACCATAAAAAACATAGAAATAATTTGAGCAACTGCATTCACATCACCCAAAACAACAAATACCATTGCAATTACGCATGTAATTAATGATGCATTTATAGGTTCATTATCTGATTTCCGACCTTTTGCCAACCATCTGTTTACCTTTTTAGAGGGGAAAGAACGATCGGCCGATAGTGCTTGAAGCGTTCGTGGAGCAACCATTACTGAGCCCAGTGCTGATGAAATTGTTGAAGCCGCAAGACCTAAAGGAATCACCAGGCTTCCTCCAATGGCAATTTTTGCCATTATTAGCTGATTTTCCATCAAATCGGCACTACTTACCGAAAAGGCCAGCTTGTAAACTACAAAAAAGTAAACAATCATTCCCAGCAAGGTTGCCGAAGTAGTGCCAACAGGAATTGATTTAGACGGATTTTTCAGATCTCCCGACAATCCAACACCTGCCGTCATTCCAGTAAAAGCAGGAAATATAATCGCAAAAACAATAAAAAACTGATCCGCATTTCTAAATTCCGCATTCATTAAACTAAAGTCTGAAACCAATGCATGATCTGTTGAACCAAAGAAAAATAGTACGAGCGAAATCATTAAAACAGCAACTACAAAGTACAAAGCCTTTACTCCCAGGTTGGCTCCTTTTTTTAGAATCAATATTGATAAAAACAGCATTGCCGGAACACTAACTATCTGTCGTGGAAGCAGATATCCGTAGGTGCTAAAAGCCAGATTAAATAATGGTTCGAAAGCCTCAGTGAAAGCAATTACATAAAAAGCAACACTTATTGCCTGAGAAAAGAACAAGGCAATGCCAATGGTCGCACCAATATTTAAACCAAACGAACGTGAAATAATAAAATACTCTCCACCACCTTCAACACGTTTATTTGTAGCCAACTCTGAAATAGCCATAGCCGTTGGTATCGTAACCAAATGCCCTAAAAGAATAATTAAAATTACTCCCCAAAACCCCAAACTTCCGACCGCAAAGCCAAAGCGGAGAAATAAAATTGCGCCTAAAATGGTAGAGATTGCTGTAAAAAAGACTGGTGCTGTCCCAAATTTTTTAGTAGAAGTAGTTGCGGGCATAGATTTGGTTGTAAAAGTTTGTGTACTAAAAATAGCAAAAAACTACCGTTATAAATGTGTATGGTAAGCTGATAAAAGAAATAAAGTTAAGATCTTAGCAGGTATCGCCCCTATCCCATTGAAATAAACTCAGATTCTATGTATCTTCTGATATTTATAATGATACATTATAAACATTAACAGCCATACGATTCATTTTCATGAAAGAAAAAATTGTTTTAATCACTGGAGCTTCTTCGGGAATAGGTAAAGCTTCAGCCTTACTTTTTATTGATAAGGGATACTCGGTTTATGCAACAGCTCCTTCAACTATTGCAATGACCGATTTGGAAGAAAAAGGGGCAAAAATCCTTCAACTTGATGTCACTAATTCTGAAAATTGCAGGCAAGTTGTAAATCGCATCTATAAAGAATCCAAACACATTGACATTTTAGTGAATAATGCAGGATTTGGCCTTTATGGTGCAATTGAAGATGTTCCGTTGGCAGACGCCCGCGAACAATTTGAGGTTAATCTTTTTGGTCTGGCACAGTTAACTCAGATGATTCTGCCAAAAATGAGAGCAAATCGTGAAGGTAGAATCATTAATATTAGTTCCATTCTTGGCAGAATGACATTACCAATGGGCGGATGGTATCATGCCTCAAAATATGCATTGGAAGGAATTTCTGATTGCCTGCGGCAAGAAGTAAAATCATTTGGAATAAAAGTAATCTTAATTAATCCTGGTGCTATTGAATCAGATTGGGCAAATATTGCCTTATCTAAAGCCAGCAAAAACTCAAAGAATACCAATTATCGGGCTATGACTATACAACTGGAAAATCTTCTTCTAAAATCAAAGAAAATTCAAGTGAAAGCAGAAAAAGTTGCAGAGGTAATCGTGAAAGCCAGCCTTTCAAAAAATCCAAAAATCAGGTATATTGTACCAACACATGCAAAACTAATTTGTTTCCTCAGACAATTAATCAGTGAAAAAAGTTTTGATTATTTTAAGGAAAAACTATTTAATTTTCATTCTTAATGATGAAATATAAATGATCCCCATTCAAAATTTCTTCACCTCAATTTTAGAGTATTTTAACAAAATCTTCATTGATATTTGATAAAAAAAACTCTTTAATTCCGTAAGTTTATCATCCTTACGTATTAAAAATGAACAGAAACCAACCTGACAGTCAAAAAAAACTACTTAACGGAGTTCGTCCAGGTAGAATTGTATACCCAATTCTGATTGGCCTTGCCGTTGTTGTGTACATGCTGATGAATGAGGTTGATGGCAAAACTCTGTCCTTAATTGAATTTTCTTGGCATTCTCTTTTTTGGCTTTGTTTTGCGTTAATCATGATGATTATTCGCGATTTAGGTTATATGGCTCGTTTGCGGATACTTACAGATAATACATTTTCATGGAGAAAGGCATTTCGTATTATCATGCTGTGGGAATTTACTTCGGCAATAACTCCTTCTGCAATAGGAGGAACATCTGTTGCAATTCTTTATCTTAACAAGGAAGGCTTAAAAGTTGGAAAAAGTTCAGCAGTAGTTATGTCTACTTCTTTTCTCGACGAGCTGTATTTTATTCTCATGTTCCCAATCCTGATCTTGTTTTTGGATATCAACCAATTATTCATGATAGATATTCAGGAACATTCTATCTGGCTGGATTCTCTTTTGTATTTTGCTTTGGTTGGCTACCTGGTAAAAACAAGTTATTTTATCGTTTTAACTTATGGTTTATTCTGGAATCCAAGAGGATTAAAATGGCTGTTGCTTTGGATATTCAAACTTCCAGTTCTTAGAAAGTGGAAACAAGGAGCAAATAAAGCAGGCACCGACATAATTGAAAGTTCTAAAGAACTGAGAAGAAAACCCTTCTGGTTTTGGTTTAAAGCATTCCTGGCAACCTTTTGTTCCTGGACTGCCAGATATTGGGTGGTCAATGTAATTCTTCTTGCATTCATGCTCCAAGGGTATAACATTACAGAACATATCATGATATTCGCAAGGCAATTAGTCATGTGGATCATGATGCTTGTCAGTCCAACTCCTGGCGGAAGTGGATTTTCGGAATGGGTATTCACAAAATATTTAGGCGAATTTCTTCCATCAGTTGGAGTGGCTACAACCATGGCCTTAATTTGGCGGCTAATTTCATACTACCCCTATCTCCTAATTGGAGTCTTTATTCTTCCAAAATGGATCAAAAAGCATTTTAAAAAATAGATTCCACAAGTATTTCAGCATGTTTCTGCATTGGAGATAAGTTTGGCAAATATTAAATTTGGATCGATAGCAATAAACCGAAAACCATTCTACATCCTTTATTATTTAAAGGCAAAAAATAGTAAACACCCAACAATTCAAAGGAATTTAGACAATGTCAACTGATTAATGATACACATATAGCATCATGATTATCAATAGATAGAACATGATCCCGAACAACTTTTTATGATCATTCACCAATTAAAAGAATCATTTCATCAAATCCTTGCAGCTATTAACAATAAGTAAACTTATCATTTGAAACAAACAATGTAACTTGCAACTGCAAAATACATTTGCAATTCAGTAAAAACAAAAAATTAGTTATGAGAAAATATCTACTGTCAATGATTGGACTTTTCTTAATTGTTTCTTCTTGCTCGGACAATAATGATGACAATCAGCAAACCGATCAAAAGAAAGCAATTCAAGAAGGAATTTCAATTAACAACAATCCTGCGGATCTTTTAAGCAGGGTTACCACAATGAATGATTTAGTGATTATCAACAATCTTCCTGCCGGAACAACAAAAGAAGGAACTACAGGAATTGAAATTGATTTGACTAAAAATTATGCTTTCAAACTAAAAGCTGAAGTTGAAGCTCCTAAAGTAAAAGGTGAAGCTGTTCAAGCGACTCACGTCAAAATTATCGACAACATGGCATTTGTTTCCTACAATACAAAAGGAAGCAAATACAGCGGTGGAGTTGAATTATTCGACATTTCAGATCAGGACAATCCTGTATTAAAGGCTCAGGCGTTATTTCCTGATGTTGACGTTAGTGCTGTTGATTATTATGATGGAGTAATTTATCTGGTAGGTGCAGTGGATCCTGAAAGTGCTGGTTATGTTCTCGCATCTCCTGCTGTTTTAATTAGTTTAGAGTTAAGTAATTCTAAAAAAATCATGTCTGTTTCAGGACTGGTTGATCTTCCTTCTTATGTTGCTACAGATGTTGAAATTGATGAAAATTACATTTATGCAACCAGTGGATCTGATGGAAAACTAAGCATTCTTAAACGCAGCGACTACTCTTTAGTAACTGGAATTGATATTAATGATGCCAGATCTTTAAGTAGTAATGATGAAAACATTTATGTGCTTAATGCAACCAATGAAAAAATACAGTCTTTCAAAAAAGCTGATTTTACAGAATTAGAGGCAATTGAAGTTCAAGGTCCGATTACTGATGAATCAAAAACCGAAATTGATGTTACCGACAACTATATCCTTGCGGCATTGAACGTATCAGGATTAGATATTCGTAATTTGGACGGATCTTTAAAAGAGCGCTTCAATCGCCCTGAAACTCCTGCAGGTGGTCTTGATGAGGATTACGTAACCAACTCGGTATGCTTAAATGAAGAACTATTGCTGATTGGTAATGGTGGCGCTGGTGTATACGTTGGCGCTATGATTCCTGAAAATGATAATAATGTTACTCTGTTAGGAAATATGGACTTTGGTTCATCGGTAAACTTTGTTGAATCGAGAGGCAACTACATTTTTGTTGCTGCCGGAACGGGAGGGCTAAAAATTATTACTATTGAAATGGACGAAGGTGTACCGGATGATATCATTCCAACAAAACCTTGTGAAACTTTGGTAGACAACATTATTGCCATGTTCCATGAAAATAAGGATAACCGCGCAGCGAATTCTGACTTATTCTCTGATGAGAACAACTTGATTCTAAAATTAACCAAAGAATCTCCTGTTTATCTAACTTTCGTTGATGAAGGAGCTGGTTGGAAAAATTCATTGGCCTACTACACTTACGATGCTGAATATCCTCCTGCAAGTGCTGACGAATTAGAACTTCACATGCTTTTCCCTAATGCTTCAAAAGAAGGATTTGGAGGGGGACTCAAAACCGGAGATCGTGTTCAGTTAGGTGATGCTCCTTTTGCACAAAACACAGTAATTGGATTTTGCCTAATCGCCCAAGGTTGGAAAAACGGTGCTACTGTTGATGGTGTTTATCGTCATTATACCAATATTGAATGGAACAAAGACGCAAAACAACAACATGTATTGTTTAAAGAAAAAAACTGTAAGGATATTGTATTGTGTTTCGAAGATACTCAAGTGCCTGGTGGAGATAAAGATTTTAACGATATAATTTTCACCGTGAATGATAATGAGGAAGATGCTAATATAGCAACTGCTTTCGACACGACAAATATGGTTGAAAAATAAGATTGAACTTATCAGACAAAGTGCCATTTCTCAGGAAATGGCATTTTTTTATTCTATAAAGTGGATTAGAATACTTGATACCACCAGAATATAAAACAAGAGTTCACCAATCCAAGAGTGTTTTTGGAATACAAAATAGTGGCTTGTAATGTAGGTTACCGGAATGATACTAATAAAGTACATTTCAACACCTGCTCCTTTAAAAAATGCAAAACCAAGAGCTGAAACCAAAAAGAAACTCAACAAAATAATAAAATATTTACGCGAACTTATTTTTTTCTCCTCATAAACATTCAACATGTACAAAGAAGAGAGAACAACCAGAAAGCCAAGTATTCCCCAATATGAATATTGGAAAACCGACACAATTCCTGAATTATTTTTAGAGGAGAAGAGATTCCCAATTGTTTTTAAGAGTTCGGCCAGATTATCGTTCCAAATGTACCAAGCCACAACAAAAAAAACGGGGGCAATAAAGCCTATTAATCCCGCGAGAATTTCTTTACTGCGCAAATATCCTAAAACCGCAAGTGCCATCCAAAACCAGAAAATATATATTCCTGCAAATAAATAAAACAGACCTGCTAATCCTACTAAAAATCCGGCATCGAAAGAGTTGGAAAGAGTTGCTGTCCCCTGATAAATTTTAAATACCCGTTCCACAGAAAGAAACAATAAAAATGCAGCAAATAACGAAGGATGCATGCCTCCTAATGAGATAGTTCCCGTGGCAATAAGAGCAAATACGAATGCAGGTAAATCTGTTCGTTGCCGGATAAAAATATACTGCTCATTTAAACGCACCATTCCATAAGCCATCAATATTAGGAGAAGACAAGCAATCAGACTTAGAACAAAATTATTACCTCCTGTAAGAAATAACAACAATTCGTACAATGGCATTTGGTTCTGTCCTGCTGTTAAGGATACCGAATGCAGTAAGGTTCCCATCCAGAGCAATACGATAATAACCGGAATTAGTATCAATAAAACAGAATGGCGTCCTTTAATTGTCTTTAAGAGCATGAATTTAAGCTTTTAGCGAACCAGAAGTGCAAAATAACAACTACCACTCAATTTTCAAATAAAAAAAAAGAGCAGTAGTTTTTATAAATCAATTACTTTAAATCGAAACCAATATCTTTTCTGTAATATTTCCCTTCAAAATCAATCAGTTCAGCATTTCTAAAGGATTTATCCAAGGCCGACTGCATCGTATCACCGTATGAGCTTACCGAAATAACACGCCCCCCGTTAGTTACTACATCATTACCCGAAAAAGTTGTTCCCGCATGAAACACAATGCTTCCTTCTACCTCATCTAATTTAGTAATAGTTTTGCCTTTTTCATACGCTTCCGGGTAACCTCCCGCAACTAACATTACAGTAGTTACTGTTCTGTCATCCATCTCAAAAGGAGCTTTATCCAATTCCTGCTTCGAAACGGCTTCCATCAATTCCAGTAAATCTGATTTGATTCTTGGAATAATTACCTCTGTTTCCGGATCACCCATTCGAACATTGTATTCAATTACATAAGGATCACCTTCAATATTCATCAATCCAATAAAAATAAACCCTTTATAAGGAATATTATCTTTCTGAAGACCTTCAATTGTTGGAACAATTACACGATCTTCTACTTTTTGCATGAAATCAGCAGTTGCAAAAGGAACCGGTGAAATTGCTCCCATACCACCTGTATTTAAACCAGTATCTCCTACACCAATTCGCTTGTAATCCTTTGCTTCGGCAAGTGTTTTATAATTTTTACCATCGGTTAATACAAACACCGACAACTCAATACCTGCCAAAAACTCTTCAATTACTACGGTACTGCTTGCGTCGCCAAACATTCCATCGATCATCTCTTTAAGAGATTGTTTAGCCTCCTCTAAATCAAAAATAATTAAAACACCTTTTCCTGCTGCAAGACCGTCTGCTTTTAATACATATGGAGCTTTTAAGCTTTCTAAAAAAGTTAATCCTTCTTCTAAATTTTCAGAGGTGATACTTTTATATTTTGCGGTAGGAATATTATGCCGGAACATAAATTCCTTTGAAAAATCTTTGCTTCCTTCTAATTGAGCACCTAATTTTTCCGGACCAATAACTGGAACACTCTTGATAGCCTCATCGGCAAGAAAGAAATCGTGAATTCCATTTACCAAAGGATCTTCCGGACCAACAACGACCATGTTAATTCCTTTTTCAAGAACAAAATCTTTTATTTTTGTAAAATCGTTAGGATTAATATCTATGTTTTCTGCAATTGCAGCAGTTCCGGCATTTCCCGGAGCAACATACAATTTTTCCAATTTTTCACTTTGAACAAATTTCCATGCAAAAGCATGTTCACGGCCTCCGGAACCCAAAAGAAGTACTTTCATCTAATAGTATTAATTAGCAACCACTCCCACTTTGCTATCTACAAACAAGTAAAACGGGAATTCTCAAATGGTTTTGTTTATAAAATGGTATTAATAGTTTGATCGAGAGCAAATTTACGTATTCAAATGCAGTTTACCTGATGGAAAAGAAAGGAATTTTTGATTTCTCACCGACAAATATCAAACTCGTAACCCTGAAGCTTTAATTCATCGATCAGCCGGGGTACTGTAAAACGCATATTCGCCTCCGATTTCTGATGATTGTGGAACGATATTATGGAGCCTGGACGAACCGTTTTAAGAACATCTTTCAAACACTCTTCAGGAGTTATATCCTTCCGGTAATCCCCACTCAAAACATCCCACATAACAATCTTATACTCTGGGAGTAAATGTTTTGCCTGAGATCTTTTTATTTGGCCGTAAGGAGGCCGAAATAATTTTGAATTAATTAAATCGGAAGCCATTATTACATTCTCAAGATATAGTTGTGTATCAACAGACCAACCTTTTAAGTGATTGTAAGTATGATTTCCAACGGCGTGACCTGAAGACAGAATTTTCTGAAATAGCTCAGGACATTTATGCACATTCTCGCCTACGCAAAAAAAAGTAGCTTTTACATTCTTCTCCTTCAACATATTCAATGTCCACAAAGTAGATTCCGGAACAGGTCCGTCATCAAATGTCAGATAAACTTTTTTTGCTCCCGAATTATATCGCCAAATAAAGTCCGGAAATAAGATTTTAAATATCCCCGGCGCTCTCATCCATCTCAACTTCATCATCCCTTTTTATAGCTTTCTAATAATCTTTTAAATTCCAATTCAATTTTCCGATTCAATTCCTTCTGATTGTACTGATTTGTAATGCGGTACAATTCCTGCAATAAAGCCAGATCCCTGCTCTTTAACCGAGGAAATTCCGAAGTAGAAACCGGAGTTAGAGTCATATAATAATCTAATTCCTGTACCAATCTATCTGATATGGTTTGAATCATCTGATTGCCTTTTTCATCCTCCGCTGCACGATAGTAGGACTGAGCCATAAGAATGGCTAAATAATCGAAGGGTACCTTCTCATTAGGCACTAATTCAACACATTTATCCAGTACCTGAACTGCAGAATCTCTTTTTCCCTCATCCAGTAAACTTTCTGACAGCCGCAGAAAATTATTTCTCATGTTGGTGCACAAACGCGAAGTTGTTTCATCGATATAAACATCCGGATGGTTCATATTTCCCCATTTAAACTTATTCATCAGATTGGTATACATTACATCCGTATTTACACCCCCTATCTGCATTTCCTCATTTTCAAATTTGATCGGTACCAATCGATAAGCAAAACCTTCCAAACGAAAATAGTCTTCTAAGCCATAATATCCGCTCGACGGCACTGTTATGGAAAAATAAACAGGTCGTTTCCAATTGTTTTGCACCAGCATATCGTAAAGAATTAAACCACCTTTATCCACGTAGTTTGTTTTCACTTCCCATTCCATTTGATTCACAATTTTTGCAGAATCTTTTTCGGAAAGAGTATTGGTCTTTACGACTTGCTCCTTATCAATTACAAGGCGAAATTTATTTGCCGGAAAATGATCAATCCGCTCATCGTATCCGTATATTTTTTTGGTACTTTCCTTTTCACTCGCAACATATTCTATCGCGTCTTTCAGATCCAATCCTCCATTCTTCTCAACGTAAGCCTTCAAACGCGGATCATCAAGAACATAAACAACATCGCGCTTACCCGCCAGATATTTTTCTTTAGTAAGAGAAATTGGTAAAGGATCGGAATCATAGTTCTTTTGTTTCATCTGATCGATGTACCAATCGGCGGTTAAATACATCAAATTACAAACGCGAACATCAGTTCTTACGCCTTCTACCTCCTGCAAATACCATAATGGAAAAGTATCGTTATCGCCCATTGTGAATAGTATCGCATTTGGTGCACACGAATTCAGATAATCGTAAGCCAAATCTCTTGCCACATATCGATCCGACCGATCATGATCGTCCCAATTTTGTTGCGCCAACAAAGCAGGAACTGCCAAAAAGCAAAGAGTGAATGCTGCAGGAATAGCGACCTTATCTTTTCGAAGCACTTTTTTAGAAACCTGCAGTACTGCAAGAAATCCTAAACCGATCCAAACAGCAAAGGCATAAAATGATCCCACATAGGCATAATCCCTTTCGCGGGGCTGCAATGGAGGCTGATTCAGATACACAACAATGGCTAATCCGGTTAATAAAAACAGCAAGAAAACGACAAAAAAGTCTTTCTTCCCGTTGGTACTTTTTTTGTACTGATAAAGTAATCCTGCCAAGCCCAACAAAAGCGGTAAAAAGTAGTATGTATTGTTTCCCTTATTTTTAGTCATGTGCTCAGGCCTCAGACTCTGATCTCCCAAACGATAATTATCTACGAATGGAATTCCTGAAATCCAGTTGCCGTCAATAACTCCGCTATAGGATTGCCGGTCAGATTGACGACCGGAAAAATTCCACATAAAGTAGCGGATGTACATGTAATTAATCTGGTAACTAAAAAAGAAGTCCAGATTCTGCACAAAGCTCGGTTTTGTTTTCTGATCAGCCTTGAGTCCTGTCCACTTGGCATATTCTTCGGGGTTCCTACCTGTCATTCCCTTGGTATACATTCTAGGGAACACTGTTTTATAAGAACTGCTATAGTTTGGTTTCTTTGGCGTGTAAGAAACTACATATTTCCCGTCTTTTTTAATGTAAACATCTTTGCCATCTACATAACTCTCCTTTTCATCATACGGAGCATTAAAATATTCGCCATACACCAAAGGATTATCGCCATACTGCTCTCTGTTTAAATAATAAAGTAAAGAAAACAGATCCTCAGGATTATTCTGATCCAAACCAGGATTTGCCGCCGAACGAATCATGATAAGCGAATAGGACGAATATCCAATTAGAACAACTGTTAGTGCAGTAAGCAATGTATTCAAGACCACTTTGCCATGAGAAATTGTATATCGAATACCGAATACAAGACCTGAAATCAGCAGAATAATAAATACATATGCGCCTGAATTAAAAGGCAAACCAATTACATTTACAAAGAACAAATCAAAAACAAAAGCAAGTTTTACAACGCCTGGAATGATTACATACATTGCACCACCCAAAAGAAGCAAAGCAACACCCAAAGCTTTTAAGACTCCATTTCTGCTTGGTTCATACTTCTTAAAATAGTAAACCATTACAATGGCCGGAATTGCCAATAAATTCAGAAGATGAACTCCAATCGACAAACCCATAAGATAAGCAATCAAAATTAACCACCTGTTTGCATAAGCCTTGCCTTCTTCGTTTTCCCATTTTAAAACGCACCAGAAAACAACTGCAGTAAACAGTGAAGATGTAGCATAAACTTCTCCCTCAACAGCTGAAAACCAAAATGTATCGGTAAAAGCATAAGCCATAGCTCCAATAAATCCGCTGCCAATAATTGTCCATACCTGAGATTCTGATATTTTATCTCCTGCAACAATCAACTTTTTAGCCAAATGGGTGATTGTCCAGAATAAAAACAGAATGGTAAAAGCACTTGCCAAACCAGACATGGAATTTATCATGAGAGCAACATTCTCGGTACCCGAAGCAAACATAGAGAAAAAACGAGCCAACAGCAGAAAAAACGGAGCTCCCGGAGCGTGTCCAATTTCTAATTTATAAGCAGAAGTTATAAATTCTCCGCAATCCCAAAAACTAACTGTAGGTTCAAGGGTTAAAAAATAGACAACTGCAGCTATTGCAAATGATATCCATCCGACAATAATATTTGTTTTTTGGTACTTACTCATATATTATCAAAATAAAGGTTAGATTTTATGGTACAGACAGCGAAGTTACCACTTTTGACAAAAAGAATTGATTTGTATTATGTGAAAAAATCTTAACAGACTTTCGATATTTCAAGATCAACATAGTCGTCAATATTCTTTTTTACAAATGAACGCTTTGCATTAGTTTGTAGAAAGAAGAATTACTTTGATTTAAGAAATCAAAAAAACGACATAAAAAAATGGCTGTCTTTACATGAAGACAGCCATTTAAAGTTTATTATAAATCTTTTACTCCCCTGCAGCAGACTTAAAAAGCAGTTCGAATTTTAATTGTAAATCTTCCCTCAACTTAGTTTGCTCACCCATATCAGCTAAACCTAAAAGCATCTGCACAACCCGCACTTCACGCTCCTGTTCTGATCTAAAAGCATTGGCATGCTGAGGATCCAAACTTAAGAAATAATTCATTTTATCGTATGATTGTTGTGCCACTTTCAACAGTAAAGCATTTGCTTTATCTACTGCATTTGCTCTGTAATACTCCTGAATGAATCCAATCAGTGTATTATCAACCGGTATTTTATTGGTTGGCAGTTCTTCCATACATCTATCCAAAATATCAATGGCTTTTTCTTTCTTTCCCTCGTCATTTAAAGCACTGGCCAATCGGCTGTAATTTGCTCTGAACGACATGATATTCACTGTCAAAATATGAAATTGATCAACGTATACATCCGGATCTTTTATCCCGCCAAAAGTGAATTTATTCATGTAATTATCATACAACAATTCTGTATTCACATGGCCAATACCATTTCGTTCCGGTTTTGTTTCAATTGGAACCAAACGATAAGCAGCACCTTCCAACTGAAAATATTTCTCTAAGCCAAGAAAGCTTTCAGTCCCCATTCCTACAGAAAAATAAACAGGGCGTTCCCAATTGTTATTTGCAATGATATCATAAACCATAATGTCATTTTTATACAAATAACTTCTCTTGATCTTCCACTCTAACTTGTCTACAATTAAATGAGCATCTTCGGGCTGAACAGTACCATTTGCAAGCACCTTAGCCGAATCAACAGGAATATAAACGTTTCTTCCAGGGAAATAATTAAGCTTTTTACCCGATTGGGTTTCTACTTTTGCGGCATCATTATCGCTTCCTACGAATTTTATCATTTCACTCAAAAGCTCTTGTCCTTTCAATCGCTCTACAACAGGAACCTGATCGCGAATACCTGGTTCAACTTTATCCGCAGTAAGCGACATAGGAATCAGATCTGAATCGTAGGCTTTTCGTCTCATCTGATTGATGTACCAATCGCCGGCAAGTAAACTCAAATTTACAATGCGGATATCTCTTCGAATCCCTTCTACCTCCTGCGCATACCAAAGCGGAAAGGTATCGTTATCGCCATAGGTAAATAAAATAGCATCAGGCGCACACGAATTTAGATAGTTTTTTGCGTAAGCCAATGTCGCATACCGACCAGAACGATCGTGATCATCAAAATTTTGCTGAGCCATTAATCCAGGAACGGCAATTAAGCAAATAGCAGTAACTGCTCCTGCGATAACAACAGATGGTCCTTTTTTACTCAACCATTGATACAAACCCATTACCCCGAGTCCAATCCAAATGGCAAATGCGTAAAACGAACCGGCATATGCATAATCACGTTCGCGTGGCTGATAAGGTGACTGATTCAGGTAAACAACAATAGCCAAGCCTGTAAAAACAAAAAGCAACATCACCACAAAGAAGTCCTGCTTGCCTTTTTTACCCGATTTATAATGACAGAACAAACCGATTAAACCAAGTATAAATGGTAAAAAGAAGTAAGTATTTCTTGATTTTTTATTTGCCATTTCAGGATATAACTTATCCTGATTTCCAATTTTCATTTCATCGATAAAAGGAATCCCCGAAATCCAGTTTCCATTCAGAATATCGCCATGCCCCTGAATATCGTTCTGACGGCCGACAAAATTCCACATGAAATATCGCCAATACATGTGGTTAACCTGGTAGGACAAGAAAAACTGAAGATTTGAACCAAAACTTGGCTTATAAAGAGTCTCATCACCAACCTGAATTGGATTGTTCTTTTTTACATCTCCCCAGTATTCATATTCATGAACATGATTGGCCCGGGAGCTATACATTCTTGGAAACAAGGTATTGAAACGGGAATCGAATTTATATTCCTGTTTGTGCGAGGCAACAACATACCTATCCTTATTATTTTTATCCTTTTTTTGAATGTAAACAGGACTGGTTTCAATCAGATCAACTGCAGGCGCATTGTAATACTCTCCATACACAAGGGGTCTGTCTCCGTATTGCTCCCGATTCAAATAGGAAAGCAAAGCAAATACGTTGTCCGGATTATTTTCATCCATTGGCGGATTAGCCGAAGAGCGAATCACGATCATGGCAAAAGAAGAATAGCCAATCATGATCACCACAAAAGCTGTTACGATCGTATTCAAAACCACCATTCCACGTTTAACGGAAAAGTTAATCAACCAAACAACAAGTGCAATAAGTGTTGCCCCATAAAACATCACGCCAGTGTTGTAAGGCAAACCAAATTGATTTACAAAAAGCAGCTCGAACCAAGATGCGATTGTGATCACTCCGGGAATAACCCCATACATAACAACACCCAAAATAAGAACCGAAAGTAAAAATGCTCCTATTATTCCATTCCGGGTAGGTGTGTATTTTTTAAAATAGTAAACAAATATAATAGCAGGAATAGCCAAAAGATTCAGCAGGTGAACCCCGATCGACAAGCCCATTAAATATGCAATTAAAATAATCCATCGGTTTGCATACTTCTCATCGGCGACATTTTCCCATTTCAGAATTGCCCAAAAAACAACCGCCGTAAACAATGATGACAAAGCATATACTTCTCCTTCAACAGCCGAAAACCAAAATGTATCAGAAAAAGTGTAAGCAAGCGCTCCAACCATTCCGGTTCCCATTACGGCAATTAAATTTCCTTTCGAGATTTCGCCATCGGTTACCACCAACTTTTTAGCAAGATGTGTAATTGTCCAAAACAAAAACAGAATAGTGAAAGCCGATGCCAAGGCCGACATAGAATTTACCAATAAGGCTGCCTGAGCAGGACTGGGAGCAAAAAGAGAGAAAAAACGCGCCATAATCATGAACAAAGGTGCTCCCGGCGGATGACCAACCTCTAATCCGTAGGCGGTGGTAATAAATTCTCCACAATCCCACAAACTGGCTGTAGGCTCCATTGTAAACAAGTAGGTAAATGCAGCAATGACAAAAGCCATCCAGCCTAATACATTGTTAACCACATTGTAATTAGATCTCATCTTGTGTGTATTTTTGTTTATTATATTCGATATGCAGGATAATATTTTGAACGAAAATAGTCAATTTTAATAGTTCCCCCGAATTCTGTTTGAAAATTTTACACTTTTTGTTTGAGCAAATAAAAAAAGTATTACATTTGCAGAGTTCTTTGCAAAAAGGACGATTATGATTGACCCGTGGTGTAATGGTAACACACCTGGTTTTGGTCCAGGCATTTAAGGTTCGAGTCCTTACGGGTCAACAATAAAAAAGCTTCGAAATATTTCGAAGCTTTTTTTTATTTTAGCCCTTATGTTTATTTTCAACAACCCTCTCAAACTTAAAGCTTCCTGAAATTCCCTGGTCATCTAAACTATCTCCTTCAATTGTCGTCTCATTAATCAACATGCCATCCCAGGAATCCAATTCGTAACGAATATCAAAATCGGAATGAATAACATCATAGTCGATTGCTTTTAGTTGAATTCTGTTCAAATTTATCTCTCCTTCCAATTTTTCTTGAATCATGAAAGTCTCTTCATCTTCTGCATTTTCAGAAAAAATGATTTTACCACTCAATTTTTTCCCGTTTTGAGTCAATAAAAGCTCTCCTTTTGCCCTTCCATAGCCATAATCTTCCTCGTAAAGCCACTTTCCTGTTAAAGATTCTATTTTTTTTTGCTCCATTTTTTCTACCCTTTCAAATTGACAATCAGAATAATTACAAATATATAACAACAACAACGAATAAAAGCCTGCAATATTTTTGCAATTTTTGGTTTTGGCTAACAAATATTTCTATTATATTTGCAACGTCTTAGTCAGAAATGACTGAACGGGAATTGACCCGTGGTGTAATGGTAACACACCTGGTTTTGGTCCAGGCATTTAAGGTTCGAGTCCTTACGGGTCAACACAAGCTTCTGATTTTATCAGAAGCTTTTTTTATTTTATGACAAAATCCGTAAAATCCTGATCCGGTAAACTGCAAATAAAAACATCCTTCACTTTAGCCCAATCAGGTCCCTTTCTACACCACTCACAAAACAATTCAACGCCCAAATTTGTTCCGACAACTTCCGCATAAACCGTACCATCCGGCTGATTTCTCACAAAGCCCCTAACTCCAAAACGCTTTGCTGCCTCCTTGGCATGATACCGAAATCCAACATTCTGTACCCTACCCGACACTTTTATGCTTACAGACTTCCCTTCCATTTTGCTGCGATTTTAATGCAAGATAGAATTTTAAATGCTGAATTAAGAGTTAAAAATTAATAATTAAAACACTCGTCGGTCTATCATCTCCAGTAAAAAGGGAGAATTTCATTCTAAAATTTTAAGTCTTGCTTGATATTTCTACTTGATCCCTTTTACTTTATCCTTAAACCTTGTTACTTCTTCCTCGACACTTGGAACTTGATACTTGAAACTTCTTTTTCTACTTTTGCCACATGATCAATTATCACGAACCATTATTTCGGCCACCAAGTGAGGCTTACTCGCTAATTTTACAGGTTAGCTTAGGATGTGCCTGGAACAAATGTGCCTTTTGCGAAATGTACAGCAGCAAACAATTCAAACTTCGCCAGGAAGAAGAAGTGTTCGCCGAAATTGATTCCTTATCGGATCACGCCAATGATGTCCGCAAAGTTTTTTTGGCCGATGGTAATGCCATGGTTCTCTCATTCGATAAAATGAGCAGGTTATTGGACAAGCTTGCAAATACGTTTCCCCGCTTAAATCGGGTGTCGGCCTATGCCATACCTAAAGATATCGAAGCCAAAACCGATCACGAGCTGCAGATTTTGGCTGAAAAAGGGCTGAAACTACTTTACGTAGGCATCGAATCGGGAGATGATGAGCTTTTGAAGGCAATTGATAAAGGTGAAAATTTTGAAAGCACGAGTCATGCTCTGCAGCGTGCCCGAAAAGCAGGCATTAAACTTTCGGTGATGATACTAAATGGTTTGGGTGGTAAAAAGTATTCTCGGCAACATGCCCTTAACTCGGCCAAAGTCGTGAACAAAATTCAGCCTGAATTTCTATCTACCCTTGTTCTTAGTTACCCTTACGGAGAAGAACACTTCATGAAAAAATTCGATGGTGAATTTATTCCTCTCAATACTGTTGAGCTAATTGCCGAAATGAAAGTCTTTATCGGGAACCTGGAATTAAGCAAGTCTATTTTTCGAAGCGATCATGCTTCCAATTATTTGATTCTGCGCGGAAACTTCCCCCGCGACAAACAAGAAATGCTGAATCGTATCAATGGTGTTTTGAACGATCCGGCCAACGCGCAGTTGAGACCGGAGTGGATGAGGGGATTGTAGTTTTTTTCATTCCTCATAAAATGTCATTGCGAAGGAGCGAAGTGAGTTTGGCAATCTGACACAATTATTTCTAAAAGTCAATCCCAATAGTTTTGTCTTAAAACCGGGACTGCTTCCGAAACAAAACGATTACGAATAAAAAAAAACGGTTAAAACCGGAATTATTTACAAGTGAAGGGCAAGAAATTCCCTTTTAAAATCTTGCAGAATAAATAACAAGCCGAAGATTTTAATTATCATAAATGAGAATAGGATTATACGGCTATTTTATCACCATATAATTCTTCTTATTCTGCAATCTGCCCCAGTCTTTAGTATTCATCGACTGAATCATTTTTGTAGTTAAATCAACCACAACAAAATCCTCATCTCTTGAGAAAGAAAACAACTCTTTAATCATTCTTAAAATCTTCATAATCCAAGTATTATCATTTTTCTGACAACATAAAATTAAGAGGATTAAAGGACAAAATCAAGACGATTCAGGGCAATTTAATAATTACGTAATATGAGTTTCTAATAACGTATTTTCAGTTCACACTTACGTAGTGTAAAATTACAATCGGGTTTGTTTTACTAATCTTTAAACTCCAGGGTATCAAAAAAGAGATTCTTTTTATCAACTAAAAACTGCTTCATTCTTGAAGGCCCGCCAATAGCAATCTGATAAATGAACTTCCCCCGAAAGAAAAATCGTTTGTAGTAAGTATACTCATGTTCACCAACCAATTGGGTATAAACAATTTCTTTCCCTAACATTTTTTGATACGCTACTGAGTTTTCCGAAATTAAAATCGCATTTCCGGTTACCAAACTCCCCTCTTTCATTTCCTGATAATATTCCGTAGGATCAGAATAGGTAAAATCCAAACCTACCTCTGAAAAATCGGAAGCTACAACACCAAAAACCGTTGCCGCATCTTTATAACTAAAAACCTCTATTTTTATTCCATTCAGCTCCTTATCCTGAATAATCGGATTTTCGGGCAATTCAAAACTAATCTTTGATTTTTCCGATCCTGATCTTACCCAATCGTTTTGTGCGTATACAGCAGGTACTACAAGAATCAGCAACACAAGTAAAGAATATATTTTTCTCATTTGATACATTTAAAGTCAACTTTAAAATTCCAATTTCGCAATCAAATTAATTAATCCCCGGCAGTTCTATTCCTTTAATGATTCTGTACAAATCCAAAGCAAAAACATCAGTCATTCCTGAAATAAAATCAAGAACAGACATAATTTTCCCGTAGTCTGATTCGCCGTTCAAATTATACTGCTCAGGAATTAATGACAACAAGTTCCTGGAATAAAAATTTTCGGGTTCCAAAACGGCAGTAACAAACTCATCGAGCAAAGTTCCTAAAATTTTGTAACCGGCCAACTCTATTTCCACAACCGAACGATGACGATAGATTCGTGAAACAGCAACCTGAGTGCATTTTTTATAGGCAAACAACGAAATTTCATTGATCTCTTTAATTAGACTTGATTGAAATTTACCTTCCATTATTAATTCATAATGATCAACAAACACACCTACACATTCCGAAATTAATTTCCCAATAACTCCTGCCCGTATGTATGCAATTTGCTCATTAATATCGGTAACCTCCTTACAAGTTTCATCAATTCGGTTCAGAATAGTTTTGTCCTTGTCCGGATGATAAAAACTCAACAACAAATCCTTTGTTTCTTCGGTGCTTAGTATCTTCAGCTTATGAGCATCTTCAATATCCATAATTTGATAGCAAATATCATCAGCAGCCTCAACCAAGTAAACCAATGGGAAACGGGCAAATATTCCTGATGACAATTCAGGAATCCCCAGCTCTTGGGCAATCACAAGGTAATCTGCCTTTTCAGCTTGAAAAAAACCATATTTTTTTTTCTTTACTACCTCAATCTTATTACTTTCCCAGGGATATTTAACAATAGATGCAATACTCGAATAAGTTAATGCAAAACCACCCTTTCGTCTTCCGTGAAATGCATGGGTTAACAATCGTAAAGCATTTGCATTTCCTTCAAAGTTGATCAAATCATGCCACTCATTCTGAGTAAATCTATCATGCAATTTTTTCCCTTTCCCATCCGAAAAGAAATGAGATAATGCCTTCTCTCCCGAGTGCCCAAATGGTGGATTGCCCAAATCATGAGCCAAACACGCTCCGGCAACAATACTCCCAATTTCTTTAATTAAATGAGATTCATCAACCAAATCAAGCTGAATAAGCTTGTCGGCAAGTGCATTCCCCAGTGATCGTCCTACGCTGGAAACCTCAAGGCTGTGAGTTAAACGGTTGTGTACAAAAATACTTCCAGGTAACGGAAATACCTGTGTTTTATTCTGTAAGCGACGAAAAGGGGATGAAAATATCAATCGATCATAATCGCGCTGAAATTGAGATCTGACATCTTTCTGCTGAACAGAAGAAAATTGGTCTTCCTGACCAAACCGTTTTGCTGATAGTAAGCTATTCCACTTCATTTTTTTTCATTTATAGAACCTAAAATTACACTAATATTTGGCTTTGCTCTTATCCCTTAGTATTTATTCACATTTATTAAGATAACGTACACAAAATTACTCACATAATGCCTAAATTATTGTACATTATCGTACACTCAATGTAATATAAGTGGACACACTTATACGAAACTTCACAAACCAAAATACACACAAAACACTAACTATCAACACAATTAACCCTATGGCACATCAATTGATAAACCAACAATAATTTGGGGTGAATATTTTCTTTGGTTATCTTATTGATTGAAACAAGACAATATCAGTTATAATTGCTGGTTTGTCGATAGGTAAACATGTTTGTCTAATTTTGTTTGCAATAAAATGTAATAACATTAATATTGTATACAGATTTATTTTTAATACCAACAGCTATTATGATTCGACTACAAAACATTCACAAATCGTATATTACCGGTACTAACAAACTTCACGTTTTAAAGGGAATTGATTTGCACATAAAAGAAGGCGAATTAGTTTCCATAATGGGATCCTCAGGATCAGGTAAATCTACACTTCTTAATATACTTGGTCTTTTGGATAATCATGATGAAGGAGTTTACACTCTTAATCAGCAGGAAATAAAAGCCATGAGCGAAACAAAAGCCGCTAAGCTTCGAAATAATCTACTCGGTTTTGTCTTCCAGTCTTTTAATCTGATTTCTTTTAAAAATGCCATGGAAAATGTTGCCCTTCCATTGTATTACCAAAAGGTTGCAAGAAAAAAGAGAAATAAAATAGCCTTGGAGTATCTGGATAAAATGGGACTGAAAGATTGGGCTGAGCACATGCCAAATGAGCTTTCTGGTGGTCAAAAACAAAGAGTTGCAATAGCCCGGTCGATGATCACCAAACCAAAAATTATTTTAGCAGATGAACCTACCGGTGCATTAGATTCTGCTACATCAATAGAAGTTATGGATCTTTTAAAAGAAATTAATCAATCCGGTATCACAGTTATTATCGTTACGCACGAAAATGATATAGCCCATATGACGGATCGGATTATTAACCTTAAAGACGGCCGAATAGAATCTATTATTGAGAACAATAAGATCAATAGTATGGAAACTATTAGAATTCCTCAAGATTAACCACACTATCTAAACCTAAAAGCCTAGAATAAAGCTATGTTCGACAGAGATAAATGGCAAGAAATATTTAGTACCATTAGTAAAAATAAAACCAGAACCGTTCTAACCGGTTTTTCGGTGGCAACAGGAATTTTCATGTTGATTTTTCTTTTGGGTGCAGGACGAGGTCTTAGAAATGGAATGACTTCTGTCTTTGCACAAGATGCAACCAACAGCATGCAGATATATGGTGGCAGAACAACCAAAGCATTCAAAGGAACTCCCGAAGGAAAGCGAATTCAGATGGTTAATGAAGACTATCTTGGATTTAAAAAATCTATCGACAAGCTGGATGTCATTTCTGCAATGTCATACATTCCAGGAGCTGAAATAATATCTTATAAAAATAATTTCGGAAATTTTAATGTGTCTCCTGTACATGAAACTTATAAAGAGATTAAAAATTTCGAGATCCTTGAAGGGCGTTTTTTAAATGAAAAGGATATTAAAGAAAACCGAAAAGTTGTTGCCATTCAAGATGTTGTTAAGGAGGTTCTCTTCCCTAAAGAAACGGCAATCAATAAATTAATTAATATCAACAACATCAAATTTAAGGTAGTTGGTGTTTTTAATCAGCCAAGTTTCGATGATAATTCCAGAGAAATTTACATCCCGATTACTGTTGCTCAAAATATTTTTAACAACAACGATCACCTTCAAAGAATATCTTTTACACTAAACGATATTTCTGTAGATGAGAGTAAAAAAGTTGAGCAATTTATTACTTACCAAATGGCTAAACGACACGGATTTAGCCCTGAAGATAAAAATGCTTTATGGATACAGAACAACATTGAAAACTCACAAACATTTACAGGACTTTTTAAGGCTATTGAGATGTTTGTCTGGATTATTGGAATTTTCACTATTATATTAGGTGTAATTGGGGTTTTCAACATTATGATGATTGTTGTTAAGGAGAGAACTAAAGAAATAGGAATTAGAAAAGCAATCGGTGCTTCACCAAGCTCTGTAGTTGGACTGATACTAATGGAGGCAATATTTATAACAGCATCCTCGGGATATGTCGGACTAATTGCCGGGGTAGGCTTACTCGAAGTAATCACCAAATTTGATCTTATCAACAAAATATACCCACCTGCAGCAATTTACTTTTTAAATCCACAGGTTGATTTAGGAATAGCTATAGGTGCAACCATTGTTTTGGTTGTAACCGGTGCTCTTGCGGGTTTTTTCCCGGCAAGAAAAGCCGCTGCAATCAGACCCATTGAAGCTTTAAGAGACGAATAATAAACCAGACTAATAAACGATCAGCTAATGTTCGATTTGGATAAATGGCAGGAAATTACTGCAGCACTTAAAAAGAATAAACTACGAACCATACTTACCGGTCTCGGAGTGATGTTTGGAATCTTAATTCTGGTAACCTTACTGGGTATTGGAAGAGGTTTTCAAAATAATATACAATCCTCATTGGGTAATTTCGCAACAAACTCAACGGTTTTTTGGGTGGAAAAAACCACAAAAGCCTACAAAGGTCTGCCACGAAACAGATCGTATCAATTTACCAATGATGATTTAGAGGTACTTAAAAGATCGATCCCTGAGCTGCAAGACATTGCTCCTGATATAAATGGATGGAGTGGAAATGCCACCAACAATACATTTCGGGAAGACAAAAAAGGAAATTTCAGAATCAAGGGGACTTCACCGGAAATGAACAATGTAAATCCGGTTGAAGTTATTGCCGGTCGTTTTATCAATCAGAATGATCTGAAAGAATTTCGAAAAGTAATTACCATTGGACCAAGAGTTCAGGAACTAATGTTCGAAAAAGATGAAGATCCAATTGGTCAGTACCTTAAAGTAAATGGAATCTATTTTAGAATAATTGGCACAATTAAACCATTAAGCCGAAATATGGGAATGCGCGATGACGTTCTTCAAATGCCATTTACTACCCTGCAGCAATTGTATAACCAAGGGGACAAATTCCATGTATTTTTAGCAACAGCTAAGGTTGGAGAATCAGTTGCCGATTTGGAAAATAAGATATTTGAAATTCTGGCCAGAAGGCATTCCATTCATCCTGATGACAGGCAAGCCATTGGTAATTTTAATATCGCGAAAATGTTCAACAAGATTTTTGGTCTTTTTAACAGCATTGGATTCTTATTTTGGGTGATAGGCTTTGGAGTTCTTCTAACCGGTATTATTGGAGTTAGTAATATTATGCACGTGGTTGTAAAAGAAAGAACCAAAGAATTAGGCATTAAACGTGCCATCGGTGCCCGTCCTCGTGAAGTTGTTGGTCAAATCATAAATGAAGCCGTTTTCTTAACCACCTTTGCGGGATTCTGGGGACTGGTTTTAGGTGTTTTAATTGTCGAAGGAATCGGTAAAATGACCGAAGGTGATCCGAACCCTCAAATTTTAAACCCTTATGTTGATATAAATGTTGCATTTATAGCACTCGGTGTTTTGGTTTTATTTGGTGTTTTAGCTGGACTGCTTCCAGCACAAAGAGCCATCAGAATTAAACCCGTAGATGCATTGAGATACGAATAAAAAAAATAGTTCATAATCCGAAAATAATACTAGTCATGAAAAAAGTTTTTAGAATTGTATTGGTTGTATTTTTTATCTTCCTTTTTGTAGGAACAATTGTATTCCTGTATCAAAAATCGCAAGATAAACCTGTGGTTTACAACACAAAATCACCTGAAATAACAGATATTATTAAAAAGACGGTTGCAACAGGATCTGTTGTTCCAAGAAAAGAAATCGCAATTAAACCTCAGGGAGTTTCCGGAATTATTGAAACTTTATATGTTGAGGCTGGTGATATGCTTAAAAAAGGCGATCCTATTGCTAAAATAAAGATCATTCCTGATATGATTAATTTGAATAGTGCTGAATCGAGAGTAAAAATAGCACAAATCAATTACGAGGATAAAGAAATTAACTATCAGCGGGACAAAGCTTTGTATGACAAAAAAGTAATTTCAGAATCTGATTTCCAGAAAACTCAATTGTCTTTCCGAAATTCTGAAGAAGAGTTACAATCAGCAAAAGATAATTTGCAGTTGATTAAAGAAGGTGTAACCAAAAGTTCTGCAAAAGCTACGAATACCATTATTCGTTCAACAATTGAAGGAATGATACTGGATATTCCGGTAAAAGAAGGAAATTCAGTAATTCAGAGCAATACTTTTAATGATGGAACCACGGTTGCCATTGTTGCCGACATGGGCGAAATGATTTTTCAAGGTAAGGTTGATGAAACTGAAGTTGGAAAAATTGTTCAGGGAATGAACCTTGAGTTAACCATTGGAGCAATTGAGGATGTGAAATTTGACGCTCATCTGGAATATATCTCTCCAAAAGGTGTGGAAGAGAATGGTGCCATTCAATTCGAAATAAAAGCTTCTGTTAAACTTAAAAAAGATTTCTTTATTCGCTCGGGATACAGTGCTAATGCTGAAATTGTTCTTGATAAAAGAGAAAAAGTATTGGCTGTAAACGAAAGTCTTTTAGAGTTTAAAAATGATTCAACGTTTGTAGAGATAGAAACTTCTGAGCAAAAATTCGAAAAAAGGTTTATTAAAACTGGTCTTTCGGATGGTATCAATATTGAAGTTTTAGAAGGCCTTACAAAAGATGATAAGCTTAAAGGAGAAAAGAAGAAAAAAATTGAAGAAATAAAAGAGAAGAAAGACTAGAAAGAGTTTTCATTGCGGTAGGAAAATTAAATAAGCATCTTTAATTTATCATTAATAAATTAATGACGGAAGAACTAGTTTTATCGGATCAAAAAAAATACATACACACATGAAAAAAATATTATTACTCGTCCTTGTTTTTGCCTTTTCCTTTTCTGGTATTTATGCTCAGGAATTATGGAATCTGGAAAAATGCATAACACATGCAAAGGAACACAACATCAACCTTAAGTTACAAAAACTGGATGCTGACGTTCAGGCAAACAATACCAGGCAATCTAAATTGGATCTTTTACCAAATTTAAATGGTAATACCGGATACAACTTCAACTATGGACGTTCTCTAAGTGCTGAAAATACGTACGTAAACGAAAACAGTCAAACAGGTTCTCTTGGTCTTTCATCCAGAGTTACTCTATTCAGTGGTTTTCAAAAATGGAATTCAGTTAAACAAAACGAATTGGATCTTAAAGCTAATTTGCAGGATGTTGAAAAAGCAAAAGAAGATTTAGCACTAAATATCACATCTTACTATTTGGATATTTTATTTAAAAAAGAACTTCTTCAGGTTGCACACGAACAATTAAAAGTTACTGAGCTTCAGATTAAAAGAACAGAAGTTTTGGTAGAAGCAGGAACTCTGCCAAAAGGAACTTTAATGGAACAAAAAGCACAGGCTGCACGCGAAGATCTTGCTGTTGTTAACGCACAAAATGCTCTTGATATCGCTTTGCTTGATCTGGCTCAGCTATTGGACCTGGAAGACTCAAAAGGTTTTGATATCCAAACACCTGAACTCCCTGTTTTAAATGCAACCAAATCTATGGCTGATCCGGAATCAGTTTTTATCAATGCATTAACATTTCGTCCGGAAATGAAAGCAGCGCAATACCGTTTGGAAAGTTCTGAAAAAGGTTTAATTATTGCCAAAGGTCAGCGTACTCCAACTTTATCTATGTCGGGATCATGGAATTCCGGTTATCGCAGAAATCAACCAGAATATGGCATTGCTGCAGATGGAAGTCCTATAATTATCAGAAAAGAAATGAAATTGAACGATCAGTTAAGATTATTTGAATCAAAGAGTTTTGGTTTCAACTTAAGTATCCCAATTTTTAACGGAGGTAGTGTTAATCGAAACATTAGCAACGCAAAAGTAAATATCGACCGTTCCAAATTGAATATGGAAAACTCTAAAAATGCTCTTCGAAAAGATATTCAACAGGCTCATGCCAATGCCAAGGCGGCTATGAAAAAGTTTTTCTCCAGTGAAACAGCAGTTTCATCAACCGAAGAAGCCTTCCGTTATACTGAAGAAAAATTCAACCTCGGTTTAGTTAATTCTGTAGATTACAATCAAGAAAAAAACAATCTTTTTAAATCTAAATCAGATTTACTGCAAGCGAAATACGAATACATATTCCGCACCAAAATTCTTGACTTCTATAATGGTATCGAAATAAGTTTATAATCAAGTTTCAAATTCAAAAAAACTCTCAGCCCATTTCGGTTGGGAGTTTTTTTTAGCCGGTAAGTGTTTCCTTCTAATTATTTGTCTTAGTAATAGAACTACGCTTAAAAAGCACATTATTTTCCTATTTTAATGAATTTGGATAGTACACTGGTCATATATTTGAACTGTTATCGTTCACAATTAGTATTTTATCCTTTATTTTGCATTGATTTTAAATTTTATCAAATGGCATTACTATTACATATAGAGACATCTACAGCGGTTTGTTCTGTTGCATTGGGAAAAGATGGAGTTTTACTGGCTCTTAAAGAGACGAAAGAAGGAATGAAACACGCAACTCACTTAACGGTTTTTATTCAAAACATTTTAAAGGAAAATAATTTAACTACAAGCAATTTAGACGGTGTTGTTATTAGCATGGGACCAGGATCATATACCGGCTTACGTATTGGTGTATCAACAGCCAAAGGAATTTGTTATGGAGCCAACCTGCCGCTAATCTCAATAAACACTTTGCAGGCAATGACAAAGCCATTGTTGGAAAATAAGGATGTTATCAATCAATTAACCAATCCACAGGAAGCCTATTACTGTCCAATGATCGATGCAAGAAGAATGGAAGTTTACACTGCCTTTTTCAATTGTAAAAATGAATTGGTTGGAGATATTTCTGCTGATATTATCGATGAAAGCTCCTACTCAAAAGTCCTTTCGGAAAGAGAAATTATTTTCTTTGGTGATGGTTCTTCCAAGTGCAAAGAAGTAATCAAAAGTAAAAATGGCATCTTTCTTGACAACGTAACACCATCAGCAGTAGGAATGATAGAACTGGCTGAAATAAAATTCCAAAATCAAGAATTTGAAGATGTAGCCTATTTTGAGCCCTTTTATCTGAAAGATTTTGTTGCTACTACTTCTAAAAAGAATATCTTTAATTAAGAATCAACAATAATTCATATGCATAAATTATCTCTGAGCATCCTTCTAATTTTTCTAAGCCACACACTTTTATTGGCCGATTTTCCTATTAAGGATACCAAAAAAGGAGAAAATCTAAGATATGTTATACATTATGGAATTATTCGGGGAGGAAAAGCAAACCTGAAAATCAGAAGTGAAAACATAGATGGCAAAGATTTGTATCATGCAACTCTAACTGGGAAAACTGTCGGATTATTCAATTCGCTGTATAAAGTGAAAGATACTTACGAGAGTTTTATTAATCCTGCAACCCTATTGCCAGAAAGAGCAATCCGGGATATTCGCGAAGGAAATTACAAAAGGTATACTGAAATAGTTTTTGATCGGGAAAAGAATGAGGTAAATTCCTCACGTTCCGGAATTCATAAAGTACCCGAAGGAATACATGATATATTGTCGGCTTTTTACTTTGCAAGAGCCAATTATTTCAATTCAAACCTAAAAATTGGAGAAGTAGTCAAGATTCAAACTCACTTCTCTGATGAATTGTTTCTTCTTCAATTCAGATTCATGGGATATGAAACAATTAACAGCAAAATTGGAGATGTAAACTGTTATAAGTTCATCCCAATTGTAGCAACAGGCAGAGCATTTAAAGATGAAGATGATATGACTATCTGGATATCTGCCGATACAAATCGAATTCCGGTCCGCGTACAATTCGATCTTTTTATTGGTTCATTGCGTTGCGATTTGATGAATTTTTCGGATTTCTCCTATGACTCACTCTTGGATAACGACTAATTTTTTGCCATTTCCGAGGTATCTATTTCAAACAAAGCCTCATAATATTTCAGAATATTAATTGTTTACCCTATTTTTGCAAAACTCAAAAGAAAACGAAACTTTTCTTTTCTTAGAAATGATTATTAAAATTTAATATTATATCATGGCATCTACTACAGATTTTAAAAATGGAATGTGTATCCACTATAAAGGAGATTTATATACCATTGTTCAATTCCAACACGTAAAACCAGGTAAAGGTCCTGCCTTTGTTAGAACAAAACTTAAAAATGTTAAAACAGGTAAGGTTATTGACAATACGTTTAACTCTGGTGTTAAAATTGACATAGCCCGTATTGAAAGACGCCCTCATCAATTCCTTTACAAAGATGATATGGGATATAATTTGATGCATACAGAAACATACGAGCAAATTGTTTTACCTGAAGAATTGTTTAACGCAGCTGACCTTTTAAAAGAAGGTGAAATGGTGGAAGCCGTTTTCCATGCTGACACAGAAACGCCATTGTATGTTGATCTTCCTGCTCACGTTGTGATGGAGGTTACATATACCGAACCAGGTTTGCGGGGAGATAGTTCATCTACCTCATCCTTGAAAGCTGCAACTGTTGAAAGCGGTGCGACCATAATGGTACCTTTATTTATCAACACAGGCGATTTAATTAAAATTGACACACGCGACCACTCTTATTCAGAGCGAGTAAAAGCATAGTTTTTATAAACTCATCATCAAAAAAGGATTCTTTATGGAATCCTTTTTTTTTTTCAAATTTTCGATTGGCTAATGATTTGATATTTCCTAAATTAGCATGAAACATAAATCCCCCTATTGTGATCAAGCAACAATCTGTTAACAGCAAATTTAAGCTCAACTTAATCCTTAAAATTACTCAGGCGATTAATGAAAACTTATCAATTGACGAGCTTTTACAACAGTATAAACATATTTTATTTGAAGATCTCAAGATTGGGAAAATTGCGGTTTATAAATTTAGTTCCCACTGGGAAAAATTATTGATATCCGGCATTTCAAAAGAATGCATTGATAAGATCAAAATTGGAAAACACTTAAGCAGTATTTCTGAAATCACCTATATATCGCGTGATTTACCCGAAGTATTCTGGTCTTTTGATTTTATTATTCCGGTTATCCACAAAAATTCGGTTCTTGCATACATCCTAATTGGTGATATTGATGAAGAAATGGAAGGAATGAGCCCGGCAATCAAACACCTTAGCTTCATACAAACCATTTCCAATATTATTATTGTGGCAATGGAGAACAAACGCCTGTACAAACAATTATTGATTCAGGAAGCTTTTAAGAAGGAAATGGAATTGGCTTCAAAAATCCAAAGCCTTCTAATTCCCAATCAAAGCTCTTTACCGCAAAATCAATATATTTCTACCTGCGGATATTATCAGCCACACTTTGAAATTGGCGGCGATTATTATGATTTTATCAACTTTAACGATCAGGAATTGGGATTTTGCATTGGCGATGTTTCAGGAAAAGGAATCCCGGCAGCCCTAATCATGTCTAATTTTCAAGCCACATTGCGGGCGCTTTTCCGGCCCGAAACACCACTGGATGAACTCATGATTCAATTGAACCAAAAAGTGTGCGACAATTCAAGCAGTGAGAAATTTCTGACTTTCTTTATTGGAATTTACAATTACACTACCAGAAAGCTAAAATATGTGAATGCAAGCCATCACCCTCCACTTCTTTACAATTTTGAAAATGGAGAAACTACCTTACTAAAAAAAGGATGCATTGGTTTGGGTATGCTCGATGAAATCCCAGCCATATCAATTGGAGAAATTACAATCAATGAGCACTCAAAGCTACTTTGCTATACTGATGGATTAATAGAACTGGAAAGAGATGATCAAATGGAAGTAGGCGTTCAGTTCTTAACCAAAATGTTCGCAACACAAAAAAATATTTCAAATACCTTTACAGATCTGATACATCACATTGATATTGGAAAAAAGAATAAAGCCGTAATAGACGATATCTCATTGTTCGGCATTGAGTTCAAAACAACACAAATGTAAAAAGGATCGGCATTAGCCGATCCTTTTTAATTTAAATAAGATTTCCTTATTGTATTTCGAAAGCGATATCTTTTGAAACTGATTTTCCAGCAGTATCTTTAACTGTTACAGAAAACTTATAAGCTCCGGGCATAGCATTATCAGGAGTTGCAATATTAAAGCTAATTACTTTTGACACTCCGGAAATAGCAGGTACTGCATTTCCAGCGGCATCAGTATCCGAAAGACTATTAAAACTAAACTCTTCAACAGTTTTTACAGACTTAACTCCAGTATACGATACCGTTACAGTATAAGATGCTAATGCAACATTATCCGTGGCAGTAAAATTGACACTTAAATTTGCACCAGCTGTAACTATTGTACTTGTTGTTGGACTAGCAATTGTAACTGTAGGAGCAACTGTATCTTCTTTGTCATCGCCACCACCGCTACCGCCGCAGCTCATCATACCTATTGAGAAAAGAACGATAAGGGCATACTTTAAGAATTTCATATAATCTGATTTTAGTTTGTGATTTAGTTTCATCTAATAAAAATAGTTGATAGCTAGCAAACTAACAAGCAACTACAAGGAAATAATTCTTTTTCCCCTTTTGAACCAAAAAATATTTATCTGCAATTAAATGCTCATTTGTAATCAGCATCTCCGGATTATCAACTTTTTCCTTATTAATACTGATTGCATTGCCTTTAAAAAGTCTTCTTAATTCTCCTTTCGATGGAAATACATCGGTTTTTACAGCTAATAATTCCAAAATATCGATACCATTGTCAAATTCAGACTTACTAACAGAAAATTGAGGTACTCCTTCAAAAACTGATAAGAATGTCTCTTCATCCAATTTTTTCAAAACATCAGCTGTGGCTTTTCCAAATAAAATTTGAGATGCTTCAACTGCTGTATTGTAATCTTCTTCGGAGTGAATCATGATAGTTACCTCTTTAGCCAACCTCTGCTGCAATTTTCTCATATGAGGAGCTTCCTGATGTTCTTCTATCAGAGCAAAAATTTCTTCTTTCGGAAGAAGTGTGAATATTTTAAGGTATTTCGCGGCATCTTCATCAGAGGTGTTCAACCAAAACTGGTAGAATTTATAAGGCGAAGTACGTTTAGGATCTAACCAAATATTTCCTGATTCTGTTTTTCCGAACTTTCCACCATCTGCTTTAGTAATCAGCGGACAAGTTATCGCAAAAGCAGTACCACTTTCTTTTCGGCGAATTAATTCTGTTCCGGTAGTAATGTTTCCCCACTGATCGGAACCACCCATTTGCAATTTGCAGTTCTTAGTTCGGTAAAGTTCCAAAAAGTCGGTTCCCTGCACTAATTGGTAAGTAAATTCGGTAAAAGACATTCCTGATTTAGAATCAGCACTTAATCTTTTCTTTACAGAATCCTTACTCATCATATAGTTCACAGTAAGGTGTTTGCCAATATCACGAATAAAATCAAGAAAGGTAAAGTCCTTCATCCAATCGTAATTGTTCACCATTTCGGCAGCATTTGCGGCATCTGAATCAAAATCCATGAACTTGGAAAGCTGCGCACGCAAACATTCCTGATTGTGACGAAGAGTTTTTTCATCCAGTAGATTTCTTTCCTGAGATTTCCCTGAAGGATCTCCGATCATGCCGGTTGCTCCACCTACCAATACAATTGGCTTGTGCCCTGATACCTGAAAATGTTTTAACATCATTACACCAACAAGGTGTCCGATGTGCAGTGAATCTGCCGTAGGATCAATTCCTACATAAGCTGATGTTAGTTCTTTTGCAAGTTGTTCTTCTATTCCAGGCATCATATCGTGAATCATGCCCCGCCACTGGAGTTCCTCAATAAAATTCATTTGTTCTGTATTTAATTTCCTGATAGGAATCTAATTATCAATTTTTCTATTTGAATGGCAAAGATAAGAATTTTACCATTTTATTATGCTGTAATTTTTTCTATTCAACAACCAGCGAAATCAAACTGTATAAAATCCCCGATATTAGTAAAATATTATAGATAAAAGAAAGCATAAAGAATTTCACAATTGTTTTTATCCATGATTGCCGATAATAAAATTTCAAGGCCAGAAAAAGCTGTACGGGAATCAATAAATACAAATAAAAAGCAAACTGATGAACAAATTCTAATTTGGTCATTATCAACAGCTCACTAACAATCACAATCACAAAAATAAAAGAATGAAAATTAAGTGATATTAATAAATGTTCTAACAAATAATGCTTCCTGCGGATGTAAAACAGTGCCAAAAACAAAGCAAATACCGGAAGTATAATCAGCAAGGTTTGTGATAATTTTTTATAGACATTATCCATCATCAAGGTCGGATTTAACTTCCACATGTCAATCACACGTTTTATATCAGAATTTCCGAACTTGTTATTCTTCCCTCCCTTTCCGCCAAAAGTAATTGATTGCGCCGTTTGTGCAGTATCCTGACTAATATTTAAGTTAAACAATCCTTTTTTTAGTTCTGAATTGGTCAAAGAATCTGACTCCAAGCTATCTATCTGGTTTTTATTTTCATCAACCATATCCTCGAAATAGGATAACACATCAACATCTTTTCCTTCCCCTGTTGTAAAAGTAAAGTTTTTTTCTGCCTGGGTTTCGGGCATGTGGTTGTGGGAAAGCAGTAAAAATGCAAAAAAAGTAAGAAATAGATACAGTCGAAAAGGTGGCGTATATCTGGCTCTTTTTCCTTTCATAAATTCTTTGGTAAGATAACCCGGACGAACAAATAGCGGGACTATCGTATGAAGAAATTTATTATCAAGCGATAGAGCATCACCAAGCGATTCGGACAAGACACTAAAAAAAGGTCTGTGAAAATCTTTTACCGACTGACCACAATTGGAACAAAAACTTCCATTAACCGGATGTTCACAATTGGCACAAAACCCCTCAAAATGAAAAACTTTCCTTTTGGGAAGTTTTTGAATGTACTTCTTAATTATTTCTTTCATTAGACTTCAAGAGGGAGTTCTTTTTTCACTTTTTCCTTAATCTTTTCTTTCGTATCACTAAAATCTGAATTAAACAATTCAAACATCTTTTCCGAAACAGTTGTCATTGGACTATATAAGTAGCTTTCATCCTTTTTTTCATCTGAAATAAATTCAAATTTCCGATCTAAATAATCAACAAAATAGACAATAATACCGATTATAATAATCCCCTTCATTAAACCAAATACCATTCCCAAAATTCGGTTAAACATCCCTAAAGCAACAGCTTCAACAAGTGAATTGAGAAGCTTGCCAATGATATGAACAATAATTACAATGACAATAAATGTGATTCCAAATGAAATGTATCCCATATATTCGGAGTCGTAATTAAAACGATCCCTTATGAATTGCGCCGTAAAATCGGAGAAATGAATGGCACCATAGATCCCTAATACTAAAGCAATCAAGGTAGCAATCTCAAAGATGAAACCATTCTTAAAACCTTTAACCATTACCCAAAGCAATGGAATACCTATCAATATATCAATAATATTCATTTGTAATGCGTTTCTAATTTGACAATGATCACCAAATATAAGTAAAAACCAACATAACCTGAGCATAATATTTAGATAAGAAACAAGACCTCAATTAAAATTTCTTTATATTTAAATCAGTAAACTATTCAAATATGGCTTTAATAAACTCTCTTGTTAGTTGGCTGAATACGAAAAGACTCTCTCAGATCGATTTTTTTAAAAATCATCCGATTGAAACTCAGAAAGAAACCCTTACGCAATTAATCGAACAAGCTTCGAATACTGAATGGGGAAAAAAGTATGACTTTAAAAGTATTCGCACACTTTCTGAATTTAAAGATAGATTGCCGGTTCAAACCTATGAAGATATTGAACCTTACATTAACAGACTTAGGAATGGTGAGCAAAATATTTTTTGGCCTTCCGAAATAAAATGGTTTGCCAAATCATCAGGCACAACCAATTCAAAAAGTAAATTTATTCCAGTAAGTAAAGAAGCTCTCGAAGACTGTCACTTTCGGGGAGGGAAAGACATTTTAGCCATCTATACTTCCCTTTTCCCCGAAACTGGAATTTTTAAAGGGAAAGGATTAACACTTGGGGGAAGTCACCAGATTAACAACATCAAAAATGATTCCTACTATGGTGATTTATCAGCTATTATAATTCAAAACCTCCCTTTTTGGGCTGATTTTATTAGAACACCCGATACATCTATTGTATTAATGGATGAATGGGAAGAAAAACTGAATAGGATGACAGAAGCAACATTGAATGAAAATGTAACCAGTTTGTCTGGTGTTCCATCCTGGTTCCTGGTTCTGTTAAAATATATTTTAAACGCTTCAGGCAAAAGTAATATTCACGAAATATGGCCTAATCTTGAGCTTTTTGTTCATGGTGGTGTTAGCTTCACTCCATACCGGGAGCAATTTAAAAAGTTGTTACCATCTAAAAACATGAACTATCTGGAGACTTATAATGCCTCCGAAGGTTTTTTCGGAATTCAGGATAATCCGTTGGATGATTCCATGCTTTTGATGTTGGATTACGGTATTTATTATGAATTTATTCCGATTGAATATTTTGCTGACGATCAGCCCGAAGCCATCAGTTTAGAAGAGGTAAAACTTCACACAAACTATGCAATCGTTATTACAACCAATGGAGGATTGTGGCGTTATCAAATTGGTGATACCATTCGGTTTACATCAAAAGACCCTTTTAAATTTAAGATTTCGGGCAGAACCAAACTATTCATTAATGCCTTTGGCGAAGAATTAATTATTGACAATGCTGAAAAGGCAATTCAAACGGCCTGTGCCAAAACCAATTCGATCATTAAAGAATATACAGCCGCTCCTGTGTTTATGGCATCGGATCAAAAAGGAGCTCACCAATGGTTGATTGAGTTCGAAAAAATGCCTGAAAATATTGATGAATTCAACTTTATATTAGACAATGCACTAATGAGTGTAAACTCTGATTATGAGGCGAAAAGATACAAAAACATCACCCTTGAGAAACCACACATCACCATTGCTAAACCGGGTTTGTTTTATCAGTGGCTAAAAGAAAAAGGGAAATTGGGGGGACAAAATAAAGTGCCCCGGCTTTCAAATAACCGTGATTTAATTGAGGAACTACTACAAAAAAACAACTAATCGTTTATGCTGCAATTCCTTCTTTGGCTCATTCTTGTGTTTCCTGCACAAAATAATGTTCAGATCAATCAGATCCATGATTTTATTTCCGTGGATTACCTCGGCAATATATTTGCTGTGAATAAGTGTGAACTAATTGAATTCAATTCAAAGGGAGAGAAATTGGCCGTTTTTTCTAATTCCATGCTGGGTTCTATCCGCCATATTGATGTATCGAACCCACTTCGAATACTGGTTTTCTACGATGATTTTAATCAAATATTATTTCTGGACCGTAATCTTGCAGAAATTGGCAGCGAAATTGATTTATTTGCATTTTCGGATAACGAAACCGAATTGGTTTGCTCCTCTGCAAATGGTGGCTTTTGGATTTATAATTCAGATGACAATCAGGCAATTCATATTTCAGAGAATGGTAAAATAATAAATCAAAGCATCTTAATGAACACTTTTTATCAGAATTGTATTCCTGATAAAATGCTGGAATACAACAACGATTTGTACTTCCTTTATCCGGAAATGGGAATTCTGAATTTAGATCGAAACGGCCAATTCAAGAGAAAAATTTCACTGCCGGGAATCAAAAATTTCCAAATATCCAAAAACACACTTCTATACACAACGGAATCAGGCATTTATTCCTTTCAGCCAATGGCTAAAGAAGACAAATTAATTTTCAATTTAAAAGATTCAAAAGATGCTCAGCTTACCATCCAAAGCAACAATTTGTATGTCTCCAATAAAAAGTCAATATCAATTAAAGTACTAACACTCTGATTAAAAATAACCTGCAATTTGTTGGTGTTTTTTCCAATTGAATTCCTGAAAAATATTCTTAATTTTAGTTGCCTTTTTCACACAAAGTAAACATAAATATGCACATTGCTGTTGCCGGAAATATTGGAGCTGGTAAAACTACACTAGCCGGATTATTAGCTAAACACTACGGATGGGAAGCTCATTTCGAAGATGTTGATGAAAATCCATATTTAAATGATTTTTACGAAGATATGAAACGATGGTCATTCGCTCTTCAGATTCATTTTTTAAATAGTCGTTTCAACCAGGTTTTGTCCTTACGCAAATCCGGCAAAGACATCATTCAGGACAGAACCATCTACGAGGATGCCTATATTTTTGCTCCTAATCTGGAATCGATGAGTTTAATGCCCAGAAGAGATTTTGACAACTATCTGTCTCTTTTTAACATCATGAGTTCATTAATTCAACCGCCAGACCTGCTTATTTACTTACGCGCAAGTATTCCAACGCTGGTAAGTCATATTCAGGAACGTGGCCGCGATTACGAGGAAACCATTCGCTTAGACTATCTGAAACGTTTGAATGAGCGCTATGAGGCATGGATATCGGGGTATGCAAATGGCAAACTACTGATTATTGATGTGGATAACATTAATTTTCTGAAAAGCCCTAAAGACTTAAGTGAAGTAATCAACAAAATTGATGCTCAGCTAAACGGACTCTTTTAAAAAGGAGTTGTGAATTGATAATTACGAGTTAAGACTGTCTGGCTTGTAAATCCAATTCCGAATTTATAATTCAAAACTGATAATTCTTTCAAATTATGCATATCGCAATAGCTGGAAACATTGGCTCTGGTAAAACTACCCTTACCGAACTGCTTGCAAAACAATATGGATGGGAGGCTCATTACGAGGACGTTGACGAGAACCCCTATTTAAATGATTTTTACGATGACATGAAACGATGGTCGTTCAATCTTCAAATTTACTTTCTAAAAAGTCGGTTCAACCAAATTATGGAAATCCGTAAGGCGGGAAAAAATGTAATTCAGGATCGTACCATTTATGAAGATGCCATGATTTTTGCTCCGAATTTATTTGATATGGGTTTGATGTCGCAACGCGATTTTAAAAATTACAACAACCTGTTCGAATTAATGGGATCTATGGTTCAAGCTCCTGATTTGCTAATCTATTTGCGATCGTCTGTTCCTACATTGGTCAATCAAATTCAGAAAAGAGGCCGCAATTACGAAGAAACCATCCGTCTGGATTACTTAAAAAACCTGAATGCCAGATACGAAACATGGATTCAGAATTACAATCGCGGCAAGCTATTAATTGTTGATGCTGACAATATTGATTTCCTGGATAATCCGGAAGATTTAAACAGCATTATGGATAAGGTAGAGGCTCAAATTCACGGATTGTTTTAAAAATGGTAAAACAATCCGATAGATAATTCGGGAAGAGAAACCTTATCAAATCCAAGAAAATATTGATACGGATCTCCATTTTCATCTTTTGCAGTTACAGTTTCCGGGAAATCCGGAATATAAGTGTATCTCAAATTTACATCAAAACTCCAATCCTCGGAAAGATGATACAAAAAGCCAATAATTGGTGTTAAGCCAACTTTATTTTCTTTAATTGTTCTCTTCTGATTTAAGCTCCCAACCGATGTCGAAACAAAGCTAATGCTGTTTTGATAATGGAAATAACCAAAAGCAAGCGATGTGTACGGTCGAAAATCCCGATCCCAACTATCAAAAAAATAAGACCCTTTAAACTGGGCCGATGCAATATTGTAATTCACATCGTAATTTCCAAAATGATTACCATTCCAAAAATTATCCTGTCCTAATATACTGTAAGCAATCTCGGCACCCACGCCTATTTTTTTATTCAGCATCATCTGACCGGTTACCCTAAATGCTGGTCCTCCTTTTGCTTGATCTCCAAAATCACCCAAAGGATACTGATAGCCTACTGAAGCCCCGACTAACAATTCCTTTTCTTTGTAGTATTGAGCTTTCCCAGCGGAACAAATACCAATTGCCAACAGGAAAAATATAGTAGATTTAAACCTCATCGATTCTATTTTTAAAATTTATCAGCCACTAAAATACAAAAAAATGGGAACCGAATTGGCTCCCATTTCCTATATCTTAAATTGAATTTACTCAATTACTTTTAATTCTTTTCCAATTTTTATGAAAGCTGCCAAAGCTTTATCCAAATGCTCTTTTGTGTGAGCCGCAGAAAGTTGAATTCTTATTCTTGCCTGTCCTTTTGCCACAACAGGATAATAAAATCCGATCACGTAAATACCTTCTTCCAATAATTTAGCCGCAAATTGTTGTGATAGTACTGCATCGTACAACATCAAAGCATTAATAGCCGAGTCGGAAGGTTTCACATCAAAACCGGCGGCCAATAATCTTTCTCTGAAATATTTGGAATTTGAAATTACCTTATCGCGTAATTCTGTAGATTCTGTTAACATTTCGAACACTGCTAAAGAAGCTCCTACAATTACAGGAGAAAGCGAATTCGAGAATAAATATGGACGGGATCTTTGACGCAGCATATCGATTATTTCCGCTTTACCCGTTGTAAATCCTCCTAAAGCTCCACCCAATGCTTTTCCTAATGTACTTGTAATAATATCAACACGATCCATACAATTATGGTATTCGTGAGTTCCTCTTCCTGTATCTCCAATAAAACCGGAAGCATGACTATCATCAACCATTACTAATGCATTGTACTTATCTGCCAAATCACAAATTTCATTTAATCTGGCGATGTCACCATCCATAGAAAAAACTCCATCGGTAACAATTATACGAAAACGCTGCGCCTGAGAAATTTTTAATTGAGCTTCCAAATCATCCATATCGGCGTGTTTGTAACGATATCTGGCAGCTTTACACAAGCGAACCCCGTCGATAATAGAAGCATGATTCAGCTCATCAGAGATAATTGCATCATCTTTATCGAATAATGGTTCAAAAACGCCGCCATTTGCATCAAAAGCCGCTGCATACAATATGGTATCTTCGGTTCCAAAAAAAGTAGCAATCTTTTCTTCCAATTCTTTGTGAATATCAGTTGTACCACAAATAAAACGAACTGATGACATTCCATATCCATGTGACTTCAATGCTTTTGAAGCACCTTCCATAACACGAGGATTAGAAGACAAACCTAAATAGTTGTTGGCGCAAAAATTCAATACTGTGTTGCCAGTACTTACTTTAATTTCTGCACCCTGCGGAGTTGTTATAACTCTTTCGTTTTTATAAAGGCCTGCATCTTTTATAGACTGAATTTCCTCTGCCAAATAATCTTTGAATTTTCCGTACATGAGTGTTTGTTGTTTATATGTATTTATTGTTTGAGAATATTCACAATTTGAAGCCAAAATTACAATAAAATTTCGCTTCTGGCTTTTTCAAAAACTGTTTTTTTATTACTCCTTATTGTCAAATTCAGTTTTTGATCAAATAATTTTCTTTCCAAACCAACTCATCTCACAAAACTCAATCATTGAAAAACAATCATATAGCCATTGCGTCTAGATAACAACAAATTGAATTCAGATGAAAAAAATCATTTTTTTGAAAAAATATTCCAGAAGATGTTGTATTATTGAACAAATCCTATTAGTTTTGCATCGCAATTTTCCTCTAGAATGTACGTCATTCGTGCAACTCAGAAGAAAGTTTTGGAGTTATACTCCTTCTTAGCTCAGTTGGTTAGAGCATCTGACTGTTAATCAGAGGGTCCTAGGTTCAAGTCCTAGAGAGGGAGCAAAAAAAAGCAGGCTAAATGCTTTCAAAACAATTTTAGCAAAGTATTCCTTCTTAGCTCAGTTGGTTAGAGCATCTGACTGTTAATCAGAGGGTCCTAGGTTCAAGTCCTAGAGAGGGAGCAAAAAAAAAGCAGGCTAAATGCTTTTAAAATAAGTTTAGCAGAGTATTCCTTCTTAGCTCAGTTGGTTAGAGCATCTGACTGTTAATCAGAGGGTCCTAGGTTCAAGTCCTAGAGAGGGAGCAAAAAGCCATCCATTTGGGTGGCTTTTTTCGTATCCTTAACTTTTCTTTCCCACAACTTTTCGACTTGATCCAAAAATTTCCCTAATTTAGTTATATGTATTTCATATATATTTTATACTCTCCTTCATCAGACAAATACTATCTAGGATGTACCGAAGATGTTTCCAAGCGGATTTTCATGCATAACAACCCTATACGAACAAGTTATACCTCTAAACACAGACCATGGATTCTTAAAAAAGCATTTAAAGTTGGCAACAACAAAACTCTTGCTTTAAAAATTGAACAAAAAATCAAGAAAATGAAAAGCCGAAAATATCTTGAACAATTACTGGATCCAGAGGTAGGCCAACAACTGTTTTGTGATCTTCTAACAATATCATCATCATCATCAACACCTGACTGTTAATCAGTCCCGACGAGTCGGGATAGGTTCAAGTCCCAGAGAGGGAGCAAAAAGCCATCCATTGTAGGTGGCTTTTTTCATTTTTAAGTACCCCCGATCCAAAATTTTCTTCTATTTTTGTTGGAATTGAAAAATTCCAGACCTTGAAACACTATTCGTTATCGCTATTTCTTTGTTTGATCATACTTTCTAGTATCCCAACTCATGGATATACTCAGGTAAAAATTGATACAACAATTACATTTCATAAAACCCGGCTAAATCCTGGATTAGGCAAAAAGGTTTTTAATAAAGAAAATCTGTTGGTGTTTGGCGGACTATTAGGCACCTCATTTCTACTCGACGAATGGGCGAACAAGCGCTTAAAATTAAATCAAAATTCCTTTTTAGATTCCTACACCAATATCTTTAATGAATTTGGTGAGAAGAAATACATTGCTCCTGCCACATTTGCGACCTGGCTTATTGGCACAGCAATTAAGGATGAAAGGCTTTCAACTACTGCGCTCAACTCAGGAAAAGCTTTAATCACTGCCGCAATCTTAACCGAAGGCACAAAAATAATAGCCGGTCGCTCCAGACCATCCTTAAACAGAGGAAATATGCATTTTAATGCTTTTGGAGGAACCAGCAACGAAACAAAATCATTCCCTTCCGGACACGCTTTTGTATCCTGGGCAGTATTCACTCCTTTTGCCGAAGAATACAGCAAGTGGATCTACGTGATTCCAGCATCTGTGAGCTTTGCCAGAATGTCCCGAAACAGGCATTGGTTTTCCGATGTTGTTTTGGGAGGAGGAATTGGCTATTTTGCAGGCCTCTATTTTCACAAAAGAAAAAACCAATCTGTCATTTTCGATGGAAACGGAATTGTTATAAAATTTTAAACTAACTACACCCCAAAATCAGCATCATGAGCTCAACAAGTATCTTTAAAAAATTTCCAAAAACCTTCTGGGTTGCAAACACCATAGAACTATTCGAAAGATGGGCCTGGTATGGTTTTTTCATGCTTTTTGCAAATTACCTTACCGGATCAACTGACATCGGCGCACTAGGTTTATCTCAGGCAGAAAAAGGAACGATTATGGGAGTGGGAACAGGAATTCTGTATTTCCTTCCTGTAATTACAGGTGCAATAGCCGACAAATACGGATACAAGCTGGTTTTAGCTATTTCATTTGTTATTTACAGCACTGCATTTATAGCACTTCCTCTTTTTGACACATTTGCCGGAGTATTTGCCATGTACCTTTATTTAGCATTAGGTGCCGCACTTTTTAAACCTATTATTTCAGCGACGGTTGCAAAAACTACCAACGAAGAAACCTCATCGATTGGCTTTGGAATTTTTTATATGATGGTTAATATTGGTGCATTTATTGGACCATTAGTTACTCTTGCTTACAAAGACAGTGGATACACAACCGTTTTTTACATATCTGCCGGTATCATTTTAATCAATTTTATTCTGATATTATTTTACAAGGAGCCGGAGCGTGAAGTTAAAAATGAATCCATTGGAGCCGCAATCGCTACTGTATTCAGCAATATTGGCAAAGCCCTCAGCGATGTTAAGTTTGTAATTTTCCTTCTTTTGGTTGCTGCATTTTGGAGTATGTACTATCAATTATTCTTCACGTTGCCAGTATTTATTGCCCAATGGGTAGACACTTCAAGCGTCTATCACTTTTTCGAAAGCTTTATGCCTGCGGTAACCGAAACTTATGGAACTAACGGTCAAATGGACGCAGAATTCATCACGAATTTCGATGCCATGTTTATTATTATCTTCCAAATAATCATCTCTACAATTGTAATGAGATGGAAACCTCTGCAGGCAATGATGGGCGGAATTCTTATCTGTACAATTGGAATGGGACTCACCCTGCTAACACAAAACGTTCTTTTTGTAATTCTTGCAATCTTCATCTTCTCGGTTGGGGAAATGGCCAGTTCTCCAAAAATTACCGAATACATTGGGCGAATAGCTCCTAAGGATAAAGTTGGACTTTATATGGGATGCTCATTTTTACCCGTATTTGCAGGTAGTACAATAGGTGGTGTTATCTCTGGAAATATTTATGGAAGCATGTCCGACAAAGTAACTTTAATGATTCGCGAAGTTACTGCAAGAGGACTGCAAATTCCTGAAATATCCAAGGATTTTAGTGCAACTGATTATTTCAACAAAGCCGGTGAACTTATGGGAATGGATCAAAACCAGCTCACTCAGTATCTTTGGAATACCTATAACCCTTCTAATATTTGGTATGTGATACTAGCCATCGGATTTTTCTCAGTTACTGCTCTCTATTTTTACGATAGATTACTACTGAACAAAAAAGCGCAATAAACTACAAGTAAGAACTCTATTAAAAGAGATTCTAAAATACGCAATCCCACTCCGGTGGGATTTTTTTGTCTTTTTCATCAAAACTATTGAGATTAATTAAGGTCTTCTGCATTATATTTTATAATTTGCAGGCGAAGTAAATCAACAAATAGAGTCACTTTTTGCTGATTTATTCGTACAGTAAAAACCACTCAACCATTTTATGCTACTCAACCAAATTAATAACATGTTAAGGCATATTATATGATAAGAACTCTACACGTAAAAATTTTATTTTTCCTCTCTGTTTTTGTTGCATTTGCACTTTCGGCAACAGCTCAGACCTCTATTGAAGAATACTACCAAAATGCTGCCGGAAAAACAGGTGATGAATTGAAGACTGCATTGCATTCGATTATTAGAAATCATATTGAACTGCCTTACACAACTAAGGATGCCGGTGACCAATACAATGTTTGGGAAGCTCTTAAAATAACGGATGAAGATCCAACTAATACAGACAATATTCTTCTAATTTATACTGGAAGAAGTGAAGTGAAAACAAGACAAGATGATGGAGTAAGTAATGATCCTGATTCATGGAACAGAGAACACATCTGGGCTAAATCGCATGGCGATTTTGGAACGGAGCGTGGGGCTGGAACCGACATTCACCACCTTAGGGCCTGCGACCAAAGTGTAAATACTGATCGAAGCAATAAGTTTTTTGACAATGGCGGAACGGTTCATTCCGAAGCTGCAGAATGCAAGTTTGATGGAGACTCATGGGAACCACGCGATGCTGTAAAAGGCGATATTGCCAGAATGATATTGTACATGGCAGTTTGTTACGAAGGCGAAAATGGTGATCCTGATTTGGAAATGACCAACGACATGACCTACAGTATGGTTAATTACTCAGCTCCTTTCTTTGGTAAACTATCCACCTTATTAGTCTGGAATACACAGGATCCGGTTGACGAAGCCGAAAAAGCAAGAAACGAAAAGGTTTATACGATTCAGGGCAACAGAAATCCTTTTATTGATTATCCCGAATGGGCTGACGAAATCTGGCCACCCGATACCGAGAGTCCTGCTATCACTGAATTATCTCCTGTCAATAATTCTATTGGTGTTTCTTTAACCGCAAATCTTATTATCAAATTCAACGAAGATATAAAAGAAGGAACAGGCAGTGTTACCATCAAAAGATACAATGACGAAACAACTTTTGAAACACTAACAATTCCAAGTGCCAGATTAACTTATTCAGGCAATCAGCTATTAATAAACTCCGAAGCCAAATACGAAGAAGGAGTTAGATACTATGTCGTTATTGATAACGGCGTAGTAACCGATGCTTCCTCGAATGCTTTTGATGGGATTTCAGACAAAACGATATGGAATTTCACAGCAACCTACACCCCTCCTGTAATTACCGAATTCACACCGGCTGATAAGAGTGAAAATATTCCAATAAGCACCAATTTAAAAATTACATTTGATAAAGAGGTACAAGCTGGAAATGGTTCAATTCGCATCCTTACCAATGGAAGTGAAACAGCAATTGCAGCTTCCGACGCTTTGGTAACCTATAACGGCACACAAGTTAGTATTGATTTATCAGATGATCTGGAAACAGGAACCGAATACTACATTAACATTGATAATAATGCATTTGTAAGTGCTCAGGATATAGCTTTTGCTGGCATTAGCACCCCTACAGACTGGTCTTTTACTACAGAAAATCCTACCGGAATTGATGACGTATATACTGATGGAATTCCATCTTTTTACCCTAACCCTGCTGTGAACGAAATTCGACTGACTAACATGAAGGATGTGGAATCGATGTATATCTCGAACTTAACCGGGCGAAATATCATGGAAATAAAATCACCTGATACACGAATCTCGATTAGTAAATTGCCAAAAGGAATGTATTTTGTGACCTTTATTTCATCAGATGGGCAAAGAACAACTAAGAAATTAATGAAGCGCTAAAACTTCATGTAAACAAATATAAATGGCTGTTTCCTTTTCGGATGCAGCCATTTTTTTTACTTCATATATTATCTCTTTTTCTAATCGACACGTCACAACATAAAAAGCCATTTTGCATTAAGAAAAAGACTGATAATCCCTAAGCTAAGAAAGATTTTAACAATTTTTAATGATAACTGAACAGTAGGGCTTCCATCATAAAACCATCTATATAAAGCTGAAACACAGCCAAAACAATCAATTTACAACACGGATATCAAAGTTAATCCTCAAATATATCTGCAAATCAAAACTGTTAAAACAAAAAAAGCCCGAATCCATAAGGATTCGGGCTTTCTACAATATTCTTTTCTACTAAATATCCTCAACAGCTTCAAGTATCACTGTTTTTTCATTTACACTACCACTATAATATTTATAAGTAACAGAATAAACCTGACCTACAGCAACTTCATAATTATTTTTAATAATCTTAGCTATTTTTTCAAGAACAACCGCTTCTTCTTCATCGAAGTTACCATACTGACTGTTACCAACAAAAGCATAATCTTCATAAACCAATGTGAAAGTCACAGTTGGCGTTTTATCCGACTCCACAAATTTGATTGGAGGAACAAACAACCATGTTTTGTCTTTAAAAGCAACCAATGAAGATGCTTCAACAGTACTTTGATAAGCAACCCACACACCATCGGTTAAAGTATATTCTACAGCTTTCGTTTCAGTCACACCACCACCGGCATAATATTTGTAAACTGGTGTAATTTTATTTCCTTCTAAAGCAAAAGGAAATTTGAAACTAAGGAAATTTGGTAAATAATCAGCAGGCACAATTGAACTTGAAAAGTTATTGTATTTGCCAGGTTGATTAGAACCTGTTCCCATTGCATCGTAATCTTCGGTAGTCAGTTCATAAATCATTACATCACCTGGAATAGCCGGAGCAACTTTATCAGATTTAGTCCAAACAGAACCATCAAAAGCCCAAAATTCAGTAACCATAGAAGTTGATGAACCATTGTAATATTTGTAAGTTACAGCTAGCTCATAACCATCAGCAGCATCAGGATATTTAGCCAATAAAAAGTTAGGTAAATAATCAGAAGCTTTTACTGTAGCATCAAAATTATTGTATTTACCAGGCTCCCCAGTTGCAGTTCCCATACTATCATAATCTGCTGTAGTTAGAGTATAAGAATCTATAGCTGCCAATACCTCAAGGTAATCAAGGTATTCTCCAACATAAGACAAACTACCTCTGTAAAAATTATAATTTATGGTATATTCAGAACCGGCCTCACCATAGACCTTCATATTTGTTAATACTTCAGGTAAATTATCTGCAGCAGTTGCCGAACTCGAAAAATTCATGTGACCGCTAACACTAGAGTTGCTGGATAATGCATAGTCAGCATCAGTCAAAGTATATCCTGTTTCAAGCAATACTTTATCTGAGAAAAATTTCGCATCAGCTACAGCATCAGCATTAGCTTCGTCTACTTCTTTGTAAGCATCTTCCATTGGGTCACAAGACGTGAATACCAAAGCAAGGAAAGAAGCCATATATAATAATTTTTTCATCTTTCTATTTTTTTTATTATACAAAAGTCTGATTAAAACTTAATTTTAAGACCTGTTGACCAAGTTCTTCCAAATCCGTAATACACTAAAGCTTCGTTAGTTGTATGTGTTAAACCATCGGTAGCTTTAGAAACATACTCAGTATCAAACAAATTGTAAACATTTGTATTTAGACTTGCATTTAAACCTGCGATCTGGAACTTGTAACGGAATCCTACATCAACAAGCCCTGCTTCTGGCATTTCCCATGAATCACCACTAGTTGCAAGGTCAGTTCTCTTGGTAGCATCAAAATCAGCATAATGATTACCATAGTAGGTATAATCAACACTTAAATTTAATTTAGGAAGAACTTCATAATCAATAGAAGCAGAACCTGATAATTGAGCTGAGTTGCCAACATGCACATCTTTTAAGTATGCTGTAAATTCACCTATTTTCTCTTGATTATCATTAAAAACAGCTGCATTTACGTCATCTTGGTAAACCCAATCGCCAACAGATATCATTCCGCGAACAGTTAATTTCTTAGATGGCTTATACTCTCCCTCTACCTCGATACCTTGGTGAAGTTGATTCAATCCTGAAATATTAACAATTGTACCACTTAAATTTTTAACAAGACCTCTGTCTTTCCAATTGGTACGATACAATGTAACATTTGCAGTAAAATTAGGTGAAGTGTAACCATAACCTATTTCTGTAGTAATGATTTTTTCATACTTCACATCCCCGTTCACTTCATTGGTATTGTTCAAGAATACATTTGACATGTATGGTGTTCTTTGAACATATCCACCATTTACAAATACATTGTGAATAGAATTGATTTTATAATTAAAACCAGCTTTCACATTCCATGGCAGGAAATCCTCCCAATCTGACTTCTGATTTCCTGGCTTATATAAGAAATAATCTGTACGTCTGTATGCTTTTCGTGAAACCGCTGCAGATATAAATGCTGAATAATCATCAGTTACATATTCTGTTTGTCCGAAAAGTCCTGTGTACAATGCTTCACCATCGTTATAATAATTGATCTTATCATCAGCCTTTAACCATGTATTTGCATCACGGTTTATGTTTTTAGAGTTAAGGAAGAATGATCCACCAAGTAAATCATGAATTTCATTGTAATGCTCTCCCTTGTAGTAACGGGCATCTAAACCTGCAGTAAAAGTAAACTGCTTGTATTCATGTGTTAATGTAGACAGCAAACCGTACCAGGAATGATTATTTACTGAATTAGCAATAACCGCTTGAGAACCTTCAGCTGTTGATGCGGCATTAATCGCGGCAACACCTTCGAAATCCAATAAACCATCAGGTGTTCTCATAGTAACGTCATAGTCTTCTCCTGTACTATAATTTACACCTAATAATTTAGCTTGATTTCCATAAACACGACGTCCGCCACCAGAACCTACTGATGCATAAAATGAAGTGGTTAATGATGTTTTATCATCCATAGTCCAATAATGGTTCAATTGTGCCTGAGGTTTGTGGTAATAGTTGTAACCATAAGCACCACCATATATTTTTCCTTCACGCATTCCATAATCTGAATTGTATTTAAATTCATCTTTATGATCGCGATATTGCTGAATTGTGTGCTTGTTTCCACGCTGATTGTGCCATTGTGGTGCACCGGTAATCATGAAAGACAGAGTATGTTTTTCATTAATCACTTTAGAAATATTAGCAAAATAGGACCAGGCATCATAATCTGTTCCTTTAACATATCCATTACCATAAGAATGAGAACCTAAAATAGAAACTGCCCATCCATTATCTAACAATCCTGTTGATAAAGAAATCAATTGTTTTCTCATACCATCATTTCCTATGCTGCTTCTAACAACTCCACCTTTTTTAGCATCTGTAGATTTAGTAAGAATATTAATAGTACCTCCAACAGAAGAAAGACCTAATTTAGACGCTCCCAAACCACGCTGAACCTGCATAGTACGGGTAACATCTGATAATCCAGCCCAATTTGACCAGTAAACTTTACCTGATTCCATATCATTAACAGGGATACCATTAATTAATACTCCCACATTATTCGAGTCAAAACCACGAATATATACTGAAGCATCACCAAATCCACCTCCTTCTTTCGAAGTATATACAGATGGTGTAGACTTTAAAATTTCAGGAAATTCCTGAGATCCCAATTTATTCTCTATTATATCCGAAGAAATAGTAGATACCGAAATTGGTGTTTGACGATCTGTTACAATAGAAGCCATAACACTAACTTCTTTCAAACCAACAGCGTCAGATTCTAACTTAATAGTTCCTAGATCCTGAGCACCCTTTAATGCAATTTCTTTATCAAGAAATCCTACAAAACTTACAACAAGTTTTGAAGCTCCTTTTGGCAATTCAAGAGTAAAAGAACCATCAAAACCCGAAACGGTACCGGAAGTTGTTCCGGCAACAACAATAGAAGCACCCGGCAAACTTTCGTTGGTACTACCATCCACGACTACACCTTTTACGGTGGTTTGAGCAATAGCTGCAATGGACAGCATCATGATTGCTGCCATTGTCAAAATACTTCTCATAGCATTTTTCATAAAACAATTTGTTAGGTTAGTAATTGTGTGGCAATGTCGCCACAAAATCATCTCACATTTCCTGGAGAAAAGGATCACAAAAATGGTTGCTTTTTAACTATTTAACAAAAAATCGACTGACTAATTTCAACCGTTCATCTTCATTTTTTAGCGTTTCATCGAAAAAGTTCATTTCAATACTGAAACAGGGACAGTTTTTCAATCAATCACACAAAAAAAGAACAAGAGTTTTAACCAAATAGGTCTGTCAAAAAATGGATACGGAAGGTAATATTTTTCTTTCGAAATCCATAATTACAAAATCAACCAAAACCTTAGTTTAAAACTTGTTTCAACATCTTAATAAAAAAGTTATTATTTAAAGTTTAGAATATACAAGGATTGTAAAGTTTCTGCAGCGATACTTCGCTTGCTACTTATTTCTATTCTAAATTAGATAATTACTAAAATATCATTGACGACACAAAGAAACAATTTCATATGCATCGGACTGTTAATTTAACATTAAAAAAAAGGAAAGAAATAAACTAACAACTAAAATCAAATTAAATGTGCCTGAGAAGAAAATTTTCAAAAATAAAGTGTACTTTTGCAGCCGCATTTTGAGCACCGCAATCGATTCACTCACAACAATTTCAAAGAGTGTCATGAATAGATGAATGTTCAATTCGACGAATACAATAAAAAGAAAGAGAACACAGTATCCCATTTCATTAGCTTTCAGCGGATATTTTTTCTCAAATTAATAAAATACAAGATGAGGAAATTGAGAAACATTGCGATTATCGCCCACGTTGACCACGGCAAAACCACTTTGGTTGACAAAATGATAATGCATAGCAACATTTTTAGAAAAAATGAGAACCCAGGTGATTTAATCCTTGATAATAACGACCTGGAAAGAGAGAGAGGGATCACCATCTTGTCGAAGAACGTTTCTCTTGAATACAATGGTGTAAAGATTAATATCATAGACACTCCCGGTCACTCGGATTTTGGTGGAGAAGTTGAGCGTGTTTTAAATATGGCTGACGGAGTATTACTACTTGTAGACGCTTTTGAAGGAACCATGCCTCAAACCCGTTTTGTACTGCAGAAAGCTTTAGCTCTAGGTCTTAAACCTGTTGTAGTTGTTAATAAAGTTGACAAACCAAACTGCAGACCGGAAGAAGTTCAGGAGCAGGTTTTCGAATTGATGTTTAATTTGGAGGCTACTGAAGAGCAATTGGATTTCCCAACTATCTATGGTTCTGCCAAACAAGGCTGGATGTCGAAGGACTGGCAAAAACCAACAACCGATATTACAGCAATTTTAGATGCGGTAATCGAGTTCATCCCTGAGCCAAAAACCATTAACGGTACGCCACAAATGCTTATCACATCCCTTGACTACTCGGCTTACGTTGGACGTATTGCCGTAGGACGTGTTCACCGGGGAGAGATTCGTGAAGGAATGGATGTTAGTTTAGTTAAACCTGATGGAAGCATCAAAAAACAACGAATTAAAGAACTACACATCTTTACTGGCCTGGGTAAAGAAAGAGTTCAATCTGTTGCCTCAGGAGAAATATGCGCTTTAGTAGGTATTGAGGGTTTTGATATTGGAGATTCTATTTGCAGCATCGAAAACCCAGAACCTCTAAAACCAATTGCCATTGATGAGCCTACAATGAGTATGCTATTTACCATCAATAATTCTCCGTTTTATGGAAAAGATGGTAAATTCGTTACTTCCCGTCACTTAATTGACCGACTAAACAAAGAGTTGGAAAAGAATTTAGCTCTTAGAGTTGAAAAAACTGATTCTGCTGACTCATATATTGTATACGGACGTGGTGTTCTTCACTTGTCTGTACTGATCGAAACAATGCGTCGTGAAGGATACGAGATTCAAGTTGGTCAACCACAGGTTATCATTAAAGAAATTGGTGGCGAAAAATGTGAGCCAGTTGAATTTTTGTTTATTGATCTTCCGGAAGATGTTTCAGGAAAAGCAATTGAAATCGTAACTCAGCGTAAAGGAGAAATGCTGACTATGGAACGTAAGGCTGATCGTATTCACCTTGAATTCCATATCCCATCAAGAGGTATTATTGGTTTAAGAAATCAACTGTTGACGGCTACTGCCGGCGAAGCGGTAATCTCTCATCGTTTTCTGGAATACCAGCCACACAAAGGGAATATTCCAGGACGTATTAACGGATCGTTGATTGCTATGGAAACCGGATTAACTTTTGCTTATGCTTTAAATAAACTACAAGACCGAGGTACATTTTTCGTTGCCCCAACGGTAGAAATTTATGAAGGCCAGGTAATTGGAGAGAACAATCGTGCCGGTGACTTGGTTATTAACGTAACTAAAACGAAGAAACTAACCAACATGCGTACTTCTGGTACTGATGATAAGGTGAGATTATCACCTCCGATCACTCATTCACTTGAAGAAGCATTGGAGTACATCCAAGGCGACGAGTATGTTGAGGTTACTCCCAACTCGATCCGCTTAAGAAAAATACTTCTTAAAGAAACCGATCGTAAAAGATCAGGCAAATAAACTTTGAATTTCACCTGAAATTTAAAAGAGCAATATTTTAAAAAGAGCGGTTTTCCAGTAAGAAAACCGCTCTTTTCACATTATAAATACCATTTTCCCCTGCTAATTCCATTAATTGGTTTCCACCCGAATACATTTGCCTGGACAAATATCGGCTGCTTTCCTATTTTTCTGAACCTCATCATTAAAAATTTCTAATTCGTAACAATCTCTCTTCCATATCGAACCAATCAGGTCACATCTGCCATCTTCAGTACACATCTCCCAAAATTCAGGTGCTACTCCCACACAATAAGCACAACCTATACACCTATCTCTAAAATGCTTTATTCTTGTCATTTTTTTAATAACACCCCTGCTTAATATTGATTTTTTTATAATCTTCAAATATAAGATAATTTTAAATTAAATTTACATTGTTGACCTACAGGTATTTAAGTATTTAATTGAAATATTTTTAGTACTATGCTTTGCATATTACCTTTTTTTGTATGTATATTTGTATAACAAGCTTGCGTGCTTGCAACAGTAGTATATAATATTAATTCAAACACCATGAACAAAAAAAACAATAAACTATGGAAACTATGCCTGATTCTACTTGTTCTATTTTCGTGGACAACCGAATCCAATGCTCAGTTTGTTCAGACCGCTGCGAACCAATCAAAAATACTCGCTCCAATTGTAAAAATTGTATCTGATGTAATTTTGAATGGGAAATCAAAAATCCCAAATATGGAACCAGAAGTCACTATAGAAAAAAGCTATTTCAACTCAAGCCTTTTCTTTTTTGAAGAAAACATACAAGTATGTAAAGATATTTTAGCCGGCAATAATGACAGCATTGATGTTGTAAATATTTCATCACAAACGAAAGAGCAGATTTTAATCGAAAAAGACACTGTTCTAACGAAAGAGGAAACTAAAATAATTAAGAAGAAAATACACAAAAGCATCTGGAACAATCCGGGAAATACAAAATCAAGAATTTAATTTATTCCAACCATGAAGATCGAAAACACTAAAGCCCAAATGCGAAAAGGAGTGCTGGAATATTGTATTCTATCCATTTTATCAAGAAATGATGCTTACGCTTCAGATATAATCAAGGAGCTAAAAGAGGCAAAAATGATTGTTGTGGAAGGAACCTTATATCCACTTCTAACCCGATTAAAAAACGACGGATTACTAAGCTATCGTTGGGAGGAATCAACTCAAGGTCCACCTCGGAAATACTATACAATTGCCGAACTGGGAAGTGGATTCCTTAAAGAATTGGATCAATCCTGGCAAGATTTAGTTGATGCCGTAAATACAATTAAAAAGTAAGACCCTAAACCGATATACAAATGAAAAAGACATTGACAATTAACATAAGCGGAAGCATTTTCCATATTGATGAAGATGCTTTTGAAAAACTACAGGCTTACTTACGAACCATCAATACCCACTATGGGTCGAGCGAAGAAGGCCGCGAAATCATATCTGATATTGAAGCTAGAATTTCAGAAATTTTCCAAGAAAAACTGAACACAAAAGATCAGGTGGTAAATGTTGATATGATTGAAGAAACCATATCGATAATGGGGAAACCTGAAGAGATATTTGCTATCGACGAAGACAATATCGAAAACGAGTCGAATCAGGAAACTGATACAAAACAAACTTCCGAAAAGAAAAAACGCAGATTATTCCGAGATCCTGACCACAGAGTTCTGGGGGGTGTAGCCAGTGGTTTGGCCGCTTACTTTGGAATTGATGTAGTTGTAATCCGTCTTCTTTTCGCCCTTTTCTTTTTCCTTGGTTATGGATTTTCATTTCTCCTTTATGTGATTTTATGGATTGCTGTTCCCAAAGCAGTTACCACAACTCAAAAATTAGAAATGAAGGGAAAAAAGGTAAATATCTCAAATATAGAGGAAACAATTAAAGACGAATACAAAGAGGTAAAAGAAAGTTTTGAAAAGATGAGGGACAAGAACGGACCGCAAGTTCGGGATGGTTTTGACAGAGTTCTGGATTTTGCAGGAACAGCACTCCGACTCATCCTTAAAGTGATTATTATTTTGCTCGGCATTGGATTCGTATTTGCAGGATTTGTTACCCTTATCAGCTTTATTGGCTCAATGATTTTTGTAAATAGCTTTTTTGGTCCATTTTCTGATTTCCATTTTCCTGGCACAGTGCTTCCACACATGTTTCTTGACGGAAGCAGCATCACCTTATTCACAATTGGTGTGATCGTGGTGATTGGGATCCCTTTACTCCTTCTGATTTTTGCAGGATTAAAACTTCTGTTCAATTTTAAAACCAACAATAAAATAATAGGATTTTCAGCTCTTGCATTTTGGTTACTGGGAATTATTCTATTGGTAAGCCTAAGTTTTTCTCAAATAAAAGGATACATGCAAAGCAGCACCCGTTATTCCGAAAATATTGAAATACAGCCTACGCAAACAGACACTCTTTATTTAAAATCAACTGACAATATCAATTTTGACTGGCACGATGGACACATCGGCCTTGATAATATAAAAATAATCGTTAAAGATGATAAAGAAATTATAGTTGGAGAACCAACTCTTGACATAGAGAAAAGCAACAGTGGCAAGTTTGAAATTAAATTAAAAAAGAAATCACGTGGAAGATCCAATGAACAGGCAAGCGAAAATGCTGAAAACATTGAATACAAATGGACACAAACCGATTCACTAATTGTTTTCAATCAATACTTCACCTTACCGACTGATAGTAAATGGAGAAATCAAAAACTGCACATCACAATTAAGGTACCCGAAGGAAAAGTGATTTATCTGGACAAATCGATGCGAAGAATCATTCACGACATTGATAATGTAGATAATACATGGGATTACGACATGCTTGACAAGATGTGGATCATGAAAAAAGAAGGCCTAAGCAAATTAAAATATTAAATAAATCCATGCTTTACACCGGCTCCTTTTTCAACACACGCTTTGCCGGTGTAAACGTGGTAAACTAAAAAATAAAATATCATGAAGAAATTAGTAGTAATAATTGCCGCAATAGTATTTCCAATCCTGATGCAAGCTCAAACCAAAGGTGAGCAAATACATGCTAAATATTCAAATTTAGATGGTTTTAGCAGTTTTAGTTTTGCCGGTAGCTTCCTAAAAAACCTCGACTTTGATGTTGATGAAGACGAATTGGAGAAAAATATCACCGGAGAATGTGAAAACATCAAATTCCTAACGTTTAAACATGTAAACGGAGACGAAACCAAATTCAAAAAGATTGTCTCTTCACAATTATCAAAAGGAGATTCTTATAAGGAAGTATTAACTGACAGAGATGATAAAAATTCTGATGATGTTCATTTCTTCGCAAAAGGGAACGGAAAAAAATTCAGTGAATTCCATGTCTTACACCATAATGAAAACAGAACTTCATTAGTTTCCTTTTTTGGTGATTTTCGTGTTGACGAATTAAAAACTTTGTCCCACTTCACTTTTGACGATGAAGACGAAGATCAGGAATAACAACATTAAAAACTTAGAAAATATGAAACGTCCGTGTGTAAAATTCCCACACTCAGGGAAATCATCACCTGGTAAGTTACATATGCCAAAAATTTAAAATTATAGACAGATGAAACGCTTAATAAGATCAAAAGAGAAAAAAATAGCTGGTGTTTGCGGAGGCATTTCTCAATACATAAATCCGGAACTCGACCCAATAATTATAAGAACGGCATGGCTGATACTAACTTTATTTAATCCACTAATGCTTTTGGCATACTTTATACTGGCATTGGTTTTGCCTGATTCTTCATACGAAACAGCATAAAACAGCACATAACAATATAGTCTGATTTGAATGCAATATTTATCCCAAATTTGGTTCTAAAGGTATTTAGTCTTTTCACCGAAAAACAACCAAAGCATTCATTAAATTAGGGTTTCTCTTCAATCAGAGAAACCCTTTTTCTAAATAAAAAATAATTATTTACCCCTTTCTTTTAAAATATTTCTTCAGATAATTGTACATTGGCTCCCGTAAAATTAAAATATGGCTAGACTCTTTACACAGGTATTCATCATATTATTATGGCTGTTGACAAGTCAATATTCATTATTGGCCCAAGATTTTAATACGCCTTTTTTACATTACAAAGAATTTCAAAAAGCAGACAGTAATAAATTATTTTTACGATTTGAAAATCTTAATTTTGTGAAAAACAATGAGTACTCAGGTACTTTCGCAAATGGGGCAACCTGGATCGGCTACTCAGCAACACCAAAATTGGTTTATTATCCATCTTCTAAAATTCGAATTGAAGCTGGAGTGCGGTTTCAGCAATATTCAGGACGAACAAACTTTAATGAAACACAAGCAATATTCTCTGTAAACTATCAAGTCTCAAGTAAAGTCAATTTAATTTTAGGAGGCTTAAACCAAAACAACAACCATATGCTTTCGGAGCCCATGTTCGAGCCAGAAAAGTTCTTTACAGATAAAGCAGAAAGTGGAATTCAATTCTTATATCATTCAAAACGACTAAAGCTTGATACTTGGATTAATTGGGAGCAATTTATACTAGAAGGAGATCCTTTTCAGGAAAAATTCACTTTCGGGATTTCAAGCAGCTACCAATTGAATAACACATCCTCCCAAAACAGATTGTCCATTCCTATTCAAATTCTTTTCACACACAGAGGTGGTGAAATCGATTCATCTGACGAATCCGTTCAAACTATTGGTAACTTTTCTTCAGGACTTAATTTTTCGCGAAAAATTGAGGACTCAAAAATTACTTCATGGAACATTCAAGCTTTGGCATATTACGTTAGCGACAACTCCTCTGTTCGTGAATTTTTCTATAATAAAGGACATGCCTTTTACCCACAGATTGGCATTAACACAAAACACTCTCAATTTAGACTAGGATATTGGAATGCATATCATTTCATAGCCTCCAGAGGTTCGCAATTATTTCAGTCGATTTCCTACAGCCAACCCGGTTTATATCAAAACAGAAGACAATTTGTTACATTTAAGTATTTCTATGAGCGGAAGATAAGTAAAGGCATCAATTTGGGAGCTAAAATAGATCTTTATCACAATCCAATAAATTCAAATACGAATTACGCCACAGCAATCTATCTCAGAATCAATGGAGATTTCTTTCTGAAAAAAGTGAGCTGGAATTAAAGCTTTGCTTTCTCAATTTTATAACGATACAACTTGTTTTTCCATATATCACCCGCATATTCCACATTAATTCTGGGATGAACGGTATAATTGTACGACGTACCATCATCTTCCACCCAAATTCGATTCGAGCTCTCCAGATTCTCTCCATAAAAACTCTTATCCAACTTCAATTGCTGTCCGATTTTACCCGGACCATCAATTCCTTCAACACCACGAATTAATATTGCCTGAGCTTGATCCTTTTTCCCGGTTACAATATTCAGCATCCAATACATCCCGTAAATTAGATAAACATAAACGCACCCACCGCAAGAATACATTACCTCTGTTCTTTTAGTACGCCCTTTTGATGCATGAGATGCCAGATCTTCCTCTCCCACATAAATTTCAATTTCTGTTATTCTAAACCGCTCTTCTTTCCTTGTATCAAATTTTCTAACAATGATTTTTCCTATCAGCTGACAGGCTACTATATTTATATCCTTCAGAAAAAAATCTCTTTTTAATCGAACACTCATTCCTTTCAATATTTATAATTATCAAATACAATCACCCCTTAGTTCCTGCATATCAAATCTTCCAATTGCATTTCTTTCTAAAAAAATACTAAAAAGAGACTTCAAAAATAAATTTATTTCATACTTTTGCAGTGAAATTGTGACGATGGGCTTTCTTATGAAGACTCCCCACCCCAACAACTTGATTCTACTACCCTTAGCAAGTAAAGGATTCAATATTGGGAAATATATCGATTTGATTTTTTGACAGACTTAACTCCTCCACATTACCCGATTATCCACATCAGGTTAAGTTCTTCATCAATAAATCGTTAAAAAAATTGGTGTATTTATAGGATTCTTGTACTTTTGCAAGCCAAATTGGAATAATTGTATTAAAAGTATTATTTATTAAAAGTTTTTAACGTGGATACATTAAGTTACAAAACAGTTTCTGCAAACAAAGCAACCGCCACTAAAGAGTGGATTGTTATTGATGCAGCAGACCAGGTGTTAGGTAGACTTAGCTCTAAAGTAGCAAAGCTGATTAGAGGTAAATATAAGCCAAATTACACTCCTCATGTTGATTGTGGAGACAACGTGATTATTATCAATGCTGAGAAAATACGTATGACTGGAAACAAAATGACAGACAGAAAGTATTTTTCTTACACCGGACACCCAGGTGGACAAAGAATTCATACTCCAGCTGATCTTATGGCGAAACACCCAGAAAGATTAATTGAGAAGGCTGTTAAAGGTATGCTTCCAAAAAATCGTTTAGGAAGAACTCTTTACTCAAACCTATATGTAGTTGTAGGTCCTGAGCACAAACACGAAGCTCAGCAGCCAAAGAAATTAGATTTAAACACAATTAAATAAGTAGGTATGGAAGTTATTAATGCTATTGGACGTAGAAAAGCAGCTGTTGCCCGTGTATACGTTAGCGAAGGTAAAGGTCAGATTACCATCAACAAAAAAGAGCTTAAAGAGTACTTTACTACCGGAACTCTACAGTACATCGTTCAGCAACCTTTAAACCTTTTAGAGGTAGCCGATAAGTATGACATCAAAGTAAATCTTGATGGCGGTGGAGTTACAGGTCAAGCAGAAGCTCTTCGTTTGGCGATCTCCAGAGCACTTGTTAAAATTGATGCAGAATCAAAATCAGCACTAAGAACTGCAGGTTTCATGACTCGCGATCCTCGTGAGGTTGAACGTAAAAAACCAGGTCAACCTAAAGCACGTAAGAAATTTCAATTTAGCAAGCGTTAAAATTTTTGTGGCAAGTTTAGTATCTAAATTGGTAAGACTTCGATTTTCGAACTACTTAGCAATTGCCATAAAATGAATGTAAACGATTAAAAAAAACAAAAATGTCAAATACTACATTTGAAGAATTATTAGAAGCAGGTTGCCACTTTGGTCACTTGACTAGAAAATGGAATCCAAAAATGGCTCCTTATATTTTCATGGAGCGCAATGGAATTCACATTATCGACTTGCACAAAACAGCTGTAAAGCTGGATGATGCCGCCGCAGCATTGAAACAAATCGCTAAATCAGGAAGAAAAATTCTTTTTGTTGCTACTAAAAAGCAAGCAAAATCAATCGTTTCTGAAAAAGTAGCAGCAGTAAATATGCCATATGTAACTGAGCGTTGGCCAGGTGGTATGTTAACTAACTTCCCTACTATCAGAAAGGCTGTTAAGAAAATGTCTACCATTGACAAAATGGAAGGTGACGGAACTCTTAACCACCTATCTAAAAGAGAAAGACTACAAGTATCTCGTCAAAGAGCTAAGTTGGAAAAAAACTTAGGTAGTATTGTTGATCTGACCAGATTACCGGCAGCTCTATTTGTAGTTGATGTAATGAAAGAATATATCGCTGTTAAAGAAGCAAACCGTTTGGGTATTCCTGTTTTTGCAATGGTTGATACAAACTCAAGCCCAGAAGGTATTGATTTTGTAGTTCCTTGTAATGATGACGCTTCCAGCTCTGTTTCTATCATTCTTGACATTGTAACCGCTTCTATTAAAGAAGGTTTATCGGAAAGAAAAGTAGAAAAAGATACTGAATCAACTGAAAAGAAAGCTTCTAAGCCTAAAAAAGCTAAGAAAGCAGATGCTCCTGCAAATGAAGCACCAGTTGCCGAAGTTGCTCCAGCTGTAGAAGTTGCTCCAGAAGCACCAGTTGCAGAAACAACTCCAGAAGCTCCAGCTACTGAAGAAGAAAAGAATGATAAGGAATAATTAACTAACAAAAAATTAGATATATCATGTCTATTAAAGCAGCAGACGTAGCCAAATTGCGTAAAGCAACTGGCGCAGGAATGATGGATTGTAAAAATGCTCTTACTGAAGCTGAAGGGGATTTTGACGCAGCGGTAAGCATTATTCGTAAAAAAGGAATGGCGATTGCTAACAAACGTGCCGACAGAGAAGCAACTGAAGGTGTTGTATTAGCGAAAGTTTCTGAAGATAAGAAAAGTGGTGTAATGATCACTCTAAACTGTGAAACCGACTTCGTTGCTAAGAATGAGAGTTTCGTAGAATTTGCAACTAAAATTCTTGATTTAGCTTTGGCAAACATGCCTGCAGATCTTGAAGCTTTGAAAGCTTTAGAGCTTGAAGGAAGAAAAGTTGAAGAACACGTTACTGAGCAAACCGGTGTTATCGGTGAGAAAATCGATTTAAGTTTCTATAATAAAATGGAAGCAGAATATTCTGTTGCCTATATTCACGCAGGAAACAAATTATCTACTATGATTGGTTTTAACAAATCAATGGATGAGCAAATGGCTAGAGACGTTGCTATGCAAGCTGCAGCTATGGCTCCAATAAGTATAGATAAGGATGATGTTGATGCTGATGTAGTTGCAAAAGAACTTGAAATCGCAAAAGAAAAAGCTCGTTTAGAAGGAAAACCTGAGGCTATGCTTGATAAAATTGCAGAAGGCCGATTGGTTAAATTCTTTAAAGAATCAACATTATTGAATCAGGACTTTGTTAAAAACAACAAGCAAACTGTTAAGCAGTATCTTGCTGAATCTGACAAAGATTTAACTGTGACGAAAATGATGCGTTTCACATTAAATGCTTAATACAATTATTATTACATATAAAAAGAGTTCCTTTCCGGAACTCTTTTTTTTTATCTTATCGTAGAATTTTCTCAACTTTGGGTATAAAAATCTGAAAGAATGGTTAAATACAAACGTGTACTACTGAAATTAAGTGGCGAATCATTAATGGGTGATCAACAATATGGAATTGATTCACAACGATTGAGTGACTATGCCGAACAAATTAAAGAAATAACAGATCTTGGCGTTCAAGTTGGAATCGTAATTGGCGGCGGTAATATTTTTCGTGGATTAAGCGGTGCCGCTAAAGGTTTCGACCGTGTTAAAGGCGATTCAATGGGAATGCTGGCTACAGTAATTAATAGTCTGGCCCTTAACTCAGCTTTGGAAGCCATCCAATGTAAATCACGGGTTTTAACAGCCATTCGAATGGAGCCAATTGGTGAATTCTATTCGAAACAAAAAGCGGTAGACTACCTTTCTGAAGGTTGTGTTACGATCTTCTCTGCCGGAACAGGAAATCCGTATTTTACAACAGATACTGGTTCTTCTCTTCGTGGAATTGAAATAGAAGCGAATGTAATGCTTAAAGGAACCCGTGTTGACGGCATATATACTGCTGATCCTGAAAAAGACAGTGCCGCTGTAAAATTTGAAACCATTACTTTCGATGAAATCTACAACAAAGATTTAAGAATTATGGATTTAACGGCAACAACAATGTGTAAAGAAAACAATTTACCAATAATTGTTTTTGATATGGATACAAAAGGAAATTTAAAGCAAGTAATTGAAGGTGAAAATATTGGGACATTAGTTCACAATTAACTGCCATTAGCTCTTTGCTACTGATGCATTTTAGTTTTAGTAAAAAAGAACTATCTTTATTTGATTATAGATTTTTGCTATTTTTGTAAACACTATACATTGATCAATAAAAACATATAAAAATCTTTCTCCGATGACTGAAGAAGTTCAAATGTATCTGGATGATACGCAGGAAAAGATGGAAGCTGCTGTTGACCATCTTGAAAAAGAATTAGTAAAAATTCGTGCCGGAAGAGCAAATCCAAGCATGTTGAATGGTGTGATGGTGGATTACTACGGAAACATGACTCCATTGGCTCAGGTTGCCAATCTAAGCGTGCCCGATCCAAGAACTATTGCAATCCAACCTTGGGAAAAACCAATGATTGTACAAATTGAAAAAGCGATTATGAATTCAAATCTGGGTTTTAACCCGGATAATAATGGAGAATTAATCCGTATTCATATACCTCCTTTGACCGAAGAACGCAGAAACGACTTGGTTAAACAAGCTAAATCAGAATGCGAACATGCAAAAGTAAGCATCCGAAATGCCAGAAGAGATACCAATGTTGAATTAAAAAAACTGGTGAAAGAAGGTTTATCTGAAGACATCGAAAAAGATGCAGAAGCTTTTGTTCAAAAGCTTACCGACAAGTTCAGCAAAAAAATTGATGACTTGCTGGTTGAAAAAGAGAAAGATATCATGACAATATAATTAATAAAAAAGCTGCCCATAAAGGCAGCTTTTTTTTAACAATTATTGGTTTCTTAATTTCTTAACTGTTTGCATAAATATTTTCAACCGCTCATCAGAAATGTCATTCTCCCAATATCCATCTTTCTTAAAATGCGAACCAACAATAAAAGCAGAAGCATAATCCCAATACTCCGAAAGATTCTCTGCAGTAATACCAGATCCAATTAATACAGGAATGTGAATTTTATCCTTTAAGCTTTTTAACTCGTGCAAATAAACAGCTCTGCCTGTTGAAGAGCCTGTAACAATTACACCATCACTTAGGAAAAATTCGGCAGCCTCCGCTGTTTCATCAATATCCACATCGGCAGTAATGGCATGCGAGCTGTGCTTCTTTTTAATATCGGTAAACACAAGAACATTTTCTGCTCCAATTGCTTTTCGATACCGCATCAACTCCCCGGCACAAGAATCGATATAACCCTCGTCGGCAACATGCCCAAATACAAAACCCTCGGCACGGATAAATTGAAAATTTGCAGCTTTTGCTACGGCCAGAGCTTCTTTATTGGCTCCTGCCAGAATCTGAATTCCCAAAGGCAATTTTACAGCATCACGTAACGATTTTGCAACAACTGCCATAGAGGCGGTTATTTCCGGTCCAACAGATCCTTTTAAATACGGAACGTCGTGCATGTTCTCAATCATGATGGCATCCAAGCCGGCCTCCTCGTATTGCTTAGCCTCTAACACAGCAATTTCACAAATCTTTGCCAAGGAATATTTATTCTTCGGCGTTCCAGGCAATGCCTGAACATGCACCATTCCGATGATCGACTTATTAAGCTTCATATTTTAAGGATTTGAGATATCAAAATTAAGATATGAGATCATTAAAACATTATTTAGTTACTTTCTAGAATCTTAAACAACTCATCCAATTTTGGGGTGAGAATGATCTCAGTTCTACGATTTTTACTACGACCTTCGGCGGTTGCATTAGTACCAATCGGCACGTATTTACTTCTACCCGCAACGGTAAGTCTTTCAGCATCAATTCCAGCATTTAAAATCAGTATCCTAACAATCGATGTTGCTCTTTTCACACTTAAATCCCAATTGTCTTTTAGCTCACCGATACCCTTGTAAGGAACATTATCGGTATGACCTTCAATCATTACATTAATATCTTTGTTTTGGGCCAATACACCCGCTAAATGTCCTAATGCGTCCACTCCTCTTTGATCCACCTGATAACTTCCCGACTTAAAAAGGAGCTTTTCATCCATGGAAACATAAACCTTTCCATTTTTAGTGGTGATCGACAAACCATTGCCTTCAAATCCGGTAAGGGCATTCATCACCTTTTGCTTTAATGCCTTAACGGCCTCATCTTTTCTATTTAAAGCCGATTCCAATTCCTGCAAACGCTTATCTCTCCGATTCAATTCAGCCTGTAAGGCATCCAGAGTTCGTTTGCGGGCATCCATTTCTTTTTCCAAAGAAAGAACTTCATCTTCACGCAGCCTTAATTCATTCTGAGCTTTTTTAATCTGCCCTAATAAAGCTTTGGTTTCTTTCTCGTTTCCCGCCTGCATTCCAGCCAATTGATTAAGCAAATCCTGATTGCTCTTTTCTATTCTGCTCAATCGTTCCCGTGCAGATTGAAGGCGTTGCGATATTTGCATCGTATCGGCAACAATGTTTTTATATTTTTCATCCAAAACCTCAAGCTTTCCACTCAATTCGTTGTTTGACTCACTTAGCTTAAGATTTTTTTCCTTTTCCATCTCCAATTCATCCTGACAATTTTGTTGTTTAAATTGAAGCTCTTGAAATTGTCTTGTAGGAACACAAGAAAAACATAGAAAAACTGATACTAAAATAAATACCAGCGGGCTCGTTTTTTTGAACATGTTTATTATTATTTATTTCCTTTACTACGAACTAATACCACTTATTAATCATTCTTATTATCTAATCTAATTATAAAGTATTCAGATTCTCTTTTTTCGGGAGCACCTAAGACTCTATATCTGACATCTGTTATTTACTAAAAAAAAATCTACAAAACAGAACATTACCTAAAGACAGATGCAATCCGTTACAAAAAAAGCACAAACAAATATAAGAATCTGACACGGTATCGTCATCACTAAATGAAAGAATACTTTCGTTTTTATTACTATCTTCGTGCATAATTTTTCTTCCGGAATGATCTGTTTATCTAAGATCAATTTAAAAAAGTGATTGATAAACAAATTCTTATTCTGTTAAACGATAAAAAGGGGGATTTCGTACATGGCCAAGTCTGAAAAAAAAATTTTAGATAAAATCAATATTCCATCCGATCTGAAAAAGGTATCAGAAGACGACCTTATTCAGGTTTGTGAAGAATTGCGCCAAGAAATTATTGAAGAAGTTTCGTGTAATCCAGGGCATTTTGGTGCCAGTTTGGGTGTGGTGGAACTTACCGTTGCCCTTCACTATGTGCTAAATACTCCCTACGACAACCTGATTTGGGATGTTGGTCATCAGGCATACGGACATAAAATTCTTACAGGAAGAAAAGATGTTTTTCATACCAACAGAAAATACAAAGGGATAAGTGGTTTCCCTAACAGAAACGAAAGTGAATACGATGCGTTTACTGTTGGACACTCCTCGACGTCGATTTCTGCAGCATTGGGAATGGCCACTGCCGCGCATTTAAATGGAGAGACCGATCGAAAAACAGTTGCCGTAATTGGTGATGGGTCGATGACTGCCGGTTTGGCCTTTGAAGGATTGAACAATGCTGCGAATAACAATGCTGACTTATTGGTGATTCTGAATGATAACAATATGGCAATTGACCCAAATGTTGGTGGTTTAAATAACTATTTGCTTGATATCACCACTTCTCAAACCTATAATAAAGTAAAGAATGATGTTTGGCGGTTTTTAGGGAAATTAAACCGGTTAAATCCAAATACTCAAAAAATATTTCAGAAAGTAGAACATGGAATCAAAACCATTCTGCTAAAACAGAGTAACATTTTTGAAGCTTTTAACTTCAGGTATTTTGGACCTGTTGATGGACATGATGTAAATCATATGGTGAAAGTTTTAAGTGATTTGCAAAAAATTTCCGGACCAAAGCTTCTGCATGTTATTACGCAAAAAGGAAAGGGTTTTAAACTGGCAGAACAAGACCAGACCTACTGGCATGCACCAGGAATGTTTGACAAAGTAACAGGTGAAATTTTACAAACTGAATCCAAGAGTCCGCAAGCACCAAAATTTCAAGAAGTTTTTGGCAATACCTTAGTTGAACTAGCCGAAATGAATGATAAAATTGTTGGAATCACTCCTGCAATGCCAACCGGCAGTTCATTAAATATCATGATGGAAAAAATGCCTGATCGGGCATTTGATGTGGGAATTGCAGAGCAGCATGCAGTTACTTTCTCTGGGGGACTGGCGGCAAAAGGAAAATTACCTTTTTGTGCTATCTACTCATCATTTATGCAAAGAGCTTACGATCAGGTAATTCATGATGTAGCCCTGCAAAATGTAAATGTTGTATTTTGCCTGGATCGTGGCGGTGTTGTTGGTGCCGATGGTGCAACTCATCATGGCGTTTACGACCTGGCCTTCTTCCGGTGCATTCCAAATATGACTATTGCGTCTCCTCTTGATGCGATTGAGTTGAGAAATTTGATGTTTACTGCCCAACAAGAAAATATGGGTCCTTTTTCTATTCGTTACCCTCGAGGTAAGGGTCGTATTCTTGATTGGCAAAAACCTTTTGAGATTCTTCCTGTTGGCAAAGGCCAAAAACTAAAAGACGGAAAAGATCTTGCAATTCTATCGATTGGAGCTATTGGCGTGGAAGCTGTGGATGCCATTGAAGAACTGGAAAAAGACGGCTACTCGATTGCTCATTACGACATGAGATATCTGAAACCTATTGATACCGAATTACTGCATGAGGTTCTTGGAAAACACGATCAGGTTATCACTCTTGAAGATGGGTGTATTATTGGCGGATTAGGTTCTGCAGTCATCGAGTTTGTAAATGATAACCATTACCGGGCCAGGGTAAAACGCTTGGGTGTACCCGATAAGTGGATAGAACAAGGAACTCAACAGGAATTGTATCGGGAATGTGGATACGACAAATTGGGAATCATCAAATCGTCAATTGCAATTTTAACCAAAACTGAAGACTAAGGATTATCTCTATACCCATCAGAATAGGGATCAAGTCCTTCAAAATCTCCTGTAAAAGAATCAATTCGGGTCTGAAGTTCCTGATTCATTTTAATTAAATAGATGGTATCTTCAGTATGCAGCTCCACAACATTTATTTTATCACCATTTGGTTTGGTAATGCTTATCAAATCATCTTCATAAATTCCATCGGGAAAGGTTTTTATCAAATGTTGAATTAACTCAACGCCAATGCTTTTAAAGTCCTTAATTACTCTTTTCATCACACACTGATTAATAATCGATATCAATCTTTTTCACATTCCCCTAAAACTGGTCCGGGCAAATAAGAGTTTCAATCAGAATCATTCCCTCTTTTATTACTGATTTCAATTTAAGGAATTTAAGAGAATGAAAAAAAATATTCTCCGGAAAGAAGTCTATTTATATTTCAAATTTAATGGTGCAAAATTGTAAATGAGAACGAAATCAAGCTTCCCGAAACATCTTAGGCAGCACATAAATCGTTTTCGCTCAAATAAAAGTGAATTCTATACCCCAGTACCAGCATTCCTAAATATTAAAAACCTAGTTTTGCCGACTTATTCAAAATTTTGATGATAACATATGGTAGATTTTTTCAGAAAGAAAGTAGCAAATTCAAAAGATGATATATTATCCGGATTAACCGTAGCTCTTGCGTTGGTACCAGAAGCGGTTGCTTTTGCCTTTGTGGCTGGTGTTGATCCGTTAGTTGGGCTTTACGCTGCCTTTATGGTTGGTTTAATTACTTCTGTTTTTGGTGGTCGCCCGGGAATGATATCCGGAGCTACCGGAGCCATGGCAGTTGTTTTAGTCAGCCTTGTAAAAGAAGGAAATGATCTGGGAATGGCAATGGCTAATCCTGTTCAGGATATGGGTTTGAACTATTTGTTCGCAACAATAATTCTGGCAGGTGTTCTTCAATTTTTAGCCGGTGTTTTCAAGTTTGGTAAATTCATCAGACTCATTCCCCACCCTGTTATGATGGGGTTTGTAAATGGTTTGGCCATTGTTATTTTCATGTCGCAGCTAGGGATGTTTCCACAGGTAATTAATTGGAATGCTATTTCTTTCTCAGACTACACCCTACATATAAACCGTGAAACTTTTTGGGCAGCAGATAAAGTTCTATATACGATGGTTGGTTTGGTTATTCTCACCATGAGTATCATGTATCTTCTTCCTAAGATTACAAGTAAAATACCTGCAGCTCTTGTTGCAATTTTAACTGTATCGGCCATTGTAATATTTGGGAATCTTGATGTCAGCACTGTTGGATCATTTATTAGAGATGGCGGCGGTACTGGTCTTAAAGGTGGTTTGCCTTCTTTCCAGAGTCAATTGTTTGTAATGGTTCCTTTCAACTGGACTACCGTTGCCTTTATTCTTCCTTATGCGGTAATTTTAGCTGCCATTGGTCTTATTGAGTCGCTAATGACTTTGAATTTACTGGACGAAATTACCAATAGCCGTGGAAACGGAAACCGCGAATGTATGGCTCAGGGGGCAGCCAATATCGTTACCGGATTTTTTGGTGGTATGGGCGGATGTGCCATGATTGGTCAATCGCTGATTAATGTAAAATCGGGCGGACGAGGAAGACTATCGGGTATTATTGCTGCATCTACCTTATTGATATTTATTCTTTTTGCCTCTCCTTATATCGAAATGGTGCCAATCGCTGCACTTGTGGGAGTAATGTTTATGGTGGTTATCGGAACATTTGCCTGGTCAACCTTTAATGTATTACTTAAAATACCAAAAGCCGATGCCTTTGTATTGATTCTTGTATCCGGCCTAACTGTTATCTTCGATCTTGCCATTGCAGTACTGGTTGGTGTTATCGTAAGTGCTCTTGCTTTTTCCTGGGAAAATGCCCGTAGAATCCGTGCAAGAAGATCATTTCGGGAAGATGGTACTAAAATATATGAAATTTGGGGTCCTTTATTTTTTGGTTCCATTACCACTTTCAATAACAAATTTGATGTCGAAAATGATCCTGAATCGGTAGAAATTGATTTTATCGAATCACGTGTAACCGACCATTCGGGAATTGAAGCAATCAGTAATTTGGTTCAGAAGTATGAAAATGCCGGAAAAACCATTAAATTGAAACACTTAAGTGATGACTGTATTACTTTACTGCAACGTGCCGATGATCACTTTAGAACCGTTATTTTGAGAGATATTGATGATCCGAGATACTATGTTGTTACTGATAAAGCGAAAATTGGATAAGCTCAGAAGATATTTGTAATGGAAATTCGTTTCCATTGCTTTTTTTTCACCTCCTTCCCATGTGGGAGGAGGTGTTTTGCATAAAAAAGGGCTTGAATTTTCATCCAAGCCCACTTCATTTAGTATTTGGATTTTATTTCAATCCCAGTTTCTTGGCAATCTCGGCAGGAATCGCATCTTTATGCAATAGCAAACCAACGGTTTTGTACTGTACAAATGCCTTCGATGCATAAAAATATCCATCGTAAGGATTGTTGTCGGTTCCCCAAGAGTTTTTAATCAGGTAATACTTGCTGCCATTCTGATCTTTCGCAATACCTACCATGTGCATCAAATGATCTTCGGTCGATTCGTAATTATCAAACGCAATTTGACGCATTTCTTGTGTTATTTCTTTTTCTTTCACAGGATATTCTGTTCCGTATGCCGCTTTCTGATCCTTGCTCATTTTCTCCCATTTCGAAATTTCCGCATTATCCATGCTTTTTTCTTCGGTTTCGGGAACTACAGCCACACCTTTACGATATGCAAATCCATCTTCACTAACATCGCTTCCCCAGGCAAGACTGTATCCATTCTCAATGGCATTATCAACAACCTGCATCATTTCATCCATTGGTAAATTGTACACCTCTCCCAACGACCAGTTATCCGGTCCTTCGAAAATAAAGCTTTCGTAAAACGGATGATGTGTATAGGAAGTAATTGTTACGTAATCGTCCATATTAAGGCCTTGTTCCTTTGCGAAAGACTTTGGTGTGTATTCTTTAGTATTGTACGTAAAAGTCTCTGGTATCTCACCTAAGTAAACATCCAGAATCCCATCAAATCCTCTCATCCAAACCGGAGTAATTTTTTTGTTCTTGTTTTTCACCACAGCATCAACATAGGCTTTCAAAACCTCATCCATTTCGCCGTGCACCGGCATTGTTTCATCAAAGGTATTTCCTGAATAAGCTTCCTGCGGAATCAAACCAAAATCCTTTACAACGTTCAAAGCATCCCAGCCTTCTGCTCCGGCAGAGAAACTTTTCATCCCGTGAAAACGGACATAATCCTTGGCACGTAAATGATAGTTACGGTTCACAATAAACATCTCCGAAAGATCCACTTCCTCTTTTCCCAATCGAATAATTTCCGATTCCAAAAATGAAATGCTTGCAAAAGACCAGCAAGTTCCGGAACGGTACTGATTTTTCACCGGACTTGTCTTCAACTGTTTTTCGATGGTAAACTGATAACTTTTCTTTTCCTCTTCCTTCTTTTTTGCCAATGATGTCTGCAACAGACCAAATACAAGAATGGCAGCAATTAAATATTTATTCTTCATTTTTATAATTGTTAGCTTGTTTAAGTTAATTAATGCAAGGTAAATCTTGATAAAACAATTCTTTGCCGTATTTTTGATTACTGACAGAAGATCTTGCAATGTAAAAAATAATTCTTCAATTTTATTGTTGAACAAATCAAAACCAAACAACATTTTCTAACTTAAATTACATACTCAAATGAAAAAAATTGCTTCAATTACATTGTTGCTGGCCTTGAGTTTAGGCTTTGTGGCTTGTAATGAAAAACCAACCAAACAAGCTGAGGTTTCTCCAATACAAAAATTAGTAGATCAGTACGCTGAATTTGAACTAACAACAGACATCAGTAAACTGACCGAAAACGAAAAACAAATGCTTCCAATTTTAATGGACGCTGCTGATATTATGGAAGAGTTATTCTGGAAAGACGCAATTGGAGACAAAGCAGAATTTTTAGGAACGCTTACCGATCCTGCTGCCATTGCTTATTCAAAAATAAATTACGGCCCTTGGGATCGTCTAAACAATAACCTTCCTTTCATTGATGGATTTGGAGCAAAACCTAAAGGTGCAAACTTTTATCCAGGCGACATGACTCCAGAAGAATTTGATGCCATCGAAGATGAATTGAAAACTGATTGGTACACAAAAATTGAGCGCGACGAAAATGGTGACCTTAAAGTGGTTCCCTATCATATTGCGTATCAGGAACAAATTGAAAAAGCTGCTGATTTGTTACTAAAAGCCTCAGAATTAGCTGAAGATGCTGGTCTGAAAAAATATCTTGAGCTGCGTTCAACAGCTCTTTTAACAGATGATTACCTGGCTTCTGATTTGGCTTGGATGGATATGAAAACCAACACAATCGATTTTGTTGTTGGTCCTATCGAAACATACGAAGATGCCCTTTACGGATACAAAGCTTCGCACTCTGGTCAGATTTTGGTGAAAGACAAAGTCTGGAGCGAAAAATTGTCAAAATTCGCTTCTTTACTACCTCGCCTGCAGGAGGGACTTCCTGTTCCTGCCGAGTACAAAGCAGAAAAAGCGAATGCTAATGCGGATATGAATGTTTATGACGTAATCTACTATGCGGGCGATTGCAATGCGGGCAGCAAGAACATTGCTATTAACCTGCCAAACGATCCTCGTGTTCACGCTCAAAAAGGATCAAGAAAATTGCAGTTGAAAAATGCAATGAAAGCTAAATTCGATAAGATTCTAGTTCCTATTTCAGATTTATTAATGGACGAAAGTCAACGTAAAAACGTAACCTTTGATGCTTTCTTCGAAAATGTGATGTTTCACGAAGTGGCTCACGGTTTGGGTATTAAATACACTTTAAAAGATCAGGAAAGCGTACGTAAGGCATTAAAAGATACTTATACTTCTATTGAAGAAGGAAAAGCAGATATTCTTGGTTTGTATATGATTACACAAATGGCTGAGTGGGGCGAACTGGATGCTGACAAGCTGATGGATAATTACGTTACTTTTATGGCTGGCATTTTCCGATCGGTACGTTTTGGTGCTGCCAGTGCTCACGGAAAAGCAAATATGATCCGTTTCTATTTCTTCGAAGAACAAGGTGCCTTTACAAGAAATGCAGAAACAGGAACTTACAAAGTTGATTTTGGGAAAATGAAAGCCGCTATGAATGAATTGGGAAAACAAATTCTAATTGTTCAGGGCGATGGAAACTATGAAGCTGCACAGCAAATGATTGCTGAAAGAGGCTTTATTCGTGAAGATCTTCAGAAAGATTTAGATCGTGTAAACAATGCCGGTATTCCAAAAGATGTTGTGTTTAAGCAAGGTGCTAAAGTATTGGGCCTGTAAATAAATCAGAACCAGGAAATTAGTGCTGAAGCTATTTACAGCTAAAAAATAGAAAAAAGAGGCAGAATCAAAATTGATTTTGCCTCTTTTGTTCCCTCTCAAAACACCTTCTGTAATCCCATTCCCCTTATTTCCTCCCTTTTGTAATTGTTAAAATATTAATCTAATTTAGCGACTAAAAGACCCCTTTGTCTTTTTCTGGATTTTGACTTCAATTATTAAGTACGGTTCAAGTCGAAATACAACAAGTACTAATAATTCAGAATATTTATGCTCTCAAAGACTGCCGAATATGCGATTCGTGCACTGGTTTATATCCAGTTGCAAAACTGGAAAGAAAAACGTCCGGGATTTAAGGAAATAGCCGAAAATATAGAATCGCCTGAACACTTCACTGCAAAAATATTGCAGGTACTAACCCGCTTCGATCTAATAAAAAGTTTGAAAGGAAGAAATGGCGGGTTTTTCTTTGATAAGGAGAATGAAGACCTTCAACTCTATAAAATTATTACAGCAATTGATGGAGAAAAATCTTTTATCAGCTGTAGCTTTGGTTTTAAAAGCTGCGACTATGAAAACAAATGCCCTTTGCATGATGATTTCTCAGAATTGCGAAAAAATTATACTGTTCTCGTAAAAGAACGTACCATACAAAGTCTTGCAAAAAAAATCCTAAACGGAGAAGCTGTTCTAACACAGAACATTAAATAGATATATTTCAGGCAATAAATCTGAAAATCCGAAACCATAAAGGTGCCCAAATTGGGTATTTTACAACATAGCATATCATCTTTAGCCTTTGTATCTTACCCATCCTTTGGAATCGACCTGATATAACCATTTTACGATGGAGAAGTATAAACAGAATATGAGTAATATAAGTAACATTTATTGGAAGACTCTCCTTCTGATTTTCTTCATTTTCCTTTTTGCATTTCAAGCTTCTGCAAGAAAACAAAGAGTACTTATTCTGCATTCCTACCATCAGGGATTGAATTGGACCGATAATGTAAGTGCAGGAATACAGTCTGTTTTGGGTCGTGAAGACAATGTTGAGCTGATGTTTGAATACATGGACACAAAGCGGAATTCAAATCCCGAATATCTGAAAGAATTCGCTAATCTTTATGGTCTCAAACACCTAAAAAATAAATTTGATGCCATCATTGTTTCTGACAACAATGCATTGGATTTTGTAAGGGATTACTATACCAATTTCTTTAAAAACACACCAATAATTTTTTGTTCTATTAATCAATTCTCCGATCAGTTAGTGAAAGGAATTGAACAAGTTTCTGGTGTTACCGAAGAAATTGACTCCCGAAAAACGATTGAAGCAGCCTTGCGTTTGCATCCTAAAGCAACAAAATTGGTTGTGATTAACGACAATCAGACCCAATCAGCAATCTTGAACAGAAATAATATCAAATCTTTTTGGCCTGACTTACATACCGATGTTGAACTTATTTTTTTGGAGAATTTACTCATTGATGAACTGGTTGATCAGGTGAGAAACCTTGATCCCAACAGCATTATTTACCTTCTGAATTTTAGCCGCGATAAAGAAGGAAATTTTATCTCCTATCAGGAAAATATTGAAATTATACGAAAGGCAACAAAATTACCAATCTATAGTAGTTGGGAATTCTATTTTAACGAGGGTATTGTTGGAGGGATGCTCACAAGTGGATATAAAGAAGGAGAATTAGCTGCTAAAATTGCTCTTAAGGTATTGCATGGGAAAGAGATCAATAAAATTCCGGTTATTCACTCCGGATACAACAATTTCAAATTCGATTTCGAACAAATGAAACGTTTTGGAATTCTCCCTAAACAACTTCCCAAAGGTAGTTTCATCAGCAACCAACCGCCTCCTATTGTTCCCCAATACCAAACATCACTATTTGTAATAATTATATTCGGTTTAATCATTGCAATTATCTTAAGGTACTCGAAATTGAAAAGGGAGCAAAATGAGAAAAAACTGATTCAGGAAAATGAAGAATTGGACCGAAGGGTAGCCGACAGAACAAAAGAAGTTGTGTTTGCCAACGAAAAACTGGAATTACAAACCGAACAAATTATCAAACAAAATAAGGAGCTGGAAGATCACCGGCACAATCTTTTGGAACTTGTTAAAGTACGTACTGAAAATTTAGAAGAAGCAAATCTGGAACTTAAAAGCAGCCGGGACAGGCTTCTTCGAATGCTGGATGCAAATTCAGATGGTGTTTGGGAGCATAATTTCGCAAACGATCAAACCTATATTAGCAAGATCATATGGGATAAATTAGGCTATAAATCTGTAACGATTTCAAACACAAAAGATCTTCTCTGTAAAATTATTCATCCGGAGGATTTAATCATCATCAAACAAAAACACCGGCAAAACAAATTGGGCTATAGCGCGTTGTTTATTGTCGAATTCAGAATTTTTACAAGCACAAAACACTGGATGTGGTTCAAAGCAAAAGGACAAATTCTTGATTATGACCAAAATGGAAAACCTTTAAACATTGTTGGTACACTAATTAATATCACCCAACGAAAAGAAGCCGAAGAAACAATAAAAAGCGAAGAACGAAAGTTGAGAGTCTCGGAAAAAAGATGGCGTTCCTTAATTGAACAGGCCTCCGATGGAATACTAATTTACAATACTGACGGCAATATTCTGGATGCCAATTCGGCGGCATGCAATTGGCTGGGTTATTCTGCGGATGAAATTCTGACCCTAAATTACAGCGAAATAGATTCCAGACACAGCAGTTCGGAACTTCATACTTATTGGAGAAAATTAAATGCTTCCTACCCTTCTCTTTCTTTTGAGTCGGTGCAAAAAAGAAAAGACGGCAGCAGCTTTCCTGTCGAAATTCACTTAAGCTTAATTGAACTGGAAGATAGTAAACTGATTTTATCTCTGGTAAATGATATTAGTGAACGCCAGAAAACCGAACGGAAAATTCTAAATGCAGTAATCAACACAGAAGAAAGTGAACGAAAAAGATTCGCTACCGATTTGCATGATTCAATTGGTCCGCTGCTTTCCAGTATTAACTTATATCTCTCATCCATAGATAAATTTGAATCGGAAGTTGAGAAAAAGAACATTATAAAAGCTTCTGTTGAAGCAGTAAATGAAGCTTTGGTAAGCATCAAAGAAATTTCGAACAACCTGAGCCCGCATATTTTGAACGATTTCGGCTTGGAAAAAGCCATTCGTTCTTTCACCAATAAAATCAATTTATCGCAGGCCATCAGCATTAGTTTTTTTGCTGAAAATATGGAAAAGAGAATCAACCATCAGGTTGAAGTTGTAATTTTTAGGGTGGTAAGCGAATTAATTAACAATACAATTAAACACGCACAAGCTGCAAATATTGAAATAAACTTGTCAAGAGATGAAAATTTAGTTTCTCTTATCTATATTGACGACGGAATTGGTTTTGATGCCAAGGAAATTAATGCCGGAACATCAACGGGAATGGGCTTGTATAATGTATTTAGCAGAATAAAATCGTTAAACGGTTCGCACAAAATAAACAGCCACCCAAAACGTGGTGGAATGATGGCAGTTGTAGAGATTAATCTGTAATTTTAAAGAGTATGAATGAGTACAGGGTAATGATTGTGGATGACCACAAAATGTTTAGAAGTGGATTGCGGTTTCTATTAAATAATGTTCCTAATATTAACATTGTAGGGGAAGCCTCGAACGGAAAAGAATTTCTCGAAATGGCTGATAATATTCAAATTGATATTGCCTTAATGGACATTAACATGCCCGAAATGAATGGAATTGAAGCCACACGAAAAGCTCTCGAGAAATTTCCTGACATGAAAATAATTGTTCTGTCTATGCACGGAGAAGAAGAATACTACGATCAAATGTTAGATGCCGGGGTTAAAGGTTTTCTGCTTAAAAATTCGGATGCAGATGAACTGATCTCAGCACTGGAAGCAGTAATGGCCGGAAAAAGTTACTTCTCTCAGGAACTTTTGGTTGATATTCTGGATCAAAAAAGACTGCACAAATTAAGAACCGAAACTGTAAAATTATCACAACGGGAATTGGAAGTTTTAAAACTGATATGTGATGGCTACAGCAATGCCGAAATTGCAGAGGAATTATTCATCAGCCAAAGAACGGTTGACCGCCACCGGTCTAATTTACTAAGCAAAACGGCATGTAAAAATTCAACTTCCTTGGTAATGTATGCAGTAAAAAACAGAATTATTGAAATTGAGTAAGGTACAGACTGTCTTGTTATTCTACTTATTAATTTGCATTTTGTACTTAATTGAAGACAAATACTTTATTGCAGAATAACCAATTAGAATGAAATTACACCTCAAAATATACAAGTGCATTTTCTTAGTTCTTGCTCTCTTACTGGCTCTCTCGCTGGATGTTTCAGCCCGAAGACAAAAAGTACTGATTCTCCATTCCTACCATCAAGGGTTGAATTGGACAGACAACATCACAAAAGGAATTCTATCTGTTCTGAATCAACACGAAAATATCGAAATTCAGTTTGAGTACATGGATACCAAACGAAGGTATGATGAAGAATACCTTGATGAGTTTGTAAAATTATACCGCCTAAAACATCAGGAAATCCCCTACTCTGCAGTTATTGCTTCAGACAATAACGCTCTTTACTTTACCCGCGACTATCAAAAAGAATTCTTTAAGGACATTCCCATCATTTTCTGTTCGATCGATCAATTTGACAACAGTTTGATTGAAGGAATGGCTAATATTACAGGAGTTACCGAATACATCGATTTTAAGCAAACTATTGAGCAGGCTCTTAAACTGCATCCAAAAGCCAAAAATTTAGTTGTAATCAACGATAATATCACCACATCGGCTGTGATCAACCGAAATCACATCATCTCATTTTGGCCCGAATTAAAAACAGATGTCAAACTAGTATTTCTGGAGAATCTTTCCATTAAAGATTTGGTAGAGAAGGTGAAAAATCTTGATGACTCCAATATTATTCTTCTTATTAATTTTAGCCGGGACAAGGAGGGAAACTATATTTCTTATCAGGAAAACATAGAAATAATCCGCGAAGCCACCCAGCTGCCCATTTATAGCTCATGGGAATTTTATTTTAATGAAGGAATTGTTGGCGGTATGCTGACAAGTGGTTTTAAACAAGGGAAATTGGCCGCTGAACTGGCTGTTAAAATTATCGATGGTGTTGATGTAAATTCGATTCCAATTGTAACTGAAGGATACAATAGTTTTCAATTCGATTTCAATCAAATGAAACGGTTCGGGATTGAGGCAAAACAGCTTCCAAAAAGCAGTTTAATCATTAATCAGCCTCCCTCATTTTTATCGAAACACAAATTTAGCCTCATCATTCTAATTACATTTATCATTCTATTACTGCTTATTATTACCTATACAAAAATTAAACGGCAACGAAATGAAAGTCGGTTACTAGCCAAAAATAAAGAGTTGAAAAGCAGCAGGAACAGGCTGTTGAGAATGCTTGATGCCAATTCTGATGGTGTTTGGGAACACAATTTCACCATGAAAACGACCTACATCAGCAAGAATATATGGGAAAAACTAGGCTATAATTCTGATTTGATTCAAAACACGCCCGAATTTGTCGAAAGACTAATTCACCCGGATGACTTAAAAGTATTTCTTTCGGAAAGGAAAAAACTGGAAAGTGGCCAAAGTGATCTTTTTGTTGTGGAATTTCGGATTCAGGCAAAGAACAAAACCTGGATGTGGCTGAAGGCGAAAGCAAAAATTATGAATTTCGAATCGCAAAAGCAAGCCATTAATTTGGTTGGAACTTTAATTGATATCACACAAAGAAAAGAAGCCGAAAAAAAGATTAAAGCTTCGGAAAAGAGATGGAGATCTTTAATAGAACAAGCCGCCGATGAAATAATCATCCTTAATTTCGATGGACAAATTATGGATGTTAACCTGGCGGCAACTACCATGCTGGGGTATACACGCGATGAAATTATTGGTTCCAATGTGACTCTTTTGGATCACAAATTCGAATTGGATCAGTTGCATTCCTACTGGCAAAAGCTAAATCCTAAAAACCCATCTTTAAAACTGGAATCGGTTCAGCAAAGAAAAGATAAAACAACTTTCCCGGTTGAGATTCACTTCAGCTTAATTGATTTGTCAGACAGCAGATTAATCTTGGCAGTAATTAGTGATATCAGCGTTAGACAAGAAACAGAACGCAAAGTATTAAACGCCGTTATTGAAACAGAAGAAAACGAGAGAAAGAGGTTTGCTACCGATCTTCACGATTCTATTGGTCCATTGCTGTCCAGTATTAACTTGTATCTTTCCGCCCTTGCAAAATCAAAATTAAGCGATCGAAATGAGAAAATGATTACGGCTTCGCGGGAAATAGTAAGCGAAACCCTGGTCAATATCAAAGAAATATCAAACAATTTAAGCCCACATGTTTTAAACGATTTTGGACTGGTAAATGCCATTCACTCGTTTATCAACCAAATAAACTTATCCAAATCAATCAACATTACATTGGATTCGAAAAATTTGGAAGGCAGGTTAAACCAGCAGGTGGAAGTGGTGATATACAGAGTTGTTACAGAACTAATCAACAATACCATTAAACATGCCGGGGCCAGTAACATTCAAATTACACTTTCAAAAGAGAATAATTCCCTAAATCTTATTTATATTGACGATGGGAAAGGTTTCAATCCACAAGAGATTAGTATCGAAACATCAGGAATGGGCTTGTACAATATTCTGAGCCGAATTCGCTCCTTAAATGGAACACACAATATCCAAAGTACGCCTGAAACCGGTGGTATGATGGCAGTTGTTACCGTAAACCTTTAAAACTTCGGATATGGAAGAGCAAAAAATTATCATTGTTGATGATCACAAAATATTTAGGAAGGGCCTGCGTTTTCTTCTGGAAGATATGGAAGGCATTAATGTTATTGCTGAAGCCGAAGATGGTAAGGAGTTTTTGAATTTATTGGAAATTATATAAGGGGTATTACCAATCGGGCAAAAAATTAAAGTTGCGTTAAATCGTGTGAATCCTTTTGGTGGTGGGAGTTGTGGGCTTTTTT
>JAFGYE010000036.1 GCA_016936255.1 Marinifilaceae bacterium | reverse complement strand
TTTAGGGGTCGAAAATGTTGGGGTTGTTTACTGCTCCGCTTCGTCAGTCCCAGGTTGCACCCGAATCCAACGAAGTATTATTGTTATGTGGTTTCGAAGATAGCGATTCATTTGGATTGAGCAATAGGGGGTTGGTGTTTTTTTGAATTTTTCTGCGGGTTGTTCCAAAGGGTGCAAGCGGAATTTGTTCTGTGGGCAGGATAGTTGGGGTGACGATTTGATTTACTCCATTGTCGATTATTCAATACTTGCGATATTTTTGATGAGCTGCATGATTATTTCTGTAGCTTCCTCTTCTGATCCGTAAGGCAAAGCACTTTCTATCCCTTCAGTTAAACCTTCGTTATTCAATAACTTGGAGCATTCTTCTTTTAAATATGCTTTTACACTTTCATTAGCATTGGTTGTATTTTCCAGTAGTTCCAAGCAATTATCCAGAATGTAGATGATGTCTTCAAAATCATGGCTTTGTCGTAAATCAGAACCACCTCGTCCTTTATGGGCTTCAATTTTTGCTGCTAAATAATATTCTGGAGGAAACACAAATATTTCGGTTCCATCGGGAAGTGTTTTTGAAGTCTTGTTTTCAATTCCTTCTTCATACCACATGTTACTAAAACCAAGCACTTCTGAATCAGAGGGCATAACATCAACTAAAATATCCTGATACACCCATCTGCATATTGGAGCTCCTTTCGATGTGTCATTTTTAAAGCCTAAGGCTCTTAAATTATCTTCTAATTTTGCATGAGCCGTTTTTGAGCGTAGTTCAATTACACAATCAACGTCAAGGGTTGGTCTGATATCAGATAATTCCGGATTACTTGCGTACAATTCTGCAACAGCACCTCCTACAAATACCATATCGTCTTTTAAATTACCCAAACCAAAGGCTACTGTTTGCAGCATCGAGATATTTGTACTAGGCATTTTTTAGACGTTTTTCAAGTTCTTCTTTGGCAATGTTTATTTCTCTGACTTTTCCCACCCGAATTGTGTCAACAATAACCAACAGTTCATAGAATAATTTGTCTTCTTGCACTATTTGAGGTATTGATTTAAATAGAGGTTCAATGGATTGTCCTCGATGAGTTCCTTTAGCACTCGACCAGACATAAACATCAGAACCGCTTGAAATATGTTCTTTAATTGGCGATGCAGAATGTGCAGTCGGTATTCCTTTTACAATTGCACCAGGCTCTGCAGGAAAAACATATTTTAAACCAAAAAACAGAAATTCTTTCAATGAGTTAATGTTTATTTTTCTTTTTTTTGAATCAATCAAGCCAGCAATTTTGCATCTATTCAACGCCTCCGACACTTCTGATAAGCTTATCTTTATTGATACAGCTAAGTCTCTATACTGCCAATCATCATGCTTAAAGGCTATGATTTTCAAAAGAACTATAATGTCTTGGGGACGCATCCCATTATGCTTTTTCATTTCAATCTAGTTTCATTCAAATGAGTTTGTTCGCGATTCGCGAATCGCGAACAAGCAAATGTATAAATTTAAACTGAAAATAGCTTTTTCGAATACAATTCAATTGCCGTCAATTTTCCGTATCCTACTTTTTCTTTATATACACAACCTGTATCAATGTTTATTACTTGCTTATTCTCATTTATCTGCTTTTCACAATGCTCAATTGTAATCAGTCTGTGTCCATGAATTATTGTTTTACAAGTAAGCAAAGGATTTAAATATTCAACCTGACTTTCCCATACCATTGAATAAGTATCCTGAAATGGATTCAAAATTTTGTCATTAAATCCTGCATGAACAAATAGGAAATCTCCGATTGAAAGATAGCTCATAAGATTTGTGAAGAAGTTAAGATACTTAGGTGAGATATCCTTTATTGAGATAATACCAAAACTTTTAAGTGTTTCGTCACCTCCATTCTGAATCCATTTTGGCTTATTCTTTTCGTCTTCTAATGTTTCAAGAAGCAATAATTCATGATTTCCAATCAATGGAGTTATGTTGTAGTCTTTTTCTTGTAAATCGATAATGTAATCAACAACCTCTTTGCTTTTATTTCCACGGTCAATATAGTCTCCCAATAAAATAAGCTTGTCATTTTTGTCCAGTTGAATTTTATTTTCAACCAATTCTTTTAGGGAATCAAAACATCCGTGAATATCTCCGATAGCAAAGAGTTTTTTCATGTTCGCAGTGTTTGGATCGTTGGCAAAAATTACTCATTACTTATTTTATTTTTATCAGGTATTGGCTTTGCCGAGCTCCACTTTGTTCCGGTTCGTGAGCTCCTTTCAGTCGGTTGCACTCTTTTGCAAATTTTGGTCTGTGGGCTGGTTTGTGCGATTTGCAATTGAAAATCACGAACACGAATAAAATCATCAATAATTGTGAGTAAATGTGTGCAATGTGCGAGGGTTTCCCTAACTGTCCAGAAGGGCAGAAGCGGGTTTGCAATAACTAATTTTTTCTTGCACCAATCTTCAATCAATAAGCTAGTATTTTATATCCGTTTTTTCAATCTTTAAATAGTTTCATTTTATGATTCTGTCTTTCATTCTTGCATTCAACTAGTATTTATCACCCAAGCATCCTATTTTTTAAGTTTGTTTAGGTGTGCTTTGTCGGTTTTTTCTTTTTCTTTTGATTTGCCTGATTGATCGATTGGTTTTGCGGAAGCACCTTATTTAACCGATGTCAATTATAAAAGCCATTTTTAAAAACTTCCTTGTGGTGTATTGAAATTCAGTGTTTTAGGGGTCGAAAATGTTGGGGTTGTTTACTGCTCCGCTTCGTCAGTCCCAGGTTGCACC
>JAFGYE010000035.1 GCA_016936255.1 Marinifilaceae bacterium | reverse complement strand
ATCCGTAAGAACAACTGTAGGAGGTTCCAAATTGTAATAGATCTTTTCAGGGTTGACGACATTCAATCCACCCGGTCCTCCGAAAAAAACATGGTTTTTACCGTCATAATAGGAGGAGTTTATATTGAAATCATTGGACTGTAACCCGTCCATGATGTCGAAGTTAAAAACCTGTCCTGTTACTGCATTGTAGTGAGAAATTCCTCCGTGGGTACTGACCCAGAGATCTCCGCTGCTGTCGTGTTCAATAGCACAGATGTATTGATTACTAAAGTTTTCCGAATGAAAAATAAAATTATCTTCTTCCGGGCTATAGCTGTATAATCCATTGGTTGTTCCAATCCAGATGGTACTGTCCAATGATTCATGAATACAAATGATGTCATTGCTTTTTATGGAACTTGGATTTTCCGGATCGTATGATAAATAAACTTTAAATGTATCTGTGCCTTTTTCCTTTCTATTCAATCCGTTGGAGGTGGCAACCCATAAATTATTTTTTGAATCCAACAACACATTATTAGTCCATTCTATAGATAAACCGCTGTTTTGTGGTGTAAAGTGTCTGAAATCATGTGTCTTTTTGTCGAAATAATCAATTCCAACGCCATGCACAACCAACCAAAAATTTCCATCTTCATCTTCTTCAATTCCTCTGATGTCATTGCCTCCAATTGACTTTGGATTTTGGTCGTCATGAGTGAAGCTCATAAACCCGTTTATGGAAGGATCGAATTTTTGCAATCCTTTCTCATACGAAGCTATCCACATTTCCTGATTCTGATCTAAATGTAAATCAAAAATGGATCCCTGACTCAAAGAGTACGGGTTTTTAGGATTGGGATGGAAATATGAAGTGGAACCTTTAGCCCAGTGAAAAACGGTGATCCCTCCATTAAAACCACCTGTCCATAAATTTCCGTGACGATCCTCGGCTACGGACAAAACATTTACGTCTCCCAGGGGCCAATAGCTTTCTGGTTCATCATTGAAAAGTTGGAATCCTCTGTTTACGGTAGATAGGTCAAAGCCTTTTTCGGAGTAAATCACCCAATAATTCATTTGCCGGTCCTGAAAAAAACCGATGGGATTGGATTTTACATTGTTCACTCCGCCTGGTTCTCCATAATATTCATCAAACGAATCGTTTTCCGGATTGTACCTTTTTAATCCACTGTAATCACAAGACCATAAAAAACCCTGTTTGTCCCGATATAAATCCACTACAGAAGATTGGTATTCTCCTGGCAGATAGGTTTTTACATTGTTTTTATTGAAATCAATTTGTTTAACCCCATTTCCGCGTGTAGCCACCCAAAGTACACTGTCCTTAGTATCAAGGTCGGTTATAGCAAATTCCCGGAGTAATTGCTGTTCGGAAGAAGAAATCCAATCAGGTAGTTTCGTTTCGTTGTAATTTTCATCATAGCTGAAATGACGAATGCCACCACCCGCATCCTGTCCAACCCAGATGTCGTTATTTGGACACAGAGTAAAAGAAAGTATATCTCCTCCTTTTAACTCAATTATTGGAATAAAACGCTCTGTTTCTTCATTAAACTTGTAGATGGCCTTTCCGGCAGCAACCAATATTTCCTGATCGGTATTTTCCGATACCTGGTAAATGAAAGAAGTTACCAAGCCTCCCAAATCGTTGGATGAAGACAAAAGTTTAAAGGAATCACGTCCGGAATTATAAACCGACAAACCCCAGATAGTACCTACCCATATCCGGTTTTTGCTATCGGCATAAAGAGTACGTATGTTGTTGTTGGCAAGATTGTTATATTGCCCCTCATTGTTTCGGTATACACGTACTGTGTGACCGTCAAAACGATTCAACCCATCTATGGTGCCAATCCAGATGTATCCCTGATTATCCTGTGTAATGCAAGTGGCAAATTGACTTGAAAGTTGCCTTTTAGCAGGCATAGGTGTAAAGTTTAACTCTGGCGTTTGGCCAGGTAAACTCATCTGCCCCCACAGAAGAAGAAATAAAATTAATACCCGCATGTTTTTTACCCCCAAAATGTCAGAATGCTCCTTCTACTTTTTATTGAAAGTACCCATTGTTATATGTTAATATTATTATACTTCATTAAGTGAAAAAAGTTATAATAATCCTAATTAAATTCTATTTGAAGCAAAGACGACCTTACGACAAGATGTAATTTACCTGCATATTTTTTATTTGTATTCATTTTAAAATAATTAAGTTGTTGGGTTTTTGTTGATTTTTATCATGTTTTTTAGTTTGAAACTATTATGTTTGTGACAGTTTTTAAGATTTATGAACTAAAATATTTGAAATTCTTTTTCTCAAAAAGTCAAATTTTAAATATTTATTCATTTAATAAAATTTCTATTTAATATCAGATATGAATAACCAAGAAACTCCCTCCATTAAATTTTTTGGGGATGAAACTGTTCCGGTAGAGTTACACAAAGTCCGAATTGTTCAAAAATTACATCTTCGCCCCATTGATGAACGTCTTGATGCCATCGATAAGGGGGGATACAATACTTTTCTTTTAAATACCAATGACGTCTTTTTAGACATGCTCACTGACAGCGGTACCAATGCAATGAGTGACAATCAGGTATCGTCAATGCTGAGAGCAGATGATGCTTATGCTGGAAGTCAGAGTTTTTACCGAATGGAGGAGGCTCTGAAAGATGTTTTCGGCAAAGAATACATCCTGCCTGTTCACCAGGGACGAGCAGCAGAAAATGTGGTTTCTCAGGTGTTTGTCAACAAAGGGGATATCATTCCAATGAATTATCATTTCACCACCACTAAAGCCCACATGGAATTGAATGGCGGTGAAATATTTGAAATATTAACT
>JAFGYE010000034.1 GCA_016936255.1 Marinifilaceae bacterium | reverse complement strand
CGTAGATACTTTGGCGACAAGCTATTCGATAGATTAACTATTGCTGTTGCCTCAAACTACTGGCATGATAACGGATAAGCAAATAAATTTATTATAGAACTTATGAATGATTCCCCGGGCAACTAATGTTTTACCCAATCCAACTTCGTCTGCAATCAAAAAGCGATTACATGGATTTTCTGAATCAGTAAATCTTTGAAATACATAATCTACTGTAGCAATTTGAAAATCTTTTAACTGACTATGTGGATTTGATTTCATTTATGTCTTAGTTGTATTTCTTCGAAAATTCTCCACAGCGTTTTAAAATCCTCTGGAATAATAGATTCTTCGCCATTTTCTTCTTCACTTAATTTATCCATTACAGTTTTTATCTCTGTCAATTTTTCCGGTTCTCTTGAAATGGCTTTTAGCATATTTTCATAGATTGGTTCTTCACGTGCCAGGTAATCTCCCAGACCATTTCCCTTGAAAGGTTTCCCGTTTAATCCATTGAATATATGTTCCTCGTCCCAATAATTTTCTGCCAAAAGGAAACGAATATATTTAAAGAAGTTTGCTGTATTTGAGATGATGTCCTTGAAAATTCTTGAACTTCTTGATTCAGGTAAATTATCAATGTGAATTTTTATAACAAAACTCAGGGCAACCATGGTACCCTTAGTTCTTAATTCTATTATCAAAAAACAGGATAAATCTATTTCTGCAATATTGTAAACTGTCCATTGAATTTTATCCCCTAATTTCAGCTCCTGACTTTGTTCTTTGTTGTTAAGTAAATATGCAGTTACTTCTACTTTTGGATTGAAAGGTAGTTTGGTCAGGTCGCAAACAAATTCGATTGAGAAATTTGAATCTTCCTGTTTATTTGCATTTGCTGTAATTATCGCATTGACAATTTCGATTTTAAGTCCTTGTAATACTTCTTCCTGACTATTTAATTCCTCTTGTTGTTCTGAAAGTGGTTCAGAAGGGTTATAAAGTTGGAATACATTCAAATCATCATTCACCAATTCTTTAAATAGTGCATCAGGGCCAATTTTAGAATTCTTCCCTTTAAGTTGAATCATAAATTCAACATTACGTTTCATGGCTCTTTCACTGCAATTTGCTGAACCTAATAACAAAACTGCATTCCACCCCAATCTACACGAATATACTTTAGCATGTAGGTCTTGTAATTGATTGGAGAAGTTTTCATCTGTATCAGATTCAATTTTTTCTTCCCCTTCAACAAATTCATTTACCAAATGATAAACAGAAAAATCCCCTAAATACTGTGGGTTTATCTTGTTTAATTCATATTCTCTACTAAAAATTTTTGCCTTGTTTCGTGAATACTTTTTTGCTATTTCTAATCCACTATTAGTGAGGAAGGGACTGATAATAAGCATATCATCATAAATCTGATTACTAAAAAGTACGTTCTTTTTATAACCCGGGAAACCTGAAGGTTCAAAGGAAAAACTTTCGAATTCGTTTGAGTTTAACTGAAAGTCTGTTTTACCTAAATCTGAGATAAAGTTTTCAAACCAATCGGCTTGTACATAGGTTCCCAGATATTTAATAAAATCAATAAGTGGCTTTGTGTTACCGTAATTTCGTTGTCTTTCTTCAATAAAATTACCATCCAACTGAAATGCAACATCCCAGCTACGGTCGAATGTTAAATTCCGACTTAAAACAATCACCCTGAATTTTATGTCGCCTAAGTTATTCTTGTACTTAATAACCCAAACTTTTGGATGGAATGAATGAAGGTGACTTGGTGGAACCTGAACAATACATGGTTCAATAAAACTGTAAAGCCGGTGTTGATTATCGGGTACGGAAATCTGACCTTTTTGACAAAAGACTTTTATGGTATCACTTGCTCTCCTAATGGAATCTAAAACCTGAACGATGTCTTGTTTTAAATCCAATTCTAATGAATGAGAAAAATATAATGCAACCGGAATAGAAATTAACGCATCCAGGTTAATTGAATAACTGGTTGCTATTGCATTTTCCAGATAATATCCTTCTGGCGGCATTAGCAAACTTCCATAATCTAATCTGTCTTTACTGGGCTGTAACATTATTTGCTATTCCGTTATAGATGTCATTTAAATACGTTTTTACAGTATCCCATCTGAAGGTTAAATATGAAATAGAACCATCCTGTGAAATCGAGATACCTGTATTATTTTCCTGCTTTTGGGCAATTGCTTTATCACTCAATCTGGCCCTACGTAACCCTTTTAATCGTAATTCTCTATTTTTCAACATTAGGTCAGCCTCGGTTTGATTGTATTTATCAGCCTTGACAATTTCAATCCATTGTTCTACAAATTTTCTTGTTGTTGGTCTTACATGTGGGCAATACTCCCAAAGTGCTTTTGTGTCCCAATCATTCCAATTAAAACTTTGCATTTCGTCCCAATATTCTTCCCAAACATGTTGCAATTGATTTGTATTCCCATTTTCCCTGTTTGACTGAATCAGTAGATTATACCGAATCAAAGCACCCTGCATAATCGAATTAAAATCAATGGCAACTTTTATTATCTTTTTTAAATCATCAGGAAGATTAGGCACAGAAAGAAAATCATCAATACAAGAAAAATCCTTTGCATCCTCTAAACAATCAGTAAGTGCAAAAGCAAATAAAGTTTGACTATTGCTTCTGATTATACTTTCATTTAAAAATGTAGCTTCATCATTTGATAGCTCAATGGAAAGGTTTTCTTTCCAATCTTTGGGTGGTCTTGGAACCGATGCCCACAATTTATGCTGGTAGAGGTGGTTCGCATCTTTATCATCTCCAGGAACATTCCCAGTTGCATCAGCCAGTTGACTCTTTGTTTTTTGTTCTTTCTGGAAGTAATACTTTTGATTTTTAATGTAATCACTTAAAGAACCTTGAAATCTCAGAATATCGTATATTCTTAATCCATTCCAATAAACTGATGATGGTTTCCGTTTTGGATTTGAATTCAATAAAGTTTCACCAATAATTCTGCTTTTCGGTGGTGAATTCTTTTTTAACGTTTTTACAAAATGAATTTCAGATTGTTCCAGTTCTGATTGAAAACGGTCAAATTTTCCTTTTTTCTCGATATCCTGAATTATCCAGGGAATGAGCAGGAAGTATTTTGCCCTCGTTTGGATAGTTGAAGTTCCTGGAAATAACAAATCACTCAAAGCATCCCGGATGGTTCCCAGACCAAGTTCGTCAATAACACCTTGTTCTTTGAACATATCCATCACTGTTTGACTTCAAATGCATTTGGACACATTTTGATCTAAATTTAAGAGATACTTTTCAGGTTTGAAAATTTTATGTAAATGATT
>JAFGYE010000033.1 GCA_016936255.1 Marinifilaceae bacterium | reverse complement strand
GAGAGAGAGGGATTCGAACCCCCGGTACGTTGCCGCACAATAGTTTTCAAGACTACCGCATTCGACCACTCTGCCATCTCTCCAATATACTTTTGAGCTTTAATTGCTCTGCTATCTCTTGTGATAACGGGTGCAAATGTAGAATAAAAAATACTTGCAGCCAAACATTATTTTACTTCAGAGAGTAATTTATTTGAAATAGCTTGATCTTCAATTCAATTAATTTTAATTAGCCATGAATATCCAACTCATTCATCATGTAAAGTGAGTGTTCAATCGTCTTAAAAATCTCCGAGCAGTATTCATTTACGGCTTTTGGACTACCAGGCATGGTATAAATTAGAGTTTTATTCATAACACCTGCAATGCCACGACTAACCAATGCATTTGGCTTTTCCATTCCATATTTTACCCGAATCAATTCCATAATTCCGGTTATCTCTTTTGTGATGTGTTTTTTTACTACATCAGGAGTAATGTCTTTTGGTCCAATACCTGTTCCACCTGTAGTGAATACAAGATCAAAATCTTCCTCTTTTGCTTTTTCAAGTAGATTGGTAAGATCAAATTCTTGATCAGGAATAATGAATTTTTCTATTTGATAATGCCGGTTTTTCGATTTGAAGAATTCTTCAGCTAATTTCTCCAGTAACGGACCGCTTTTATCAGCATATTCACCTCGGCTGGCTCTGTCGCTAAGAGTGATTACCATGGTTTTTATTACTCTTGGATGATAGCAAAGAACATCACCGGCTTTTAAATTACCTCCGTTTAAAACTCTGCAAAAAATACCTTCTTTTGGCATTACACAGTTTCCTATTTCACGAAAAATACTGCAGTTGTCTCCATGGCATTTTTTACCAATCTGAGTTACTTCCAAAATCATGTCACCTATGTGGAAACGATCAAGTGGAGCAGTCAAATGAAGTAAAAGTCCTTCGGTGGTAATATTCTCGGCAAATTCTCCAAAATTGATATTGCGTTTGGCTTGTACCGAAAATTTATCGATACTTTCTTTGGCCAGCAAGCTAACCTGACGGTGCCAGTTTCCCGAATGTGCATCATTTACAACACCAAGAGAATGCAATTCTATGGAATCAACAGGCTTTTTGATTACTCCTTTTTTTTCAGATATATTTACAGATAGTACTGATACTTCTTTTGTGCTCATGCTCATCGTGTTTTATTGCTTCAAATCGGTTTTTGTTTTTTCTACAAGCGCAATTTCGCCTAACACCATTGATTTATCAACAGCTTTACACATATCGTAAATGGTTAGCAGAGCGATGCTGGCAGCGGTTAACGCTTCCATTTCTACTCCCGTTTGTCCAATGCATTTTATCCGGGTATTTACCTGAACACCCTTCTCTATAATGCTGCATTTTACTTCAGCTTTGGTAATCTGAAGTGTATGACATAAGGGAATTAAATCGCTTGTGCGTTTAGCTGCCTGAATACCGGCTATTTCGGCAATAGTCAATACATCGCCTTTTTTTAGCGCATTTTCTTTAATTAATTCGATGGTTCGGGCTTTTAAATAGATGATGCCAACAGCTTTGGCTTCTCTTATTTGCGGAGCTTTATGACCCACATCAACCATATTGGCTTTCCCATCTTTGTCTATATGACTAAATTCTCCCATCAATTTAAAGTTGTTTTCTTATCATTATTCATTGCTCAGGGGTAACTGATCTCTGTTTTAAATTTATCCTCCGATTCCGTAAAAACTGCCGTTTTTATTTTTTGTGCCGGCTTTTGGTTTTTGGTTGATCGATTTATTGATTGCTTGTTTATTACCTAATTCTTTAATGTCGAATTCACTGGCATTGAACAAGCAGGGTTTTACTTTTCCATTGGCTGTAAGCCTAATTCGGTTGCATTCCAAACAGTTACCTCCTTTGCCACCTTCAACAACAGAGAATTCCCCAGTAGCTAAATCCATTTGTTTAATGAATCGTAATTCCAGATGATTACTCTTGCAAAATTGGCGTAAATTTTCTAGGTCATCCAAATCTGCATCAAGCATTCGAACGCAGTTTATTTTTACGGGATGCAACCCAGCCTTTTGAGCTGCTTTAATTCCTTTAAAAACATCTTCAATATCACCCAGTCGGGTTATTTTTTTATATTTTTCAGGATTGAGCGTATCTAAACTAATGTTCACCCTTTGTAATCCGGCTTTGGCTAATTGATCAGCAAACTGATCAAGTAATATGCCATTAGTGGTCATGGCAATTTCCTCAATTCCGGAAATATCAGAAAGTAATTTCACCAAATCAACAATACCTTTTCTAACCAGAGGTTCACCACCGGTCAGTCTTATTTTACTGATTCCGTTTGCTACTGCTTCCTTTGCAAAATCGGCAATCTGCTCAAAGCTCAATACTTCATCGTGAGCCATTAAATCAATACCTTTCTCGGGCATACAATAAGTACATCGAAGATTGCAGCGATCCGTAACCGAGATTCGCAGGTAATTTATGTTTCTATTATAATTGTCTAACATGAACAAATTCTCCTTCCGTAAATTCATCAACTTCCCTTGGAACTGCCATAATTCCATTGGCTAAAGTAAAAGCATTAATGTGTGCCGAACCATGATAGCTAATAGGCACAACCTGATTGTCTGCATTAAAGCGAACAGGCAAAAATTCAAGCCTGTCGGTTCTTTTTCGCTGGTAATCTGAAGCAATTGGCATTCGTACCATCGGAGCGTTGTAATCATGTCCCATAAGTCGATAAAGTAATGGTTTGCCGAGTAATTCAAATTGTACAAATGAGGAAACCGGATTTCCAGGTAAACCTAAAACATATTTCTCCTTGCAGGTCGCAAAAACGGTATGTTTTCCGGGTTTAACCATGATTGAATGAAACCAAATATTGAAACCAAGTTCTTTTAGAATTTGAGGAATATAATCGAAGTCACCAACCGAAACGCCACCTGATATGATAAGAACATCATTCTCTTCCAAACATTTTACCATTGCTTCCTTGGTAGCCTCTTTCGAATCAGAAACAATTCCGAGACTATTGCCCTTAATGCCCATTTTTTGCAACTGAGCTTGTAATTGCCATGAGTTTACATTTCGGATTTGGGATATTTCAGGTTTTTGATCTGGTTCAACCAATTCGCTTCCGGTTGCAATTGTTGCTACTTTTGGTTGTCTGAAAACAAGAGGATTTGTACAGCCAACACTTGCCAATACAGAAATGTGCTGTGCTTTTAATCGGGTTCCTCTCTTTAGAACAACATCATTTTCTAAAATATCTTCCCCTTTAAGGCAAATGTTCGGTTTTGTTTTTTCTTTTGTAAATCGGATGTGATTGTCATCAATTTCTTCGGTGTGTTCAATCATGATTACTGTATCGGCACCTTCCGGCACCATAGCTCCAGTCATAATTTTGGAACACTGATTGTTTCCGACAGCTTTGCTTGGAGCATAACCTGCCGCAATAATTTCTAAAACTTCAAGATTGTTTGCCAAATCAGATTGTTTGCAGGCATATCCATCCATGGCCGATTTATTAAATGGAGGAATAGACATGTCTGAAAGAACATCTTGTGCAAGAACCCGATTCAAACAATCAGCAAGATTGATATTTTCGGCATCCAACTTTTTAGTGGCATTTTTCACAGTTTTTAAAGCCTCGTGAAACGTAATCATATTGTTAGTTTTTTATTTCCCAGCCATTAGTAGTAAAAGCAATTTTTTTTGCAGTAAAATCAAATTCCTCACCGTTAAATTCAATCCATTTGTCTGCTAATTTTCTGTAGCCAACAGCTCGGGGTTTTATGTTGTTATTATTTTTTTTATTGATCATTAAAAAAAGTCCGGGCTCAATTAAGTCTCTTAAACCTCCCGATTCACAGATTATTGGAGTTTCGGGTGATAGTGTTTTTTCAAAATAAGAGAGTACTTCATGAAGATAATCATCTTTAGCCTGAACGTAATACACCTCTTTGCTTCCAGATCGAAACATTCGGTTACTATCTTTACTGCCGGTTTCATTGATTTCTTTCGAAATTACAAAATTTTCTGTTTCCTGAATGATTTTCAAACCGGCGTTTAAATCATGAAAGTGAGGCGATACTTTAATGCAGACAAGCTTATTTTTGCATCTCAATTCTTCGATTAATCGGCATGCAAATAAAGTTTTCCCAACATTTCGGCCAGTTCCTGCAATTAATAGTATGTTCCTTTTAATCCTTTTCATTTTTTTAATATAAAAACCTCCAATTCCATTCAGAATCGGAGGTTTATGTATTCAGTCGGAAAAGCTGGTAAAATGCTTACTAAGGCATAATTCCTGCATTATCCGTATCATCTAAATCACAAAAACACTCCTTTCCAAATTTAGGGTTTAAGCCCAGCGGGAGGCAAATTCGTTTCCCAATTTACCCATCGGTTTATAATTCGTTCCGTTTTTGCTGTGGCTTAGAAATTATAAACTCGGAGATTACTTTATTTCAACGGTAAAGATATTAATATTAATGAATCTACAAATGTGTATGTGTGCAGATTGAAAAATTGATGTGAAAGTGAGTTATTCTATAAAAATGCCATTCATTTAAAAAGCCTGTGGTCTTTAGGATTTAAAAAGGAAAAGATTGTGTTTGGAATAAAAGGAGGTCAAAATTTATTTTATAATTTATAATTAGTTTGATTAAAAAAAAGAATTCCTTGTTATATTTATAGGCTTATTAAATGAGGCTAATATGGGAAAAGGGAATCATGGACATGCGCATCACGATCATGGTGATTTAAAAGGGCGAAATTTAGGAATTGCAATTCTTTTAAATGTTGGATTAACGGTTGCTCAAGTTATAGGGGGATTTGCGTCGGGGAGTTTGGCTCTTTTGTCCGATGCCATGCATAATTTTAGTGATGTTCTTGCTTTAATCATAAGTTGGTTTGCAAGTAAATTGTCGAGTCGGAAACAAACAGCAAAACAAACATTCGGGTATAAAAGGGCAGAGATATTAGCGGCTTTATTTAATGCAATATCTTTAGGGGTAATCGCATTTTTTCTTTTGAAGGAAGCCGTCCAGCGGATTTCGGAACCTCATGAGATTGAAACGGGATTGGTGATGATTTTGGGAGGTTTGTCAATACTATTGAATTGGCTTAGTATGTTACTGGTGAAGAAAGATGCTAAGGGCAATATAAATATGCGGTCGGCTTATCTGCACCTGTTATCGGATATGGTATCATCGGTAGCAGTGGTGCTGGGAGGATTGGCAATGTACCTTTGGGAAATTCCGTGGGTCGATAGCGTTCTGTCAATACTTATCGCACTTTATTTGGTTTATTCGAGTTGGGGTCTGGTAAAGGAAAGCGTTCGAATTCTTATGCAGTTTGCTCCTGTTCATCTCAACCTGGAAGAAATTCATATGAAAGTTAAAGAGCTGGAGGAAATTGAAAATATGCATCATGTGCACCTTTGGCAACTGGATGATAACCAGATTAATTTCGAAGCTCACATTAGTTTTAGAAACGATATCAAATTGAGTGAAATAAGTAAGGTTCTGCACAATCTGGAGCACATGCTTCATAACGAATTTGAAATTAGTCATGTTACACTTCAGCCGGAAATAAATGGTTTTTGCGAAGATGAAAGTGTTATAAGTCAGGAAAGAAAACATACTCATTAGTTTATTCTCTTTCCTGTTTTATCTGATATTTTAATTGAAAGAATTAAGCAGGTCCATTGGGTTTTCGACAAGGATCTTTGCTCCGTTTTCAAGTAATTCTTCCATATCCCGAAAACCCCATAAAACCCCTGCTGCGTACATTCCGGAATTTTCGGCTGTCTGCATATCAACTCCTGAATCGCCAACATACATTATTTCTTCAGGAGCAATGCGCATTTTTGCACTAATAAGTATAGCTCCTTTAGGATTTGGTTTTCTAGGAATATCTCCACCTGCACCAATTACCATTTCCAATGTCCAGTCAGAGAGTAAAACTTTCACTACTTTTTGTGTTAACTCATTGGCTTTGTTCGAGAATATCCCAATTTTAATGCCTTTTTTCTGCAGTTCTGTAAGAAGTTCTGCAATATCTGGATACAAACAAGTTTTAGCCGTGCAATTATTGTCATAAACAATCATCATTCTGTTAAAACAGGCTTCTAATATAGATTCATCATTTACAGAATCGGGCAGGGCATTTTCAACCAGGGATTTCAGTCCACGTCCAACAAAAGTTTTGTACGTGTCATAGTCATGTGTTGGAAATCCTTTTTCTGTTAAAACAACATTCATTGAATCTGCAATGTCTTCAATTGAATTGGCTAGTGTGCCATCAAGGTCAAAAACTACTCCTTTTATCATTACAATCTGTATTAAGTTTAAGAAGTACAAATATTGTAAACTCAGGTTAAGTATGCAAAGGGAATCATATAAAATTTCAGGCATAAAAAAGCAGTTAATTGGAATTCCAATTAACTGCTTAGGCTGGTTGTATTTATCTAATGATGGTTCTTAATTCAGCATTGTAATCATTGGTAATATCCATCCATTCATTAAACATGTTTTGCCATGATCCTTCTCCATATAGTTTTTCAAACTCTTTTTTAAATCCACTGTCTGAAGACCAATCGGCATAGCTTTTAAAATCCCATATCATTCCAACATCAGCACTTTCGCTTGTATGCAATGGGTTGTTGAAAATTAGAAATGCAAATCCCAATTTTTCAGATGTTTTCATTAGTTTTTCAGCAATTGCTTCAAATCGGTAATACTGACCTTTTTTCAGATCGATAGCCCAAGCTTCATAATACCTGGCATTCATTAAAATTTCTTTTCCAAAAGATAATTTAGGGTTGTAATTCCAAAGATTGATTGGGCCATATTTTTGAATCAGAGGTTCTATTGTTTTATCCCAATCGTCTTCATGACCATTTTCTTTTGTAGGGCGGGTGTCTAAAGCAGCATATGTTGTGGGTCCCATTATCCAAACATACCAGCCGGCTTTGTCACCGTATTCAACTTTTCGTAAACCTGCCACATAATCACCTTTTGGATGAAATTTTTCATTGTGAGCTTTAATTGCTTTTTCAAACTCATCAGCCATTCCTTTTTTTGGTAAAATGTAAACACTCTCAACAACTGTTTTCTCTGCTTTCTCATTGGTTTGTGCTGTAACAGCAAAACTGAAACATAAAGCAATTGCTAAACCAATTATTCTTTTTTTCATGATAATATTGTTTTGGTGAATAAAGACTCAATTTACAATTTTATTTAGAATTATTCTAATTAATATTTATTAAACAGCTCACAATGAGACTATAATGATTGTTTTATTGTGATTGTAGTGGAGGAGAAATAACAATATGAATCACTGAAAATGGATTTTAGTAAAAGCTAAAAAAGGTAGATTGATATCGTTTGCATTGGATCAAAGGATAAAAAATGGATAATAATATTCGAAAGAATCCTTTTGAAATGATACGGATAAGAAAAAAAAAAGCATATATTTGAATCTCTTAAAGATGAGGAATAGCTTTTTTGAAACAGATAAATAACATAGCGGTTGAAATGAACATGTTGAGAACCAACATGGGAATGTCTATGTCTGAAACTTCTATTTGTACTATTCCTGCAATAATCACAACTACAACCACAACCCTTTAGGGGGTTGAATTTTTACATATCGCCACAGGTGAGTAGTTGATTGCTCAAAAAGCCATAAGGTATTTTGTACCTTGTACAATCACTGATTGTGCAGCAATTGGTACTAATTTGGAGCATTCTTAATAACAAAGCAGAATAACTATTTAACCAAAATTTATATCAACCGATGGACAACCGGACATTTGTACGGAAGGAAATCCATCATAAGAAATTAGTCAATGAAGGTTTTAAAATTTGGAGGGAGCTCAGTTTCCAATTCAGGGAATTGTAAGCGGGTTCAGGAGATCATTAAAAGGGATTATGCCAACTGTAAACAAGTTGTAGTTGTTTCAGCTTTTGGCGGAGTTACCGATGAGTTGGAAAGATGTATTAATCTGGCCGGTAATAGAAATAAAGAATATGAAGATGCTCTTTTGAAAATAAAGGAAAGACATTTTCAAGTGATTAATGAACTTGATCTACAAGAAGAAATAGAATTGGGTACATCAAAGAAATTTGATGAGATAGCAGAATTACTTCAAGGGGTTTATCTCTTGGAAGAAATCTCGCAAAAGGTGAAAAATGCTGTAATGGGATCGGGGGAGATATTATCATCTTTAATTTTTTCAGCCTATCTAAATCAATGCGGGATGAATACTGTGCTTTTCGATTCCAGAGATTTTATCAAAACACAGAATGGAAAAGGAGTATTTCTAAATAGTGAGCAGACCAATAAGAATTTGGAAGCGGTAAAAGATGTCAAATTTCAAGTAGCCTTGTTTCCCGGCTTCATAGCTTCAGGTCAGAAGGGTGAAATGACACTGCTCGGGCGGGGAGGATCGGATTACACAGCTTCTATTTTGGCTGCAGGATTAAAGTGCAGCGAGTTGGAAATCTGGACTGATGTTAGCGGTATGTTTACTGCCGATCCAAGATTGGTATCGCAGGCACTGCCAATTGAGCAAATGTCTTTTCAGGAAGCAATGGAGCTTTCTCATTTTGGTGCTAAGGTCATCTATCCTCCAACCTTAATTCCGGTACTGCAGAACAAAATAAATGTTCGTATTAAAAATACTTTTGCTCCCGATGAAAAGGGAACTTTAATCACCACTTCACCTAAAAGTGAACGTTCTATAGTACGAGGACTTTCTTCAATTAATAACATCAATTTATTCACACTTTCAGGTAGTGGAATGGTTGGTATAAGTGGATTTGCATCTCGTTTTTTTACTTGTTTGGCTCAGAATAAAATTAATGTAGTTCTAATTACTCAGGCTTCATCGGAGCAGAGTATGAGTGTTGGGATTAATGAAGGTGATCGGGAGTTGGCTATTGAAGCAGTTCGTTCTGAGTTCGAAATGGAAATAGGGATGAATTTGGTGAATGAACCAGCCGTTGAGCAGGATCTGTCAATTGTTGCCGTTGTAGGTGAAGACATGGGATATACTCCAGGAATTTCAGGAAAAGTGTTTAGTGTACTTGGTAAAAACGGAGTAAATATTCGGGCTATGGCTCAGGGAGGTAATGAATTAAACATTACTTTCATGGTTCCAACCTTCGATGTAAAAAAAGTATTAAATGTTATTCACGAAGATTTCTTCATCTCAACGTATAAAAAAGTGAATCTGTACATTGCAGGAGTTGGTAATGTGGGGGGGAAATTATTGGAATTCATTAAAAATCAATACGATTATTTGCTTGAAGAGAAAGGATTGCAACTGATTGTTCGTGCAGTGACCAATAGTAGGAAAATGTACTTTGCAAAAGATGAAAATATGCTTCAGGATTGGAAGCAAAAATTGGAGGACGAATCTGAGGTGGCCAATTTGCAGGAATTTGTAAAGAGAATGGATCAGGCGAACCTTAGAAATTCTGTGTTTGTCGATATCACTGCAAGTGAAGCTGTAAGTAAGGTGTATCAGCAGGTTTTGAATTCTACTGTTTCTATTGTGGCATGCAATAAAATTGCAGCTTCTTCAGAATTTGGTAATTACCTGAGAATTAAAGCGGCAGCAAAAAAGCACAATGTTGAGTTCATGTTCGAGAGCAATGTGGGAGCAGGATTGCCAGTCATTAGCACGATCAATAGCTTAATTCATACCGGCGATAAAATTGTTGGAATTGACGCTGTTGTGTCTGGTAGTTTGAACTTCATAATGAATGAGTTTAATAATGGTAAATCCTTTGTTGAAGCAGTGAAGATGGCAATGGACCAAGGGTTTACTGAGCCAGATCCAAAAATCGACCTGAGCGGAATGGATGTATTAAGAAAGCTTTTGATATTATCCCGTGAAGCTGGTTACAAGTTGGAAGTGCAGGATGTAGAGCATGAGCCTATGATTCCATTATCTTGCCTGAATGGACAAACGGCAGCTGATTTGATCCGCGATCTTGAAGCTCACAACGATCATTTTGAGGCTTGGAGAACTGTGATGGCTGAAAAAAACATCAGATACCGTTACATCGCTTCTTTAGCAGATGGCAAAGCTAATGTAAGCCTTAAAGAGGTTACACCCGACCATCCATTTTATGATATACATGGTAAGGATAATGTGATTTCGTTGAAAACGAAGTGGTACAACGATCAGCCATTGATTATTAAGGGAGCCGGAGCCGGAGCAGAAGTAACAGCTTCTGGGATTTTTGGTGATATCATTAGAATAACCAGCAATTAATTACCAACAAAGAAAATTGAATAACATGTCAGATAGTGTGAAAGTTTTTGCTCCGGGCAGCGTTTCCAACGTTGGTTGTGGGTTTGATATATTGGGATTTGCCATCGATGGGGTGGGTGATGAAATGATTATTACCAAAAATGATCAGAATAAAATCATTATACAATCGGTGAAGGATTATGAGGATCTTCCTACAGATCCAAAGAAAAATGTTGCAGGTGTAGCCATTCAGGCTTTATTGGATGATTTGGAAAGCAATCAGGGTTTTGATGTTGAGATCATTAAAAATATCAAGCCTGGCAGTGGAATCGGATCTAGTGCGGCAAGTGCTGCAGGTGCGGTTGTTGCAGTAAATGAATTATTAGGCAAACCCTATACAAGAATGCAGTTGGTTGATTTTGCAATGAAAGGTGAAGAAGTTGCTTCGGGTGATGTTCATGCCGATAATGTTGCTCCTGCAACACTAGGCGGTTTTTGTCTGATTCGGGGATACAATCCTTTGGATGTGATTCATATTGAGCCGCCAGTAGATTTGTGGTGCGCCGTTATTCATCCGCAAATTGAAATCAAGACCAAAGAAGCGAGAGAAATATTGTCTCCTCAAATTTCTCTGAAAAAGGCAATTCGTCAGTGGGGAAATGTGGCAGGCCTAATGGCCGGACTTTATACTTCCAATTATGATTTGATCGGACGTTCTCTTGAAGATCATATTGTAGAGCCTCAAAGGAAAGTTTTGATTCCTGAATTTGATGAATTGAAACTGTCTGTTATGGAAGCCGGAGCATTGGGCTGCAGTATTTCCGGATCGGGACCATCTGTATTCGCATTGGCAAATGGAAAGGAATCTGCTGATGTTATTGCGGCCGCAATGGATACAGTATACGAACGTACCAATTTGGATTACAGAATTTATGTTTCCAAAGTTAGTGAAGGTGGAGTGAAAATTCTGTAAAAGTGTGATAAATTAAGAAATCGAATAGATTTTGATTCAGGAATTTGAAGAAAGGATAGACTTGTGAAATACTTTAGTACAAATAATAAAGATATACGTTATAGCTTTAAGGAAGCTGTAATAAAAGGACTTGCGCCGGATAATGGATTGTTTTTTCCGGTTTCAATACCAAAGCTGAATGATGAATTTTTTCAACGTTTGACAGAATTAAGTTTGCCCGAAATAGGATATGAAGTGGCCAAGCATTTTGTGGGTGACGACATTTCGGATTCGGATTTGAAGAAAATTACCGAAGAGGTACTCAATTTTAAGATTCCTGTGGTGGCTATAGAAGATGGCATTAACACTTTAGAGCTGTTTCATGGGCCAACCTGTGCATTTAAAGATGTAGGTGCCAGATTTATGTCACGATGTCTGAGTGCCTTTGCCAAACAGAATCAGAAAGAAGTAACAATTTTAGTTGCGACCTCAGGAGATACGGGAAGTGCAGTTGCCAATGGCTTTTTAGGTGTTGAGGGAGTAAAGGTAATTATATTATATCCTGCAGGTAAGGTAAGTAAGATTCAAGAGCAGCAATTAACCACTATGGGGCAAAATATTACAGCTCTTGAGGTGGATGGTACTTTTGATGATTGTCAGGCATTGGTGAAAACGGCTTTTGGGGATGATGATTTAAATATGGAATTGAATTTGACTTCTGCAAATTCTATAAATATTGCTCGCTTGTTGCCACAAAGTTTCTATTATTTCCATGCTTGGGCACAATTGCAGCCAACCAGTAAAAAAGTTGTATTTTCAGTCCCTAGCGGAAATTATGGAAATCTTACAGGAGGATTGCTGGCAAAACAGATGGGATTGCCGATTGATTCATTTATTGCATCGGCAAATATAAATAAGGTTGTGCCAGACTATTTGAATTCTGGGAAATATGAGCCAAAAGCGTCTGTTCAAACTATTTCAAACGCAATGGATGTAGGTGCTCCCAGTAATTTTGCGCGCATGATGGAGTTGTATCAGGAGAATCATGCAGACATTACTAAAGATATAAAAGGAGCTTGGTTTTCGGATGAGGAAACTCAAGAGGCAATAGCAGACCTGTATAGCAGGAATAAATACATTCTTGATCCACATGGTGCCGTTGGATACTTGGGTTTGAAAAGATACTTAAATACGAAGAGTGAGGTAGGTGTTTTTTTGGAAACAGCTCATCCGGCAAAATTTAAGGATACAGTTGAAAAGGTACTTAATACTGAAATAAAAGTTCCGGACTATCTTCAGGAGTGTTTGGGAAAAGAAAAAAAGAGTATTTTAATAAGTAAGAATTTTTCAGATTTTAAAAGCTTCCTTTTACTTAAATAGAATACTTCGAAAGGCTGTCATTATTTGTGACAGCCTTTTGTTACTAATCATCTCATAATGATGTATATCATTGAGTAATGCATTTAAACGGCATAGCCTTGAGATCGTGATGATTGTTTTGTATGTTGATTGTTTTCACTATAATGCTGAATGTCAACTGTTTGCGCGTGTGTGATATTGGGGTTTAGGTTCAGTATGGGCTTGTCATATTAAATGTAGGCGAATAAAGCATTTCGTAAATCAGTTAAATAAGAAACATCTTTAAATAGAGTTATGATTTAATTCAGATTCTGCTCTTTATTGTTTATAGGGAATAGCATAAAAATTTATGGTTTTATTATGTTTCGATCTTTGAAAGGTTAAATTTCTTATTTTTTCTTATCGGAAATTTGCAAACCATCAGAAATCCTTTATATTTGTATATGATTCAAATTTAAAGCAATTTTTAACCCTAAAATTTTATAAAGTTATGAACAAAGCTCAATTAATTGATGCAATTGCAAACAAAGCTGGTTTGACTAAAGCTGATTCTAAAAAAGCATTAGATGCTTTCATTGAAACTACTACTGAAGCATTAAAAAGTGATGATAGAGTAGCACTTGTAGGATTTGGTTCATTTTCTGTTTCTAAGCGTGATGCTAGAACTGGTAGAAATCCTCAAACTGGTAAACCAATCAATATTCCAGCAAAAAAAGTTATCAAATTTAAGGCCGGTTCTGAATTAGCAGACTCTGTACAATAGATAATTGTTGTCAACAAGATGTTAGAGGGGGTGTATTAATAATACCTCCTTTTTTTTATTCCTAATTTTTAATGAATGGAGAAGAAATTATTGCAGGAAGCGATTCATTTTTTAGAAGGTTTTACCAGTGAAAATCGTATCGGATTATTAGATAAAAATATCGAAAACAGAACAAGATATATAACCTTGGTTTTGGAAGATATTTTTCAAGCACAAAATGCCAGTGCAGTAATTCGTTCGTGCGATTGTTTTGGTATTCAGGATTTGCATGTTATTGAAAATTACAATGAATACCATTTGAATCCTGATGTTGTCATGGGAGCATCAAAGTGGATGGATTTGCACAAATACAATAAAGAAGAAAGAAATACCTTAAGTACAATTTCAAAATTAAAAAATCAGGGATATAGAATCATTGCAACCAGTCCTCATTCGAATGATATTCTTTTACCCGATTTTGATTTGACTAAGGGGAAAGCGGCATTTTTTTTTGGAACGGAGCTGACGGGTTTATCGGATGAAGTAATGGATAATGCTGATGAATTTGTGAAAATTCCAATGTATGGTTTTACCGAAAGTTTAAATATTTCGGTTTCCGCAGCCATAGTTTTAAATCATCTTACTACAGAGCTCCGACGATCGGATATTGACTGGCAATTGTCTGAGGATGAAAAGCTAAAGTTAAAATTAGATTGGTTGTTAAGATCTGTAAGATCGGGAGATGAGCTTCTCGATAAATTTCTTAAAAAGAAGCAGTCGTAAAACCAATTTAAAGAAATTATATTAGGTTAAATCTTATGAACTGGAATATTTTGGTTAAATATTTCGGAAATGGTAAAAAGATTGTTATTTTTGATAAAAACTACCTTGACGTAGATAAATATGATTTATTTACCTATTTATGAATAAAAATTAACTACCACTATATGAATTGTGTTGTAATTGACGATGATAAACTTTCGAGAAAAGTTGTTGAAAGTTATATTGAAAGAACAGATTTTCTATCATTTGGAGCATCTTATCCAAGTGCAATTGAAGCTATAAATAATATCAAAAAAAACGAACCTGTTGATTTGATATTTTTAGATATTGAAATGCCTGAAATGAGTGGCATGGAATTCTTAAATAGCTTAAGTACAACACCACAAATTATCATTATCTCTTCAAAAGAACAATATGCTCTTGAAGCTTTTGAGTATGACGTTACAGATTACCTTTTAAAGCCTATTAGTTACAGTCGGTTTTTTAAAGCGGTTAGTAAGGCAAATCGTCGCTATAAAAACAGCGAAGGTTTTATGCAGGATAAGAACGAGATTTTTATAAAAAGTAATTCGGCATTGGTTCGTTTGAATTACGATGATATATTGTGGATTGAAGCTCTTGAAAATTATGTGGTTGTGAATTCTTATCATGAAAAATATACAATACATTTTACCATGAAGGCCATCGAAGAAAAAATGCCTTCTACCCGTTTTTCGAGAATCCACCGTTCATATATCGTTAATTTGAGTAAAATTGGAGTGATTGAAGATAATTCAGTTGTGATTGAAACTGAAGGTGGGTCAAAAGCAATTCCTATTGGAAAATCATATCGTGATAAATTATTAGGAGATATCAATTTAATGACACGATAGTTTTTTTATGGCAGGATTTTTATTGAATTTTGTATTTAAATAAAAATTCTGTTTATGATTACAAATCGACAATTATTTCTGCAGCATGTAGCTACAACCTCTGATTTTCCTATTGCATTGGAAATAGAGAGGGCAGAAGGTATATATATGTACAGCCCGGACGGAAAGCCATATTTGGATCTCGTATCGGGCGTTTCTGTAAGTAATCTTGGGCATGGGCATCCGCGTGTCAGGCAAGCCGTTAAAGATCAGGTTGATAAATATATGCACTTAATGGTGTATGGTGAATTTATCGAATCGCCTCAGGTTCAATTGGCCAAGCTGTTATCCGATAATTTACCTAAAAAATTAAATTCTGTATATTTTGTGAATTCGGGGAGTGAAGCCAATGAAGGAGCTTTAAAATTAGCCAAGAGATATACTGGCAGATCTGAGATTGTTACTTTTAAAAATGCATATCACGGAAGTACTCACGGAGCTTTAAGTGTATTGGGCGACGAGGAAATGAAAAATGCCTTTCGTCCCTTATTGCCGGACATTCGAATTATAGAATTCGGAAATATTTTGGATTTAAACCAAATAACCAATAAAACAGCCTGTGTTATTTTGGAACCCATCCAGTCGGAAGGGGGAATGATTGTTCCATCCAAAGAATTTATTCAGATTTTACGGGCAAAATGTACTGAAAAAGGCGCTTTACTGATTTTCGATGAGGTTCAAATGGGATTTGGCCGAACAGGAAAACTTTTTGCATTTGAGCATTTCGATGTGGTTCCCGATATTCTTTGTCTGGCGAAGGCAATGGGAGGCGGAATGCCAATTGGAGCTTTTATATCAGATAAAAAGATACTTGATTCATTCAAGAGCAATCCAATGCTGGGTCACATTACCACTTTTGGAGGACATCCTGTTTGTTGTGCAGCAGCTAAGGCTGCTCTGGAAGTACTTTTAGAGGAACATATCATTGATGACGTTCAGCGTAAAGGAGAACTTTTTGTGAGCCTTCTTAAAGATCATCCTTTGGTGAAGGGCTTTCGGCAATTGGGACTTTTTATTGCAGTGATTTTAGAATCTCAGGAGATTATGCTTGCAATCATGAAAGAAGCTTATGAGTTGGGAGTTATTATGGATCCTTTCTTGTTTTGTCCAGGTGCTTTTCGCATTGCACCGCCTTTAAATATTACTGATGAGGAAATTCATCATGCTTCTAAATTGTTAATTCAGGCAATGGATAAAGTAGAAAAATAATCAGTCTCGGAATTGGTTAAGGAATTAGATGAAAAAAATAGATTGATGAGAAAATTGCTGGTTTTATTTCTTTTTTTACTTGGGGTTTCGAATCTTTTTTCACAGATTAGTTTATTGGAGAAGGAGCAACAAATTAAATTTGAGTTTGAAAGTTTGGTTTTGGCCGGTACTGATTCTTTGAAATTGAGTATTAGCACTAAAATTGAAAAATTGTTTGCAGATTTGTTGGTTGAAGAACAGAGTTTTGATTATCCCTTTTCAGAATTATCTAAAATGGGGAAGTTAACTTCTCCTGATCAGAAATTTCGGATTTTCAATTGGAATTGTGTTTTGAGAGACGGAACTTATCGGTATTTTGCTTTGCTTCAAAGTAAGTTAAAGAAATCTATCCGGGTGGATATTTTGACAGATATGCACCATGTTGCTGATGTGTTTCATCAGTATAAAGCAGAAGGCTGGCCGGGTGCGTTGTACTATCAAATTATTCCGTTCAAGGCAAAAACAGGCAATTCTTATTTTTTGTTTGGATGGGATGGAAATGATTTTCGAACAAACAAGAAGCTTATCGAAGTGCTCAGTTTTGATGAGAAAGGGCAAGCTGTTTTTGGTATGCCGGTGATTATCTGGAAAGGAAAAACTTTAAACAGAATAATTTTTGAATATGCCAAACAGGCCAGAATGACTATTCAATACAATGAAAAGGAGAAGAAAATTGTATTTGATCATTTGGCGCCGTCATCGCCAATTTATCAGAATCAATTTGAATATTACGGGCCCGATTTTTCATACGATGCTCTCGAGTATCAGAAAGGGAAATGGGTATTAGTTGAAAATGTTGATGTAAGAAATAAGTAAGAGAAATGAGTGAAACATTCCAATATCAAACCGAACAGTTTGCCGATATAAAAATACTAAGATACCAGGTTCCTGGATTCGAAAATTTGACCTTAGGTCAGAAAGAATTGATTTATTATCTGGCGGAAGCCGCACGTTGTGGTCGTGATATTCTGTTCGATCAAAACAATAAAAATAACCTGAGTATTCGCCGTACTTTGGAAGCGATTGCTAAATCGTACGATGGAGACAGAGAATCGAATGAATTTAAAAGCTTTTTGGTCTATACCAAGAGAGTATGGTTCTCAAACGGAATTCATCATCATTACTCGATGGATAAGTTTATGCCGGAATTCTCTGAAGAGTACTTTGGCGAACTCTTGAGCAATACAAATTACGAATTGCTGCCTTTGTTGGAGGGAGAAGATGTTGTTGGTTTGCTGACCAGATTGGTTCCTGTTTTGTTCGATGAAGATGTGGATGCAAAACGGGTGGTTTTGAATCCTGAACTGGATTTAATAAAGGATTCTGCAAATAACTATTATGAGGGAGTTTGTGAGAAGGAGGCGGAAGATTTTTATGCCAAAATGGAAAAGGGAGATCCGGAAAAACCAGTTTCTGCAGGTTTGAATTCCAAATTGGTGAAGGAAAATGGTGAGCTGATAGAAAAAATATGGAAGATTGGAGGAATGTATTCCGAAGCCATCGAAAAAATCGTGTTTTGGTTGGAGAAAGCAATTCCTGTTGCAGATAGTGAACTTCAACGGGAATCGTTGGTGAAATTGGTTGAGTTTTATAAAACCGGCGATTTAAAAACCTTCGACGAATATTCCATTTTGTGGGTAAAAGATCTGGATGCTCATGTTGATGTAGTGAATGGTTTTATTGAAGTGTATGGCGATGCCTTGGCAATAAAAGCCAGCTGGGAATCTATCGTGAATTTTAAAGATATTGAAGCTACAAAAAGAGCTGTGATTATTTCCGATAATGCACAGTGGTTCGAAGATCACTCTCCTATTGATGAACGATTCAAGAAAAAAGAGGTGAAAGGAGTGAGTGCAAAGGTAATTACCGTCGCGATGTTGGGAGGCGATTGTCATCCGGCAACGCCTATTGGGGTTAATTTACCAAATGCAGAATGGATTCGTAAAGAACATGGAAGTAAATCAGTTACGATAGATAATATTACGCATGCCTATCATCAGTCGTCTTTAAAAAGTGGAATGATTGATGAATTCGCCTATAGTAAAGAGGAAGTTGTACGTGCGAAAGAGCATGGATATTTGGGAGGAAACCTGCATACCGACTTGCACGAATGTCTTGGTCATGGTTCGGGACAGTTGTTGCCTGGTGTGGGGATGGATGCATTAAAAAATTACCATTCAACACTGGAAGAGGCCCGGGCTGATTTATTTGCCTTGTATTACATGATGGATCCTAAAATGGTAGACTTGGGATTGATGCCAAGCTTGGAGGTTGCTAAGGCAGAATATGATGGATACATCCGTAATGGATTAATTACTCAGCTGACAAGAATTGAGTTGGGGAAAGAAATTGAGGAATCGCACATGAGAAACCGCCAGTTAATTGCCAAATGGGTTTATGAGAAAGGCGAAGAGGAGCAGGTAATTGAGAAGATTCATGAAGCAGGGAAGACTTACTATGTTGTGAATGATTATCAAAAACTGAGAATACTATTCGGAGATTTATTGAAAGAAGTACAACGAATAAAATCGGAAGGCGATTTTGAGGCTGGTAAACGTCTGGTTGAAGATTATGCCGTTAAAGTTGATGTCGAATTGCACAAAGAAGTGAAGGAACGATTTGAAAAGCTGAATTTGGCTGCTTATGCCGGCTTTATTAATCCGGATTACCACCCGGTTTACAAAGAAGGTAAAATTGTTGATGTTACAATTTCCTACCCAATGGATTTTATGGAGCAGATGCTGGAATATGGAGAGAGGTATTCCTTTCTGCCGAATATAAATTAAGACTTGAGGAGGTCTCAAATGAGACTTTAAGATTTGAAAAATATTCCCGAATTGGGATGCTATAAAATGAGGCTGTTTCGTAGTTTATGAGACAGCCTCTTTTTCATCTCACGACCGCTTCGTTGAAGTATTGCGCCATTGCGTTGCAGTTTAAGGATAACGCGTTGAAAACTTACTCCATTGCGTTGAAGTTTTCCGCCATCGCGTAGCAATTTGGGGTTATCGCGTTGAAGTGTTCCGCCATCGCGCAGCAATTCATGACCATAGCGTTGAAGCATTCCGCCGCCAGTTTATTGCTTGTAGCAGCTTCGCTTTTTAAAAGCAGGAATGTTGCATTACAAAATGATGCTGCCAGATAGCAGTGCACGATTAATAATACTCAAGCTACCATAAGCTGAAATAAGTAGACAGGCTAAAATTGAAAAGAGAGGCCAATCGACCTCTCTTTTTAAACAACTGTTTTTTACAGATTAAACTTCAATTTAATTCCTGTGTCCCGGTGATTCTTGCCATTAAAACTCCAAACCACTTCTACATCCATAAAAAGGAATATTTGCGATAAACCGTAACCAACTTCCCAATAATTCTTTTTGTCGGCATGAGTCAAATAATTGGCAAAGAACTTTTCCTGAATGGCCAATGAATTATTCAGAATGGGCAATTGCTTCAGCAGAAACCGATCAGACGTGTATTGCAGGTGTGCTTCCAGATAATCTTCAGCAGTAGAGTGTTGGTAAAAATCAAGCAATCGGAAAGTGTCCCATTTGTTCGCAAACATTACGGTTGGTTTGCTTGTATTAAAATGACGGTAATCAGCAAAGAAACTTTGCTTGTTGCTAAGGAAACTTCCTGCTTTAGCGCAGTAGTTTATTCGATCGTTAAAGCCCACATCGAATGCTTGTTTTACCGAGGCTTCCAGTAAGGAATAGTCGGTTTCCGAATCGAAAACATCTTTAATTCCCTGTTTGTAAAGCAGGGAAAAAGTTGGCTGCGAATGATAGCTGACCATGTGTTTTACACCTTTTTTAATGGTGTATCGATAGTGAGGTGTATATTCTAATTCGGCTGTAAAAGTTAAGGCTTTATTATCCCTAACCAATTCGGGATTTACTCCTGCAGGGATATTGGGAGTGTAGGCATTGTTTTTCGGACCTGTGAAATAGAATTTATTGGTGTTGTAAAGTTGTTTTCGGTTGGCATACTCCAATTCTGTATGGAGATTTAATCCGTTTGCCAGATCGGTTTCATGCCAAATATTCACATAGTTTTTGTCATACAGTTTTAAATGATTGTCTTTATAATAAAGCGAAGTTATCATATTCAGCATCGGATTAATACCTGAATCTTCATTAAAATCGACAGCTTTGCTTCCTGCTTTAAACCCGAACCAAGCTCGCTTTAGTCCGTTATAACGATATCTGATGCTCAATGAATAATCGAAATGTTTTCTGGAAAAAGCATAGGTGAAATCTGGCGAAAAATCAAAATAATGACCGATGGTATCTTTTTTAGAATAGGAGAAGGGGGCATCGAATGTAAAGCCTTGAACCGTGTTGTAGGAAATCTTATCGAAAGCAAAAAGACCTGGGATGGCAAGGGAAGAATTTTCTTCTTTGTACTGATACGTTTTACCAAACAAAACATGTTTGAACTTAAATTTGCGATTTGCCTGACGAACAGAATCTTTGTATTCCGGGGTGTTGCGAACAATTTCGATCGAATCCTTTTTCGTGAAACTGGTCTTCTCATCTTCCGATAAAGGAATGGGTCTCATTTGAGTCCAGTATAAAGAATCTTTGTCTTTGGCATCTTTAGCAATTTTCAGTCTGTCAATTTTGATTTCCAGTGGCTCTTTAATTTTCTCTGCACGCTTTTCCTGATTTTCTTTTTCCATCAATCGGTATAACTTTCGCATCTCCGCATTATTCATATCGTCTTTTTCCAGAAGATTTTGGATTTCATCTTTCCGCTTTTTTTCTTTAACGGATAGTATTTCTGAATCTTGCTGATTAGTTAATTTCCTGATGCTTTCAGCTTCCTGATTTAAAGTCAGTTCCTGTTGTTTTAGGTAATCATGATCCAAATCAGGATTGAGTGTTATTTGATAATCCTTAATGGAAGCAACATAAATTATATCCAAGCCAAATCCCATGCCTTTAAAATTCACATCGAAATCGAAACTTACCGGCATCCATACACTTTCGCTAACAGGCGCATACAATTGATGCATGTGTATATCTGTCATTGGAAGATTTAGTTTTAAATCGGCAGAATGGATGTTCCAGAAATTTTCGGCTATGTTTAGGAATCCGCGAAAAAGATCTTTCCCTTTTCGTCTGGGCGTTACCTTAATTCTGTTGATCATTCTTCCCTGATCTTCAAAAACCGATTCCAACTGAAATTTATAGACAGAAAATGCCGTTTTATCCAAGGGTGATATGAATCCATCGTCCTTGGTATCGTATAAGTTTGCCTTAATAAACTGCATCGGGTTGGCCTGCTCGCCTAAACCCGATGAACGGACGGATATCACTTCCTCTTCAATTTTATCGGGAAGCTCGAAGTGAATTTTTGATATGTTTTCCGTTACAAAAGTCATCCCTTCTGTAATATCTTCTTTGGCCAGTTTCTTTTTTAAAAGCCTCGGCACACTGGTAATTTTACCAGATCCCTTTAAATATACGGTATTGTTGTATTCGCTGATTTGCTTGGTGTAATAATCGCCCATTGCAATTGCTTTTCGCATCACATAGTAAGCCGGATCCTCACCGCTGGCCAACACTTTTACCTCCTTTAGTTGATAGGTTTGAGGAGCCAAAGCAACATTCATTTCCACATCTTTGTCATTAATTATCACCTTTGCTTCTTTGGTTTTAAAACCCAAATAGCGGTATTCGAGCTCCCATTCTCCTTGCGGAAGAGCCAATTGATACTGTCCGTCGATATTTGAAGTTGTGCCGGTGGCAAGCTCTTTATTATAGATGTTGGCAAAGGGAATTGCATTTCCATCCGTATCGGATATTGTACCTGTAATTTGTTGAGCATTGCTCAGTAAAGAGCATAAGAGGAGAAGTAAACTAATTGTGAATTTGATCATACTTTGTTTTTTGTTAGTAACAACACTTAGGCGATTGAAAGTTTAAAAAGGATACAATGGAATTTTAATTGGCTGATATTGCCTCCTTTTAAGGATTGTAAATTTATCAAAAAATCACAATGTAAAGTTAAGCAGTAGTTTCGTTTTGTGTTTTTTTAATAAAAAGGAATATTATTTAACAGTTTGTTTTGTGTGGATTGTCTAAGCTAATTAGTGGTATTTTATGTAATAAAAACAAAGGCTGTTCTTAGTAAGAAAAACAGCCTTTGTTGTATCAGTCATTTATCTTTTGCCAGGATATATTTCTTAATGCTTTTAGATTAAAATAAAGAAGTAGTATTAATATTGGAATGGCAAGAAACAAGCTATAAGGAATAAAGCTTAATCCGTAATGTAAACCGCCAAGCAAACCACCGGAAACCATTAACAACATTCCTTTCATAAAATTACCGCCCATGTCTTGTGTATTTCTTTCTACTGAGAAAGGGAACTGTGGATTTTGCCACGAAAATAGAAGAGAGGTAACCAGAAATATGGAAAGTGCACCAAAAATGATATCATCCAGCACCTGTATTCCCCAAATATATAAGCAAACACTTCCAATGATCGTGATGGTTGGTAGATAAAATTTCATCATTACTGATTTAAAGGAACCAATCAGAATTTGTCCCGGACTTGAGAGGGGAAGAGACCGATAGAACCAGCTTGATTTTGGTTCATCGCTATAGCCCAATTGCTGTGTTATACTAAATGCAAGAAAAATGCTTGTGTAAATAAACCAGAGGTATTTTTGGCTTGCAGCCAATGTCTCCAAATTGAAAGCCTCCTTCGATTTAAACGCGAACATAAGGCAGAAAATAAGAATGTAACCAAAAGAAGGAAATACGGTTTGCTTGTATTTTCTCTCACGCCCGCTCATCAGCCAAACCATTTTAAATGCAGCCTCTTCCTCTTTTGTTTTGGTAACCAATTGGGAGACTTTATTGATGAACTTATTTGGGTCTTTATTCTCCGTTTTCACTTTTGTTTTTTTGCTTCCGGCAACGTCTAATTGTCCCAGTGCTTTGTTGAATTTCGGAGCCAACACTTTAATTACAAAAAACAAACTAAGAATTGGTACCAAAAGAGAAGAAGCGATAAAAGTAAAGTGTGATAAGTCGTATGTACCATAAATAAAACTATCCATTGTGCCACTCATCCAAATTGGAGGAACGAAATAGGACCACCAATGTATAGACATTGTCATGTCTGAAATGTTGATAAAATCCATCATTCGCGGCATGAGTTGATAAGCACCCATAAATAAAATGGCCATGGCAATTTGAAAATATACAATGATGTCTTTTAATTTCTGCCCATTCACAACATTCATTAGTCCCAGATAGAAAATATTGGTAAGGAACAGTGTGAATAACGAGGCCAGAATAATTAAAAAGAAGAGCAGGATGGTCGCTAAAACCCCGTGATTAATAAGGGTAAGTACAATCACAAAAACCGAGAGCGAAAGACTCATATGAGTTAAGTAGATTGCAATGTGTATTATTTTAGCCATTACAATTGTCCTGCTGCTAATCGGTCTTGGCATTAAAATACTGTTGTCTCTGGTATCAATTAAAATATTCGTGAATTCCGATATCATCAACATGGCAATCATCACCATGATAAAAGAAAAGAAGATGGTATAGCTTACCAATGGTGAATTTATGTGCGTTAAACTTATGCCAATCAGCATTCCCATTACAGCATAAAGAAAAGATTGCAGCAACAGCTGATTTTTTGATTCTTTACCTTTTTGTGACAATGACAGACTTCTTCTGTTGTCCATCATTAATTTCACCTTAAGAATACTGCAAAGATGTTCGAAATCCACACCCATTGCACGAATAATTCCTTTGAAAGGAAGTAAACTGAGAAGTATTATTTTTATCATACTTTAGTTCTCAAATACATGAATAATTTCTTCTGCTTTTTTACTGTGACCTGAAGTACCTGTAAGTTCGGTGAAAAGTTTTTCTAAGGATCCGGTGTGATCTTTTGAATTCAATTCTGCAAAACTGCCATCGGCCACAATATTTCCATTATCAATAAGAATAATCCGATCGGATATTTTCTCGACTACATCCATAATGTGCGAACTGTAGAAAATGGTTTTACCCTCGCGGGCCAATTGCGTAAGAATCTCTTTTACGATTATCACCGAGTTGGCATCTAATCCTGATAAGGGTTCATCCATAAATATGATATCCGGATTGTGAATCAAACCGGAAATGATTAATATTTTTTGTCTCATTCCTTTCGAAAAGGAGTTAAGGCGCTCATCGGCATGAGCTTTCATCTCAAATAAATTCAGAAGCTTCCCAATTTTTTGATTGATGTTATCATGAACCATTCCGTGCAATTCACCAACAAACTGAAGATATTCTCTTGGCGTTAACGTGTCATACAAAGCCACATTTTCAGGAATGTAGCCAATTCGCTTTTTAATTTCGATCGGTTGGGTTTTAAGGTCATATCCGAGAATGCTAATATCACCGTCAAAATCGGGAAGTAAGCCACATAATATTTTAACTGTCGTTGATTTTCCAGCACCATTGGGTCCGATGTAGCCGATAATTTGGCCTGGCTGAATGTCAATATTAATTCCTTTTAATACTTTATTCGATTGTCTGCCATTTTGGTAGCTTTTCTCTAAATTATGAATAGAGATAACAGAAGGTGATTTTTCCAACATGAGGTATAGGGTTAAATTTTTGCGACATAAAATTAAATATTCAAGTCGTTTACGCCAACTATTATAGTGGTTATTGTTAAGCTTTTCGATTTAAGCCTTAAATCGGAAGAGTAAATGTCGTTTTCACTCGTTTTGTTAAGATAAACTGACAGTATTCTGAAATTTTTTCTTGTTTCCTGTCTTATTGACAGAAAATTTCTCTTGGCATAGGCTTTGACTATTCCACATTCGAAAAATTGTAATTCAAAATTTTAAAACGATATAACTATGTCAACAGGAAAAATTGGTGTTACCAGTAACGATCTGTTTCCAATTATTAAGAAGTTTTTGTACTCAGATCACGATATCTTTTTGCGTGAAATTGTTTCTAATGCAGTTGACGCAACTCAAAAATTGAAAACTTTAGCTTCTTCAGGAGAATTTAAGGGGGAAGTAGGAGAATTAAGAGTTTCTGTTAGTATTGATAAAGAAGCAAAGACGATTACTATTTCCGATAACGGTATTGGTATGACTCAGGAAGAGATTGAAAAATACATCAATCAGATTGCATTTTCGGGAGCTGAAGAGTTCATGGATAAATACAAAGATCAGGCGAATGCCATTATTGGTCATTTTGGATTGGGTTTTTACTCTTCGTTTATGGTATCCGATAAGGTAGATATTATTTCTCTTTCGCACAAAGACGGTGCCGAAGCAGTAAAGTGGAGCTGTGAAGGAAATCCTGAATATACTTTGGAAAAAGCAGAGAAAGCTGATCGGGGAACTGATATTGTGATGCACATTTCGGAAGAGGAAGAAGCCTTTTTGGAAGAGAGCCGTATTCAGGAATTGTTGAACAAATATTGTAAGTTTTTACCTGTAGAAATTGCTTTTGGAAAGAAAAAGGAATGGAAAGACGGGAAGAATGTTGATACCGACGAAGACAATATTATTAATGATACAAATCCTGCATGGACAAAGAAGCCTGCTGATTTGAAGGAGGAAGATTACAGCGATTTTTATCGCCAGTTGTATCCAATGGGCGAGGACCCATTGTTTCACATTCACCTGAATGTTGATTATCCTTTTAACCTGACCGGTGTACTGTATTTCCCGAAAATTAAGAACAGCGTAGAAATTCAAAAGAACAAAATTCAATTGTACTGCAATCAGGTGTTTGTTACCGATTCGGTGGAAGGAATTGTTCCTGAGTTCTTAACCATGCTTCATGGTGTGCTTGATTCTCCGGATATTCCATTGAACGTATCCCGTTCTTACTTGCAAAGTGATGGGAATGTAAAGAAAATTGCCAGCCATATCTCTAAAAAGGTTGCTGATAGCTTGAATGATATCTTCAAGAATGACCGTGCAGATTTTGAGAAAAAATGGGATGATTTGCGCATATTCATTCAGTACGGAATGTTAACTGAAGATAAATTCTACGATCGTTCCAAGAAATTCATGTTGTTTAAAAATACCGAAGGAAAGTATTTTACAATAGAAGAGTATGAGGCAATTATCAAGGAAAATCAGACAGATAAAGACAGCAACATCATTACTTTATATGCTACTGATGTAGATGCTCAGTATACTTACATTGAGGCTGCAAAAGCAAAAGGATATGATGTTTTGGTAATGGATAGTCAGTTAGACAATCACCTGATTAATCATTTGGAGCAAAAAACACCAACTACAAAATATGTTCGTGTTGATTCTGATATCATTGAAAAATTGATTCAAAAAGATGAGGTGAAAGCATCTAAGCTTACTCAGGAGCAAAGAAATGATTTGATTCCTGTTTTCAATTCTCATTTGCCATCGGGAAAGGTAAACTATATTGTAGCTTTCGAATCGTTAGGAGAGGAAGCGCAGCCATTGCTGATTACCCAATCGGAATTTATGCGTCGTATGAAAGATATGGCAGCCATGAATGCGGGAATGGGGTTCTATGGTGAAATGCCTGATTCTTTTAATTTGGTTGTTAATTCGGATCATGCTTTAATTGAAAACATTCTGAACGATAAGGATGCTAAGATGGGCGAAAAGCTTGCTGAGGTTTCAGCAAAACTAACTCCATTATTCGAGGAAAGAGAGCAATTGGATGCTTTGAAAAAGGATAAGAAAGCGGATGAAGTTCCTCAGGAGGAAAAAGATAAAATGGCTGAGGTTCAGAAACAAATTTCTGAAGTGAATGCTGAAAAAGAGGCTTTGTTAAAAGGATATGGTAAGGACAATCAGTTGGTAAAACAATTAATTGACCTGGCATTGCTTGCCAACAACATGCTGAAGGGCGAAGAGTTAGCTAAATTCGTAAAACGAAGTGTTGATATGATCAAGTAATTGATAATTCACAGTTATATGGCGGCCGGAATATTACAGTCCGGCCGTTTTTTTGTTGATATGTTTTTTCCGGAAAATATAAAAAACAAAGCCTTCCTGAATTTATAAGCTTTTAAATGCAGGCACCCCTTATTTGTTAAGGCTTTTTGATGCACAAAAAAAGCCCTTTCGGGCTTTTCATTGTTTTGTTTATTTTTTCGATTTCTTCTTTCGGTTTCGTTTCTTATTCTCAATTGCCTTTTGGCGGCCTTTTGAGCCCGATGGAGTCTTTGAATTTTTAGCTGATTTTTTATGAAAGGCTCCACTGGATAAATCCAAACGAATGGTGTTTTTAATTTTAATATTCCGGGTTTGTATTTTTTCATCTTCAAGCAATTGGCTTGTAAATACAACTTCGATAGGAACAACGCCTATTTCAATAGGCTTTTTAATTAAAGCTTCTACCTGTTCCATCAACTCCTCTTCGCCTTTATTTACAAAGCTAATGGCAGTACCATCTCTTTCGGCACGCCCGGTACGACCTACACGGTGAACATACTCAACGTAGTTGCTGGGGATGTCGAAGTTGATCACGTGGCTGATGTTATCAATATCGATACCACGGGCAGCCACATCAGAAGCAATCAATACTCTTGACCGACCTTCTTTAAAGTCGTTAAGAGCTTTAATCCTTGTGTTTTGTGCTTTGTTCGAGTGAATCACACTTAGGTCTTCGCCCAAAAAATCTTCCAGACGATCCACAATCCGATCCGCATTTTTTTTGGTTTCGGTAAATATCATCACCTTGTTAAATACCTCTTTGTCTTTCAAAAGGTGCTTAAGTAAAGCTATTTTACTAAGAATATTTGGAGCCTGATATTGAATTTGATGAATGTTTTCTACAGTGGAAGCCTGTGGAGCAATTTCTATCCGTTCCGGAGCAATCAGGAAATCATCAGCTAATTGTGCAACAGTATCCGAGAATGTTGCCGAGAACAGTAAGTTCTGATGAACTTCAGGAATAATTTCGAAAATCGCCTTTAACTGAGGCATAAAACCCAAATCCATCAATTTGTCAGCTTCATCAACCACTAAGGTTTTAATCATGGTAAATTTCAGGATTCTGGTCATGTAGATATCCATTAAACGACCAGGAGTTGCCACAATGATATCGATACCTGCATACAATTTTTCCTTTTGAGTATTGATGTTCACCCCGCCATACACCCCAACAGCACGAAGGTTCATATAAGGAGACAGTAGTTCAATTGTTTCAATAACCTGTAAAACCAATTCACGGGTAGGAACAACGATTAATGCTCTTGGATCAAATCCTTGTGCGTAGTTTAATTTCATTAAAATCGGCATCAAATAGGCCAGGGTTTTACCTGTTCCTGTTTGAGCAATCCCAATTACATCTTTACCTGCACGAATAGGGGAAAATACCTTCTCTTGTATTTCTGTTGGTTTCTCGAATCCCGCCTCGTCAAGCGCCATTCTAATCTGTTTGCTTATTTTGATGTCGTCAAATGAAATCATTACCATGGTATTTGAAAATTTGTGCAAAAATAGGCAAATAAACCGACATTAGTGTCCTTTCATCATTTATCATCCTTATTTTGATAGCTATTCAATGCTTTAAATCAGCTCCAGATTTGTTGAATCTCATTTTTTAATGCTGAAATTGCTTTTGCAATAGCCGGTTTTTGTTGCTGCATCTGAGTTTCAATAATAGCTTTGCACAAAGCAATTGATGAATCTTCAGGTAGTACCTGCGCAGCTTCAGTATTAATTAATCGGATTGTGCTGTCTTTTGCATTTTTTAACAGCATCCAAGATTCATCGGTAACATATAGTTGCTGTGCAAGATTGTGTTCGTATTCGTTACGAATGGCAAGAATTAATTTTTGCTGCAATTGCAAATTGGTTAATCCGCTGTTATTTTCTCTTAAAATTAATGATTCCGGATGAATTCGTTCCAGAAATATAATTAACCGTTCGCACGCCTGAAGTCTTATTGGAGTAGTTTGTTTTTGATTCTTCAGTAAAATCTGATGCTTGATTTTGCGCTCTTCATGCTTTAAAAATTGCTTTATCAGCAGATAAGCAGTAGCAAAAACAACCAATGATGGCAGGATATACTTACTAATTTCAAGAATGTCTTTCATTTTAATAGTTACTTTAGATTTTTCGATAGTTATGGACTCCCTATGTATTTAAAAACTGTATCTTTATCCACTGAAATGATAATTCGAAGATAAACTAATCACACCGTTTATTTTATTTGTCAGGGGGAAAAACAACAACAAACACAAAAGTATTAAGCAATTTACAAAATCCCTAAATTAATTTACAATGTTGAAAGTTTCGGATCGTATTGCAGGAATGGAAGTATCTCCAACTCTTGCTATGTCTCAAAAAAGTAGAGAAATGAAAGCTCTCGGGATTGATGTTATCAATCTGAGTGTAGGTGAACCAGATTTTGATACTCCTGATCACATTAAGAAGGCAGCACAAAAGGCTATTGATGATAATTATTCTCATTATTCGCCGGTTCCTGGTTATGTAGAGTTGCGTCAGGCAGTGGTGAGTAAGCTAAAACGAGAAAATAATTTGGAATACACTGTTGATCAAATTGTTGTTTCAAATGGAGCGAAGCAATCCATAACCAACGTTATTTTGAGTATTATAAATGAAGGAGATGAAGTAATCATTCCTTCGCCTTATTGGGTAAGTTACAGCGAGATTGTAAAATTAGCTGGAGGGATTAATATATTTGTATATGCACCAATCGAACAGGATTTTAAAATTACTCCTGAACAATTGGAAGCAGCGATTACTCCAAAAACAAAAGCTTTTTTATTCAGTTCGCCAAGCAATCCTACAGGAAGTTTATATTCAAAAGAGGAATTAAGAGCACTTGCAGATGTTTTTGTGAAATATCCTGATATTACAATTCTTTCAGATGAAATTTATGAGCACATCAATTACGTTGGTGCTCACGAAAGCATTGCTCAATTTGAAAATATCTTTGATCGGGTAGTAGTAATTAATGGTGTTTCTAAAGGTTATGCTATGACTGGATGGAGGATTGGCTACATTGCGGCTCCATTATGGATTGCAAAAGCTTGTAACAAGTTACAGGGCCAGATGACATCCGGTGCATCTTCGATTGCTCAAATTGCTTCTGTTGCCGCTTTAGATGGTGATCAGTCAACAACTGTTGCCATGAGAGAAGCATTTCACAAAAGAAGAGATTTAGCTTTGGAACAAATTCGAGAAGTACCTGGTTTCGAAACTCGTGAGCCAAATGGTGCATTTTATCTGTTTCCTAAAGTTTCTCAATTATTTGGGAAAGCAAATGGAAGTCATACCATTAACAATTCTACAGATTTAAGTTTATTTTTGTTGGAAGATGCCAATGTTGCAACTGTAACCGGTGAGGCATTCGGATCTCCTGAATGTTTGCGATTGTCTTATGCCACCAGCGAAGAGCAAATGGCAGAAGCTATCTGTCGAATAAAAGCATCGGTAGAGAAATTGAAATAATCAATTGAATTATATAATTGAATGGCTGTCTTATACAAATGAGACAGCCATTTTTTGTTGGAAGATACTGTTTTGAGTAAGTGAAGAGGTGCAGTTGTTTGTCTTATTGATGAAAAGGATCAATTCTAAAAAGGACATCATGAAAACTAAACTCTTTTTATTATCTGTCATTATTCTGTTGGCGAATTACTCTTTCGCTCAGTATACCTACGAAAAACCAGTAGAGAAATATTCTCCTGATATCGATCACATTTCAAAATTTGAAGCGGGTTTCCATTATGGTCCTGCATGGACATCCGGCGATGTGAAAGAGTTTGCGAAATTGGGAAGTGCTTTTAGTTTGGATTTAGGTGTGAATTCAGGAAATTTTTATTTTGGAACTGAATTTACTCTTACCTCTTGGCGAGATTACTATGATACAGGTTATGCTGATGAAATAAATTTTAAAGAGACCAATTTTTTATGGTTGGTGAATGCAAAATTATTTCTGGGTGAAGGGAAAGTGAAACCTTATATTGGATTGGGAACCGATTTAATTACAATAGCATTGGAAATTATTGATCCGGAAGATGAGGATGATTGCTATTATTCCAATTGTTACGAAGAGGATGATCGGAATTATAATGCGTGGCTTGTTCCTTCATTTGGGATTAGATGGGAAATGGGGCCAAATGTCAGTGGCAATATTGGTTTTAGCGCAAACTTATCCCGCAATTATGATTTTATTCGTCTTCAGCTGGGGATTGTTTTCTAATTAGTAATTCTCTATTACATTGAAAAACAACTCAATTATTGAGGGAGTTGTTTGTTGTAAATTTTGTCTTCAAGCCAGACGGGCTTTTACTTTTTGATTCATTCTTAATTTAAACGGGTATTCATAATCTCACTTCGTTCGGTACTTGGATGAAAAAGTAAACAAAAAATCATCGAAAACGTCCTCAACCACTCGTTACTAGTTCGAATACTAAACTACCGAACTTGTGAGATCATGAACTCCTATTTATGAAATTTATATATGAATAAAAAGAACTCGCTGTGCTCAGACAACTTTTTGTTCTTAACGCATTCTTCACTGCACGGGTCCCGGTCTCCGGACTCAATTTCGAACTCCACATTTAATCAGACGATACTATATGGAATATATATTTTAATTAAATGACACAAAAAAACTCCCCCGGATGCGGAGGAGTTCATTATATCGAGTACTAATTTTCTATTTGTAAAGTTCTTTTAATCGGCTTGCCATTCCTTCAGCCAAAGCTTCGCATTGATCGAAATCTTCAGAGTTAGGAGCACAAAGAGCTTCCGGTGTAGCTTCAATAGTTTCCCATTTAATTTCTTCGGCAAATTTATTCAGGCGTTTTAATCCGCCGCCTCCCCATGATTTGGAACCGAATACGCCTAAAACGTGATCTTTAATAGCCATGTGCTCCAATTCATTAATCAGGGTTTCCATGGTTGGGAAAACATCACCATTATAAGCACAAGAACCTAAAATTACACCACGATATTTAAAAATATCGTTGATGATATAAGATGGATGTGTTTTTGAAGAATCGTGAATACGAACTTTCTTAATTCCTTTTTTAACCAATTGGCGGGCAATGTTATCAGCCATTTTTTCGGTATTTCCATACATCGAAGAATATACGATTACACAACCTTCATCGGTTTTATACTGACTCCATTTGTCGTATTTGGCAACGATATCGGCTACGTGACTTCTCCAAATTGGTCCGTGGGTTGCACAAATCATTTTGATCTCCAATCCACCTAATTTCTTCAATGCATTTTGAGTTGGACGACCATACTTTCCAACAATATTGGAATAGTAACGGCTGATTTCTTCATCCAAATAATCCAAATCCAACTCATCATCGAAAATACCACCATCCAAAGTTCCAAAGGCACCAAACGCATCACCCGAAAATAAAATTCCTTGTGTGGCTTCAAAAGTAACCATGGTTTCCGGCCAATGCAGCATCGGAACCATATAGAAGTCTAATTTGTGTTCTCCCAGGTCAATTTGATCACCTTCCTGAACCTCAAGTAGATTTTCTTTGATTCCATAGAAACGCTCCAACATCGGAAAGGTTTTTTTGTTTCCTACTATTTTCATTTCAGGATATCGCTCAACCAAAGAACGAATAGATCCTGAATGATCAGGTTCCATATGGTTAATGATCAAATAATCTGCTTTGCGACCATCCAATACCTCAGCAATGTTATCCAAATATTCATCCATAGTACCTTTTTCAACGGTATCTACAATGGCTGTTTTTTCATCAACGATAACATAGGAGTTATATGCTACACCTTTTGGTAATGGCCAGTAGTTTTCAAATAAGTGAGTCCTTCGGTCATTTGTTCCTACCCAGAAAATTTTGTCAGTAATGTTGTTTCTATTGTGCATTCTTTATGATTTTGTCAATTTTGCATATTCAGACCTTTCTATCTCATTGCAGCAACTATTGTCGAAATAAAAATGAGTTTAAAATCTTATTTGCTCTGATTTGGAATAAGAAATCAAAGCTCTCTGTTTACAGCCCACAAAATTAAGAATATTTTTATTTTCGAAATGCTTCTACAACATCTTCTAAAATTTTTTTTACCTATTGTTGCAAAAGCCGGATGAGTTGTTGCTTATTTAGAATTTTTATTTCTCTTCTGTTGGTTTCAATTAAACCTTCCTGTTCCATTTCTTTTAAGCTTCGGGCAAAAGAAGGACGGGTAACTCCAAAAAACAGAGCCATTTCTGCCTGAGATTTTGGTAAGGTAATTTCGGTTTTATCCGGAGCCGATAGTTTAAGAAGATAATTGGCCAACTTGCCTTTTATGGTTTTAAAGTTTAGGAACATCAGCTTGTTGGCTAAAAACTGACTTCTATTCGATATAGAATTTAAGTAATTGGTCAGAAATACCTTATTTTTTTGAAACATTTCAATAACCGAGGTTTTGGATAGATAGAATACTTCTACCTCTTCATTTGCCGTTACGTTTACCGGAAATTGATTTCTCTGTCCGAATAAAAATGCTGATGCAATTGGATAGGGAGCCATTATATCTTCTATCTTAATACTTTTCCCGGAAGGATCAAGCATTTCTCCTTTCACACTTCCTTTTAAAACAATCATTAAATTTTCGCAACGATCTTCCCGAAAGGCAAGCATGTCACCTTTCGAAAATTTCTTAATCTGATATTGTGAGTCGATCAGCAAATTTTCCATTTCGTCAGGAGAAATTCCTCTGAAAACGGGTGATTGAGAAAGTTGTTGAAATAGCATTTTTCGAATGTTCGGTTAATATTTCCTCAATATTAGAAGTTTCTTAGCAGTTTACAAAGAATAAGGGATGAATTGGTCTTAAATTCATGCTAACCGATTGATGGATTCACCTGACTTTTTTGGGAACAAGCATGGTTAGAGTTGTTTTAGTTTGTGACAAGCTGAAATTTACACAACTTATATAATAAACAGAAGATGATTTTATCCTTAGCTTAGCGCAGAAGGGCTACATTTCCTTTTTTCATGATTGTTTTGCCATCTAAAAAAGTTACCTCCAGAACATAAACATAAACATCAATATCCTGCATTTGTCCTTTGAAAAATCCATCCCATCCGCTATTGATATTAGTGGTCTCGAAAAGTTTTTGTCCCAATCGGTTGTAAATTATCAAAGTAACTTCTTTTACATCCTCACCCCTAACAAATAGTTTATCGTTATGACCATCGCCATTTGGAGAGAATGCTTTTGGTAAACCAACATATGGATAGTTCTCCAGAAAGCCTACATCTATTGTGTCACTGGCAGTACAATTTAAATCGGTGGTAACTTCCACCCAATATCTGCCTTCGGTTTGAACGGTAATTTTCCGGGTAATTTCTCCGGTTACCCATTTGTAAAAGCAGTTTGGAGTTCCTGCATCTAAAACAATTTTTTTATCTGAATAACTCTCCAAGTCCTGGCTTAAATCAATTTTCGGAGTCGGCAACAGATTAATTTCCAAACAATCTGATTCCATATTACCATTAGCGTCTGTTACTTCCAGACAATAATGACCATTTTCTTTTAAATAGATTTCAGGGGTTTTGTTTGCAAGTCCAAGCCAGTTGTACTGCAATGGATAAACCGGATTTCCTTCAATAATAGGATTGATCAATATTGAATCACCCGAACAAATTGAATGATCTTCACCCAAGAATACACCGTACTTTTCGCCTTTTCGGTGATGAACATACAGCGTGTCTTTATTTGAACAATTGTATTCATCCGATACTTCAACAACAAAAACACCACCACTGTTTACAGTTATGCTTTGGGTATTTTCACCGGTATTCCAAATAAATTCAGCACCTTCATTGCCAGCATCTAAAACAGCACTTTCTTCATCCCATAATGTAATATCTGTTCCCAAATCAATAATTGGGTTTGGATGATAAATCACTTTTGTAGTTGCTGTTTGCTGAAAACCATCTGGGTCAGTAATTTTAACCCAATAATCTCCTGCATGATCGATGGTTATTGATGGATCGGAAGATCCATTTTTCCAAAGGTATCTATACGCCTGATTAATAGATATACCAGGTTCTAAATTCATTTTTTGAGTTCCACATAATTGAACTACTTCCGGAAGAGTTATTTCAAAAAGTTCTGATTTCATTTTAGCCGAAAATGATTTTGTCGAAGAACAACCATTACTGGATGTTACTGTAACAGAATACGTGCCTGATTTCGGAATGTTAAGTTCTGAGTCCGTTGAACCATCTGACCATAAATAAGTCAATCCCTTTTCGAAAATATCAAGAATAGGATTTTCATCATTTATCACGATATGATCTTCGATGTTTATTGCTGGTGATTTCTGACTGATAACTTCGACCTTAGATTTTACAATTTGATTGTCATTTAGGTCGGTCACAGTAAGTTCATAGGTTCCTTCTTTATTTATGCTAATTTCTTTTGTATTTTCACCGGTGCTCCATAAATAGGAATAATTGGAAGGTAAATCAATAATTGGTGTGAGTACGAGGCTTTGACCTTCGCATAGATTGTTGTTATCACCGAAAGTAACCTGAAAGCTTTTCACTACTTCAAGGCCTGCAAAAATTGTATCGCTGTTACAGCCAAATGCATCTGTTTCTATTAATTTAAAATAATTTGAAGCTTCATGATCCGGCCATTTAATATTCAATTCAATTTCTTGTTTGTTATCTTCAATCTCGCTTTTATTTTCCAGTAAGGTTGCACCTTCAGGTACCCAAACAGAATAGTTTGAGTTTTTTCCAATTTTAGCGGCATATTTGTGCGAAGTATTAATTTTTGCCTTTGGATGATAATCCTCAATTTCAGGAGTTGCCAATGGCATAACTTGAATGGTTGCTGATTTAGATTCTTCAGGAATAAAAACTGGAGACAAATCTTCAAGCCAAGCTTCCTTTAATTCGATGGTATAGTTTTTTATGTGCCCCGAAGTGTTCTTAAAAAAGAGAGACATGTTGTACTCTGAAAAATCGATGCCTTCATTACCATTAAGAATCATGGTAGGACTGTTGTTAACAGAAAAGCTTACAAACCATTTTTTATCTTTAGGTCCTTTTAAAAGAAGTTGTATTTCCTGCATCGGCAACACAGTACCATTGGTTGCCGAGCAATACATGATCTGATAATCGGAATTGATACGAACTGTATCGTTTTGAGAAAACCCGGAAACAGCTGAGCACAACAATAGTAAAACGAAACTGGTTTTTATGGATAGATGCGTTAGTTTGGCTTTGTATCTGCTCATCATCTTCTTTTTTTTATGGAATTAGAACTTAAAAGAATCAATTTTGACTGATGTAAATATAGTCTAAAATAGTCAAGAGGCTAATTTTAGTCAGTAAAAATAAGTCGTTAGTCATTTTTACAAATTGTTTCGTCACGTATTTTACGTTTAGATGTCATTTTTTGTTCAGTTTTTCGGCATCTATTTTTTAGATGTGTAACATCGGTTACAGTTTTCTGAATGGATCGGTTATACATTTGTATCAAGAAATCATTTAAATTCTGTTTCGAAATGAAGAATCAATATTTTAAGACCACGGATAGTTTGCTTGATATTTGTACTAAGTACCCTGAAACAATTAAAATTTTTGTTTCAAATGGATTCAAGCAATTGGAGGATGAGGCGAAGAGAGCGGTCTTTGGTAAATCTCTTTCTTTGGAATTGGCTTTGAAGATGAAAAAATTAAATGTGGATACTTTTTCTACCTTGTTGATAGAAGGAATTGATGGAAATAGAAATTCGGTGGATGGTGATTTGAATCAAAATAGCAAAGTACAAAAATCAGATTCTATTCATGTGCAAGGGTTGTTGCCTTGTCCGGTTCGAATTCCTTTGGTGGAAGGGATTGATGCTTTCATTGAAGAGTATGAGAAGGAGCATGAAAATGAGATTATTTATGACTTGAAAGCTGCTTCGATGGGATTGGATTGGTTAATCGATGATGTAATCAATCAGGAGAACACCGATAATTTAGCAGATATTTTTATTTCAGCAGGTTTTGATTTATTCTTCGATGATAAATTGATGGGGAAATTTAAGAAGCAGGGTGTTTTTAAAGACAGTACTGGTTTTAAGCGTTTGAACAAGGATTTTGACAATGATGAGATTTGTTTGCAAGATCCGGAAGGACATTATTCAATGATTGGTGTTGTACCTGCAGTTTTTTTGGTAAATACCGCCGAATTAGGAGATCGTCCGATTCCACGCACATGGGCTGATATTTTTAAGCCGGAATTTAAGCGCAGTGTAAGTTTGCCAATCAGCGATTTTGATTTATTCAATTCGATGTTGCTGCACATTTACAAGGCATACGGCGAAGAGGGAGTAAGAGGCTTAGGAGCTTGTTTATTGGAGAGTATGCATCCTGCACAAATGGTGAAGTCTCATACCAAAAAGAACGTACGACCAGCTATTACAATCATGCCTTACTTCTTTACCAAAATGGTGAAAGTGGGTGGTCCAATGGTAGCTGTTTGGCCGGAAGATGGTGCAATTATCAGTCCTATTTTCATGTTGACCAAGAAAGATAGATTGGAGAAAACGCAGCCTGTTATTGATTTCTTTGCCTCGAAAGCGGTAGGAGAGATTCTTTCACATCAAGGTTTGTTTCCAAGTATCAATCCTGAAGTGGATAACCGATTACCTGCAGAGAATAAATTTATGTGGTTGGGTTGGGATTACATTAACAGTAACGATATTGGTGCTTTAATAAAGGAATGTGAGCGCATTTTTAATAAGTCCATTCAGGATGAATCGTTTGCTAATTTGGGACCGTTGAATTATATGCCTCAGAAGTAGTATTACTAAAATTACAGATTTTAAAATAATCAGATATGAACTTAGTTACAGTTTCAGGACCTCCTTCATCAGGAAAAACAGCGGTGATTTTAAAGACCATTGATTCGTTAAAGAAGAGAGGATTAGAAGTTGGTGTGGTAAAATTTGATTGTCTATATACAGATGATGATATTTTGTACGAAAAGGCTGGCGTGAAGGTGAAAAAGGGATTGTCAGGTTCACTTTGTCCGGATCATTATTTTGTAAGTAATATTGAAGAGGTAACCCAATGGGGAATTAAGGAAGGATTGGATTTATTAATCACGGAAAGTGCCGGATTGTGTAACCGTTGTTCGCCCTATGTAAAAAGTATTACGGCTGTTTGTGTTATCGATAACTTAAGTGGAATTAACACCCCAAAGAAAATTGGTCCGATGTTAAAGAGTTCCGATATCGTGATTATTACAAAAGGTGATATTGTATCGCAGGCTGAAAGAGAAGTGTTTGCATCGAGAGTAAATCAGGTGAATCCTGGAGCAAGCATTATGCACATAAATGGATTAACGGGTCAGGGAGCTTATGAATTAAGCACTTTGCTTTATGATGAAAAAGTTGAAATAAAGACATTGGTGGGCGAAAAATTACGATTCTCAATGCCATCAGCACTTTGTTCATACTGTTTGGGCGAAACCAGAATTGGAGAAAGTTACCAAATGGGTAATGTGAGAAAGATTGATATGAGCGACAAGAAGGGCGAAAAGTAAAGTAGTAATAGCTGAAAGCGCCAAGTTGAGTCCACCCCTTCGCCTGTCGGCACTTCCTCTGAAAGGGAAGATATCGATTCGAAGATGCGAAAGCAAAATAAGGATTTTCTCCCTTTTTAAGGGGAGATCCCAATAGGGAGAGGGGTGTTGAAAGCGATATAACAATTACAAAAGCAGAAACATGATCACAGTTCAAGATATACAACAAAAAACAATCGCCGAATTATTCGAGCAATATCCTTTTCTTCCAGGTTTTTTTGAAGAGAATACATTGCAAGTTAATGGACAGATTGGCGAAAAATTAGTCGATTATCTGAAGTTTTTAGATGACGAGGAGGAGGCAGAGAACAGAGCTATTGATAAAGATCAGCTCCTGAATTCGATGACGACTTATATTTCACAAATGCTTGAATTTTTGGGTGAAGATGAGGATGATGGAGTTCATAGCATCACCATTCTTCCTGGAACCAATAAATCTGGCGAGGCGGAACAGTTTGGAGAATTAAAAATCAGAAAAAGCGAGATTGTTTGTATTGTTGGACCAACCGGATCGGGAAAAAGTAGATTGCTTGGCGATATTGAGTGGGTAGCCCAAAATGATACTCCGACTTCACGAACCATTTTGGTGAATGAAGAAATGGGAGACAAGAAGTGGCGGGTAAGCTCAGGACATAAATTGGTTGCTCAACTATCTCAGAATATGAACTTTGTTATGGATCTAACTGTTTATGAGTTTTTAGAATTACATGCACAAAGTAGATTGGTTGAGGATGTTGAAGGTCTTATTGCCAAGATAATTGAAGAAGCAAATAAGCTTGCCGGAGAAAAGTTTGAGTTAACCACTCCTATTACAAGTTTGAGTGGCGGACAATCGAGAGCATTAATGATTGCTGATACTGCTATTTTGAGTAAGTCGCCGATTATTTTGATTGATGAGATTGAGAATGCCGGTATCGACCGTAAAAAAGCACTTGACTTGCTGATTGGCGAAGAAAAAATTGTTTTAATGGCTACTCATGATCCTATTTTGGCCTTAATGGGCGACAAAAGAATAGTAATAAAAAATGGTGGAATTCATAAAGTGATCGAAACCAGTGATGAGGAGAGAATGCTATTGGTTGATTTGGAGCGTATGGATGCTGTGGTTCAAAACATGAGAACAAGACTTCGTAATGGTGAAATCATTAAAAAGGAAGACATAGGAATTTAAAAGAGATTTGAGATGATTTACAATAATCATTTCGTTTACTGATAATATTGAATAAGAATTAAAAATATAAAATAAGATATTGAAATTGGACGGGATCTCAGATCTCAAATCTCCAATCTCAGATCTGAAAAAACAGGAGGATAAAATTATGCATGACGGATGCGCAGGAAGTTTCGAGAACGGACAACAAGTAGTTGACAAAGTAAGAATGATGGGTTTTGCACAGCAATTAATGCCAATGCCTTTGGATATTGAATGCCATGGTTGTAAGGAAACCTTCACGATGGAAGAATTTGAAGGACATTGTCCGAAATGCGATATGGTGCACGGCGTAACACCATGCCATGCTTTCGATCCGAACAACATTATGGCTGCTGGAATCGGTTATTAATTTTTTAACTGCAGGGACATGCCATGGCGTGTCTACATAGAATGAGATTTGAAGGGAAATCCCAATAGGACGATATTGTTCTGTTGGGATTTTTCATTTCCAGACGGCCTTCCTGGTACGCTTCCTTAATTTTGCAATTTTATCGGCATAGTAAACCTTCAATTCTTCAACAAAAAGGAGCGGATCAGAATATTCAGTCAATACTTTGTAAGTATGTCTGTTTTTTGCAGTAAGCAACAATTCTTCCAAATGTTCTTTTTCTTTTTTCAGATAAGAATTCTGAGCGATTATTTTTATTCCCTTAGGAAGAACTTTAATTTCCTGATTGAGAGCATTGCCACTAAAAATATGCGCATGGTATTGTTGAAGTTCATGCAGGTTACCCGATTTGTAAATATCAATTAGCTGGCTGGTTATTTCCGTTGCGAGATCAATTTTCTCTTCGTTCATCGAAAATTTATCGGGATGAACATGAAGCATAGCTTCCCGATACAGGCGCTTAATTTCCTTTTGTTCCTCCTTGTTTGAAGTTTTGTTTACTGCAGTCGTGCTGATAGGTTTAATTCCGATCGGTTCTTTGTAATTCTTACCGCGCTTTTTTTGTTCCAGCCTTTTTTCCTTTTTGGCTTGCTTTAATTTTTTATAGATAATCCTCAATTCTTGCTCCTCAATTAATACATCAGCCAAACTGGTACGCAACAGGGTTTCAAAAGCAATTGTTTTTTGCTCGATGAATTCCAATTCTTTCCGTAAAGCTTCAATTTGTTCTTTTAAGAGCAATTGATCAGGTGCTGGCTTGTTTGAAATTTGCAGTTTTTTATCGAGCATAAGGCTGGTTTAAGAAAAGCAAAGTTGAGGAATTTTTAAAACATTGCGAAATACAGCAGTAAAATGAGCTTTATTTTTAAACTTTTTCCTTACTTCCAGAATACAATTTTCCTTATCTTCAGCTACTGCAAAAATTAACTGCAACATGAAGAAAAGACTTATCATATTATCTGATTTGTGGGGATTTGAAGAAGCGGGATGGATGCATTCTTATCAAAAGATATTGAACCCATGCTTCGAAATAGAATACTTCGATTCCCGTAAATTGGTTGATCTTGATTTGTCGGATAATACGGAAGGGCGGCTTCATGCCCGGTTTGTGAATGGAGGAATTGATCGTGGAGTGTACAAACTTGGCCTGCAGGAGAAAGAGACCATTATTGTTCTTGCCTTTAGTATAGGAGGAGTAATTGCCTGGAAAGCCGGGTTGAAAGGCCTTAATATTTCCACCCTTTATGCCATATCATCAACTCGGTTAAGGTACGAAAAGGAAAAGCCGGACTGTAAGTGTGTCCTTTATTTCGGAGCCAACGATCGATACAAGCCTGACGTGGAGTGGTTTCGGGATTTGGAGTTGGATCTTAATTTGATTCCGGATCAGGAACATGAGTTGTATCAGGATGAGGAATTTGCGAAAAATCTTTGTCGAAAGATAATTGAAGAACAAGTTGAAGCCCAAAACCAGTTAATAAATTGATTAAAATGTAGGGCTGTAATACGAATATCATAAAAAAAATACCATGGAAAATAAAGAATATTCTAAAATTTACCGAATTATTCATTGGGCAATAGCAGTTTCTTTTTTGCTGTTGTTAGCCACTATATTTTTGAGATCAACTTGGTTGAATAAAAATAATGTGGCAGATATTATACAAAATTATTTGGTGAGTATTGATCTGTCTTTATCGCATGACCAGCTCATTCGTTTAGCAAAACAAATACGACAGCCAATGTGGAATTGGCATTTGTACATTGGTTATGTATTGGTTGGGTTATTTGCGGTTCGTTTCACGATTCCATTTTTTGGACAAATGAAAATTCAAAATCCACAGGATAAAAATTTATCAGTAAAAGAGAAAATTCAAAAATGGACGTACATCATTTTTTATGTATGTGTTTTGATTTCATTAGTTACCGGAATTTTTATAGAATGGGGTCCGAAAAGTTTGAAAAAATCAATGGAAGGGATACATGTACTTTCTAATTATTACTTGATTCTTTTTATCGCAATTCATTTGGCAGGAGTCTTACTTGAAGAATTCACAAAACAAAAAGGAATTGTTTCGAGAATGGTCGGTGGCCTGAAAGAGTAAAATGCATAGGAAGATAATTGAAGCTGATAAATAGATAATGATGAATAAGGAAAGTATAATTGTTCAAACAGTTGAATTCGTAAAACAAACACTTGCCAATGCCGAAGGAGGGCACGATTGGTGGCACATTTACCGGGTGTGGAAATCGTCAAAAGAGTTAGCTAAGACAGAAAAGGTAGATTTGTTTGTGGTAGAGCTGGGTGCTTTGCTTCACGACATTGCCGATTCTAAATTTCATGGTGGCGATGAGGAAATTGGTCCACGTTTGGCCAGAGAATTTCTTACTTCCCTCTTGGTTGATGAGGAAACTATTTTTCATGTAGAGAATATCATTACCAACATCTCGTTTAAGGGAGGCAAGGAAGCGCAGAAATTTAAATCGCCGGAATTGGATGTGGTGCAGGATGCCGACCGAATGGATGCCATTGGAGCTATTGGCATTGCCCGAACCTTTAACTACGGCGGACATAAAAACCGCGAAATATATAATCCAACGATCCCTGCAAATTTAAACATGAGCAAAGAGGAATACAAGAACAGTGATGCTCCAACCATCAATCATTTTTACGAAAAATTACTCTTACTGAAAGATCGGATGAACACCCAAGCAGGAAAAGCGATGGCCGAAAAACGTCATGCTTTTATGCAGATCTATCTTGATGAATTTTATCAGGAGTGGGAAGGGAGGTAACAGTATAGCCGGAACCTCCAATTTCAGTTCTGACTCACATACAAAGTCGTTTTTTGTATAGCATTATTTGTCTTCAAATTGCTTAATGCCGAAGAGGAAACGTTCAATTTTACAGCAACGCGTTCAAATTACTGTTTTGGCTTTAATTCTAAGTTTTTATCATCCCATTTACCTATTTCAAAGGAAAAAAAAATGGTTCTAAGATCATATCAAACTTAGGATTTTTAAAAATTGAAGAATTTCAGTAACATATATGCATACTTAAAGCGAAGTCCGCAACTTCGCTTTTTTATTGCTTCACTTGGTTTCTCCAGCTAAGATCACAAGCTTCGTTTAAAATCGTATAAACATCATATTCCGAAAGGCTGGTCTGACTTAGTATCTGATCACGAAAATTATCGGCATACATGTTCATGTAGCTAAAATCAGCTCCCGAACCCAAAAGGTTACGCGCATAGGGTGTAAATAATTTTACAAGCTCATCTAGAACTTCCTGTTTGGTCGATTGCTTGTTTAATGCAGCTAAATTATTCATCAGTTATTGTTTTTATTGCTAATAGGAGCCGAATTTAATGAATATTATTGAAAGGCCTGTGAAACTGCGAATTGTTAGACAAAAGAAATAGCTACTAGTTTTGGATTTTTGGAATCTGATGCTATCAGTTTAATCTTACTATTAAATTAATAGTGAGCATTGTGAGAATTCAATAATTGTTTCTATTTTCGCAAGCTTAATTTTAAAATATCTCTGGTTAGAAAGTCATCTTGTGAGGGGGATGGAGGAGTTACGATGAAGAGATGGTGAAAATAGTTAGAGATGAAATATAAAATGTTAGTCCTCGATTTGGACGATACGCTTTTGTGCGACGATCACAGCATATCAGATCGGAACAAAGAAATGCTGATGAAGGCGCAGGAGAAAGGTGTTTATGTTGTTTTGGCATCGGGCCGACCAACACCTGCCATGCTAAAATACGCCGAAGAGCTTGAATTGAAAAAATACGGATCGTACATTATTTCGTATAATGGAGCAATAATTACCGACCTGAATAAACAAATCCCAATTTTCATACAGAGCTTAAGCAAGGAACAAATTCATGGTTTGCACGATTTTTCTTTGGCCAATAATGTTGATATCATCACCTATACTGCAGATAGTATCATTAGCGAAACTACCTCGCAATATATCGATGTAGAGGTTCAGCTTACGCAGATGAAATTTAATAAGGTAGATTGCTTTAAGACTGCCGTAACTGAACCGGCCGTGAAATGCATTCTATTGGAAGAGCCGGAATACCTGAAAACGGTGGAAGCGAAATTGAAGCATGAAAAACCAAATAAGAGTGTTGCCATTTCGAAACCTTTCTTTTTGGAAGTGATGCCGCAAGGAATTGATAAGGCCGCAAGTATTGCCCGATTGGCTGAGAAGTTAGGAATCCGTCAGGAGGAAATTATTGCTGTTGGTAATGCGGGCAACGATTTAACTATGGTTGAATATGCCGGTTTGGGTGTTTGGGTAGATAATGTAACGCCAGAGCTTCGAGGATGTGCCGATGTTATTGTTGCTTCGAATAACGATCATGGTGTGGCCGAAGTGGTTGAAAGATATATTCTAAACTAACTTTTAAAGTAAGCATCAGGTAAGCGATAAAAATTCCCACAAAGAGCACAAAGTATTTAAGGATGTTTTCTACGATTTTTTGTATGTTTTTTCATCGAAGAAAAAATCAGAATAACTTTACTTACATACTTTATGGAATATTGCTGATGTTATTTAAAATACCTATTCGTATACTGTTGTTCTCAATAGTAAAATGCATTTTTTTTCCTTTGCTGGTTGTCTCTCTTTATTATGGACTTAAAACATTTTGCGGTAGCAGCGTTTGCGTTTGTGCTGAATGTGATCGAATGATTTCCAAAGTTGAATAGCTACATGATTGTTTTCGAGCATTCCGGTTGTTTCAGCAAATTTTAGTCCGTCACTATTTGATGTTTTTAGCAATTCATTCATCAATATGGATACGAATCCCAGTTTTTGGCAGTCGTGATCTACACCAGTCAGCATCAAATCCATTTCGGTAGGGTGTTCGAGTGCCTTTTTAAGATGCCACCATCCGAATGGTAATAATTTGCCCTTGGCTTTTTGCAGGGCTTTCGATAAGGAAGGCAAAGCAATAATGAATCCAACCAATTTATCTTCTTTGTTTAAAATGATTTTAACGTATCGGGGATTCAGAATGGGAAAGTATTTTGAAATGTAGAAACGGATTAACTTTTCGGGGAGTTTAATAGAGCCAAACAAATCGGAAAAGGCATCGTTAAAAACCTTAAATATTTTTTCTTTGTAAGGTTCCAGCTCTTTTTTTGTTGTGAAGTTTATGGTTTGCAAACCATATCTTTTTTGGATTAGTTCGGCAACCCGGCTTGCTTTCTCCGGGGTTTCTTCCGGTAGGTTGATTCTAAATTCCAACCAATCAATTTCCTTTGCATAAGCCAATCTTTCGAAATGATTTTGATAGTAGGCAAAATGATAATCGGAAGCCATGGAAGGAAGCCATTCGTGTCCTTCAATCAACAAACCAGCATGATCTAAGTTCGAAAATCCCAGCGGTCCGTTTACACCAATCATTCCTTGGTTTTTCAGCCATTCTTCTGCGGTTTCAAAGAGTTTTTCGGAAACTTCATGGCTGTCAACAAACTCCATTCGTGTAATCCGGCCAATTTTCTCACTTTGTTTTTCGATACAAAGTTGGTTCACAATGGCACCAATTCGTCCTACGATTTTTCCATTTTGGTAAGCCAGCCAAAATTTAGCCTTGCAAAAATCAAAAGCAGGATTCTTTTCGGGCAGTAAGAGTTCCAGTTCGCCTGCCTTAAAAGGAGGAACCCAAAATTGATTATCCTTATACAGCTTAATTGGAAAGTTTACAAAGGTTTTGCGTTGACGCTGATTCAGGACTTCTACAATTTGGATACTCATAAGATGAAATATTAGGCGAATATATTTGAGTAGGATACTGCTCCTTTCTCGAACGGTTTTAATGAAGGCGCAAAGTAGGGATTTAAGACTAATACCCAGCCTTGATTTTTCGGAAAGAATAAATTTAGAATGGGTAAGGCTAACAGGTATTCTTTTCCATTAATTGGATATGTTGAATTTTTAATTGAATAAAATTTGGCAATTTATTTCGAATAAAAGTTCCTTTCGATTTTTAGGAAAAGTTCAGCGTGGAATTAAGTCTCGGTTTTTTTGCGAAGGCTATGTAAGTAGCTTTAGTGCCCTCTCTTTTTTCTTGTAAACACCCATGCACCAATAATTGCAGTAAAAGGAGCAACCAGTATCAATCCAAAACTACCGACCAATGTGTGCAGTATTTCACCTGAGACGTAATTTAGGTTCAGGATATTGATCATTGGGGTTCCTTGTGCAATAAATACCATTAATAAAGCTGAAAATCCGCCTGAATATGCAAGAAGCAGGGTTGTTGTCATTGTTCCTACAACAGCTTTTCCTACCGAGAAACCTGATTTTCGTAACTGTTTGGCTGTAATGCTGTTGTTTTGCAGGTACACCTCAGCTTGCGAAGCGGCAATGTCCATCGAGATATCCATTACTGCTCCGGATGAGGAGATAAAAATCCCGGCTAGAAAAATTTCAGTAAGATTTAGGTAGGAATAGCCTGAATAGAGCAATGTTTCCGAGAATGGTTTAATGGCACCATGAATATTGAATAGTTTTCCAAAGAGTATGGCCATGATACAGGTAACAGCGATACCACTCATGGCACCGAAAAAGGCCACAAGCCCTTTTCTATTGGTTCCGGCTACCAAAAAGATGATTACAGAGGTAAGTAAAGCAACGATACCCAGCGAGAGAGGGATTGGGGCATAACCTTTAAGTAAGCCGGGCAATAGTAATTTCCAAATAGTGATTCCGGCAAAAAGAAACGAAAGCATTGCCTTTACACCGGTCCATCCTGCAAATGAAATCAGGAATAGAACAAATAATCCAAGTAAGAAAGCTTCCAAATTAATTCTGTAATGATCGATTACATTGGCGCTGATTATTTCAGATTTATCCTGATTAAAATTAAGAACCGTGAGTGTTTTATCACCGGGAAAAAAATATTTGTCGAATTCCATTCTTCCGATCAATTGATTAAAGGCAGTCAGTTCTTTTCCTTTAAATTTTCCGTTTAATATTTTTATCTGAACAGTTTGGGATCCGGTTTTTAGAATTCCGGTTTCTACAACAAGAGAATTATCTGTAGCTAAAACCAAGGCTTTCACACGTTCTGAATTTTCATAGTTATTTTCAGAAAATCCTGTTGGAAGATATAGTATTGCCGTACTTAAAATGAGAAGCAAACCAACCAATATAAGATCTGATTTTTGAGGAAGCTGGAATTTGAACATAGTTGTAAAGGTATAGAAAAGTTGAAATTCTTGAGGAGTCTTGAATGGTTGAAAGGGGAAATGACCAAGGACTTTTCGACTTGATAAAAACGCCCTACATTACTGCAGGGCGTTCTAGATATATATCAGATTTTATTTGTTTTCAATCAGTTTCATCAGGTTTTTCGGAATGTCAGTATTGTCAAAAAAACCAGTAAATAAACTTGCTCCGGTACCAATTGAGCGAATAGGTATTGGTGAAGCTGTGTGAGAATAAGAAGTCCAGCCAATACCTGCCTTATGCGATAAAATATGACAAGCAGTTACGGTAAATGGATCGTAACTTCCATATAACAAATAGAACTGATCATTCTTTGTCATTTTAGCATCATAGGTCATGCTTTTTTCAAATGCATCTTTCAATTGCTGGTTTTCATATGGCGATAATTGAAGGCCTTTTGATGCATCGCCCAAGCCAAAATGTTCTTTTGCCAGTTCTAAACCATCTGCAATGCTGTAGTTATCGGTATGTTCTTTTTTATACAAAGCTATTTTATCCGAAAAAGCCTCGTAGGATATATTTTGATGTTGCAGCAAACCAAAAGATGAGTCGTAATGGCTGCCGGCAAATCCCAGCGCCAAACCTCCTGTTTCGTGATCACCACAAACAAGAATTAATGTTTCTTTCGGATGCTTATTATAAAATTCCATGGCTGTTGCCACAGCCTTATCGAATTGCAGCACTTCCTTTATTACGGTAGCGGCATCATTGGCATGACTGGCCCAGTCTATTTTCCCTCCTTCAATCATCATGAAAAATCCATTGGGATTGTCTAAAAGATGGATGCCTTTTTCGGTGAATTCGGCCAATGAGATATCATCCCCGTTTTTCTGATCTATAGAATAGGGAAGAGCAGAACCTCCACCTAGATTTGGGGCAATCGCAATAATTTTATCATCTCCATTTTTCAGCATTTTAAAATCCTGAATCGTATTTACAAAAGTATATCCTTTTAATTCAGCAACTTTTATGGAGTTTGGCTCTTTATCTTCAATATCTTCATTTGCTCCCATTCCAAAATTCGACAGGGAATTTTTCTCGTCTGTTTTACCATCGCCTTCGGGGTGTTTAAATCCACCACCAGCAAAATAGTTGAATCCACTTTTACTTAAATCCAGACTAATTTTATAATACATATTTCGGGAAGGCTGATGAGCATAAAAAGTTGCAGGCGTAGCATGATCGATAGAAACCGATGATACAATTCCAACTTTATAGCCTTTTTCTTTTGCCATTTCAGCAATGGTTTTTAACGGATGCAATCTCTGTGCATCCATCGAAATGGTATTAATTGTAGTTTTATGTCCGGTAGCCAATGCAGTACCTGCAGCAGCAGAACCTGTAATGAATCGGTTGAGTGCGTAGGTGGTATAAAATCCTTGATTAGGAAGAGTACTTAACTGTAATTTTTTAATGCCGTTACCGTTTTCCAAAGATCCCAAATAGGCTTCTGCCGCATTGGTTTGCGATAAGCCCATACCATCGCCTATAAAATAGAAAATATATTTGGGCGCTTTACTCTTGTAAGAATCTCTTTTGCTGGGTTGAGCGATGCTGTTAAAGGAAATCAGCAGTAATGCAATGGCAAAAATTTGTTTCAAGTTGATCTTGGTGTGTAACATTTTATTTTGTTTAAATTTTACCAAATCTACTAATTAAATATTATTCGTAATGAGTTTAAATAGTTAATTTGATATTAATTTATAGTCGTGTTGTTTTTAAAAATCCCTGAGGTTTTCTTTGTTTCTGGAATTAAATAAGTCTTTTCCATCCGGGGTATAAAGAAAATCAACATGTTCTTTAAAAAAGCCAATTACTCTGTCGCGAACCACTTTCATAGTAGAGTTTAGCAACTTATTTTCTTCGGTAAAAGCTTCGGGTAAAATTCCAATTGCTGTTGGCAGCCATCTGTGAGGAAACATGTCTTCGTGCTTTCCTCCCGGACGATACTCATTTAGCTCATTTTGTATTAATTCCAAAGCTGCTGTTTGTCCTTCCTCCGACTCTAAAGTAAGCTGGAGTGGTTTTAATCGAGCCAGAACAGCTCCTTTATTGGGAACCACCAGTGCAATGGTATAAGGATTTTGGTTGTTATAAAGTAAACACTGATCAAGTAATGGTGATTGATCCACAAATGCTTCTTCAATCCCTTCGGGGCTAAATTTTTCACCATCATTGGCAATCAAAAGAGATTTGAAACGACCTAAAACATAAAGAAATCCATCCTGATCTACATAACCCATATCGCCGGTATGTAACCAGCCATCACGAAGAGATTCTGCAGATGCTCTCTCGTTTTTCCAGTAGCCTTTCATTACATTACCACCTTTGATCACAATTTCGCCTTTTTCCCCAGCGGGAAGTGCATTGCCATTGTCGTCGCAGATTTTTAAATCCATATTGGGAACAATGAAACCTGATGATCCTAATTTATGATTGTGGTGAGCATTGGAAGAAATAATAGGTGATGCTTCGGATAATCCATACCCTTGATACATAGGGATTCCAATAGCATAAAAAAAGCGTTGCAGTTCTATGTCTAAAAGAGCACCTCCGCCAACAAAGAATTTTAAGTTGCCACCAAAATTCTCTCTCACTTTCGAGAAAAGTATTTTGTCATAGAACATGTATAATGGCTTTAGAAACATACGTGTTCCTTTTCCTTTGTTCCAGCCGGCATCATTGTATTTGTAGGCTACTTCAAGAGCTTTATTAAAAAGTTTCTCAATCTTAGGGCCTTTGGCTTTTATTCCTTTTTCGATATTTTTTTTAAAGTTTTTAGCCAAAGCAGGAACACTCAATATAATGTCAGGCTTAATTTCTTTTATATTATTGGGGATGTTCTTTAATGCTTCCATAGGCGATTTACCTTGCTGAACAGCAGCAATTGAAGCTCCTTTAAGCATGAAACTGTAAATTCCCGCTGTGTGTGCAAATGAATGATCCCAGGGGAGTATCAATAAGGTTTTAAAGTTGGCAGGAATTTCCATCAGGTTCGATGCCTGATACACATTACTCGCGTAGTTGTTGTGTGTAAGAATAATACCTTTCGGATCAGCTGTGGTTCCTGAAGTGTAAGAGATGTTTGCATCATCATCTGCCTCAATGTTTTTTTGAATCTCTTTAAGTTTGGATTTATCATTTTCAGATAACTCTTCACCCATTTTTAGGAGTTGAGAAAGTGAAATTTCCTTCTCTTGAAGCTCAGTATTTTCATCTAGAACAATTATGGTTTCAATACTTTCCAACTGGTCTTTAATCAATCTGATTTTCTCGAGATGATTTTTTGAAACAACAAGCATACGGGCTTCGGAATGATTCAATCGAAATTTCAGTTCATTTTGAGCATCTAACTTTACCGATAAAGGAACATTTACTGCACCGGAAAATAAAATCCCAAGCTCCGACAGCACCCATGCATTTCTACCTTCAGAAAGAAGCCCGATTCGATCTGCTTTTTGAATCCCTAATGAATATAAACCAGCGGCAAAAAGCAGCACTTCTTCGTATAGTGACTGGTAACTAACAGATTGATATTCTGAATTGGTTTTCTCCCACAGGAAAGGATTTTCACCAAATAGATCAACGCTGTTCTCAAAGAGTTGTATGATAGTTTTCATTTACTTTTATATTGTAAGAATGCACTTGATTTTAACGAGTTTCAAAAATAGCTGATTAGCCTGTTCTAAACAAGCTGTATGTATTAAAAAATTGTAAATGTATTTCAGTACAACTACTTGAATATGTAAATAGCTAAAAACCTGCAAAACCTACTTGATTTTCATTTGAAGAATATCTAATTTCACACGCGTTTTATTGAATGAAATTAATGAATATTTTTTTTGATAATATTTCACCCATAAGAGGGTTTTAGTTGTCCTTAAAGAAAGGATAATTAATAAATTACGACACAAACAACAATAACATACATAAGCCTAATCTAAATGAGTAATCTGGAAAAATATTTTAAGAAGTTTCGTAAAAATACGATCGGTCACGATGCTGGTTTTTATTCCCCATTCGGAAAGCAAAAAATTGTTTACGGCGATTGGATTGCAAGTGGTCGCTTATATGCACCTATCGAAAAGAAAATAGCCAAAGAATTTGGGCCATATGTGGCAAACACACATACCGAAACGAACGAAACAGGTACCTTAATGACTCAATCGTATCGCCGGGCTCAAGAGTTGATTAAAAAGCATGTAAATGCTGGTCCTGATGATGTAATTATTCATGCTGGTTTCGGAATGACTGCTGTTATTAATAAGCTGCAAAGGATTTTAGGCTTGAAAGGTTGTGGGATTTTAGGCCGGCACGCTTGTCAAAAAGAAAGAGAAAAACCAGTCGTTTTTATTACTCACATGGAGCATCACTCCAATCAAACTTCATGGTACGAAACCAATGTTGATGTGGTTGTGATTCCTCCGGCGAATGATTTGACGATTGATTTGAACGAGTTGAGAAATCAGTTGGAGAAATACAAAGAGCGTAAAATGAAAATTGGATCCTTTACTGCCTGTTCGAATGTAACCGGTATTGCGACTCCATTTCATCAAATGGCTAAATTAATGCATGAATTTGGTGGAATTTGTTTTATTGATTTTGCGGCTTCAGCACCTTACGTTGATATCAACATGCATCCTGAAGATGAATTGGAAAAATTGGATGGGATTTTCTTCTCTCCCCATAAATTTTTAGGTGGTCCAGGTTCTTCCGGAGTAATGATTTTTGATTCGAAGCTATATAAAAATGAGGTTCCGGATAATCCGGGAGGAGGAACAGTAGATTGGACCAATCCATGGGGAAAATACAAATATGTTGATAGTATTGAAGCCCGTGAGGATGGTGGAACACCTGGATTTCTGCAGTCGATTCGAATTGCTTTGGCAATTGAAGTGAAAAATCAGATGGGAACTAAAAATATTGCGGCAAGAGAAGAAGAGCTTCTCGATTTGGCGTTTGAGCGTTTAAAAGCAGTAAAAGATGTACATGTACTTGCCGAGAATATTAAATCCCGTTTGGGAATATTGTCTTTTTACGTTGAGTACATTCATTACAACCTATTGGTGAAACTGTTGAATGACCGTTTTGGAATTCAAGTAAGAGGTGGCTGTGCGTGTGCAGGAACCTATGGACATTATCTGTTGGAGGTGAGTCAGGAGCAATCAGATGCTATTACAAGTGAAATTACTTCAGGCGATTTAACTCACAAGCCAGGATGGGTGCGTTGGTCTCTGCATCCTACAACAGCGAATAAAGAGGTTTTGTTTTTTATTGATAGTTTGGAGAAAATTGTTGAGAATTTCGAAGACTGGAAAAATGATTATTCCTACAATCGCAAAACAAATGAGTTTTTCTACAGTGGAGATAAAAAAGCCAAGAAAAAGATTGTTGTTAATGATTTGTTTAACTTGTAAGAGGTTTGCCTCTTTATTGACTGATATGATTTTAATCCTGAGAATTTGTTTTCAGGATTTTTTTATATTTTTGATTTGAATAAAAAATAAAGATTAGCGTGTACGATATTATTGGAGATATTCATGGTGAAGCTGCAACATTGAAACATATGTTGCATAGTCTTGACTACATTGAAGGAAAGGAAGGATATTTTCATCCTGAAAGAAAAGCTGTTTTTGTTGGAGATTATGTAGATCGGGGACCCCATATTTTTGAGACACTCCGAATTATCCGTGAAATGGTTACTGCAGGTAATGCCTATGCTATAGTGGGAAATCACGAACTGAATGTACTTACTTTTTATACCAAAGACAGTGATGGTCTTTTTTTAAGAGGGCATAATCTGAAGAACAAAACACAAATAAAAAAGACTTACGAAGAGTTCAAATTAGATAAGGTGAAACGAAAATCTTACTTGAAATGGTTACGGTCTTTGCCATTATATATTGAGTTGGATGGATTTCGTGTTGTTCATGCTTGCTGGGATCAGGAAGCTATTGAACTTCTGAAGAAAGAAAATCCGGAAAATTGCTTGAGTAAGGAGTTTTTAAGAAAAATAAATTTTGAAAGAGGTAAAGTGTTCGACGCGACCATGCTTTTGTTAAAAGGCAGAGAGTTTGCTTTTCCTGATAATTTGGTTTTGAAAGATGATTATGGTTTTAAACGTTCAGCTTATCGGATTAAATGGTGGGAGCCAATGAATGGGAAAAGTTTTGAAGAGATTTCATTTGGAAATAGATTTCACTTACCCCAATACACCATTCCATCTCAACTCTACTTTGATATTCCACTTTATTCCGAAGACGAATATCCTGTATTTTTCGGACATTATTGTTTGGGAGATAAAGCAGGTATTGTTCGTAATAATTTGTGCTGCGTGGATGGTTGTATTGCCAATGATGGTGTTTTTGTTGCCTATCGCTGGGATAATACTCTTCCATTGAATCAGAAGAATATTATTTCGGTAAAAAAGGTTAAAAAATCCATGGTAAAGTAGGAGGGACATTGCTCTTTAGCTGATTTGTTTTTTTCTCCAATAAATCAGAAATAAAATCCCTGAGAACGAAAGAGGAATAAACAGAAGTAAAACGATCCAGCTATTGGAATCGATAAATGCATAAAGTGTGATTAAAACACTGCTGATTACGAGTAGTAATCCACCCAGTCCAACTTTCCAGAAAGAGATTAGAAAGCTACAGCCATAGGCAATTGAAAGGAGATAAAATATTAATATCCATCCTTCATTGTTGGCTGTTTCCTTACTTAATAAGGCAATAAATTCAGGTACCATAAACAGCATGAAGACACCTGTAATCAGGAATCCGATAATTCTGGCCGCAATAAGATAAAATTGCGAAGGATTGTCTTGAAACAACATACGTTTTTCCATAGGTTATGCGCTTTCTGAGAATATGCATTTTCAAATTACGGAAATACTAAAATATAATCAAATTTAATTGGTTATGAGTTGGTTGTATGTATTTTGATGAGTGGCTGATTTTATTTTTGCAATTATTTTGTTCGTTTTTGCAGTTCAGTTTTTGTATTCTTAATGTCTTTTTGCAGCTTTGCTGTAACAAAAAAAATAAACATGAATGGAATAAAAGTGATTGCATTTGATGCAGATGATACCCTTTGGGTGAATGAACCCTATTTCAGAGAATCTGAAATGGCGTTTTGTAATCTGATGAAAAATGGAATGAGCCTTGAGGAGGTCACCGAAGAATTATTTGCAACGGAGATTGGCAACATACCTTTGTATGGATATGGTACAAAGGCTTTTATTCTATCGATGATAGAAACAAGTTTGAAAATCACAAAAGGAAATATTAGTTCAGAAAAAATTCAGGCAATTATTGAATTGGGAAAACAGCAGATGAATAAGTCCATTGAATTATTGGATGGTGTTGTCGAGGTGCTGGAAAGCCTTCAGGGAAAATACAGGTTGATTGTTGCTACCAAAGGTGATTTACTCGATCAGGAAAGGAAATTGAAAAAGTCAGGCCTGCTAAAATATTTTCATCATATCGAAGTGATGAGCGATAAGAAAGAGGAGGATTACAAAAAGCTGATTCAACATCTTGATATTCCTGTAAATGAGTTTTTAATGGTAGGAAATTCTTTAAAATCGGATATAATTCCCGTATTGAACCTTGGTGGCAAGGCTGTTTATGTACCATTTCATACAACCTGGGAGCACGAATTAGTGAGTGATGAAGAATTACAAAATGCAGGTGTAAATGAGATTCAAAACATCAGGGAATTACTTCAGCTTATCTAAGTCAACTATTTTTGGATGATGGATAAAATACTGATTCGTTCAACCAGCATTTGTGCATTATCTTTTTGTTGTTGAATTAATTTGACTACATCCATTCCTTTTGTCACTTTTCCAAATGTGGCAAAACCTTGTCCGTCCGGATTACGCATTCCTTCAAAATCTAAATTGGGTTGATCTCCAATGCAAATAAAGAATTCTGTTGAGGCCGATCCCGGCTGATTTCTTGCCATGGAAATAACGCCATTGGTATGTAAAATACCGGTTTCTTTTGTTGTTTCATGAGCAATTGTGGGCTTCGTATCAACAATAGAATCAAAGTACAATCCGCCTTGAATAACTTCAATTTTAATGTTATTATTAGGTTGGTTATCCATTCTAACCACACGGTAGAAGAAAGCATCCTGAAAGACATTGTTTTTTACATTCTCCAAAAAATATGTAGCTGTAACTGGTGCTTTGTCATTGAAAATTTCCAATTCGATTTTTCCTAGTGTCGTTGTAATTTCAACTTTAGGATTCTGAGCATTTGTACAACCTGTTAGTATTAGAATAAATACAAGAAAGAGATAAATGTGTTTCATGATTCGTTTATTTTATTTCTGATACTTCAATTGAATAATCTATTTAGATCAATCCTCTTGACTTAAATTCGAGATATTTATTGAGTGTGTTGGTAGTTAAATCTTTAGGCTTGCTCAATATCGCATGAATTCCATATTTTTCCAATTCTTTTGCGATTAATTTTTTGTCGTAAATAAATTTTTCGCCTATGGTTTTAATATAAATATCTTCTATGCTTTTGGCAGGTTTTTTAGTAATTTCTTTGATCTCGGTGTTCGTAAAAAACACAAGAATTAACAAATGATCTTTTGCCAATCCTTGTAAATAAGGTAGTTGACGTTTCATTGAATCAAGACTTTCAAAGTTGGTGAAGAGAATTAGTAAACTTCTGTTTCTAAGCAATCGTCGGGCAGAGTTGTGTAATAATTCATAATTGGGTTCAGGATAATTGGTTTTCTGGTTGTAGAGAACCTCCATTATTTTCCTGATCTGAGTTCTTCTTCCATCAGCGGGAACGTGGGCATTGATATTCTTCCCAAAACAAATTACTCCGGCTTTATCATGTTTAATTACAGCAGTATTTGAAATAACCAGACTTGTATTAATTGCATAATCAAGAAGAGTTAAACCATCAAAGGGCATTTTCATCGATCGGCCGGTATCAATAAGACAGTAAACAGGTTGTGACTTTTCATCCTGATACTGGTTCACCATTATTTGCGATTTACGGGCAGTAGCTTTCCAGTTAATGGTTCTGTAATCATCACCTTTTACATATTCCCGGATTTGGTCGAATTCCATTTGGTGCCCGATTCGTCGTATCCGTTTCACACCATAATCGCTCAAACGATTCGAAATGGCCAATAATTCGTATTGACGCATTTGCATAAACGATGGATAACAAGGAAGCATTTGTTCTGCCTCTATTTTGTATCTTCTTTTTATGAGCCCTAAAAAGGAAGCAACAAAAACATTCAAAAAACCAAAATGATATTCACCTCTTGCTGTGGGTCTTACTTCGTAATTTATTTGCTTTTCTTCACCGGGTTTTAGTTGAAAAGAATAAAGAAAATCCCTTTTTTGAAACTGAACCGGCAACTCATCAATAACATCTGTTTGTGTGGATAACGAATAATTATTTTCTATCAGTATTAAAATGGTATTCTCATCTCCGTTTGATAGTTTCTCAGGACACTTTCGCGATGCAGTTATTCCTTTTTTCTCTCGGTAGAGAATAAAGATATCCAAAGCCAGACATACCAAAAATAAAAGCAAGAGAAGCCGGGCTGCTGGAAATAGAAATGGAATAAAATGCCCGAGAATGGAGATTACAGCCACAATTACCAGTATCCAGTAAAATTTTGGTTTTAGATATATTGATTTAATGAATTTCATTAATGGTAGTTCATTAGTATTGGGAACATTGATTTTTTTCTGAACGGATTGGTTCGGATTTGCTATCGAGGAATTTCAATTCCTTCCATAATTTGCGCAATAATTTGTTTTGGAAGCACACCTTCCATTTCTTTTTCAGGAGTTAGTATTAGTCTGTGATGCAAGGCAGGAATCGCCACTTCTTTAATATCATCCGGCGTAACGAAATCTCTGCCTCTTATGGCCGAAAGGGCTTTTGCCGCCATCATTACTGCAACCGATGCTCTTGGCGAAGCTCCCAGAATAATTCCAGGATGATTTCTTGTGCTTTGAACAATTTGAACAATATACTTCTGAAGGTTCTCCTCAATGTGTATTTCCTGAACCTGCTGACGCAATAGATTAATTTGTTCTGAATTTAATACCTCAGTTATTTCAAATGTTTCATTTTTACCTTTTCTTGCATTTTTTGTCGATAGAATTTCAAGTTCTTCCTGTTCATCAGGATAAGTAAATTCTATTTTCATGAGAAAACGATCCAGCTGCGCTTCCGGCAAACGGTAAGTTCCTTCTTGCTCGATAGGGTTTTGTGTTGCAATTACCCAAAATGGCTGTTCCATTTTATGAGTGGTTCCATCAATACTAATCTGAGCTTCTTCCATCACTTCGAAAAGTGCTGATTGTGTTTTTGCTGAAGCCCGGTTAATTTCATCTATCAATATAATATTAGAAAAAATAGGACCTTTGTTAAACTCAAATTTTGATGTGCTTAAGTTGAATATGGTAGTTCCCAAAACATCGGATGGCATTAAATCGGGGGTAAATTGAATGCGTGAAAAACCGGAGGAAATTGATTTGGCGAGCAGTTTGGCAGATAGGGTTTTTGCTATTCCTGGAACACCTTCAATTAAAACGTGGCCTTTAGCAAACAATCCGACCAACAGCAGGTCGATATTTTTCTCCTGACCGATAATTACTTTTTTAATTTCATATTTAATTTGGCCAATCAGATGATTAAGCTCTTCCAAATCTATGCGGTTTTTAAATTGCAGTTTGTTTTCCATTGTAGGGTTTATTTTATTTGCCGGATTTATAAATGTATTCCACTTTTGAGTGTAAATCTTCCAGTGTCTCCTGTGATATGTTCTGAGAATTAGTTATTTTATCTGCTTGATTAAGAAGAATTTCAAGGGTTTTTAAGGAAATTCCCGAACGCTTACTTGTTTCATGTAAAGTATCAATGTTTAAATCGATATGATAGCGGCTCTTACAAAATTCTTTCAGGTATTTAATTTTCTTTAGAGCAATGTCTTTGTGATTTTTACGGTTGTAATACAACCGGCCCATTGTTTTAATAAATTCAAGAGAGGTATTGGGCAATGGTTTTAGAACGGGAATCATTTTTTGCTGACGTTTGCCTTGAAAAATAAGAACAAGAAGTAAGCAGGCGAGCAAAAGGTAGTAGGCCATTTTCAATGGAGGACTCGAAAGCAGAAAAATGATTGGACTTGTGGAGCGCAAAGCTCTAAGAGGTTTGTAATATTCATCCCACACTATCGGATTGGGAGGTAAATAGCTGAATACTCCTGCAATATAATTTGCATTCTCATTTTGTACTGCATTGTAATTGGTAAAGGCTAATGGCTGACAGCTAATTAAGAAATTGCCTTTTCCATAGGGAACTTTCAACAACTGAATTTTTCTTTGATGATCGCGCCCCAGAACAATTACACTGTCTTTATTAAATTTGGTTATTGTTGAATTGTCAAATGCTTTTGGGTATTTATACTTCGATTTTTCCTGTAAATCTGGATTTTCGAAATTTTGAGATTTTTCTTTTGCCGCCACCAATTCGGAAAACTGAATATCACTTTCGATATGCACATGCAAAGAATCTGAAAAGGCTTTTCCTAAATTTGAACTTGCAATAAATACTTGATTTCCATTTTTAGCCAAATTCATAATTGCATTAATTTCCCATGCCTGAGGCGAAAAATCATTGGTCACAAAAATGTAATTCTTTTTTGTTTCGAGGCTATCAGTCTCCGGATAGTTACAGATAGCATTGCTGCTGATTTTAAATTCCTGATCAGGAAATAAATCCTTTTGTATCAATTCCTTCAGTAGAAAACAACCAAACGGTCGTTTGTCATCCTCATTAAAACTTTTTGTCCAGTCGATTGGCTGAGGCGCAAAAAGTTCCATCAATATAAGAATGATTAGAATTCCAATTACGGGAAGTGCATTTTTGGGGATATTTATTCTCATGATGCGAATTCTTTTACTTGCGGAAGAAGGAGATTCAACCGGCCAAATTCGTTATTAATTTGGTCATAATCTGTTTTGGTTATGGGGAAATCGCCATACCAAACGGCTTCATACAATTTGCTTAATTCAATAAAATCTGCTTTTATTTTATCCTGTTTTATCTCCCGGATGTAATCGTAATTGGTTTTTTCCGATTTCCAGCTTATTAAATGGTGCTGACTTAAATTTTTTAACAGGGATAAAAAGTGATAACGCAAAGCTAACCGATATTCTTTTTGAAGAAATGCTTCATTAATTTTTTGCTCCCAATTAATTTTTGTCGGGTTCGCAGTATCACTAAACTCCAGAGATGTAATTTCCTGTTGGGAACGAAACAAGCCGGTAAATTTGCTTTTGTAAATCAGCGCAATTAAAATGATAACAAGCCCGGCAAGAATAAGGTATCTCAGAAACCAAATGACTCCCAGTCCTTTGATCATGAAATTTAACCAATTTCTGATCCACTGAGTGAAACGATCCCACACACTTTCTTGTTTTACATTGGTAAAATCGTAATTGAAATCGCTTTGTTTACGGTAATTTTCAATACGTTCTTTTGGGATGGATTTTTCCCACAATTGAACTTGTCCGGTATCTGTTATGATGGTATCGGAGCGGAAAGTTTCCTGTGCTAAAATTTGGCTGGTTCCAATAAATAATTGAAACCAGCCTGTAAATAGTATTGCAAGTGTTTTTTTATTCATTAGCTCCAACGCTTTCCAACTCTTTTAGTAATGCAGGATTTTGTTTTTGCTCAACCAGACTAAAGTACATTATTCCAATCCCGGTAATAGGAATCAGTTGCATTAGCGATGCACCAGCGGTTTGTATAATTGAAAAGAGAATCATTATACTTTGATTGCTTTGCATAGCACCTTCTTGAACGACATGAAAAGTAGCTATTGTTTGATAAATTAACATTGGCAGTTGAAAAACAAATTGCAGACAAGCGGCCAGCATGGCAATCACAATAAGAAAAACAAATGTTCTCCACCAGTTATTTTTTATCAATGCAAAACAGTTGTTTAGAGCTTCGCCAATCGAATCGCCTTCGAAAATAATGATTGGAATAACAAGACTAAAACAAATCATTAAGTAAATGCCGGGAACAACCAATAGAACAAATCCAATTCCGGAAATAATCCCAATAGAAATAATTGTCAAAAAGATTTTAGGGGTTACTCCAAGCATTGCGTTCCAAACCTGCTTCAGATCAACTATTTCACTATCCGAAGATTTGTATAATTTCATATACTGAAATACAAATGCCATAGCAAAAGAATAGGCCAGTAACATAAAAAGGTAACTAAACATTGTTGCCGTAAGTACCGAACCCGATGAGAATACATTTATTTTATCACCGAAGGATAAAGAGGAAAGAGTTTCGTATTGGATGACTCCAAGGGCAATTCCCTGAAGCAAAGTAAACGGAATTACAAAGTAGATGATTCCTTTTAGTAAATTTTTAAAATTGTACTTTATAAAAAGGAAGGTGTCGTTGAAAAGTTCTCCAAAGTCACGATTTTTTTCGAGTTGTAACTTATTATCTGTCATTTTTTTAAATTAATTGGTTTTTATGAATTGCTTAGTTTTTGATATGTGGTTTTAGGATTAACAATAAAATACCAAATTACGAATAGCAGGGAACAGATGATAATGATCCAACTTAGCCACATTGGCATTTCGGTATGTCGGGTTACATAGCCTTCTAAAAAGCCGGCAACAATAAACATAGGTATAATTCCAATTACAATTTTAATGCCTTTGCGAACTCCAATTTGCATGGATGTTTTGCGAGGCAGGGTGCCAGGGAAAACAATACTGTTTCCCATTACAATTCCTGCCGCTCCAGAGATAATAATGGCAGAAATTTCAAGCGTTCCATGTATCCATATTACCCGGGTGCTCTCCCAGAACAAACCATTTTCAACAAAGAAATAAGTGAAGCTTCCCAGCATAATTCCATTATTAAAAAGAATGTATCCGCTTCCGAAAGCAGTAAGTATCCCAAAAACAAAAGCCATAAAGGAGACTTTAATGTTATTGATGGTAATTCCTAGAAACATTTCTGTTTGCCCTTCCTGTTTGTAAACGGCCATTGGATCTCCTTTTTTTATGTTGTCAATGGTCATATTTACGTAGTTATCTCCAAGAATAGCGCGTACAAAAGACTGATCATTAATTGTCGATACTACACCCAAAAGAGCAGCGGTAAGAAATATTAGTAAAGAATAAAGTAATTGTTTTCGTGTTTGGAAAAGAATTAAAGGCAAATCTGTAGTCCAAAACTGCTTGAATTTTCCCTTTTGTGCTTTTTGGTTTTTATAAATTTGTTGATGAACACTCACACTTAATTGATTGAGATATTCAGTAGTAGATGAATTTGGGTAAAAGGTTTGTGCATAGGAAAGATCATCCGTTAATTGGATGTATAAATTGGCAATGGAATCAGGATCGTTATGGGATTCATCAGCAAGAAGATTTTCAAATTCTATCCATTTTTTACTATTACGATCCAGAAAAACTACTTCTTTCATTTAGGGGATTTCTATAAAACAATGCTAAAGTTATTGTAATTAAGGAAAATTACAAATATCAGATTAAGTTTAAATGCTTGGTGGATTTACTAACTGGCAGTAAGTCAGTAAAATGATTTTAAATGATGAAAATAATTATTCGATTATTTCTTTTATTTTCTTATGATAGGTATATTCGGGTTCACAAAATTCAATAGCAAATGGCAGATATAGGAATAGAAACAACTCAAAATGTTCGCATTAATTTTCAATTGGCAAGTATTGGAGAAAGGATATCTGCCTCTTTGCTCGATTTATTATTCTTTTTTGTGATCTATATGCTTTTGCTGCTTGTAATTGGCTTAATAGGAAAAGATGCAGTTTGGATCTTGTTTTTTTTAGTCCCCTTAATGTTTTACTCCTTGATATTTGAGGTTTTTATGAACGGTCAGACTCCGGGAAAAAAAATCATGAAAATTAAAGTGAGCACTGTTGACGGATCAGCACCCACTTTTTTAAATTATTTGATTCGCTGGATGTTTCGATTGGTTGATGTTTCGTTGACCTATGGTATTTGCGGTATTTTGTGTATTGTGCTGGGAGAAAAAGGACAACGTCTGGGCGATATTTTAGCAAAAACGACTGTAATAAGAATAAAGCGAAAAGTGTCGATTGAAAATACAATTTTGGTTGATATTCCTGAAAATTATGAACTGGTTTTTCCTGAGTCGCGAAATATCAACGAAAAGGACCTGCCTTTGTTTAAAAAGGTGATTGCTCAGATTGAGAGCATGGAAGATCCGGTTGAAAAGCTGCAATTTGGGTTGCGGGCACGAAAAAATGTGATGGAAAAACTGGGAATCAAGACAGAAATGCAGCCTCTCGAGTTTTTTAAAACACTAATTGTTGACTACAATTTGATTCACCGCAATCGATAAGGAGTTTTAAAATACACAAAGAGGCAGAAAAATTAAATTTCTGCCTCTTTGTTTTTTTGAGTGCGTCTTTTGCTGGCAGTAAATAAACTTAAGTTGGCATCATATGTTCTTTTCTCAACATAAGAGTATTAATTAGTATAGATTATAGAATCGTCTTAACTCCGCAGTAAGATCAGTGAAAATAGGTTTTGTAAACTCTACAAATAAATCCTGATGAGCAGGAGGGAGAATTGGCTCGCTATGGCAAATATTCAATTCTTCTTTTGTTAAAGCTCTTTCGTCACCATTGTAATTTCCCCATTGGTAAAACCAGTTAAATTGACCACCAAATTGTTTGTTATTTACTTCCTTTTGGTTTTCGAATTCAATAATATGAAGAGAAAGTATTCCTTTAGAAATCACCTCACGTTTGTGAATATGCAATTTGGCTTTCACAATATTGTATACTTTAATTGTTTCGCCATTTTTTAGTTTGGTCGACCCAACTTCAACACTATCAGCACTTACAACTTGCTTTTCGATATCGGTATCGTGAGTTTCGCCAACTACAAAATCTTCGAAACGCATCCCAATAATCTGAT
>JAFGYE010000032.1 GCA_016936255.1 Marinifilaceae bacterium | reverse complement strand
ATCTGATCAGGATATTCCAGTTTCTCCAGTTCAGCTTGTTTGGGTGTGTAGAATCGTACAAATCTTCGTTTGATATTGTGAAAGATATATTGTGTTACCTGATCTTGAAAAAACTCAGCACTCAATTGATATTTTGTGGAGTTCACAGGCACATGATCAATAATCACTTTTAAGGTTGCCATTTCCTCTGCTTCAGCCATTTTATCGGCAACATCTTTGTAGTTGGGAACAAAACTATTGGCTTTTTCGAAATTCATAAAGGCTGTCACTGCATCTTGACGGGTTCCTTTTGCAAGTTCCATTGCGCCTGCTTTATAACATTCAGGCGCTGCATTTTGCCTAGCCATGTATTCTTCTGTCTGGTATTGCTTTGGATTAGGAATAACGCGCAATGCACCAGGGCACCTTCTAATTTCATCAGTCATTCTATTTAAAGTCTGGTAATGTCCAACGGTTTTTGAATACTTAAACGGATCATTCGAAGATAAAAGCGTGCTGATTTCCTGTTGGTACCAATTCACCGCCAAAGGATAGCTTTCCCTTAAAGTTAATTGAGCCTTTGCTTTATCAGGATTTGATCGTAACCGGTCTACCGATTTAATAACAGCAGAATAGTAATCTCCATTTTGAAGAGCTTTATTTCCGGTACTGCAGGCTGCAGAAATAAATAGAAGAGCAATAAGTGCGAAGCGTATCATTTTATTCATAGATGTAGGATGTTAGTTTTGATGCAAATTTAATTTTAAAATAGAGAATACGCCGGTAAGTTGATAAGGTTTTTTTTTTGCACGTTTAATTTTTTTTGTACCTAATTCGGAAGATTACAAATATTGAACCATTTTGTAAGTATAAAGTATTTTTAGGTTTCAAATGTTAGGTTGTTGTTAAATAAAATTAAACGTGTTTGACATTTAAAGTAATTTCAAATTACAATATTGAACTTTAATTATAATAGGGAATTCGATTTTTAAAATGGCTTTGTGAAAATTAATGCCGGCTAGGGCGTAGTTTGTAAAACAAGCTTACGTAAATAACGATTGATTGAAATCGTTATTTACGTAAGCTGCATACCAAAGGAGCTTATGGTATTAGTCAATAGGCAATGAGTAATAAAATATAGAACCTTGCCCTTGACTACTTTTAACATCCATTCGTCCTCTGTGGCCTTCGACAATCTTCTTAACAATGGCAAGACCTAACCCATGGCTTGATTCCCCGGCTGTGGGTTTAGTACTGGTCTTTTTAAACATCGTAAAAACATTTTCAAGTTCTCCTATAGGAATACCTTGTCCTTGATCAATAACTTGAGTGATTATCTGATTGTCTTCTTTAAATACTTTAATTTTTATCTCAGAATCAGGATAAGAATACTTAATTGCATTCCCAATAAGATTATTTAAAACTTGTATAATTTGCCCTTCGTCAATAGACAATGATTGGTGTTCAATTTCAGACTCAACAGTAATTAAAATTCTTTTCTTTTGAGCAAAAAAGCTATTGATTTTAGTATTCTGATAAATCAAAGCCATGTAATCAATCTCTTTTCGTTTCAGCTCCAGTTTACCCGATTCAATTTTTGAAATGTCCAGAAGGTCGTTTAGTAAATTCAGTAGATTTGAACTCTCTTTATTAATTAATGAAGCAAAATCTTTGTGTTCTTCATTTTTAATTTCTTCTGTTAGTAGGTCTGAGAAGCCTTGTATTACACCAAGTGGGCTTCGTAAATCATGGGCTACAATACCAATAATTTCGTTTTTTTGTTCATTAAGAACTTTAAGCTTACGACTCTTTTTTTCCATTTCTTCAATTAAAACATTGATGAAAAAAATCAGGCGGGAAAGAATTCGATTGTGTTGATTTTTAAATGGATCTAAAGGGATATTCTTTTTTAATGTGTCTTTTAATAATTCGGATTTTGTAATTGATATTCCTTCTCGAAATCCAACAGTAACCATTGAAGAATTAAGTAGAGCATGAAAGGACTTATCAGAATAAAATTCGCCAAAGGTGTAAAATCCGGCAGTTGGGGCAATGGCATTAAAAGGCAATGTTTCAAAGTCAACTTCATCCTGCATTAAAAATCTTCTGCAAATACAAGTGTATATAAAGATAGCTTCAGGTTTAAAATTACACATTTGGTGTTGCAATACGGCTGATTCTTCTTTGATAGTTTGAGGATTGCCGTATCCAATACGAAATTTTTCACCGGCCTTTACATCTGCTACCATTTGTATGGACTGATCATTTTCGTTCACAAAAAATGGAGTTCGGGCGATCTTGTTATTGTTTCGAGTTATAATAAAAGGAAACTCAAGACTGTTTTGAAAGAAATTGCTGTCGGCTTTAATTCCCAAATATTTTTCATAAACCGAAAACGCAGGCATATTATCAATTGTTTTAACCGCCACATCACCTACATCGGTTATTGTCATTTCTTTGCTCAGAGGTTGCCAACCAAGACAGGTCGACAATTCTATTTGTAAATTGTTCCCTGAAAAACAAACTGCAACAACACCTTCTTTATAGCATTGTTCTCCATCGAAAATCAATGTTTCGCGCTCATTTGCATAATCACCGGCTCCACCACCAAAAATTGGAAAATCGAGACTTGAAGTTGCCAGAGTGTTAAATATTTTTCCAGAATCGTTGGCGATAGGTGTGGAAAGTAATAGCATTCCCTTAATTTTATCATCCAGCAGTTTTGTGTTTCTAAGCAGTGCATTGCCAACCTTCTCTTCCTCTCCTAATTGGCAGCTATAAGAAAATAAATTTAGCTTTGCGCTTTCGAAAAAGGAAAACAAGACAGCTGTTGAATTTGTGAAAATTCTACCTTCTGTAATTTCTCCCACTGATGTAGCTCCGGTAATTACAGCGTCAGGGTAAACTTCTTTAATTGTTTCACCTATTGTCAAATACCAGTCTGATTTATTATGAGCTGAAAATATTTGTACAAGAAGAGATTGATATGTTGTAGTATGACTTATAGCATTAGATTGTAATATATTTTTAAGATCATTAATATCTGATATTTGGAAATTGTATTGATGCATGTTTTTGCTTTTTATGTGAAAAACGTATACAAGTTAATTACCTCTTAAAAATTTCAATAGTTAAGCTAGAATATACCAAAAGATAACAGTTAAATTTTTTGTGTCAAACTTTTTCAATAATTGAGATTGGTTCTTTACAAGTTTATGGGTGGTATTTGTTTTATGATAATAAAAGGAGTGTATGGATTCGATCTCTTCACGAAAGAAACATTTATTAAAATTAGTAAATACAAGTTTTTTGATGGAAAAAACCAATATAAGAGTATGTTTTAAGCGATAATGATTGTATTTACACACATAGGATGTTTGTATTTGAAATATTTTTTCATATATTTATGCCTGTGAATACTAACATTAAATACATATAAAAACAATAATGATGGCAAATATCAACTATAATTGGGTTTCGATGAGTGATAAGGCAATTATTTCTACAATTGGCAGGTATGTAAAACAGCAACGTTTACTTCAAAATAAAACACAGGCAAAAATCGCTGAAGTTGCCGGAGTAAATCGCTGGACTGTGAGTCAGTTGGAGAAAGGAGAAGCTGTTTCGTTGATTTCATTACTTCAAATTTTGCGGGCTCTTGACTTATTGCATGTACTTGACCATTTTAAGATTGAAACTCAGTTAAGTCCATTGGAACTGGCTAAGTTGGAAAAGAAAAAAAGACAAAGAGCCAGAAGCAAGGATGATAACAAGCAAAATGAAAGCGAATGGTAGAAATAAAAACAGCATACGTTAAAATTTGGGAACAAATTGTTGGGGCCGTTGCTTGGGATGAGAATCAAGGGGTGGCCAGTTTTGAATTTGAGCCTAAATTTAAACCGTTGGGAATTGATCTAGCACCAGTAAAAATGCCGATTCAATCCGGTCAACGCATATTTTCATTTCCTGAACTCAGACCTTCAAAAAACAGCGAATACGATACGTTTAAAGGTTTGCCGGGTTTATTGGCCGATGTGTTACCCGATAAATATGGAAATCAGTTGATTAATGTTTGGTTGGCACAAAATGGTCGTCCGGCTAACAGTATGAACCCAATAGAACAACTCTGTTTTATTGGAACCAGAGGAATGGGAGCGCTGGAATTTGAACCCACACAACTCAACTCTAATACAAACTCTTTTCAGGTTGAAATAACTAGCTTGGTTGATATTGCACAAAAAATGTTGGGAAAGCGGGAAGATTTTGAAGCCAATTTGAGCAAAGATGAACAGCGGGCAATGATGGAAATCCTAAAAATTGGAACATCAGCTGGTGGAGCAAGACCAAAAGCAATTATTGCCTACAACAAAAGAACAGGACAGGTTCGCTCCGGACAAACGAATGCTCCAAAAGGTTTTGAGCATTGGCTAATAAAGCTGGATGGTGTAAGTGATGTGCAGTTTGGAAAAACTATTGGTTATGGAAGAGTTGAAATGGCCTATTACAATATGGCAAAAGACTGTGGAATAGAGATGATGGAATCTGATTTGCTTCAGGAAAATGGCAGAGCACATTTCATGACCAAGCGGTTCGATCGGGAAAATGGTTCTCAAAAACACCACATTCAAACTTTCTGTGCAATGCAGCATTACGATTTTAATGAGGTAGGAAGTTTTAGTTACGAGCAGTTGTTTCAGACCATGAGAATACTGCGTTTGCCATATCCGCAAGCGGAGCAGATGTATCGAAGAATGGTATTTAACGTGATTGCACGAAATTGTGATGATCATACTAAGAATTTTGCTTTTAGATTGAAAAAAGGAGAAAGTTGGGAGTTGGCACCGGCATACGATGTTTGTCATGCATATCGACCTGATAGCATTTGGGTGAGTCAGCATGCTTTAAGTATTAATGGCAAAAGAAAAGATATTACGAGAGAGGATTTGGTCAGCTTTGCAAAAGCAATGAACATTAAAAAAGCAGAAAAAATTATCTTTGAAATAAATAGTAAAGTGCAAAATTGGAATAATTATGCAGATGAAGTTAGCGTAGATTCCAAATTGCGGGATGCGATAAAAGGAACATTATTGAATTTTGAGAATTAGCATCCCATTATACTCCCATGAATAATCAGATGATAAAACATATGGAAAAGTCTAAACACTGTGAAATTTGCGAGAATCAGTTATATGATTTTAAAACGGGAACCAGATGTGGCATTACCAACGAGCGACCATGTTTTAAAGAAAAATGTTCTGATATAATATTTGATAAGAAATATCAAGATAAAATTAGGGAGGTTAATATTGAGTTTGAATCAATTCGAAGAGATAAATTTTTGTGCTATCTTAATTTTAGTCTGTATTTTGGGATTGGTGTTTCGTTGATGTTTACTGGTTACTTTTTGGGTGTTTATCTTTTTAAGAAAGGTGCAATGTCAACTGTTCCAATGGTTATAATTGGCATTGGTTTTTTAGTGTTGCCCAAAGCAATTGGATCGTTGGTGTCTTATTATCAGAAAATATCAGTCGCTCAAATGAAGAAAACTAAATTGGATGAAATATTATCAAGATATAACATAGAATATTCAATTGATGTAATTATTAATGCTGATATTCACGATAATAAAGAGATTGAAGCAAATCTAACTTTCTTAAGAAAACATCCTCGTTAAGCCTGACCAGATTCAGGAATTCAATTAAAAAAGCTTTACTTTTGGCATCTCATAAAGAGTAAGAGATTGTGACGAAAAGAAAGATTGAATTATTAGCACCGGGTGGAGACGTTGATTCCATAAAAGCGGCGATACTTGCCGGTGCAAATGCAGTGTATTGCGGATTGGATCAGTTCAATGCCAGAAATAGGGCTGTCAATATCAGTTTTCAAGATCTGCAAGGCATTCTTTATTTGGCTCACAGCCACCATTGTGAAGTATTTCTTACGCTCAATATCATTATAATTGAACGTGAAATTCCGGCGCTGATTAGTTTACTAAACAAATTGGTAAATACCAGTATCGATGGTGTTATTGTTCAGGATCTGGGAATGCTGTATTTGCTCCGAAAGTATTTCAAAAGCCTGAATGTTCACGCTTCTACTCAGTTGACTACCCACAATGAAGGTCAGATAAAATTCTTAAGCAAACTTTCCGTTGTCCGGGTTAATTTGTCACGGGAGTTAAACATCTGTGAAATAGAGAATTTGACTTCAATTGCACACGAGAATAATGTTTTAACAGAGGTGTTTGTGCATGGTTCCAATTGCATTTCCTTTTCGGGACTCTGCTATTTTAGTTCTGTTTTAAGTGGGAATTCGGGCAACCGCGGTCGCTGCAGTCAACCTTGCCGCGATCAGTACAAGACTACTGCTGCAGGCAAAGAATACCCGCTGAATTTAAAAGACAATTCGGCCTTTTTCGATCTGAAGGAATTGTATGATGCCGGTGTTGATTCCCTAAAAATTGAAGGAAGAATTAAGAAGTACGATTATGTGTACACGGTGGTGGATGTCTGGAGAAAGCAACTCGATATTTTTTATTCACAGGGCAAAATTGGTACGGATGATAGCCTTTTGTACAAGGTATTTAACCGCGGTTTCTCCAATACTTTACTGAAAGGAGAGATCAGCAAAAGCATGTTTATCGATAATCCCCGCGATCATTCCATCAAACATCTTTCAGAAATTAATTCGTACGCTTCCGCTGATGAGGTAGAGGCTGGGCAGTTAAAATTATATCAGGAAAAGGAAGATATTAAAGCTTTGGTTGAGGTTAAGATCAATCAGGTAAGTGCGAAAAAAGCGCCTTTGCAAATTCATCTTTCCGGAGAATGTGGTTCTCCGTTAAAAGTTTCTGTAAAAACACCGGAGGCAGGCTTTGATGTATTTTCGGAATGCAATCTGTTTGATAAAGGGACGGAGGTATTGACTGAAGCAGTGGTTTTAAAACGATTCAGAGCTTTTAACGATACCGAATATTTTATAGAGGAGTTGAATTTGGAAGGGATAAAGGCTGATGTTTATTTTTCTTTTAAAGAGCTTACCTCTCTTAAGAAAAGGATACTGTATATTTTAAATGGATCGAAAGAAATTGTTGAACCAGTTACGATTCCTGCGATAAAAAAAATAGGATCAGAGACTGATAAACCGAGTCTTTTGGTGTTGATTTCTTCGGAAGAAGATGTGTTTCTTGCTGACAAAACTAAGGCCGATATCTATTTTCAGCTGCCCAATAGTTTTAAGGATAAATGCTCTCACTTTGTAGATTTATTTACGAAGAACACAAGTTTGATTCCCTACTTTCCTTCGGTGATTATTGGGGAAGACTATACTGCGGCGGTCGAATTTTTAAGTTGTGTAAAACCAAAATTGATTGTCGCCAATAACATCGGCATTGCTTACGTAGCTCATCAGTTGGGAATAGATTGGGTGGCCGGTCCGCATCTGAATATTGTGAATTCGTACAGTCTGTTGGCTTTAAAAGAGGAATTGAATTGCTCTGGGGCATTTATTTCAAATGAGTTGAACTGCAATCAAATAAAAGGCATTGTAAAACCAGCGAATTTTAAATTGCATTACAGCATTTATCATCCCATTGTGCTGATGACCAGCAGGCAATGTTTGTTTCATCAGGTAACTGGCTGTGAGAAAAACCGGGTGGATGATACCTGTATTCAGTCTTGCGTGAAATCTGTCTCCATCACCAATCTTAAAAACGATTCGTTGCATATTGAAAAATCGAAAGGGAACTACCATACGGTTTATAATGAATTGAATTTCCTGAATACTGAAATTCTGAGCGATTTGCCAGCTGTATTTTCCTCTTTTATGATTGATTTGTGCGATGTGAAAACCGAAACCAAGTTATCTGCAACTAAATTAGAAGTCGTACAGCTTTTTGAAAATCTGCTTGACGGAAAAGTGGATTCAGAAACGAAAGTGAAAAAAGTCATTCAATCAAGCACCAACAGGCAATACAAAAGGGGAATTTAGTTGTATCCTTAAAATGAAAGTGCAATCTTTGCCGAATCAAATAAACAGGCCTTAATCCGATATCCGCAGATAGAAATAATGGAAGAGAATAAAAAAACACAGCATAAAGTAAAACTTAAATTTCAACCAAGAGGTTGTACCATTCTTCATGAAGATCAGGATATTATTGTCGTTGAGAAAGTGAGTGGTTTATTAACCATGGGAAGCGATAGAGAGCGCACGAAAACAGCTTATCAGCACGTAACGCATTATGTAAAAAAGGGAAATCCGCGATCGAAAAACAGAATTTTTATTGTGCATCGCCTGGATAAGGATACATCAGGCGTATTGGTATTTGCTAAAACAGAAGCGGCAAAAATATTCCTGCAAACCGAGTGGCAAAGTTTTAGTAAAACATACATTGCTGTTGTGGAAGGAAAGCTGGCTGAAAAGGAAGGTATTATAGAATCGTACCTTACTGAGAATAGCATTCACAGGGTTTTCTCTGTTAAAAATCCAAATAAAGGGAAGTATGCAAAAACCGGCTATAAAGTAATCAGGGAATCGAAATACTTTAGTATGCTTGCAATTAACCTGTTTACCGGTCGTAAAAATCAGATTCGTGTTCATTTCTCCGAACACGGACATCCGGTGGCCGGCGATAAAATGTATGGCATAAAAGGAAAAGGAGTGAAGCGATTGGCTCTGCATTCGGCATCACTTACCATACAACATCCTTTTACTAAAAAAGAGATGACTTTTGAAGCGAGTACTCCAGGTTTCTTTAAGCAATTAATGAAATAATGTAAAATAAGTCGGGCCAAGAGTAAAACAGACCGGAATGCCTTCTCAATTTTGTCGGGATTGCTCCCCCGATTTGTAGAAAGCTCGCCCGAAGTGAAGCAATCCCCGCCCGATTTGGAAATCTTTCGCCACACTTATTTTTTCTCCATTTTCCCTTTCCCGATCGTCCATCTCTGTTTTTTTTGATTTGTAACAATTTCTTAACAAAAGAGATGTGTCTTTTCATTATTTCATAAACTAGGCGAAGGTATAAGTTAACAAGAGCAGAATATATTTATCAGATAAATTAATCTGTAATACTTATGCCTAAAAGCAAACGTGAAGTAGATGTTTTGGTTCTTTCTGATATTCATTTGGGAACCATGGGGTGCCGGGCCGAAGAGCTGTTGAAGTACCTAAGTTCCATTCAGCCTAAAAAGGTAATTTTAAATGGAGATATTGTTGATATCTGGCAGTTTAGCAAACGATTCTGGCCAAAATCACACATGCGCATCATCAAGCATTTTACCTCTTTTCTATCGAAAGGGATTCCGGTGTATTACGTAACCGGAAATCATGATGAATTGCTTCGGAAATTTGAAGGTTTTACTTTGGGAGGTTTAAGCATTGTAAATAAAATTGTTTTGAATCTCGACGGAAAAAAGGCATGGATATTTCATGGCGATGTTTTCGATGTTACCATGCAGTATGCCAAATGGCTGACCAAATTGGGATCTATTGGTTACGACCTGTTGATCTTGATTAATTCTGCAGTGAACTTTTTCGCCAAAATGCTGGGGAAAGAAAAAGTCTCTCTTTCCCGAAAGATCAAAAACAGTGTGAAGTCGGCTGTGAAGTACATTAATAATTTTGAAGAAACAGCGGCTGATATTGCAATAAGAAAAGGCTACGATTATGTGGTTTGCGGGCACATTCATCATCCAGAGATGAAGGAGGTGAGCAATAGGGATGGAGCAACAATGTATCTTAATTCGGGTGATTGGATTGAAAGTTTAAGTGCTTTGGAATATCATCAGGGAAAATGGTGTATTTATGAGTACAGCGAAGATGAAAATGCCAGGGAAATCGTTCTTGATCTGGAGAGTTACAAGCTGGATGATTACGATAAAATATTTAAGGATATGCTTGGGGAATTTACCTCTGAAGATAAGCTTGCTGTATCATAATAAGATGTAACAGTTGGTTTTTGTATCCTTTTTACTTTTCCACTTTATTTCTTATCAATGAAACGTTCATGATTAAATAATTGTTGATTCATATACGGGAATGATTATTTATTCGTGGTAAGTTCCATCTGCCAAGACATCAAAAATATAAACAGATGAAAATACTATACGGAATTCAAGGTACCGGCAATGGACATTTAAGCCGGGCAATTGAATTAATTCCTCATTTAAAAAAAGAAGCTGAAGTCGATATTCTGATTTCGGGTTTGCATCACGATTTGGAATTCCATCATCCAGTTAAATATAAAAAGCATGGATTGGGCTTCTTTTTTGGTAAGAATGGCGGTGTAGATATTTGGAAGACCATTCGAAAATTTAATGTTTACCGTTTTATCCGGGACATAAAATCACTTCCGGTTGAAGAGTACGATTTGGTAATCAGCGACTTTGAGCCGCTTACTGCATGGGCCTGTAAATTGAAAAAGGTGTTTTGTCTCGGACTGAGCCATCAGTCAGCAATGCTGAACAGCAGAACTCCTTTGCCGGAAAATAAAGATGCATTCGGATTTAAAATATTAAAATACTATGCTCCATGTTCACAGAATTTAAGCTTTCATTTTAAAGAATACGGACACAATATGTTTACACCGATAATACGAAGGGAAATCCGAAAATTAGAAGTGCAGAACAAGGGCTTTTATGTGGTGTATCTACCGGCTTATTCCGATGAGAAAATAATTTCTGTGCTGTCGATGTTTTCATCTACTCATTGGCTGGTTTTCTCGAAACACAGCAAACAGGTTTATCAGAAAAATAATGTCAGCATTCGGCCTGTTAATTCCGAAGAATTTATCGAAGGATTAAAAGATTGTGAAGGAGTTCTTTGCGGAGCCGGTTTCGAAACACCTGCCGAAACCATGTATTTAGGAAAGAAACTGGCCGTGATCCCAATGAAGAATCAATTCGAGCAGGTTTGTAATGCTTATGCTTTGGAAGAATTAGGCGTTCCTGTTTTTTACGATTTAGAGAAATACAGTATTGAGTTAATCGGGCATTGGCTGAAAGAAAAGGAAAAGGCAGTTCACATAAATTACCCTGATAATGCGCGGAATGTGATTAAATATCTAATGAATCATTTTTCAGTAAATTCTTAGGTTTTATTCGCAGATCATTTATTTTATATCTGCTGTTTTGATGGGGTCGAACTTTTGTATGTGTTGGTTTCATGAGCTTTTTATTGTATTTTTCCTGAATTAGAAACGATAAAAATGACCATATGTCCGAATTCATAAACAACAATCAGGCAAGAGTTAATTCATTGTATGACTTTTGTTTTCAGCTGATAAATGGAGCAAAGGGTACCGAATTAATCAAAGAGTATCAGGCGGCTATCGACCAATTGACGCCGAACGATATTGTTTTGGTTGTACATCGTTTGGTTGAGGCAAAACTTCCAATGGAAGATCTTAAGATAGGAATCAATAAAGCACTCAACGTATTTCATCGGCAGATACAGAATCATTCAAAGCCTGATGTGGACTCAACTCATTTTTTAGGCATCATGATGCAGGAAAATGCCCAGTTGGATATCCGTTTAAAGGAGATTAAACCTTTGGCAAAAAGAATCAACACAATTAAAGATGAGGCGGAATTGGCTGAAGAATTGTCTTCTTTGAAAGTTAAGGTTGAAGCCTTGTCTGAGATGGATAAGCATTACCAGCGCAAAGAAAATATTTTCTTTTCTTATTTCGAAAATCAGTTTCCCGATTACAAATGTTTGGGTGTAATGTGGTCCATTCACGATGATATCCGAAGAGTTCAAAAGCAATTGACAGCAGAACTTACATCCGGTTTTATCGATTTAAGATTGATTAACCGTTTGTTGGGAGACTTGTTCTTTTTCATGTATGCAATTATTTCCAGAGAAGAATACCTGCTGTTTCCAGTGGCTTTGAATGCTGTTTCGGATGAACTGTGGGAGGAAATGAATGCACAAAGCCATGAGATTGGTTTCAGCTTTATCGAAGCCCCCAAACTGGTAAAAAAGGGAAAAAAGCAAGAAACAAACAAGCGCGAAATGGCAGAAGACAAATTAGATATGGATCAATTGGGTGATACACTCCTTAATTTCGAAACCGGACTAATGACGTTAAAACAAGGGATGATGTTGTTGAATCATTTGCCTGTTGATATTACCATGATCGATGAAAATGACAGGGTGTGTTTTTTCTCTAATCCGAAAGAGCGCTTTTTTCCCCGTTCGAAAGCGATCATTGGCAGAACGGTACAGAATTGTCATCCGCCCGGGAGCGTTCATGTAGTTGACGATTTGGTAAAAACATTTAAAAGTGGTGAAAAGGACAGCGAATCGTTTTGGATTCAGATGAAGGGGAGATTCATTTTGATTCAGTATTTCGCTTTGCGCGATGAAGATGATGCTTACAAAGGCTGTATTGAAGTCAGTCAGGATGTAACTGATATTCGGAAACTGAATGGCGAAAAACGCTTGATGGATTAAGTATAAAGGAGAAAAAGGAAAAGCCTGCAAATTCAATTGAATTGCAGGTTTTTCTCATATTTTGAAAGCAGGGATTATAGTCTGCTCATAAATTTCACAGGATCGATGATGTATCGAATATGTGATGCGTTTCCGATGTTTCCGTCTTCGTCCGAGGCTTCAATTTCGAAACTTAGTTTCTTGCCATCTACTTTCACTAATTTAGCGGTGCAGGTAATAACAGCTCCAACTTTACTGGCTTTGTTGTGTTTGGTGTCAATCTGAATACCAACACTATCTGTTCCTGTTTCCATTTCCGGATCGATACAGGCAACGGCCGTATTTTCCATGAAAGCCACCATGGCCGGTGTGGCAAACACTTCCAGTTTCCCAGAACCATGATGTATTGCTGTATCTGTTTTGCTGACAGTCATTGTTTGTGTTACAGATAATCCTTCTTTTAATGCCATATAAAAATTGTTTATATCGTAGTTAGATGATTAAAATTCCGATGTGAAATGGAATTCCAATTTGGGGTAATTGCTTTGTGCCATTTGCAGCATATAGCCAGAATCAGCAAGGAAAACATCCCTTCCGTGTTTATCTTTTGCGATGTATTGATATTTGGCTTTTTTAAACTCTTTCAGCTGTTCATCATCATTGGATTTGATCCAGCAAGCCTTGTGAAGGTTGATGTGTTCCCAACGGCATGAGGCAGTATATTCGTGCAGCAGACGGTATTCAATTACTTCGAACTGAAGTGCACCAACGGTACCAATTACCTTGCGGCCATTAAATTCAGAAGTGAAAAGCTGTGCAACTCCTTCATCCATTAATTGGTCAACACCTTTTGCCAATTGTTTCGATTTCATCGGATCAGCATTCTCGATGTATTTAAACAGCTCAGGAGAGAAGCTCGGAATTCCTTTGAAGTGGATTTTTTCACCTTCCGTTAGAGTATCACCAATTTTAAAGTTTCCTGTATCGTGCAAACCAACAATATCACCTGGATAGGCTTCCTCAATAATCGATTTTTTCTCGGCCATAAATGCTGTAGGACTCGAAAATTTTATTCTTTTGCCATTCCGAACATGTAAATAGGCTGTATTTCTTCTAAATACACCCGATACAATTTTCACAAAAGCAATTCGATCACGGTGGTTTGGATCCATATTGGCATGAATCTTAAAAACAAAGCCTGAGAATTTTTCTTCTGTAGGTTCAATTACACGCTCAACAGTCTGGCAAGGACGGGGAGAAGGTGCAATCTGAATAAAAGCATCCAAAAGCTCCCGAACACCAAAATTATTTAAAGCTGAACCAAAGAAAACCGGAGCAATTTTAGCATCCAGATATTCCTGAATATCCAATTCAGGATAAACACCCGAAACAAGATCAAGTTCTTCTCTAAGTATTTCGGCATCATTTCCTATGTATTCTTCCAATTTAGGATTGGAAAGATCATCAAATTCAATGGTTTCCTGAATGGTTTGAGTTGCTGGTGTAAATAAACTCAAATTTTTCTGATAGATATTGTAAACTCCCTTAAAATCAGGCCCCATGTTAATTGGCCAACTTAAAGGGTTCACACTAATTTGCAATTCAGTTTCAATTTCATCAAGCAAATCAAATGCGTCTTTTCCGCTTCGGTCCATTTTGTTAATGAAAACAATAACCGGAGTTTTTCGCATTCTACAAACCTGCATCAATTTTCTGGTTTGTGCCTCGACCCCTTTTGCAACATCAATAACGATAATTACGCTATCGCAAGCCGTAAGTGTGCGGAAGGTATCTTCAGCAAAATCCTGGTGACCTGGTGTGTCAAGAATATTTATTTTGTGGCCCTTGTATTCAAATCCCATTACGGAAGTTGCAACAGAAATTCCTCTCTGTCGTTCAATTTCCATGAAATCGGAAGTCGCCGTTTTTTTTATTTTATTAGATTTTACTGCACCTGCAACATGAATAGCACCACCAAACAAAAGTAATTTTTCAGTTAGTGTTGTTTTTCCCGCATCCGGATGAGAAATAATCCCAAATGTTCTTCGTCTTTTTATCTCGTCTTTAAACCCCATTTATAGTATTTTCTTTAAAAATAAAAGCATGCAAAAGTAATCATTTTTTACTGATTACAGCTGTTTAATTGCCGATTAAATAGCTTGCCTTTTCAGTTCGATAAATCAATCCAATCATGGGTGACAGCCTCGATATATGCTACTTCCGGCGCTAACGATTGCTTAATTCAATTTGATTATTACTGCATTTTCTTTCATTTTCTTTTTGTAGATTTACGCTTCAAAATTGTGAATAAGAAAAATTTATGAAGCGAATAGGATTACTTTCTGATACTCATGGATGGCTTGACCCAGTTGTCGTAAAGCATCTTAAAGAATGCGATGAAATATGGCATGCCGGAGATATCGGAGGAATTGAAATTGCTGATAAATTATCTGAAATCGCAACGCTTAGAGCAGTTCATGGAAATATTGACGACCATAATGTTCGCATTGTTTACCCAAAACACCAACGCTTCGTTTGCGAGGAGGTTGATGTCTGGATCACACACATTGGAGGTTATCCCAAAAATTATGATCGGAATGTAAAACCCGAAATTTTTGAGAATGCTCCACAATTATTTATTTCAGGTCATTCACATATTCTTAAGGTGATTTTCGATAAAGAATTGAATCTTTTGCATATAAATCCAGGAGCTGCTGGAGTTCATGGTTTCCACAAAGTGCAGACTATTGTGAAATTCACAATAGAAGCAAAGGAAATTAAAGATCTTCAAGTTGTCGAGTTTGGGAGTAAAGGCGAATAACAGCACTTACTTACCGAAGTTCTGAAATACCTGAAAAGTCAATTTCATCAAGGGGGAATTTATTGGAAGGAAGGGATAATTATGTCCCTTTTTAAGCTGTCTAAAAGCTCATGAAGATTTTTAGTACATGCTTTTTAATATACCAGGTTTTTGTTATATTTAGATATTTAAATTTAATTATACTTAACAGGTTT
>JAFGYE010000031.1 GCA_016936255.1 Marinifilaceae bacterium | reverse complement strand
TTTGTGCGGATGAAGGGACTCGAACCCCCACGCCTCTCGGCACTAGATCCTAAGTCTAGCGCGGCTACCAATTACGCCACATCCGCGTTTCATTTGATTGCGATGCAAAGATGGGGATTTTTTCTTATTCTCCAAATCTTTTTGTAAGAAAAAAATCACTACACCTCTTTATTAATAGGCACTACAGGACTAAACGTTCTGAATTCCAAGTTTATCGCATCGTAAAATAAAATAAAAAATTTATGAATAATTCATTACCTAAATTAAAAGAGAAGGCCGAAACATACGCTTCGGCCCTCAAAGAATTAACTAAACTATGAAAAACATTTATTTTGTTGATTGATTACCGAATAATTTTAAGATGAAAAAACCGATCAAACCCGACATAATTGAGGCTATTAGCACAGCAATCTTTGCCTGATTTAAAATTAACGAATCAGAAAAGGCAAGTTGCGAGACAAAGAAGGACATCGTAAAACCAATTCCTCCCAAAAATCCAATTCCAATAATTTGTGACCAACATATTTTTTGAGGTTTCTGAGCTATGCCTATTCTTACGCCCAAATAGGAAAACAGAAAAATACCAAGGGGTTTCCCTATAAACAGACCTAAAATTATACCAAGAGAGATTGGATCAAAAGATTTGCTCATTAAATCGGCATTTACAATTACACCTGCATTGGAAAAAGCAAATAAGGGAACTATTAAATAGGCTACCCAAGGATGAAATAAATGTTCTAACCTCTGCAACGGTGATATTACTTCAACACAATTATCTTTTATGGCCGTAATGGAGGCTTGTATGTTTTTCTCCTTTGACTTTTTATCTTTAGCAAGAGTAGTTCCCAATTGTTTTAGCAGCATGGTATTGGATCGAATGAATTCGAAAACATTTCGGTTCGCTCTGGCCGGTATTGTGAAGGCTAATAGAATACCTGCAAGTGTTGCATGCACGCCCGATTTTAACAAAGCAAACCAAAGTAAAACGCCAAGAAATAAAAAAACAGGAATGTTTCTGATTTTTAATAAATTGAGACACCATAAAACAGCATATATACCACCGCCATAAAGAAGATAAACCCAATCTATTTCACTGGTATAATAAAGAGCAATTACAATTACAGCACCTATATCATCAACAATTGCAATTGAGGTTAATAGGAGCTTAAGTGAAGTCGGAATTCTTTTACCCAGAAGAAGTAATATTCCTAAGGCGAAAGCAATATCTGTTGCCATTGGGATTCCCCAGCCATGTGTTCCTGATCCGGTTTGATTTAGACCGAAATATATTAATGCAGGCACTAACATACCTCCAATAGCCGCAAAAATTGGTAAACTTGCCTTTTTAACTGATGACAGACCTCCTGTAAGCAATTCTCTTTTTATTTCTAATCCAACTACGAAAAAGAAAACTGCCATTAAGCCGTCATTAATCCAGTGTAAAAGACTCTTGTTTAACTCCCAATCACCAAAATTAATACCGAAATATTGTTTCCAGTATGATAAAAAGGATTCTCCAAATGCGGAATTGGTCAATCCAATGGCCAGAATGGTAAAAAACATCAAAACAATTCCTCCAAATGCCTGCAGCCTTACAAATTCAACAAGAGGATTCTTAATTCTATCAAATATTCGTTTTTCCTTTAAAAATTGTATCATCATTTCTTTTTTATTCTCACTCAGCATCAATCCTAACTCTCCAATAAGAATGAATTAATTAAACAGACACTAAGCATCTATTTGGTTTAATATCCTGCGAAAATAAGTCTGAAATAAGAAGTAAGCAATGGGGAAAACCCTACTTCAGAGTAGGAATTACAATAAAATAAGACGTGTAAATTTGATTCAGGTGCAGATTATCCGAATGAATATTTATTGAATCAGATCTACTTCTGGAAAAATAGTTTAGAAATTCACGATTTGATGTTTAAAGCTATATATCACCAAATTTACAGTATTCAAAGCACCTGTCTTTTGAAAAAGGCTGCTCTTGTGTTTCTCCACTGTTTTAGGGCTGATAAAGGTTTTTTCTGCGATTTCTTTGTTTCCAAATCCTTTACAAATTAATTCAAGGATTTCTTTCTCCCTGTCGGTAAATACCGGCAATTCCTTTTGCTGAACTTTGCGGCTGCGAAGAATATTTAACTTGTCAGAAAGTAAGGTCACAATTTCTGCTGAAAAATAATTCCCTCCGGAATACACTTTCAAAATAGCTTTTTCAAACTCTTCTATATCAGCACTCTTCAACATGTAAGCTTCCACACCTGCCATTAACATTTGTTCCAGGTAATCGTCGTCCAAAAAAGTAGTAAGTGCTATAATTTTTAAATCAGGATAATTCTTGAGCGCCCTTTTACTTGCTTCTACACCATCAATATGCGGCATATTTATATCCATGAAAATAATATCAGGAATCTTCACCTCAAGCACTTTTAATAATTCCAGACCATTCGAAGCTTCATCGATCACATCAATATATGGAAAACTCTGCAGCAAGAGACGAAATCCATCTCTAAATATCTTATGATCGTCGACCAAAATAACTTTAATTGTTTCCATATAATTTATTTGTGAATTCCTAATTCAATTGTGATTGCAAATCCATTACCGGGATTAGTCTCAATAAAACAATCGCCGCCAATGGACTCAACCCGATCAATAATATTCAACAGACCCATGCCGTTTTTTTCATGTAATGATATCTTTCTACTATCAAAACCAGAACCATTATCCTGATAATAAAGAATAACTTTGGTGTTGCCTTTTATCGTAATGAATGCTTCTGTTGCATTTGCATGCTTTATGGTGTTATTAATTAACTCACTAATAATTCTATAAAGAATTACCTCGGTACTTTTATTGATTTCTCCAAAAAATTTCTTTGATTCCAATTGAAGTTTGATGTTGCCGATGCCGTTGACTCTTGCACATAATCTTTCCAACGACTCAACAAGATCGTAACGATTTAAAATAGATGGATTCAGATTATTAATTACTTCTGAAACGGTTTGTAAGGCCTGATTTGACAACATAGTAATTTGATTTAGTTTACCATGTGTCTTTAAATCATCTTTAAATTCTTTTTCCAAAATCTTGCTGTAGAGACCCACACTCGACAACATTGCACCTAAACCATCATGAAGGTCCATAGCTATTCTTCGACGCTCGCTCTGCTCTACTTTCATTGTATTGTGAAGAAGTACATGGTTGGTTTTAATCAGGGAATCCATTAACCGGATAATTAAAATCAAACTAATAATTAGTATAATGAATATGCTGGTGAGAAGAATAAATATCTCACGTTTTAAATGATAATTATTTTCGCTGATAAAGGAGTGAAGCGTTTTTTCGTATTCATCAAATTTCAGCATAAATTCAAGATATGAACCAGCCAAATTTGAATCAACACCATTCAGGTCCTTATTTATTTTAACACGGATAATCTCTTTAATCTGATGAATTAAAAGTCTTAGTTCGGCGAGTTGATAGAGAAAGTGATTTTCCTTATCTAATTTGATTTTTTTGGAGTCAGAAATTATTTGTTCAATATCTGAGATATATTTGTCGGCTCTTACGAAGCTTTCAAAAACAGAACCGTCTGTTATGGTTTTATTACCACTTAGAAATTCGTCCATTTTAATTCTCCCATCAAAAACTTCGTTTACCACTTTCTCTGAGAATTCAACTAATCGGATGTGCTGAGAATCGAGCACAGCACTATTTCTGAAGGTATAAATGATTCCTCCAAACGCAAATAAACTAAAAAGCAATAAAATAAATATTACTTTCTGTTTTATAAAAAAACTCTTTTTAATCTTCATATTCCAAAAGCATTTTATGTGCCATTCCTCAATGGGAAACAAATTTACGAATAATCTGCAACGCTTTCACCTCAGGAGTTTAGTTTACGGAATTTTACCAAATAGAATTTCAAAAAGCATAATTTATGTCATCCAAAACATCATACATTTACATTTTAATTCTTATTGCTAATATGGTAAAACTATTCGTTTATAATTATTAAGCAAGGAAAGCCTGCACGTTCGAACTATGTTTACACCATATTAGTTGTCTGTTGTGAAGCTTTCCTTTGAAATAATCACAGTCCCATTCCAATTTATCTGTGACTATTCCCACTTTAATTTTATGATCTCTGTTTTATTAGCTTCTCTAATTTACGCTATTGTTATGGTGCTAATTGCTTACTTCATATTTTATTGGACTGGAATTACAGGATCCCAATAAATTGGAAAAAAAACTATCCTGTTCGATTCCTAAGCACAATACCGGGATTGATGAGCTATGTAAAAAACCGGTAACCAGTTTCTCTCCTTGACCACCACTGAAAATCATTTCCTGATGCCCCTGAACCATGATCAGGTCGGAAGATTGTTTTTTTGCGCCCAATAAAAGTGCGTTCAATCTGGTTCCCTCCTCTCTCTCTACAATAGTTACTTTGCAATCCACTCCCTCCCTCATTATGAGTTCTTTCATTATGTGAGCCTTTCTAAAGGCAAGACTTCGTTCCAATTCAATTTTAACAAGCAAGGCAGTAAGTAAATGAATTCTTGCATTTAACAATTTTCCCATAAAAATGGACCATTCCAGTAAGTCTCTTGATCTCCTTGAAACATCAACAGGCACTAAAATGTCTCTAACACCTCTATTTGTCCATCGGTTTTCAACCGATAATACAGGACAAATTGAATCGTCAACAATTCTATCAACACTGTGTTTCTTGAATTTATCGATTAAGGAATTACTTTTTTTAGTTTTATTGATAATTACCAAATCGAAGCTTTCTTCTCTGACTATCTCTTTAATTTTCGAAATATGCTGACCAACTTCCACTCGTAATTTCATGTTTTCAGGTATCCTGCCTTTAAAATGAATTTTTACAAACCGAACCAAACGAACCATGGCTCTTGCCTGTAACCCCCTAACTGTATCCGATTGTATCGCATTTCCTATTCGTGAGCCAGAAGGAACAATATGAAGTAGTGTTATATTAGCAGATAGTCTTCTTCTAAAAAACATTGCTTGTTTGAAAGCAGTTTCTCCATCTCCAGCTAAGCTTATCGGCACAAGTATTTTGTTTAACTTCCGAATTTTCATTGTGTTTTTATTTAGTAATTGCCAATAATTATCCCTTTACTTCTTACCAGCCATGAGCTCAAACAAGACTTTAAACCACCAGTAAACTTTCGATAACGGTTCTGATCAAAAATCATAATTCTTTGCCCTTCTCGGCTGCAAAATCATTAAACTCCTGTTCCCCGGTGCCATTTCCAGCCTCCAAAAATACCATACGTGCATTCCTGCAATGATCTGTGTAGATCCTCTTGCTTTTTTCAAATGACTCCCGTGATTGTTCTGAGGAATTAATGCACACCCGTAATAAAATTTTGTTCTGAGCGGTTATTTTACTAAGAACTTCGAGCACTGATTGTGAAGGGTTATTTGTCTCTGACAGCACAAAACCATCTGACATACAATCATTTAATTTCGATCCTGATAAGATATATAAAGGGTGAATAACCTTGTCAATAATTTCAGCAATTCTTAAATTTTCAGATAGTTTGTACCTGCCTTCATTGGCAGCCATAACGACTTGCCAATTTTTATTGGCATATAAAGAACTGTTGAAAAATGCATTTAAATCTCCTTCAAAAGAAATCAGGTGAATTTCAGAATCAGAAAGAGGGTAGTATGACAAAAGCCTTCTTTTTAGCCCTTCCAGTTCATTTTCTGTATTTTTTTGAAGTATAGGAGAAAGATCTCGGACCATAGAAAACCCAAAATTTGGCCTGTGCCAGGTTTGAACAATACAAATTTCAGAATTTGTTTTGTAAAGGTAATTCATCGCAAACTGTATTGCGTTCCAATTCCCATCGCAAAAATCTGCAAGAATTAAAATCTTCTCTTCGTTTGGGTATGCTTCACTCACCATGTGCATGTTTCTAATTTTTATCACAAAAGTAAAGGTCATGAAAGTGATCCAAAACAGGGCTGTTCCTAATTCGTGTAGGGGAATACCCTACTTTTTAAATACAAAAAAAAACAGATGATACACTTTACGCTAAAAAAACTGTATCCAACAGCATATTTAATGCCCGACTTTGCTGCCTTTATCATTTTCTAAATTAGAAACAGCACCACTTTGCTTTGGATTTTTTATACATTTGCGCAACAAATATAGAATCATGAAAAATCCATCAGTTTTACTGATATTCTTATCGCTGTTATTTTTGTTGATACCAATCATGCAACAAATGATTAAGGTAAATCAAGAAAATAAACTTGCACTGGTGGCTGATGTAACACCCGAAAAAGATGCATCTATATCAGAATATAATGATGCTGACGTAGAAGATATGGATGTGTATTTTGATAGCAATGTAGAGTTCTATTTATATGATGGGGACACGACTACGAATTCAAATATCGAGATAAGTAATCCTTGTAAACAAAAACTCAAATCTCCGCCTCCCCAAATCTAAGTCTTCTTTTCTGCAGTATATCTCTGCCCTTACAAATTTGTTTTAATGGACACGTTACCATTGATATAGAGCTGATTTGTAAAATACGTCTTCTATTTTACCCGCATAAAAAAGCACTTTTGTTTTTATTATTAAAACTGCGTGGTTGTGCTTAAGATGACTCCCAGAGATCCATTTAAAAATACAAATTCCTGATTAAACTGATCAATAATTAATGAAAACAAATATTGTGCGTAAAAATCGCAAACCCAAAATTCAACTTCTGCATCAATATTATTCATATACAGGTTTCTACCAATTTATTGGTTCAAGTCTAAAAAAGGTTGCTGTCCCTTTCACTGTGCTGATAGGTCTCATTCTTTTTCTGGAATATTATGTGCTGGATTTTCATAGTTTGTTTCATGAAACAACTAAAGATTATTCACCAACCAGTGTATTCCTGATCTTTTTTACTTCGGAATCCATATTAGGCTTAATTCCCCCCGAACTATTTATTGCATGGGTAAAAACTCTGCCCGATCCAATGCTTCAGCTTTCTTTACTGGCTCTACTCTCGTATCTGGGAGGTTGTGTATCCTATTTTATTGGGAAAACGATACTTAGCATTCCTTCTGTTAAAAAGACGGTAGAAAACAAGATGCAGAAACACATTACAAACCTAAAAAAATGGGGTGGCCTTTTAATTGTTGTAGGAGCATTGTTGCCATTGCCATTTTCTATGGTAAGCATGGCATCGGGGATTATCAATTTTAATTTTAAAAGATATCTATTGTTTGGATTGTTCCGTTTTTTGCGATTTTATCTGTTCGCCCTGGCTATTTTTAACATTATGAATTAAAGAGTATTACAGAAATCAAAAGCGTTTCAACAAAATAAAAAAGATCGGTGCACGAGCATCGATCTTTTTTATGCAAATCATTGAGCTAAATCCTATTACATCTCAATAAATTCCATTACAAACACACCAAAACAGTCGTGATTATCGTAACTATGACCTACTATCTGATTATTAGCATTTAGAATTCCTTCCCAAGTATCTATGTGGTATTCAAATTCCTTTTCAACATCCAACAATTCAACTTTGGTTCCTGTCACTTTAAAATTAACACCATCAAAATTCCCTTCAACCTCCTGCTGAACTCTAAACGGAGTTTCATCATCAATTCTCTCGGTATAAACCACAACTCCTGTTATTGAATCACCTTCCTGAGTAAATTCTGCAAAACCTTCATCCTTGCCAAAGCCAAAATCTTCGTTAAATGTCCAACGGCCGGTAATATTTTTCATATAATTATAATTGTGTGTTTTTGCCATATGGAACTCCCAAATTACGCTTATTCTTCTTTGTGCTGCATTTTTTATAGGGTCGTTTCATAGCATCAAATTTAATTGCAGACAAAAATAGCAAAAGAAAAAAAATGACGTGTCCAAAACCTCAAAATTTAATACAGACTGCAAAGATCCGCATTAAGTTCACCTCAGCATTTATAATTAGTAATTCTCTTCTATCTTTGTAGTTTATTTATTACAATTGGAAAACTATGATTGATCAATCTACTATATGTGCAATTTCAACAGCTCCGGGAAATGGAGCTATCGCGATTGTACGCCTTTCAGGAGCTGACGCACTAGCTATTTGCGATAAAGTATTTACTGCTGCCAGTTCGAAGAAAATAAGTGAACAAAAAGCCAATACGGTCCATTTTGGAACGATTCAGGATGGCGAAGAAATTATCGACGAGGTTTTGGTGAGTGTTTTTAAAGCACCTCACTCCTACACCGGTGAAAACAGCATTGAAATTGCTTGTCACGGCGCTCCTTTTATTCAATATCGCATTCTTCAGGTTTTGCTGAAAAATGGTGCCCGCAGCGCCAATCCCGGTGAATATACACAACGTGCCTTTTTAAACGGCAAAATGGATCTTTCACAAGCCGAAGCTGTCGCCGATTTAATCGCATCGAGTTCGGCCGCAGCTCATAAAGTGGCATTGCAGCAAATGCGGGGTGGTTTTTCGAACGAAATTGCCAACTTACGCGGACGATTATTGAATTTTATATCGCTGATTGAATTGGAACTCGATTTTGGTGAAGAAGATGTTGAATTTGCCGATCGTACACAGCTAACTAATTTGGTAAACGAAATACAAAGTCTGATTCAGAAACTGGTCAACTCTTTTGAGTTGGGGAATGTGATTAAAAACGGTGTTCCCGTTGCCATTGTGGGAAACACAAATGTGGGTAAATCAACACTGCTGAATGCTCTTTTAAACGAAGATCGTGCTATTGTTTCGGATATTGCAGGAACCACTCGTGATGTGATTGAAGACACCATTAACCTTGGCGGAATAACTTTCCGATTTATTGATACGGCAGGAATTCGAACCACTCTTGACCGAATTGAAAGTATGGGCATTGAACGTACCTACAGTAAAATGAAACAGGCTCAAATCGTTCTTTTACTGATTGATGCCGACCGGGATATGGAAAACATAAATGATTCTATCTCGAAAGTAAATCAGACCATAGACCGCGAGACTCAACACCTAGTGGTTTGCATCAATAAAATTGATTTAATTCCTGATCCTCAGGGGCTGGCAAAACGATTAACCGGACTGGACGTAGAAGACAAAATCATTTTTATTTCGGCCAAACAAAAGCAAAACATCGACTCCTTAACCAACGAACTGCTGAAAACAGTAAACATGGGTGCTGTTAATGAACAGGATGTAATTGTAACCAACATCCGCCATTTCGAAGCTCTTAAAAACGCATTGGGAAGTATTGACAGGGTTAATAGCGGTCTGGAAATAAATATCCCTACAGACTTTTTGGCTCAGGACATTCGCGAATGTCTTCATTTCCTTGGCGAGATAACCGGAGACATTTCAACTGATGAAGTTTTGGGAAATATCTTTAAGAATTTCTGCATCGGGAAGTAATTTAAAAATGGACTTATTTCAATAATGAAAGCGCATAATAGCCGGCAGATCTTCCGGGATATTTTCAATTTGATTTTCCATTAAATTCAGCTCGGTGAGTTGATGGCTTTTAAGCAGATGAAAGGGAAATGACTTTATGCAATTGTTTTCCAAATAAATGTTGGTGATGGATGCTGAGTGCAAAAGCTGTTCCAGTCCTTCAGAAATTTCATTGTTCGTAAAATCAATTAGTTCCAGTTTAGGACAGGTACTAAGAGCCGAAGGCACAACAGTAAAGCTATTGTTACCCAAATATAATTTTTGAAGATTTGGCATTTCAGTAATTGACTGAGGCAGTGAACTGATCTGGTTCCGACGAATATCCAGACATCGCAAACCCTTTAAGTCTGCGATTTCCTCCGGAATCAATTCAAGTTCATTTTCCTGAATGTCTAAAAATTCCAGGTGTTTCAATTTAAAAAGTGCAGCAGGCCACTTGCCTTTCAAATTCTTTTTCGAAATATTTAAACGGGTAACCTGAGCCAATTCATTCAACTGATAGCCTTTTATCAACCAAGTAACTTTCTCTGCTTGTTTTATTTTCCACTTTAGCTGAGCATTCAACTCTTCAATTATAAGTAAGTCTCCCATCGATAATATTTCTTACTGTTTATTTGTGCTGCACAAGCAACGTAAACTTACTATTTATACCAAACAAAAAGAAATGCGCCAATGTCTTGTTTCACCAGCTCCCAACACTTTTTTCCTGCAATAAAAAAATCCCCCAATACATGGAGGATTTGTCTGTTAGATAGATATCGGCTTACAAATTAAATTAAGCTATAATAAATATTTCCAAAAATGATTGTATTTTTAGAAACAAGCCGGGGCCCTCAATTCCCATTTTAAACTTTAGGCGGTTTACAGGAGAATTTAAGGAGCCTCTGCTTTTTTTATTAAGCCTCTGTTACTTCTGCAGCATTCGCATTTTTGGTTTTTCTTGAGCGGGCCACTGTCAGGTATTTTTGATTGCATTCGTTAATGAACTTTGCTATCGCATTGTATTTTTCGTTCGGAGCAATACGATTAAGCACCTCTATGGCCTCAAACAACTCTTCGCAGGCAAGTCGTGCACTTTTATATATTTCCTGCGTGTCGTAATCTATTTCCTCATTTTTTGCAATGCTCTTTTCCTCGCTTTGCTGATTAAAGGCATTGTTGTCCTCCAGCATTTCACTGTACCATGAAGCCGCTTCCAATTGAAGTATCAATGCCTGATTTTCCATAAGGGTCGTTGTTTTTCTCCACGTATAAGTTCCTTCCAATTGAAGTATCAATGCCTGATTTTCGGCCTGATTCAACTCCTTAAGCAAACTTGCCATTTTTGCAGACTGAATTTTATAACCTCTGCTGTACAAACTCCAATTGTGAGTTCTAATAATTCTGCAGATTTGTTCCGCCCCATTTGCAATGGCTTCATCCCTGCGATGCGTCGATGCCTCCATAAAATTTCTAAAAGCGACGAATGATTCATCTCTTCTGTTATCCAATTGACGGATGCGTTCGGTAAACCCGCTGGCCGTGGTTCTATTGGCTGCGGCAAGCGCCTCTCCTACCTTGTTGTTCAGCTTTTCTACCGGACTGGTGATTTGCAAACCTTCCAGATCTGCACCTATCAGGTAAGTGATAATTTCGTTGAAATAGCCTAACAATTCGTTAAGCCGCAACAAACTAAAATACATTTTTTTTATCATTTCTTAATTTTTATATGAATAAAACAGCGATATCTATTTAACCGAAGCATAAATATATGCTATTTTATTTTAGTAAGCATAAAAAAATTACTTTTTAACAAAAATTCACTAAACACCTCTCCTAATTCTTCATTATTTGCCTATCTGCACGAGCCCACACTCCCTTTTAATGACTGAATGACAGGCTGCAGAAACTCAGATGCTGTTTTTGCGGCCCAATTGCCACCTGCATGAGTGCGGACGGCCTTTTTATGGCTCAAAGGCCAGCTGCAGCGGTTTGCAGCCTTGTTTTACCGCTAAAAACGATGTTGCAGCTCTGCAGACATCTGTTTTGCCGCTAAAAGGCTGTCTGCAGCCTTTCAGAAGCCCTCTTTGCACATGAACGGGAGTCTGCACGAATCCTGTTCCTTACGGAACGGCCTGTTTGCCGGGATTTGGAGGTGAGAGCCGGTAAAGTGAGACCTGACAGGTCTGATCAATTGATTGTATTGCGCTTTGGGTTGGATCGATATACTTTCATTTAGCCTACACTTTTCACTTTCACAACTCCCTTTCTGTAAGCATCGAGCAGTCGGTTCAGATCGAGAATTTGTTGGCGCAGATTGGCTCCAATATAGGTATCTCCCACTCTGATTCGTTTGGTTGCATGCTCAATCATGCTTCGGGTTGAAACAATATCAACTTCATAGTGAATGGCTTTGTGTTTTGATTCGAAAGAGGTATGCTCGGCAAGTATTAAACTGTAAGAATCATAAATTAAGGTATATCCGGCAATACCGGTCACCTTTTGATAGGGCTTCGACATTCCTCCGTCAATAACAAAGAGTTTTCCCTCTGCTTTTACCGGACTTGAACTTCTGTATCGTTCAGAAAATATCGTTCGAAAGTGGCCATCTTCTTTTTGCCAAAAAGCGGCGAATAAGCCCCGCTCCACAGATACCACATGTAATCGCGGTCTTTGTTCCTTGTTTCGGGATGTTCGCGGTTAAAATAAGCCCGTCGGGAAATTAAATCGAACTGATCGCACAAGGCCTTCCCTTTGTATTTTTCACCCAGTAAAGTAAGTTCTTTAAAATCTCCCTTTTCATCGAGGGGAATGCAGCCATGAATGGTATCCTTTAATTTCATTTGCAATTCAGACGCCATGCATGGCGTCTTTACCATTCATACATTTCGCCATTTTTCCAGTTGCCTGGATTATTTTGTATGTATTGTTCTATTCTGTGACAGGAATCAAAATCGCGCACAATATGATCGTGAAACCGGGTTTGCCATGCGAAATTGGAATTGATTTTTCGACCGTTGATGGTCACGGATGATTTGAATCCGCGAATGATTGATGCCAAATTTTTGGATTGTGATCCAAACGCAGAGACGCGATGCATCGCGTCTGAATACAGTTTTGTTTCATTTGAAACGCGATGCATCGCGTCTTTACCCGTATTGTAATTATTTTTGCCAATGGTGATTAGGGCATGAAAATGATTTGGCATGATTACAAATTCGCCCAATTCCAAATTCATATCGGGTCTGATTTCGGGTGTTTTTATCCATTCACATTGCGCCAATTCCCCAATTTCATTCAATATCATTTTTCCATTGGTAATTTCCCCAAAATAATGTTCGCGTTGGTGGGTGCAGATGGTTACAAAATAAATGGCATTCGATCCGTAATCCCAATCTTTTAATCGGGCGGATGGTATGCGGTATTTATTTTGAAATTTATCGGCCATTTTCTAAATTTTATTTATGATGTACAGACGCGGTGTTTCGCGTCTCATAAATTATTATCCTTTTCTGATGCCATGAATGGTATCCTTTAATTTCATTTGCAATTCAGACGCCAAGCATGGCGTCTCTACCTTACACAAACATTTTTTTGTAACAATCCTTTTTTGAATCCATTGTATTCCAAATTGGAATCTGAAATTTTTGATTGTTTTCAAAAATAACAAAATATGTAAATATTATCCTTATTAGATTCGATTTTTCAAGTAATTGCTGCAGTTCAGCAAAATGCGAAAAAATACAGGGCTAAAAGAAAAGTGAGGGATACAAAGCGTTCATTCATGAGACAAAAGAAATCTCATTTTCAAGCAATTCTAAACGGGAAGCAAAATTTTAGTTTATTCAGACAGTACGCGTGATTCACTTTGTACCTCAAGCAAACTCTTTGCAGCCAATACGCGATTCACAAAAACTTCAACAGAGTCTTCAGACTGTATGCACTGGTCGTCGACATACAAGGAAAATGGTTTTGGGGCATCTTTATTCACCTCCAGGCGGTTGCAGTCATCCGGATTTGCTTTTACAAGCCTAACTCCTTTTCGGGATAAGGCCCGCCGAAGTAAAACATATTCGAATCCATGACCTTTTACTGCTACCTGTGAGTGTTGCGTGTGCATCACTTTAAACAAACCTGTTTTATTGTCGAACACAACTCCTTTGTGCTGAAACATTTTTTGAAAGGCATTTTTAAGCAGTAAGTCTTCCGGACTACCTGTAATTAAAGGACCTCCATTTTGCAGCAACCACAAGCGATCCGATAGCTGCAAAGCCAAATCCAGATCGTGGGTCGACATTAAAATGGATTTTCCGGATGTATTGGCAATATCCCGTAACAACTGCATGATCTCAACTCTGGCAGGCAAATCTAAAAAAGCAGTTGGTTCGTCCAATATAATCAGCGGCGTATCCTGAGCAAGAGCTTTGGCGATAAAAGCTTTTTGTCTCTCTCCGTCGCTTAAAGAAGTCAACAAGCTGTCTTTCTTGTGTGCAATTCCGCATTGTTCCATAGCACGAGCAACAATAATTTTATCTGCTGCGTTCAATCGTCCCAGCATCCCTGTGTAAGGACTGCGGCCATAACCTACCAATTCCTGCACATTCGCATTCGGAACAACAACTCTATCGGTTAACACCACTGCAATCTGTTTCGACAACTCCTTTTCGTTCAATTGATGAACTTCCTGATTGTCAATCAGAATTAAACCTCCTAAAACAGGCTGAAAGCCACAAATACTTCGCATCAAAGTACTTTTTCCTGTTCCGTTTGATCCCAACAGGCAAATTAATTCTCCTGACGGAATAATGGCTGATAAATTGCCGGCCACAATTTTGCTGCCGTAACCTATCGAAAGATTTCTAATGTGCAGTAGGTTTTTATTCATGCTAAAGGGCTAAAAATTTTCTTTGCGTTTTTTCCAGATTACTGAGATAACAACCGGTGCGCCAATAAAGGCAGTTACCGAATTAATAGGCAATTCACTCTCCATTCCCGGAAGACGGGCCAGCAAATTACAAAGCAATGCTGTTGCAGCTCCTAAAATGCAGGCATTACAAATTAAATATAAATGATTGCTTGTGCGGGATACCAGTTTTGCCAGATGCGGAACGGCCATGCCAATGAATATGATGGGACCGCAAAAGGCAGTTACAATAGCAGTTAATGTTCCTGCACATAAAATGATCAGCAAGCGTGCCCGCTTGATCTTTAAACCTAAATTGCTGGCGTACCGGTCGCCCAAAGCCATTAAATTCAGCGATTTACTTAAAAACAAAGCAAGTAAGGAGGGTACAATGGTAATCATCGCAAACAAATAAGCCCGGTCAACCGACATGCGCGAAAAACTGCCCAATCCCCATATTACATAGTTGTGCACATCTTCTTCCATGCTGTAGAATTTCAATACACCCACCACCGAATTAGACAGATAACCAATCATCACTCCGATGATAAGCACACTCAAAGTGCCTCCAATTTTATGAGAGATGAACAGGATCAAAGCTAAAACAGCAAAAGCACCTCCCAACGAGGCTGTAATTATTGCTAAATCGCCCCAAATGCCCAATCGGGAAAACGAAAATCCCCAAACCTGCCCTGCCACCAAAAGCACAAAGCCAACTCCCAAACTCGATCCCGAAGAAATTCCTAATACCGAAGGTCCTGCCAAAGGATTTCGAAAAAGTGTTTGCATCAGCAGTCCGGCTACTCCAAGAGCCATACCTGCACCTAAGGCAACTATAGTTTGCGGCAGCCGGGTTCGCAGCAGAATGTTCTCCCAAATTACATTGGATGATCCTTTTCCTGTTACAATATCAAACACCCCGGCAATAGGAATATTGACCGATCCCATTGCCAGATTTAAGGCAATCAAAATCAACAAAAGACCAAGAGATAAAGGAATAAGAACTGATTTTCTCTGAAAAATAGGTGTCATAGGATTCACTTTAAAACTTCATAAAATTCCGGTTTGTAATCGGGCAGCAAATCGGGATGAAAGAAATGAATGTAATCTGCCAATATCACATCCGGTTTCATGGCATTTTGCTCATAGTAGGGTTTCTCTCTGATGTTGCACATGATTACATTTCCTTTTTTGTAGGCTTTAAAATCGGCATAGCGTACATCTTGCTCAATCAGTGATTTGCGCCCGAAACCTAAGGGTTCGGGAACCAGAATCCGCCAAAAATCGGTATTGGCAGCTTTGGTGTAAACACTTTCGAAACCCAAAGGATATGCTCCTTGTTTATCGTCCTCAATAATATATTTGGCTCCTGCATCGCGGAAATAATTGGCATAAAAACTTTTGCCTCCCGGCACATACCAGGTTCCGGACTTCATTTTTCCTGAGAATACTGTTGGTCGTATTTTCACTTTTTCAGTGAGGGTTTTAAGGGAATCATAGCGAAAGGCTATTTTCTGAAACAAAGAATCGGCCTGCTTTTCTTTTCCAACAAAAGGGGCAATCATTTTTACCCATTCGGCTCTCCCCAACGGTGATTTTTCATCGTAAGCCGCCATAGGAACCAAAGGAATGCCCAGATTTTTCAAGGCATCGTAACCACCCGATTTGTAAGGAGAAACAATAATTAAATCAGGATTTAAACCCGCAATCAATTCGGTATTAAAGTGCCCCTCTTTTCCAACCCGTTTCACACTTCCATCTTCTATTCGCTTGTTGATGCCTTCGTGAAACAAGTGCCGGCTGCTGTTGGTTGCCACAATGCGGTTAATATCTTGTAATGCAAAAAAGTAGGTCAGTTGAGTGGACGACAAACAGATGATTTTTTTACAAGGAACCTGAATGGTATTCGGACTCTTATCTCCTGCCAATTTCTCTCTCACCAATTTAAATTCCTGATAAGTTGAATCATTCGCTTTGCCATTATAAATTCTTAGAACCTGATCCTTATCGGAATTAAAAATCTCAAAGCCTTTAGCATACTCTAAATCCTTCTTCTGATACTTTTGTATAAACCTTGAGTCCACTTTTTTTAAACTTTGATTGCAGGAAGTCAATACAAATAAGAGTACTAATAAATAGCAACAAATGGAATAATATCTTTTCATCGTTCTTCTCATAATACTTCTATTCTATTACAATATATTTTATAAAACCAACTTTTCGTCCATTGGAATCATATTCGTAAATCCGTTTGGAATTGGGCCTTTTCCCTGAATGATAATAAGTGAAACTTGTGCTTCTTTGAGATTCTTTATTGTAATCGTAATGATTCAACTTCACCAACTTCCCATTAGTATCGCGAGTGTACTTCTCACTTAATCTGCCATTTTTATCATACTTGTTTTCAGTGTAAAACAAAGAGGTTTGCTTTCCTTCAGCATTATAAGTTGTGGATTCAATCTGATGACCAAATTCATTAAATGCGTACTTCACCGTTTTTAACAATGTTTTATTAGAATAATATTCTGTTTTAATATTTCTTCCCTTGTCATCGTAAGTATAACGTTTACTGCTTACCTTATTCTTAAGGTGATCTATTTTAGAGCTCTTTGTTTTCTGTTTCTTCTCATTAAATTGATATTCATAGACTGTAATCAATTTATTGGTCACGTTATATTTTTCCGTCTTTATTTTATTTCCTTGCTCATCGTAGAAATAAAGCACTTTCTTTTTCAGTCTTTTTTTGCTGTCGAAACTTAATTTTCCTGAACACAAACCTTCTTCATTATAGGTATATTGCCCACATCCTATAAATTGATATTCTTTCGTTACTGCCTTTTCTTGTATCGAAGTAAAAGACAATAAAAGGATCAAAAAATTCATCATTCTTATTTTGATTTAAGTTCGATTAGTACTTCTTTCAGATGTTCAATCCAAATACGGACAACATCATCCTGATCTGCCATTCCTCTCAAAACTGCTTCTGTTTTGTATCCCCTGGCTTCCAATACTGATTTCCAGCTTTCTTCCTCTTCACCCGCCATATCGTTTCGGGCATGATCGCCGGCAATGGTCATAAAAGGAAGCAACCATACTTTGTTTACCTTTCGGGTTTCCAATTTCTCAATCACCTGATTCAATTCAGGATATCCCTCTACTGTAGCCAGAAATACATTGGAATGTTTTTGCCATAAATAGTACTGCATTCCCGGATAATATACGTTTGCCGGATGATGCGTGCCATGCCCCATAAAAACAACAACATCGCCTTCCACCATTCCTTCCGGTAAGTTTTGCAGCAAAACATCGCCTAGATTTTCAATGTCATTTTGATGATACAGCAAAGGTTTGCCCAGTTGAACCTGATCAATTCCTTTTGGCATCCCCGAAAATGCTTCCACCGTTGTTTTCAAATTTTCATATTCTTCTCCGGGAATTACATGCAAAGACTGAACCGCGACATTTGTGAAACCTTCCTCTCCCATTTTGGCCAAAGCTTCGGCAGGCGAATCAATAGTTTCGCCGCGTGAGCGAAGTTTATTGCGAATTATTTTTGATGTAAAAGCCCAATGTATTTCCAAATCTGGAAACGTGGCTTTCACTTCCGCTTCGATGTGTTGAAAGGTTGCCCGGGTTTCGGGATAACTGGAGCCAAAGGAGACCAATAGAATTCCTGTTTTATTCGCTTTTTTTGTGTGTGCAGCAGCCATAAATGAAAATGTTATTAGGAGCAGGAACAAGCCTGTCTTTAAAAATTTACTGAACTGATATTTTTTAATCATTGGATTTTATTTTAATCGGTTTCAATCTTGCCGGCAGTGATTTTTTAGCTTTTCTCCTGATCCATTTTATTCCCAACACAAAGCCTGATACACTTACCACGGTTCCTCCCAACGAAAGGAATAACAGCAAGAACTTTCTTAACCATTCGTGTTGTTTTAAAAATGGGAAATCCAAAGTGTGCAGAGATTTGTACAACCAACGGCGTCCTCTGTCGTTGCTGTTGTAGCTTTTGATGATTTCTCCCGTTTTCGGATGAATATACATGCAGGTATGATCGGCATCGTGCAAATTCAATTGCCATGCCGGCAAAGGGCATTTCCACATCCCGGATTTTTGATAGTAAGCATCAAATTCGTTCAACTCTTTTAGATCGTAATTGGTGCCTGCAAATGCACTTTTGCACCAACTGCTGATTTCCTTTTCTGAATAGTCCGGTTTTGCAAAAACACCATCAGCTGTGGCAACATACACATCCGGTAATTCAAACTGATCCCGATACACCCAAAAGCAGGCTTGATTCATAACGGTTTTCCAAACTACTTTCCGGATCGGTTTATTGCCCTCAATTGCATTCCATAAATCAGACATTGATATTGCTGCATGCTGTTTCACATCAGTTTTCTGATTCCATACTTTTTTAGCAGAAACTTTTGCATGTACCGGCACCAGACTTTTGGGAATATCTACAACAGAGAAAAAACCACTCAAAATAAACGTGAATACAAAAAAGCCAAACAGAAAACCTGTAATGTGATGCCACTTGTACCAAAACTTTTTATACGGACTAAATTCTGTCCACTGTGAATTTTTCTTTCGCTTCTTCAAACGAATAAAGCCTGCCACTAAACCCGTAATACTTACCAGAATACCCAGAAAAGAAATCCAGGCCACCACCTTCAACCAAAGTCCTTTTTGCAGACGCAGCGATTTAAAGTAAATCCAATGAGGAATGGCTCCCAATCGTGCGGCCCAACGGCTTTTTCTTGTTGTTTCCTGAATGATACTGCCTGTTTTTTCTGAAATATAAATCCATGTATGATCCTTATCGTTTAAATAACACTTGTAGATAGGAAGTAAGGGATTGTAGTAGTCCCAAGGAATCCACTGATCTAATTCTTCAATCTTTTCAACTGATTGAAGCTTAGCACCCGTAAAATTCTCCGCTAAATTTACTGCCTCTTTCTTTGTTGTTTTTTCACTTTCGTTCAAAGAAACAGCATTGTATACTTTCTGCGATTTTCTTCCGGAATAAACTCTGTAAACCGGATTTCCATTCATTTTCTCTAATACTATTTCGCCTGTAAAACTCTCCGAAGGAGCTTGAATGGAATCAAAATCAGACTTTGTTAAAAAAGACAGATGCAGAAACCTTTCCTCTTTTGAAGCATGAGGAAAACCTGCGAAAATCAGGACAAAACCTGATAAAAACCAAATCACAAACATCAGACTGAGTACACTTCCCGATAAATTGTGAATTTGGAGGATAATATTTTTAAATCTGCTCATGATAGGGTATCAAAATTGGCAAAGAGCAAATCCCCTGATCAGGAATTTCTAATTTTTAAACAGTTCAGGGAATTTGCCTTATGCAGATAAATGTGTATTCTATTTTGCAAACTTGATGTTACAGCCAATAAATACGGTTCGTCCCGGATTTAATGTACCATAATGAGATCCGTACGGACTGTCATCTACGTAGTCGAAAATATTATCAACTCCGGCAGTTATTTCAAGAGATGTTCCTGCACTTGTAAAACGATGTGAGGTTGTCAGTTTCCATAAATTGTACCCGTCGGCATTTTTTTCACCTTCATAAAATTTCTCATCCTGAATTCTGCCAATCAAGCTTACATTTAAAGCATAATCTTTCCAGTTTCTGTCATACAGCAAACGGAAATTGGCATAATTTTGAGCTGCATTCTCCAAACGAATGTCATCTGTCTCATTCATGGCATCTACATAGGAGTATCCTCCGCCAAGGGTAAAGCCTCCGCCAACTTTCACATTAAAAAGAAAATCGATTCCTTGTGATTTTGTTTCTCCAATGTTGTAATGCTGACGTGTTTTTTTAATTCCATCGGCTTTATCTGCAGCACTCGTTTCAACTGTCTGGTAGGCAATCATATCATCAACACTATTTTGATAGGCCGATAAACTAAGCGATAATTTGGAAACAATGTATTCTGCCGAAAAAGAATAATAATCCGATTTTTGCGCATCAAGATCGGTATTTCCCAAATAGAGATTCCCTGCTTTTTCGTAATGATAATACAACTCTTTTAATGTTGGAGCCTTAAAACCTTTTGCATAAGTGGCTCTAAAATTAAAATTGTTGAATTTGTAAAGTGTGGATAATTTTGGCGTAAAATCATTCCCAAATTCTTTGTGCTTTACGTAACGAACACCAGCTACCAAAGAGAGGTTCTTAATTAGTTTGATCTCATCCTGAGCAAATGCAGAAAGGGTATAAGCATCTTCTTTGGCATTTACCAACCTACCTTCCGATTTCAGGCTTTCGTTTACGTATTCTCCTCCCAATGTAAATTGATGTGCCTTTTTTAGACTAAAAACGTATTTAAGATTTACATCTTCGCGTTTTTGATCCGTATTAAGAACTTTTTCTCTTATTGAATGAAGGGTTTTCCCTGATTTTGAAGATATGTCATTCTGATTGTATTTGTAATAGTATTTAAATTGATCAGAATTAAAATCTAAAGTGATGTAGTCCTTCTTATTAATTAGGTACTTGGCTCCTGCCGAATAAGAAAAATCGTTGTAGTAATAACCATATTTTTTTACTGTTATTGGCTGCAGTACATCTTTCTCGTATTTCGATCCCATTGCATATACGCTTAATTTATTGGTTGCGGCAAAATCAAAGCGCTGACTGATGGTGTAATCTTCGAATGCATTCACTTGTTTAGCATTTGTAACAACAAGTACATCATCCGATGGATCATCATTACCCATATCATCGTCAATTTCGAACTTGCTTAGCTGCCACCCGTCCGATTCCTTTCTGGAATAAGTTGTAAGAGATGAAAAACGCCCTAAATTCAAACCTACTTTATTGAAGTACTGTCTGTTTCCATGTTCGCTTAAGCGGGAATTGCTTTCCGCGTAGATTTTTCGTTTCGATTTTTTGGTTATCACATTAATTACACCAGCAATGGCTTCCGATCCGTACAATGATGAAGATGCACCTTTAACCACTTCAATTCGTTCAATATCATCAGGATTAATGCGGTTGATGTCATTCTGACCTCCAACATCTCCGTACATTCTTTTTCCATCAACAAGTACCAAAATGTAATCGTTCCCCAAACCGTTTAGCTGCATAAAAGCTCCCATGCTGCCCGGAGTAAAATCAAATGATGGACTGATTCCAGTCATTAAATCATCAAATCCGGATGCCGAAACAGCCTTCACCATCTTGCTGCTGATTAATTCCGTTTGAACGGGAGCACTTTTTAAATGATGCGGTGTACCGGTACCTGTAACAACCACTTCGCCCAATTCTCTCTCGGATTTATTCAACTGAAAATCAATAGTATTTGCTCCTTCCTTAATTTCGATGATTTCTTTTTTTCTTCCATATCCCGAATAGGAAACAACAATTTCGTATTCTCCCACCTTTAAGTTTCGAAACGAATAAAACCCATCGCTGTTGGTAGCGGCTCCTATGGTTGTTCCATGAAAATAAACATTGGCACCAATTAAAGGATTTATCCCGTCCTTTTCTGTAACTGCTCCGGACAATGTCCCCACCTGAGCAACTAAACTCTGACTTACCAATATAAAAAGGCCAATCAAAATGTAATTTTTAAACTGCATGATCGTTTTGTTTTTAATTTTAAAACATTACATCTTGCTGCCAAATGTTTACACAAACAAAGAAATTGGAATAATAAATACTGAACACGCGCGTAAGTTCAATACATATACTTCGATTCCCGGAAGCAAAATGTTCTTTAGTTACGACTTGGCAGGTCTCCTGACTTAT
>JAFGYE010000030.1 GCA_016936255.1 Marinifilaceae bacterium | reverse complement strand
GGTGCTGTGGTAAAGAGCCATGGTATTGAGCGTTTAGGAGAATCTATACCGAGAGTATAGCAGGTATTAATAGAAGAGATGAACGAAAGTGAACCACTGATGAGGTATCGAGAAGTGGATAAATTCTGTCAAAAGTCGCAAAGTATGTTATGCGATGATAAGTGCAACGGAAACCTGTTTATTGGTTGCACGGCAGGCGGTGTTCAGGTGGCATGACTTCTATTTAGGCTCATATAAGGAACTTGGGAACCTGTGTTGTAATGTGAAGTGAAAGGCGCAATAAGTACAACTTAGAGGCCGAATAGCAATGTACAACAACAGGGACGGATCTATCCGTAGTAGTGTTGATGTTTCTGTAATGGAAATGGAGCAAAGGGATAGAGTCGTATGGTTTTAGAACAGAAATCAACTCGATAAGAGGATGAATCTATGGAATGAAACGAAATCGGTACCAATAAGTCGTACCATGATATGGAATGCTTACAAACAAGTGAAATCCAATAAAGGAAGTGCTGGAGTTGATGAGATGGGTTGGGATGAATTTGAATCCAACCGATCACAACAACTCTACAAACTCTGGAATCGTATGGCATCGGGGAGTTATCTTCCACCGCCAGTAAAAGAGGTTGAAATTCCGAAAAAGGATGGAAAAATGCGTAAGCTAGGAATTCCTACTATTGTCGATCGCATCGGTCAACAAGTGGTCAAGAATTATCTAGAACCAAGATTTGAATTAATTTTCAGCAACAACAGTTATGGCTATCGACCTAGTCGAAATGCGCATCAAGCATTAGAGGAGGTTCAGCGTAATTGTTGGAAAAACGACTGGGTAATTGATTTAGACATCAAAGGGTTTTTCGATAATATTGATCATGCAAAACTGATGCTGGCGGTACGAAAGCATGTAGCCGAGAATTGGGCGTGTGTGTACATCGAAAGATGGTTGCATATGCCAATTCAACGAATAAATGGGGAATTGATACAAAAACAAGGAAAAGGCACACCGCAAGGTGGCGTTATCAGTCCATTGTTGGCGAATCTGTTTCTACATTATGCTTTCGATAAATGGTTAGAGAATCTAAATTCCAATGTGAAATTTGAGCGTTATGCTGATGATGCCATAATTCACTGTAGAACGAAAAGGCAAGCAGATTGGCTGCTGAACAAATTGCACGAAAGAATGGCTGAATGTCATCTTGAATTGCATCCCGAAAAGACCAAGCTGGTTTATTGCAGAGATTACCGCAGGCAAGAGAAACATAAGAATGTCAAGTTCGATTTCTTAGGTTATAGCTTTCAGCCACGCAGTAGTAAATCGCAGAAAACAGGAAATCTTTTTCAAGGTTACGGTTGTGCAATCAGCATTTCTTCACGTAAGAAGATCGCTGAAAAGTTAGCCATTTCGCTAGAAGAAAGTAAAACGTGTAGAAGTATTGTGGGAATAGCACAACGGCTTAATCCTCAAATAAGAGGCTGGCTTAATTATTACGGCAAATTCCGCATGTGGGAAATGCATCATGTTTTCCGCTTACTACACTCTCGCTTGGTTCGATGGGCACGACGAAAGTACAAACGTTACAAGAATAGTATTTGTCGCGCTTATGCGTGGCTTAAGAGAATAAAGAAACAGTTTCCATATTTGTTTTATCACTGGAAATTGAATTTTTCTATTTAACTTGTAACTCGATTTATATACGACAAGAGCCGTGTGATGGGAGACTATCAAGCACGGTTCTGTGAGAGGCTTAGGGTGAGACTCCCTTTGCCTACTCGACTACTCAACGTTAGGTGCCATAAAACACAAAAAAAACTGAGAATAATGAAGCCAACAGAGGTTCAAAAGATAATTGCAAAAATCGATAAGAATGTAAATTCAAAAAAATGGAAATGCATTATTAACGGTTGTAATGAGAATGCAATAAATTCTCATTTACTTCAGCAAAATGGAGTGCTTGATAATGTTTCCGAAAATGGACATTTAGTTGAGGTAAAACCTACGGATATTTTTAAATGGTCACCCAATGAAATTCCAATTGAGATGAAAAAAATAGGAATAAAAAAGGCTTTTTCTTTACCTCTTTTTTGTAATCATCATGATACGGAATTGTTTAAAGAAGTTGAAACCCATCCAATTGATTTATCAGATTATAGAATACAATTACTTTTAAGTTATCGTGTAGTGTGTTCTGAAATTAGAAAAAAAGAAGTTGTTCTCGATAAACATAACAGAATTCTAAACGCCCAAACCTTAAGAGGAAATATAGATTTAGAAATAATTGAAAACCTTGTTAAAGGTTCAGAATTAGGGATACAAGATTTATCTTTTTATAGGAAATTAGTTGACCAAGAATTACAGGAAAATAATAACGATTTTAAATTTAAAATATATAAATATCCCCTGATCAAAGTTTATGGCTCTGCTATTTTTAGTCCAACCCATCAAATCGTTAATCCAGAAAGAGATGATCCTTTCGAATCAGTATTCATACATATAATACCAGATCAAAATTACTTAAATGTTATTATTGGTTACCACAAGCAACATTCGACCAGTTGGATTGAAGAATATGTTGAAAGTTGGAAGGGTCTAGATATGGAGCCGTTGGAGGAAAAACTAACAGATCTATTTGCCGTACATATTGAGAATTGGGGAATGTCTCCTTTGATCAAGGAAAAAATTGATAGTAAAACAATTGATAGTTTTTATGAATTTTCAGAAAGTAATTTTTTCTTGAATAATTCCAGAACTGTAAATCTATTTGAAGATAATAATTATGGCACCTAACAATGGCCCCCCGCTTGTGCGCGATTGTATCGCGTTCTTTTAGACTGGAAAAGAAGACAATCATCACCCCGCTACAAGCTTGTGCTAGCAGGAGTTTGAAGAAGTAAGATGATGCTAAAGCAAAAGAATAGGAATATTTTAATTCAGTTGGCTAAAGCCAAACTGCAATAGATAAAAAACACAAAGTATTTACTGATGTAATGAGCAAAGCTGAACATCTATTGCAATTGTTTTTAAGCAATGAATTAAAATGATTGAAGCAGTAGGATAAAGCGAAAGGCAAATATCTATTGCAGTTGCTTTTAAGCAACTGATATAGTGAAATTAATAAATAGGCTTTAGCCACATAAAATAAATAATATCAGTTGGGTAAGAGTATATATGCAAAACATCTATTGCTTTGCTTTTAAGCAACTGATATTGTGAAATTAATAAATAGGCTTATTCTTATTCCCAATTCAATATCCGGCAGCCTGCCCATCCTTTCTCGATTCCGAGGCACCAAAATACACAGCTCTTTCTTCATCGTACAGAATAGCCTGATAGCCGCCATATCCGCCCATGTCATATTTTATTTTGTGTCCTTTTTGTAATAGTTCACGAATAGTTTGGTAAGATATTTCCGATTCTAAATTTACCCATCCACCATCTGTCATTTTTCCGCCGGTTGGCTGTGACGAACCATCATGACGAATTCTTGCTGCGTCACCAGCTTCCTGCAAATTCATTTTAAAATCAATCAAATTAACAACAATTTGAGCATGACCTTGTGGTTGCATGGCACCGCCCATTAAACCAAAACTGACGTATGGTTTGCCATCTTTGGTAATGAAAGCCGGGATAATTGTATGAAATGGACGTTTTCCGGGTTCGAACACATTGGCATGTCCTTCTTCCAGACTGAACAATTCTCCTCGATCCTGTAACACAAATCCCAAACTATCAGGAGTCATTCCTGAACCCATGCCCCGGTAGTTACTCTGTATTAAAGAAACCATATTTCCCTCTTTATCAGCTACAGTCAGGTAAATGGTATTGCCCTGTTCCAGTTCACCGGCAGGATAGCTTTTGGCTGATTTGTTGGGATCAATTAAAGCCTTTCGTTCAATTGCATATTCTTTCGAAATCAATTTTTTTAGTGGAATTTTCGAAAAGTCAGGGTCGCAGTAGTATTTTGCTCTATCCTCGAAGGCCAGTTTTTTAGCTTCAATAAAAGTATGCAGGTAATCACTGCTGCCAAATCCCATTTGTGCGATGTCATATTCTTCGAGAATATTTAGCATTTGAAGAGCCGCTGTGCCTTGTCCGTTGGGTGGTAGTTCCCAAATATCATATCCCCGGTAATTTATAGATACGGGATCAACCCATTCCGATTTGTGCGAGGCTAAATCATCGTAAGAAAGAAAACCACCTTGCTCTTTCATATATTTTGCAATGGTTTTGGCCATATCACCTTTGTAGAATGCATCGCGGCCGCCTTTTGCTATTTTCTCCAACGTATTCGCCAAATATGGGTTCTTGAAGATGTCACCCTTTTCAGGCATTTTTCCATTTGGCATGTATGTTTCCGAAAATCCTTTGTATTTCATTAATCTATTGGCGCTGGCATTCATATAGTAAGCAATAAGTTCGCTTACCGGAAAGCCATTTCTGGCATATTGAATTGCAGGATTTAGAATTTGTTCCATATCCATTTTCCCAAACCTGTCATGCACGGTAAACCATCCATCAACACAACCGGGAACAGAAACGGGCAAGGCTCCAAATGATGGGATAGCAGAGTAGTTATTTTCCTTGAAATATTCCAGACTTAGTGATTTTGGAGAACGTCCACTTCCGTTTAAACCATATAGTTTTTTAGTTTTTGCATCCCACAAAATGATGAAAATATCCCCGCCAATTCCATTTCCGGTAGGCTCCATTAGTCCTAAAGTGGCATTGGCTGCAATCGCGGCATCAATTGCATTTCCTCCGGCTTTTAATATGTCTAGTGCAACTTGAGTGGCTAGTGGCTGACTGGTGCAGGCCATCCCGTTTTGTGCGATAACTTCAGATCTTGTTGCAAAATTAAGTCCGGTAACCCGGTCTTGAGAAAATATTGCCAATGCGAAGAGTGATAGTAAGCAGAAGAGAAAAGACTTTTTCATTTTACAGGGATTTTTATGGATTAGTTATTGCTTGAGAATACACTTAAAGATAGGAAAGATTATCTTTGAATAGGAATTATGGATATGGCAGGATGGTTTAAAATAGGCGTTGTAATTTTGTTTGCTTTTGCAGGTTCGGCATCAGCAAAGGAGTTGTGCAGTATTCGCTCATTTTCACAACAAGACACTGTCGTTTTCCTCGATACCAATTTGCATGTAAATCTCGACGAGGTTAAAATTTTGCGTTACAAAAAAAAGAGAAGAAAACACTATCAAAATACCCGGCAGTACTGGCGGATGGTTCGAAATATTCGTATCGTTTATCCTTATGCCGAGGCAGCCAATGAAACCATCGGGAAGCTTACCAAAGATTTAGAAGGAATTGACAACAAAAAAGAACGCCGTAAACTCATCCGAAAAGAATACAATGGCTTGATGAAAGATTACAAAAAACCTCTGATGAAACTCAAAATTTCGCAAGGCAAATTGTTGATGAAATTAATCGATCGGGAAACCGGAAACACCAGCTACAATCATTTAAAAGAGTTGAAAGGATCGTTTACAGCAATATTTTGGCAATCGGTGGCTGTGATGTTTGGTTCATCGCTAAAAGCAGAATACGATCCTTTTGGCAACGATTGGATGATTGAAGAAATACTCGACAGAATGAAACGCGGCGAATTGCTGCCTCCGGGAAAATTGCCTGTGAGGAGAATCAATTAAAATTAAAAACCTTCTGAAACCCCCGGGAAGAGCGCTTACTTTTGCGAAGGGAGGGTCACAGGGCCGAAGGGCGACTCACTTTTGCGAAGGGCGATTCCCAGAAGAGAAGGGCCAATAGAATGGGTATTTTTGTATTGATCAAGGTATTTATTTCTTGGAATTTCGGCTATTGACACTCCATTAACAATCATAACTTCGTAAATTGGAAGCAACCTTTTGTATCAGTATACATCTGATAATAAAAACCTAAAGCGATGAGACGAAAAATTTTGAAACAGTACAATAAATTAATTGCCGTTCTTTTATCTATAATGGGTATAGGTGGTGCAATTTCTTTTACCGGATGCGATGGTGGTGGAGATAGTCCTGTTGAGTATGGAACTCCTCATGCAACCTTTAAAATTTACGGAACAGTTACTTCTGAAAGTAAGGTGGCGATACCGAATATTAAAGTGAAAATGCAATACGATTCTACTTATACGGATGAAAAGGGAGAATACGCCATACAGGTTGTTGAATTTCCCCAGGATCAGAATTTCTCAGTTCGGTTCGAAGATATTGATGGCAGTGCTAATGGCAGTTACCTTTTAAAGGATAGCATTGTAGAATTTAAAGATCCTCAGTTTGAAAACAGTACAGGATCTTGGGATCTTGGCGAAACGAAAAAGGAAGTAAATATTGAACTATCAGAGGACAAATAATGAATTCAAAACTCTCGTTACGCAAAAAAATAGCTCTTGAACTTTTTAGAAAATACCGGGACAATGCAAAAAAGCTGCATCAGCTCAATTATATATTTTGGGAATGTACCTTGCGCTGCAATTTGAATTGTTTGCATTGTGGCAGCGATTGTAAAAAAGAAGCCTTGGTAAAAGATATGCCCATTTCCGATTTTATTGGTGCTGTTGATGATGTATCCGGCATTGTAGAGCCAAATAAAACCATGATTGTTTTAACAGGTGGAGAACCGTTGGTTCGAACTGATTTGGAAATTTGTGGAAAACAATTGTATGAGAGGGGATTTCCTTGGGGAATGGTTTCCAATGGATTTCATCTTACTTCCAAAAGATTGCAATCTCTTTTGCAAGCTGGTTTGCGTGCCGTTACCATTAGTTTGGATGGATTGGAAAATTCGCACAATTGGTTGAGAGGAAATCCAAAAAGTTTTGAAAATGCAGTAAAGGCTATTGGGCTTTTGGCTGAAACGGAAGATCTTAAATTTGATGTAGTTACCTGTGTGAATCAAAAGAATTTTAATGAGTTAGACCAGATCAAGGAGCTGCTTTTATCCAAAGGGGTTAAAGAATGGCGACTATTCACGGTTTTCCCAATAGGGAGGGCAAAGGAAAATAGCGAATTGCAATTGAATCCGGTACAATTTAAAAGTTTGTTTGATTTTATTGCCAGGGAAAGAAAAAAAGGCGATATCAAATTGAACTACGGTTGCGAGGGTTTTTTGGGAAATTACGAAGGCGAAGTTCGGGACAACTTGTTTTTCTGCCGGGCGGGTGTTAATGTAGCCTCTGTTCTGATAGACGGTTCCATCTCGGCATGTCCAAATCTTCGGGATAACTTTTCGCAGGGTAATATTTATAAGGATAGTTTTAAGGCTGTTTGGGAGAATGAATATTCTATCTACAGAGATAGAAGTTGGATGAAGACAGGGGAATGTTCCGATTGCAGTTCCTTTAAATATTGCGAAGGGAATGGAATGCACTTGCGTGATGAAAAAACCGGGAAATTGTTATTCTGTCATTTAAACCGAATAAAAGAGGGCGAAAAAGTATGTAAGTCGTGATTATTTTTCAGCACTATCCTTTATATATGCTTCCATCCTGCGATCAAACATCTGGTTTTTTTCCAGGTAATCAGTAAATTTAGCGGAACCAGATTCATTAATGAACTTTTTTAATTCTTCAAAAGCCAACTCTTTTTTTTCTTTGATATTCATTCTGTAAATGTTCATGTATTGTTCGGCCTTTTTTTCCCAGGCATAGTTTGTAAGGATAATTTTTTTGAATAGTAAAGCTAGTATCAGACTTGTGAACAGCAAAAACGAATTTGTGATTTCAGGAAAAAAAAGAATCGGTATTATCATTAGAAATATCGGTAAAATGGCCGAAATACAAAATACTCCAATTACCAGATTGTTATAGTATTCGGAAAAATGAACCAATTTCTTTTTTTGCGAGGAATAAAAAATCAGCCAGTTGACAAATAGATTCAGAGCCATGCTATACAAAAGAATTGCAGCCTCACCGGCAGAATTTAAGGAGAAGAAAATAGCAACAAAGAGGATTAAATTGGAAAGAATGAAAGGATAGATGTGATTTTCGGCTGCATCTTTGGTATTGCGATTTTTCATAGTAGGAAATATGATGTTGGCCAAAAGCTTGCCGCTATAAGCCAACACCTAATTTATAATGCCATAATTGTTTTCACTACATTATCTGCACCATCACCAATTTGCGCAATGGTGGCATCAAGCATATAGCAGGGCGTTGTTACAATTTTATTCTCTTTATCGAATACTATTTCACCATGGGTTGTAGAAACATGAGTTGCTCCCATCTTAGAAATTGCTTCAGCAGTTCCTTCGTCTTCGCCAATGGTAACTTCAACTTCACCCAAAACTTTAGCAATAAGGGCAGGAGCTATGCATAAGGCTCCGATTGGCTTTTTAGCTTTGTGCATTGCTTTTATAGCCGATGCAACATCAGGATTTACCTCACATTCGGCACCTGCGAAAGCAAATGTGCATAAATTTTTTGCTGTGCCAAATCCACCGGGAAAAAGAATGGCATCAAACTCATCGGCCGAGAATTCTTTTAGATCTTTGATATTTCCCCGTGCAATTCGAGCAGCTTCAACCAATACATTTCTTGTTTCGGACATTTCTTCACCTGTAATATGGTTAATTACATGGTATTGATTGATGTTTGGAGCAAAAATCTGATAGCTTCCTCCGTTTTTTGAAATGGAATATAAGGCTAAGGTTGCTTCATGAATTTCAGAACCATCATAGACACCTGATCCTGCTAGAACAACTGCAAATTTTTTCTTTGAATTCATTTTTAGAAACTTTTAATTTTACGGTTTATGATGTTTGTTTTAAATAAACGAATATCTGTTCTTTATATTTCATTGCGGAATTAGCCTGAACTAATTCCATTTTTATAAATACAAATTATAAGAATGAAGACGAAACGTATATTTGTTGCAATAAAGATAGATAATACACATCAAATTAATGAGCTTTTTCGTCAAGTTGGAGTTGATTTAGATGAAGAAAGAATAAAATGGGTCGATAAAAACGGACTTCACATTACGCTTCTTTTTCTGGGAGAGACCGATATTGAGGAAATTGCCGTGATTACTGATAAATTGAAGACGATTGGAGGTGATTTTGATGCTTTTCGGCTGAATTTGAAATCGATTGGAGCTTTTCCTTCAATCGAGCATCCAAGAATTTTATGGGCTGGCATTAATTCAACTTCAGGCTTATATGAACTGCAAATGAAAATTTTTATTCAACTTAAAAAAGAAAAAGTAACCGACGATTATAAATATACTCCTCACCTCACCATTGGCAGAATTAAGGGAGGCGTGAAAAACCCCGAAAAGATAAAGAAATGTCTTCTGAAATTGAAGGATTGGGAGGATAGCGATCTTCTTATCGATAAGTTTGTACTCATGGAAAGTTTACTTACGAAAGATGGACCCGTTTATCATGTTTTGGAAACTTTTAGCTTGAAAAATCAGAATGTGTGAGTTGTTTTTCATTTGTAAAGTGTTGAAATAAATAATTATAAACGACTTTTAAATTTTCCTTTCATCAGGATTTTTTAAATTAATGATTAAATGTAAATTTGGGCTACTTAAAAATATTCGAATATGATTACGATAGAAACATTGGTGTTTAATCACTGGCAGGAAAACACATACATATTGCATGATGAAACAGGGGAGGCAGTCTTGATTGACTGTGGTGTTTTTTTTAAAGACGAAGGCAGAAAGCTGATTGATTTTGTTGAAAAGAAAGGGCTGAAACTGGTAAAACAGTTGAACACACATTTACATATCGATCATGTTTTGGGCAATCAATTTATGAAGGATCAGTTTGGATTGCTTACTGAAGCTCATAAAGATGATGAATTTTTGTTGGCTGAAGCTCCTAATTACGGAGTTCGATTAGGATTGGAAAATGTGGTGGAGCCACCTCCTATTGGTAAGCTGATTGAGGAAGGAGACATTATTGAATTTGGAAATTCGGAGTTGAAAGTACTTCATGTTCCCGGACATTCGCCTGGTCATGTGGTGTTTTACAATGAGGAGCAAAAATTTTTAATTGCAGGTGATGTCTTATTCCGCGAAAGTATTGGGAGAACAGATTTACCATACGGAAATTACGAGCAATTAATTGAAGGAATCAAAACTAAACTTTTGATCCTTGATGATGAAGTTTGTGTTTATCCTGGGCATGGTCCGGCAACTTCTATCGGACATGAGAGATCTAAGAATTTGTTTTTAAAAGGATTGAGTTAAATCAAAAAGAAATATTCTAAACCCCATTTTAATATGGGGTTTTTTTGGATCCAAAACAGACTTCGCAACAGGTTGCAAATGTGATAAAAATCATGTTAGTATCGTTCTATAAAACAATTTGTTAAGATGAATTGTTGTTGGATATGAGAATGTTGAATAACAGTGACTAAATTCAGGGTTTAAGCTCCTCGGAAATTTAAATCTTTTACTACTTTTACGTACACAAATATTTTATTAAACAACACCTAATTTAAACAACAATATGGCAACTGAAAAGTTTGTTTCCCGTCACATTGGACCCCGCAATGGCGATATTAAAACAATGTTGGAAACTGTTGGTGCTCCTTCTCTGGAAGCCCTGATTGATGAAACAATCCCTTCAGATATTCGTTTGGAAAAAGCATTAGACCTTCCAAAAGCACTATCAGAATACGAATATTTTTCGAAGATTAAAGGAATTGCTGCTAAAAACAAAGTATTCCGAACATTTATAGGACAAGGGTATTACGATACTATTACTCCTGCTGCTATTCAGCGAAATGTATTGGAAAATCCAGGATGGTATACTCCTTACACACCTTATCAGGCAGAAGTATCACAGGGTAGATTGGAAGCTTTATTGAACTTCCAGACTATGATTTTGGATTTAACCAAAATGGAACTGGCTAATAGTTCTCTTTTAGATGAAGCAACTGCCGTGGGAGAGTCAATGTATATGATGCAGGCTCTTCGTTCCCGTGCTAAGAAAAAGGCTGATGCAAATCAGTTTTTTGTTGATAAGAATGTTTTTGCTCACACGCTTGACGTTTTAACTACTCGTGCAACTCCTCTGGGAATCGAGTTAGTTGTTGGTGATTTCAATACATTCGAATTTTCGGATCAGGTTTTTGGAGCTATCGTTCAATATCCGGCTTCAAACGGCAGTATTCAAGATTATGCAGCTTTTGTTGAGCGTGCTCATCAGGCTGAAGCATTGGTTGCTGTATCTGCTGATTTAATGAGTTTGGTGCTGTTAACTCCTCCAGGTGAGTGGGGTGCTGATATTGTTGTCGGTACATCTCAACGTTTTGGTGTTCCAATGGGATATGGCGGACCACATGCGGCATATATGGCTTGTCGCGAAGCTTACAAAAGAAGCATTCCCGGACGTATTATTGGTGTAACCAAGGATGCTCAGGGAAACAATGCTTTGCGTTTGGCTTTGCAAACCCGGGAACAGCATATTAAACGTGAAAAAGCAACCTCTAATATCTGTACAGCACAAGCCTTGTTAGCTACAATGGCTGGTTTTTATGGTGTTTATCACGGTCAGGAAGGTTTGAAGAGAATTGCATTGCACATTCATTCTGCCGCAGGTATTCTTTCCGAAGGATTAAAATCCTTGGGTTATCAACAAACTGTTGACAACTTCTTTGATACTTTGCAGGTTGTGATTCCTGCCGGGGTTTCTGTTGAGGAAATTCGCAAAGCTGCATTGCAGGCCGAATTCAATTTCTTCTACATTAACGATACTACAATTGGTATTTCAATTGACGAGAAAATTAGCGCAGAGGAATTAAGTGCTGTTCTTACCATTTTCTCAAAAGCAGCAGGTAAAAATGAAGTTGTTGTGGAGGGTATTGAAGATAAAATTTCATTCGATTCAAAATATGCAAGAACAAGTGAATTTCTAACTCTGGATGTATTTAAACGTTACCGTTCCGAAACCGCTTTGATGCGTTACATTAAAAGTTTGGAAAAGAAAGATATTGGATTGAATACATCTATGATTTCTTTGGGATCGTGTACAATGAAGCTGAATGCTGCAGTGGAAATGCTGCCAATTAGCTGGCCGGAGATTGGTGGAATTCATCCGTTTGTTCCTGCTGATCAGGCTTTGGGTTACAAGGAAATCATTGAAGATCTTGAAAAATGGCTTTCGGTTATTACCGGATTTGCAGGTTGTACTTTACAGCCAAATTCAGGTGCTGCTGGTGAGTATACAGGATTAATGGTGATTCGCGAATATCATATATCAAGAGGTGAAGGCCATCGAAATGTGGTTTTAATTCCTTCATCAGCACATGGAACAAATCCTGCCTCGGTTACAATGGCTGGAATGAAAGTTGTGATTGTAAACTGCGATGAAAACGGAAACGTAGAATTTGAGGACTTAAAAGCGAAAGCAGAAAAGCATAAAGATGATTTGTGTGCATACATGATCACCTATCCGTCAACACATGGTGTGTTCGAAACAGGTATTAAGGCGATGATGAATCTGATTCATGAAAACGGAGGACAGGTTTACATGGATGGAGCGAATATGAATGCTCAGGTTGGTCTAACAAATCCGGGTACAATTGGTGCTGATGTTTGTCATTTAAATCTTCATAAAACATTTGCAATTCCTCATGGTGGCGGCGGACCTGGTGTTGGTCCAATAGCTGTGGCTGAACATTTGGTGCAATTCTTACCTTCTCACAAATTTGTGAAAACCGGTGGCGAAAATGCAATTACTGCAGTGGCAGCAGCTCCGTTTGGATCTGCAAGTGTATTGCCAATTACCTATGGATACATTGCCATGTTAGGCGCTGAAGGCTTGGAGAAAGTTACAAAAATGGCAATTTTGAATGCCAATTACCTGGCTTCCTCTTTTGAGAAATTAGGTTTCAAAATTTTATATAAGGGAGCAAAAGGGCGCGTTGGTCATGAAATGATTTTTGACTGCCGCGAGTTCAATAAATCTGTAGGAATTACCGATACCGATATCGCTAAGCGATTGATGGATTATGGGTTTCACGCTCCAACATTATCTTTTCCTGTTCATGGTACATTAATGGTTGAACCAACCGAAAGTGAGCCATTGGAAGAGATGGATCGTTTCATTGAAGCATTGGCGAAAATTAATGAAGAAATGAAAGAGATTGAAGATGGTGTTGCTGATGTTTCTGACAATGTGTTGAAAAATGCACCTCACACACATAGGGTATTAACTGCTGATGAGTGGAATCATACATACAATCGTCAAAAAGCAGCTTATCCATTAAGTTGGGTTGCTGATAATAAATTTTGGCCTTCAGTTGCTCGTGTTGATGATGCTTTTGGCGATAGGAACCTAATGTGTACATGTGCACCATTAGAAGCTTATTTGGAAGAACATATCGATGTTGACTAACTAGTCTATCAGATTAATATTTAAAAATCCGGTAAGTTAATTCTTATCGGATTTTTTTGTGGAAATTCGAACGAAATCCAGTGCACAAAAAAGGAGGCTGCCCCGGCCTCCTTTTTGTTCTATTACTAACCCTAAAATTTAACTATGAAAATAATGAATTGAAGAAATTCATTAAATCTACGTTTGTTTACGTTAGGGGTATGAAAAAGTTTTCGTTGGTTAGAGCTTAGAGTTTAAATTTATTTTGGTTGATTTTCATAAAAGTGACTCTTTCCCTTTTGTTCCAAGTCTTTCGTTGATACAAAAAAAAATGAAAAAAAATGAAAAAAAAGACAATTCTCTCTTTACTTAACTAAATGTTTTAAGTGTCATTAGTTCAGGTGTTTAAACTAATTTAAAATGGAATTGTGAAATTTAAAATTCATTTTCGATCACCATACTCAAAATGTCTTTTAATTCTTTATTCATTGCTTTTACCTGCTTAGGAATAAAACTATTTGCAGTCATCCCGGGAACAGTATTGGCTTCGAGGATGAAAATTTCGTTTTTTCGAAGCATGTAATCAACCCGAACAATTCCCTTGCACTTTAAAGCGTCATAAATTTCCGAAGATAAATTTTGTATTTGAAGTGTAAGCTCTTCTGAAATTCTCGCTGGCGTAATTTCATCAGCCATTGTGGGATCGTATTTGGCTTCGTAATCGAAGAATTCCTTTTTAGGCAATACCTCTGTTACTGGAAATACGAGGGATTCATTTTTTGTTTTCACCAAGCCACAGGTAAATTCCAATCCGTCTATGAATTCTTCGATGATTACTTCTTTTCCTTCACCAAAAGCTTTGGCAATGGCTTCATCCAGTTCATCAACTTTTTTAACTTTTGTGATACCAAAACTTGAACCATCAGCATTTGGTTTCACAAAACAAGGCATGCCCAGATTTTCATTTATTGCTTGGGTCGAATAGTTTTGGTCTATTTTAAGAAGAATCGATTTGGCAACCTTAAAGCCCAACGATTTTAAATAGGAATTACAAGCATGCTTATTAAAACTAAGCGAACTGCTAAAAACATCGCAGGTTGAATGGGGAACAGCAAGTAATTTTAAATATCCCTGCAAAATTCCATTTTCCCCGGGAGTTCCATGAATTCCAATATACGCGAAATCAAACTTTACCTTACCTTCTTCAGTACTAAAACTAAAATCATTTTTATCGATCGGATAATATCGATCGTCGATTTTTACATTCCAATCTGTTCCTTTTAGTATTACTAAGTAAGGAGTGTATTTCTCAGCATCCAGACATGAGAAAATATGATTTGAAGTTTGCAGGGAGATTTCAAATTCAGCAGAATCTCCACCTGCAATTACAGCGATTGTTCTTTTCATTGGGTATCTATGGTTTTATTGTTCTTCTTCTTCCTCTATAGGTCTGTTAGAGGTGTAATCTCTCCATTTCTGGATTAAAGTGGCCATGTCATCAGGTATTTCCGAATCAAATGAGATATATTCTCCGGTTACGGGATGATTGAAGCCTAATGTTTTAGCATGTAAGGCTTGGCGCGGACAAATTTTAAAACAGTTCTGAACAAATTGTTTGTACTTGGTAAAGGTGGTTCCTTTTCTGATATCATCTCCTCCGTATTCAGCATCGTTGAATAGGGGATGACCAATACTTTTGAAGTGGGCACGGATTTGATGTGTTCTTCCGGTTTCTAAAATACATTCTACCAAATTTACATAGCCAAGTCTTTCCAAAACTCTGTAATGGGTTACAGCATGCTTTCCATGTTCACCATCAGGGAAAACATCCATAACTTTTCTGTTTTTAAGGTTTCTTCCAACATGACCGGTTATTGTTCCTTCGTCGTTTTCAAGATTCCCCCAAACCAATGCTCTGTATTTACGGTCACTGGTTTTGTTAAAAAACTGCAATCCCAGTTTGGTTTTAGCATCTTCGGTTTTGGCAATTACCAATATCCCGGATGTGTTTTTATCAATACGATGTACCAACCCCGGGCGAGGATCTTTTGCATTAAATAAGGGGAGGTTTTGCAAATGAAAAGCCAAAGCATTAACCAATGTTCCCGAATAGTGCCCGTAGGAAGGATGTACAACCATTCCCGGCTCTTTATTGATGATTAAAAAAGCATCATCTTCATAAACAATATTTAAAGGAATATCCTGAGGAATAATTTCAATTTCTCTTGGCGGATAACTCAATACAATGGTGATTATATCCTTTGGTTTCACCTTGTAGTTGCTTTTAACAGGAATATCGTTTACCAAAATATTTCCATTGTCGGCAGCATCTTGAATTTTATTTCTCGATGAGTTTAACATTCTGTCAACTAAGAATTTGTCGATTCTAAGTGGGTTTTGTCCAGGATCGGCCTCAAAACGAAAATGTTCGAATTGTTCCTGGTTTGCATCCAGATCTTCGTCAATATTGAAATTATCTAATGGTTCTTTTTCAGTCATTTTTTTCAGTTGTTTTAGTAAAGCAAGTTGCTTAAACTTAGTTGTAGCAGGGAATCAGCATGTTGCAGCTTTACTGAATCTCGTGTTAGCCAGATATCAATTTTAGAGCCTGGTTGAATTCTTTGATCGTTATCAAAAGACGGATATTGTTTCCATACTTTAGATTGGATAGAATCAAAATGGTTGTTAATTGATTGATCAAATTGTATTCTTCCCAAATTCATATTGGATAGAATGATTTTTTCTTTTGCCTGAGAGTTTGTTTTTCCAATTAAGTTCGGAGCAATAATTCCATTGTTATCCCCTTTTCCCAGAACCAAATCTATGCTTGCTCCTTTATCAACCATACTGCCGGCATGTATTGTATCGCCATTGTATTTCGGAAATAGCACGAGGTTAAAAAATTGATTTTCGGCGTATTCTAACTTTCCAATCTGAAAACCATTGGTTATTAATAATTCATAAGCCTGTCGGAATGAATTATCTACCAAATTGGGAAAACGAACCTGTTCAGGCTTGTTGGCATTAATGGTTAGGAATAAATTTCTTTTTCTTTTTACAACTGCACCAGCTAAAGGTCTTTGGTCAAGAACGGTGCCCGGAGCAAATTTGGGGTTGTATATGGAATCGTAGATAGAGAAAACCAATTGCTCTGCTTCCAGTTTATTTCCTGCTTCTTCAATACTCATACCATATAAATCCGGAACTTCAAGTTCTTCTCCGTGATGGGTGTACCATCTTAAACTAATTAGAGTGATCCAAATTAGTACTATTGTAATTAATAAAGCGATTCCAACCTGTATTAGAAATAGCTTACTCTTGAAGAAATTTACTGATCTCATCCTCATTAGGGCTTTAGTATTCTTTATAAACAACTACTTGCAAAAGAAAAGATTGCTTGAGTTGCATCTCTTTTGTCTTTTACAAAAATAGCAGAGATTTTTTTGATTATAGAAAAAAATGAAGCAAACCAGAACTAATTATCCGATTTGGGATTAATCCATAAAAAAAGAGCTCCCTCGGAACTCCATCTTCATCAATAATAGAATAGTGTCTATTCTATAAAATACAAAAAAGTAAAGAATTATATTCTTTACTTTCTGTATATCGTCAACTTAATTTAAAAATTAAGCCTTGTGTTTGTGTTCACTAGAAACAGATAGTTTTTTTCTGCCTTTGGCTCTTCTGCGAGATAATACAGCTCTTCCGTTTGCTGAAGCCATTCTCTCTCTGAATCCGTGCTTGTTTCTTCTCTTTCTATTTGAAGGTTGAAATGTTCTTTTCATCGCGAAAAATTTTTATCGAATAAAGTTATTATATGCGTTGATTTCGGATTGCAAAAATAGGTTTTTTTTTAATGTAACAAAAAGATCAGCCCTTTTATTTTCACTAAATATCAAGATGTACTATTTTTTTTGTCTCAAAGAACTCCTCCGAGAAATAATTTGAGCACTCGTAAACACTGATTCTGCTTCCATATTCGGAGATTTCATTTTCAAAATCACCACCCTTTAAATAAATTATACCATTGGGTAAACTATTTTGATCTTTCACCTTACTATTTTTAAGAACCATGTTTACAAATTTTGGAAATGCGGTAACGGCTCTGCTTACAATAAAGTCAAATTTTTCTTTAACCTGTTGTACGCGAATGTGTTCTGCTTTTACGTTGTTCAGGTTTAATGCGTTTGCAACTTCAGTTACAACTTTTATCTTTTTTCCGATCGAGTCGATTAAATAAAAATTGCATTCAGGAAATAGAATAGCCAGGGGAATTCCGGGAAAACCACCACCTGTTCCCACATCCATTATCTTTGTGCCCGGGGTAAACTGAATCACCTTGGCTATTGCTAAAGAATGTAAAACGTGGTGTTCGTATAGTGAATCCATATCTTTTCTGGAGATAACATTAATTTGCTCATTCCAAAAAGTGTATAATTCGTTTAATCTGAAGAGTTTTTGTTCTTGCTCTTCAGTTAAATTGGGAAAGTATTTTTTGATGATTTCCATGCCAAATGTAAATTTAAACTTGGCAAATATAGGCTAAATTTTGAAGATGCGAATGAAAAAGAAGTGAGGATTCTGTTTAGTCTTTTTTCTTATCAATCTTTATCTCAGTATCTTTTAGGGTGTTGAAAAGTAATTCCCGAGCTCTAAATAATTGTGCTTTTACAGTGCCAATAGGCAGATTTAATTCTTTCGCAATTTCCTCATAGGAAAATTCTTCAAAATAACGCAGCTCAATTAATCTTCGGTAGCGTTCTTTTAATCGGCCTACCTCACTGCGCATTATTCGGGCTTTTTGGTCTCTAATAAACTCTTGTTCGGGATTTAGAGTATTTGATTCCAGAGATATGCTTCTTTCGTTTTCAGCGTCGTCTTTCCCATCAATAGAAATAGTATTGCCTTTCTTTTTCCGAAGAAAATCAATACAGTTGTTGGACGCAATTTTAAACAGCCAGGTGCTGAATGCATATTTTGGAGAATACTGTTTAATATTTCGAAATGCTTTCCCAAATGCCTCAAACGTTAAATCTTCTGCATCATTTTTATTGTTCACCATCTTTAATAGCATGAAGAAAATTGCGTCTTTGTATCTTTTAAAAAGCTCCTCATATGCTTTTTGAGTACCATTAATGGCAGATAAAACAAGCCTGTAGTCGTATTGAGCTTTTTCCGAGAGGTTAGGATTTATTTCCATTGGTTGCTTTTACTGAGGATGAAATTTGTACACAAAAAATATATTTTTGAAAATAACACAAAAATCTCATATAAGTACGAAGATAAAAATAATTTTTCTTCCTTTAAATATGTGGTACTTATTTTAAACAAGCTCCCAATTAGTATTATTCTTGTTAAATATATAATTGCGGCGAAAAAATATAAGTGTGTGAAGAATAATGCGTAAATGGTAACACTGTAAAAAATCATTTTACTGATTGGTTCCAAGTCAACAAGTAAGCGGATTTTTAAGGGGAGATATTTTCGGCATTTGTAATAATGCCTGTTGATTGTAATCCACTGGTCAAAAGCACAAACCGAAGACAGATTAATTTTGGTTTCAGGTTGAAGAGACACAGATGCTCCGGAAAGTTTGCTAAGTTGAAAAACCATTAGGTGATCATATCCAGCCTCAAAGTGAGAATGCTTTACAAAACCTTTGTTTGCAAAAAAATCCGATTTTTTGTATCCCAGGTTATTGCCATTTCCTGAATAAGCATTTCCCGAATAAGCAAAACTTGCACTTTTTATGTTTTTTGAGAGCAAATCGAATTTCAGAAAATTATAAAAAAAGCCCTTTTTGTTTTCAAAATTAGCATAACCTATGTGTACTCCTTTGTTCCAGGAGTTTATGAATTCTTGCAGCCATTTGCTGCTTGAGGGCTTACTTCGGATATTGGTGAATACTATTTTCTCATTTTTGGCAGCTTTTATCCCTATACTTAAGGCCAGTTTTATGTTGTGATGAAATTTGTCATCCAATGGTATTTTTGTAGAGCGAAGATGAGGATATCTGTCTTGAAACTCCTTAATTATAGTCTCGGTTGCATCTTCACTGCCATCATTAACCAAAATTAGTTCAAAGTTGGGATACTCCTGCTCTAAAAAAAGTGAAAGATTTTCTTGTAAGCAGTATTCCTCATTTTTCACACACATAACAATAGAAACAGGTTCTGCCTTTATTGTTGTGTGCGTGTTTTTTTTCTCTTTTTTGAATAATTGGATGTAACGAAGATGATATAATATCTGTGTGCAAAAAGCAATTAAGAGAACAATGAGAATAGCCCATTGATAAAAAGAAGTCGGCAGAGTAATTATTGTTTCCAAATTCAGGCTTGTTTATGTGCCTCAAAAATAAGAGATTCTTATTGATTAAAAAATTTTGATATGCAGATTGATTCATGTCAGGAAAGACGACTGATCTATGTGTCTCATATTCTTGCTTTAGCAATCATCAGTTTACCTTCGTACAGTGTTGGTGATTCAGAAATAAGATTAATTAGTATCTTTGCTGCCTGATTTTTTTTACAAATTGGTTGAGATACCTGATTGTAAGTAAATATAAATAGTACATATGGATTTTAAATTACTAAATACAGATCCTAAGTCTTCGGCGAGGACAGGGGAGTTGACTACGGATCACGGGAAAATTCAAACGCCCATTTTTATGCCGGTAGGAACACTTGGTTCTGTAAAAGGTGTGCATCAGAGAGAGTTAAGAGATGATATTAATGCCGAAATTATTTTAGGTAATACCTATCATTTGTATTTGCGTCCAGGTTTGGATGTGTTGGAAAAAGCAGGCGGCTTGCATAAGTTTAATGGCTGGGAACGTCCGATTTTAACAGACAGTGGCGGATTTCAGGTGTTTTCTTTGGCTGAAAATAGAAAGTTATCCGAAGAAGGTGCAATGTTTCGTTCACACATTGATGGCTCGAAGCATTTTTTTACTCCGGAGAATGTAATGGATATCCAAAGAACTATTGGTGCTGATATTATTATGGCATTTGATGAATGTCCTCCCGGAACATCAACATACGAGTATTCAAAAACTTCACTGGAGCTTACACAGAGATGGTTAGAGCGTTGTGTGAAAAGATTTGATGAAACAGAACCAAAATATGGTTATTCACAAACTTTATTTCCTATAATTCAAGGTTGTGTTTATAACGATTTGCGGATTAAAGCCGCTGAACATGCAGCCTCTTTAGATCGGGAAGGGTATGCCATTGGTGGCTTAGCGGTTGGTGAGCCCGTGGAAGATATGTATTCAATGATTGAGGTTGTAAATGAGGTTTTACCTAAAGATAAACCGAGATATTTAATGGGGGTTGGAACTCCTGTTAATATACTGGAAGCTATTTCAAGAGGTGTTGATATGTTTGATTGTGTAATGCCTACCAGAAATGGACGGAATGGTATGATTTTCACAAGGGAAGGAATTATCAATATTAAGAACAAGAAATGGCATGATGATTTTTCACCAATAGATCCAGATGGAACTTCATATGTTGATCTGAATTATTCAAAAGCTTACGTTCGGCATTTAATTCATTCGGGAGAGTTGTTGGGTTCTCAAATTTGCAGTATTCACAATTTGGCTTTTTATCTGTGGCTGGTACGTGAAGCAAGAGAGCAGATTAATTCAGGAACTTTCGCTTCATGGAAAGAAATCATGGTTAAGAAGTTAGCTACCCGTTTATAACTGTTAAAAAAGCTTACAATAGATCCAGCTCGATTGGTAATTGAAGAATAAGTTATACTTTTATTCCGAAATTTGTTATTCTGCAGTTTTCGGGAAATAAGGAATTTAAAATTCAGGTTTTGAGAAAATTAGATTTATACATTATCCGAAAGTTTTTGGGAACTTTCTTTTTCGCTATTGTTTTAATAATAAGTATTTCGGTTATTTTCGATTTTTCGGAACATATCGATGAATACATAGATAAAGAAGCTCCCCTCAAGGCAATCATATTCGATTATTATCTAAATTTCATTCCATATTTTGCCAATCTTTTTAGCGCGCTGTTTACTTTTATTGCGGTAATTTTCTTTACCTCGAAAATGGCTTACAATACCGAAATAATTGCCATTTTAAGCAGTGGGGTGAGTTTTCGCAGAATGATGTATCCTTACTTTATATCTGCACTAATTATTGGGATGTTTTCTTTTCTTCTGAGTAATTATATTATTCCTCCTGCCAATCAAAAAAGGCTCGATTTCACAGCGACCTATATTAGTAAGCAATTTCGAAACAACGAACGAAATATTCACAGGCAAATTGAACCCGGTGTTTTTATTTACATGATAAACTACGAGACTGCCAGTAATACAGGATATAAGTTTGCGTTGGAGAAATTTGAAGGTAAGGAGCTGGTCTCTAAGTTAACATCCAGATCGATTCGGTGGAGTAAAGAGAAAAATAAATGGACTATAAATGATTTCTTTATTCGCACAATAGATGGTGATAAGGAATCATTTGAGACAGGAAGAGCAAAGGACACAACTTTTAACTTTGGACCAGAAGAGTTTGGTTCAAAGAAAAATATTGTTGAGGCAATGAATTTACCGCAGCTGAATGCTTATATAGAACAGCAATCGATGAGGGGTGATAGTAATATTGAAGCATATAAAATTGAGAAATACAAGCGGATGGCGAATCCGTTTTCGACTTTTATTCTTACGCTTATTGGTGTATCACTTGCATCACGCAAAATTCGTGGAGGAATGGGTTTGCATTTAGGAATTGGACTACTGTTAAGTTTCTCATTTATACTTTTTATGCAGATATCTATTGTATTTGCAACAAACGGAAGTATGAATCCCATACTTGCTGTTTGGTTGCCTAATATTGTTTTTTCATTCATAGCGGTATATTTGTATCGAATCGCGCCAAAATAGAAAAAATCTAAATAGTTTTTTGTGAATTGATTTGATTATCAAGCTAAAGAGCTTATTTTATATGTGGCTAAATATGGGGTGGAGCTGAGTAGAGTTTTTTTCTACCCTAAAATTTAGTAATGTTGTATCTTGGAATTTCATGAACTGATGAAATTCAACATATATATGAAAGTATATATTTTCTAACTAAATGTACAAATTATGTCATTGAAACGAAACATTCTTGATCTTAGAAAGAGAAAAGAAAAGGTGCTTCAAGGTGGCGGTGAAAAAGCCATTCAGAAGCAAGTTGCGATGGGGAAATTGACTGCCAGAGAAAGAGTAACATCTATTTTAGATGAAGATTCTTTTCATGAATACGATATGTTTGTTGAGCACGAAGCTCGCGACTTTGGTATGGAAAAGAAAGAACTTCATGGTGATGGTGTTATTATTGGTACCGGAACTATTTATGGTGAGCCAGTGTGTATTTTCGCACAGGATTTTACCGTAGCCGGAGGTTCTCTAGGTCTGATGCATGCACGTAAAATTACGAAAATCATGGATCATGCATTAAGAATGCGTGTGCCATTGATCGGTATTAATGATTCGGGAGGAGCCCGTATTCAGGAAGGTGTTAATTCACTTGCAGGATATGGAGAAATCTTTTTCAGAAACACTCTTGCATCTGGAGTAATTCCTCAATTGTCAATTATTCTTGGTCCTTGTGCTGGTGGAGCTGTTTATTCTCCTGCGCTTACTGATTTTGTGTTTGTGGTTGAGAACATTTCTAAAATGTTCATTACCGGCCCTGAGGTAATAAAAACAGTTTTGGGTGAGGAAATCACTATGGAAGAACTGGGTGGAGCGAAAGTTCATAGCGAAATCACTGGTAATGCTCATTTTTATGCGCTTAGTGAATACGAATGCTTCGAGCAAATTAAAAAGCTGTTAACTTTCATACCATGGAACAATACTAAAAAAGCTAAGGCATTTCCTCCTAAGCCACCAAGACCAGAATACAAAATTGAAGAAATTGTTCCTTCTGATCCTACTCAACCATACGATATCCGTAACGTAATCAAATCTATTGTTGATGATTCTGATTTCTTCGAAAGTATGGAGAATTTTGCACGAAACATTGTAATTGGTTTCGGTAGAATGAATGGTGAAACTGTTGGTTTTGTAGCTAATCAGCCATTGGTACTGGCAGGCGTTTTGGATTGTGATTCTTCAGATAAAGCGGCGCGTTTTATTCGTTACTGTAATGCTTTTAACATTCCTATTGTTACCCTTGAGGATATGCCGGGTTATTTGCCAGGTGTAGATCAGGAGCATATGGGTGTTATTCGTCACGGAGCTAAGATTCTTTACGCTTATAGTGAAGCTACAGTGCCAAAAATTACTGTAATTATTCGTAAGGCATACGGTGGAGGTTATATTGCAATGAACTCCCGTCATATGAAGGCCGATTTCATGTTTGCATGGCCAAATGCCGAAATTGCTGTAATGGGACCTGATGGAGCAGCTAATATCATCTTTAAGAAGGAGATTATGGCGGCTGCCGATCCTGAAGCTATGAGAAAAGAAAAAGTAGCTGAATACAGAGAGAAGTTTGCCAATCCTTATGTTGCAGCAGCCAAAGGTTATATCGATACAGTTATTGAGCCACAAGAGACACGTAATATGTTGTTGCACTCAATTGAGGTTTCGAGTAACAAAGTTGATAGCAGACCTGCGAAAAAACACGGTATTCCACCATTTTAAAAAGTATTCGATATGGAAGATTTAAAAGAATTCAACGTTGACGGTACTATTTATATAACGGAATTAACTAAGAAGTTTGAGAATAGAAAGCCTTGGGTTAGACCTAATCCAAAGCATATTAATTCATTCATTCCGGGTACGATTGTTGAAATTTTAGTTAAAGAAGGGCAGGAACTTAAAGAGGGTGAAAACCTGATGATTCTTGAAGCTATGAAGATGAAGAATCAGATTAAAATGCCTTTTGATGGTAAAATTGCCAAGATTTATGTAACTGAAGGAGAAAAGGTTCCCAACAGATTATTAATGGTGGAAATTGAGTAATCTTTCTGAATCAAAATAAAAATGAGCCTGTTCGTTACGAACAGGCTCATTCTATTTTATGGTTTTTATAATCTGCTTTTCCAGCAAAAATATTCGCTCCATATTTCAGGACTTTCAGGTTCATCTTTAAAAATTCCGTATAATGAAGATCCACTGCCTGACATAGAAGCATAAATTGCTCCCATGCTGTATAAATCATTTTTAATATTTTCTAATTTGGGATGATTTGGGAATATGCTGTTTTCAAAATCATTGAAAATTAAGTCTCTCCAGTTTTGGATTGGTTCTGTTATCAGTTCTTTTAATGATTTAAAGGGTTGCATAGGTTTAACTTTAGAATAAGCTTCGGGTGTGCTTATGTGGATGTTTGGTTTTACCAAAAGTATGTAATATCCGGAAAGGTCAATTAGTGCCTCAGAGAAAACATCTCCTTTCCCTTCTGCGAAAACAGGTTTGTTAGCAATAAAAAAAGGACAGTCGCTGCCAAGTTGTCCAGCCAGATTTTCCATTTCTTTATATGAAATTCCTAGATTGTATTTTTCATTCAGCATCTTAATCATGAAGGCGGCATCCGAAGATCCTCCTCCTAAGCCTGCGCCAAATGGAATGTTTTTGTGTAGATGAATATTGGTTGAAGGGATATTGTATTTCCTGTAAAGCAAGTCAAATGCTTTGCAGACAATGTTATCCTTATCGTTTATTTTTATAGGAATACCTGATGAACTGAAGTTGTAGATTGTTTCATTGTTCGAATCGGCAATTTCCAAACCATCTGTAAGAGGAATGGGGTAAAATATAGTTTCTATGTTGTGAAATCCGTCAGATCTTTTTTCAACTATATTTAATCCGAGATTGATTTTAGCATTTGGGAAGCGAAGCACAAGTAATAAGTTTTATGATTGAATGGTAAAAATACTTGATTTATAAGAGCAAAAAAAATCAATTTGTAGTATTTTTATTTTCTATCTTTGGCTCTGCATTCTGTATTTTTTTCAGGACTTTTTTTGAGCTTGAAAAAATGCTTAGTATGCTGATTTTAAAGGAAAAGTAAACTGTTAGAATTTAATATTTTATGGCTGGGGCAAATAAATATAACAATCAACCGAAGAATAAAGTAGATCTTGATTATGGGAAAGTTCCTCCGCAGGCATTAGAGCTTGAGGAAGCTGTTCTGGGAGCATTAATGCTTGAAAAAGATGCGATGATTTCGGTTGGGGATATTCTAAATGCTGATTCCTTTTACAAGGATGCTCACCAAAAAATATACAAAGCTATACTGTCGCTTTCAATTAACGAGGAACCTGTTGATATACTAACGGTTACTGAAGAATTAAAACGACATGGGAATTTGGATGCTGTGGGTGGGCCTTTTTACATTACCCAACTTACAAATAGGGTTGCATCTGCTGCTCACATCGAATTTCATGCGCGAATTATTGCTCAAAAGTTTATTCAGCGCGAATTAATTCGGGTTTCATCTGAAATTCAGACTCAGGCTTTTGATGAGAGTGTTGATGTTGCTGATTTGCTGGATAGGGCACAGCAGGATGTTTTTGAGATTGCAGAAGGAAATATCAAAAAAGAATCCTCGCATATTCGTCCACTGGCTGATGAGGTAATCAACCAAATTGTGGAAGCAGGGAAACGAACCGATGGTTTAAGTGGTGTTCCTTCCGGTTTTACTGCATTGGATAGAATTACATCCGGATGGCAAAAATCCGATTTAGTGATTATTGCGGCTCGGCCATCAATGGGAAAAACAGCATTTGTTTTGTCGATGGCCCGGAATATGGCGGTTGACCACAAAGCACCAATAGCCATTTTCTCACTCGAGATGGGTGGCGATCAGTTGGTGAAACGTTTAATATCAAGCGAAACAGAATTAGGTTCTGAAAAGTTGAGAAGCGGGCGTTTGGAAGATTTTGAATGGGAACAGTTACATGTTAAAATTAAAGATCTGGTTGAAGCTCCAATATATGTGGATGACACACCTGGTTTGTCAATTTATGAGCTGCGATCTAAATGTCGTCGTTTAAAGGCGAAACATGATATTAGTTGTATTGTGATTGACTATTTGCAGTTGATGACAGCTGGTTCGGATATGCGTGGTAACCGAGAGCAGGAGGTGAGTTTAATATCACGGCAATTAAAGATCATCGCAAAGGAATTAAACGTTCCGGTAATTGCTCTTTCTCAGTTGAATCGTGGTGTTGAACAAAGAACAGGGGATGCAAAAAAACCAATGCTTTCCGATTTGCGTGAATCCGGTGCGATTGAGCAGGATGCCGATATGGTGTTGTTTATTCACCGTCCGGAAAGATATGGCATAACTGAGGATGCTGAAGGAAATTCATTAATTGGTATTGCTGATATTATTATTGCAAAACACCGTAATGGTGCTGTCGGAGAAATACAGCTTCGTTTCCGAAATCAGTTGGCCCGATTTACCGATTTGGAAGGTGAATCATTAAACCCATTCGCCACACCGGGTTTGGAGGATGTGAAAACATTCAGTTCCAGCATGAATCAGGAATCTTCCGGTTTTGATGATTTTAGTGCAGGATTTGGTGGGGGCAGTGATTTTGATGATGCTGCACCATTTTAATGACCTTATGAAACGTCTTCTCAAATAGAATTTGTTATTTTGTTTTTATGATAGAAGATAGATTGTTTTCGAAAATATTTTTTCGAAAAATAGTTATTTTACTGTTTTTCGCCTTATCTGCATATACATCCTTTTCTGCAAGTTTATTAATTCAGATGGATGATACTCAGAAGAATCATCTTAAAGCCTATGGTATTGCTTTTTGGACTCTGGAAAAGGATTATCAGATTCATTGGCTGTTGAATTATCGCGGAGGATCTTTTTTACTTCCTTTCCAGAAAGAAATTCAGGATGAGTGTCAGATTCGAGGTGTCAGTTTTTCTGTTCTCAGCGATGTTTCTGCTCAGCAAATATTGACAGAAATATCAAGCGATGAGTTGAATATGGATGCCGTTAAACTGGAAAAATCACCTTTGATTGCAGTCTATTCACCAAAAGGGAAGAAACCTTGGGACGATGCAGTAACCCTGGCACTTAGCTACGCCGAAATTCCTTACGATATTATTTATGATGATGAGGTGATGACCGGGAAGTTGTCGAAATATGATTGGCTGCATTTGCATCATGAAGATTTTACAGGGCAGTTTGGTAAATTTTATACCTCATACCGAAATATGAAATGGTATAAAGATGAGGTGCAGTCCAATATGGAGATGGCTAACCGATATGGTTTCCCGAAAGTTTCCGATTTAAAAAAAGCAATATCTGTTAAAATAAGAAATTTTGTTGAGGCTGGGGGCTTTCTATTTGCAATGTGTTCTGCCACCGATACTTTTGATATAGCACTGGCCTCGGGAGAACATGATATTTGTGATGCTGTGTTTGATGGAGATCCTATTGAGCCGGATGTCCAGTCTCAACTGGATTTTTCAAAGACATTTGCCTTTCAGAATTTTACGCTTGAAAAAAAGCCTAATGTATATGAGTTTTCGGATATTGATGTGACTTTAACGAGAAAGCTAAGGCAGGATGAAGATTATTTTTCTTTGTTTGAGTTTTCTGCAAAATGGGATCCGGTACCAAGCATGTTATGTCAAAATCACAAAAATTTGATAAAAGGATTTATGGGACAAACCACTGCTTTTAAGTTGGAGTTGATAAAACCTAGTGTACTTATTATGGGAGAGAATAAAGCTGCTGGTGAGGCGCGGTACATTCATGGAAACTTTGGGAAAGGAACCTGGACTTTTTATGGGGGGCACGATCCTGAAGATTACCAGCACTTGGTTGGAGATCCGCCTACTGACCTTAATTTGAAAAAGAATTCGGCTGGTTATCGCCTAATACTGAATAATGTTTTGTTTCCGGCAGCAAAGAAGAAAAAGAGAAAAACCTAGGGAGAGTTTAAAGGTTCAAAAGTCTAAAAGTCAACATACTGTGTTTCTTTCTGTCCTCCGTGGTAAAAGTGGTAAGCTTTGTTTAGTCCTTTCTTTGGTTTTGTGTTGAAACTCTTTTTGACAAGCACTCAAGAAGAATTTATCATCGAGTAACACCTAGTCGTTTTTTTCTGATAAACCTTGTATTAGGTGCTCTTTTTATTTTAAATGTACAAGAGTCGGAATATGATAATATCCCTTTGAGTTTTTTGTGAATTCCTTAGTGTTCTTTGTGGTGAATTTCTGCTTGCAAAATATCTATGAAGAATTCCACTACGTACTGAATAAGGTAAAAATGTTTTAATCGTTTTTTCTCTGTTGGACTCTGCGTGCTCTGTGGTGATTTTTTTTATTTCAATTTCCTTGGAGTAGTTATTATGTGCATGATACAGACAAAAAAAAGGCTGCGTCCCCTAAACGCAGCCTTCGTATTTCAACATCGGTTATATACCAGTTTCAATATATTATTAACCATTTGTAATCTATTAACCTTAGTAACTTCACTAACCCTTTAGAATTATTTATGAATGTCACAGTACAAACCGATGTTGGCAACAAAACTTGTTTGCATATCAGGTTTTGTTGATTACCTCTGCAAATATAAATGATTATTTCCTTACTGTTGACCTGTTAATTGGTATTTTTTGTTGTGAATTGTTAAAGAACATTAAAATTTTGCTTCGGATTGTAATGAAAATATGTTATTTAGCATATTATAGTATCCTTTTGATTTCTGATAAATCATTAATCTCAAATGTTGGATCGTCTTTGTGAGTGATTTTGTGTGGGTTGAAATAAATTTGATCCATTTCGACCTTTTTTGCACCGGCAATGTCTGTAGAAAGATCATCTCCAATCATTATGCTGTTTTTTGCAAAAGCGCCGGCCCTGTTAAACGCATATTCAAATATTTGCTGGGTTGGTTTATTGGCACCGGCATCTTCCGAAGTTATTACCTCCAGGAAATAGCTGTCAAGTTTTGAATTTTTTAGTTTCTTAGCCTGAACTTCAATAAAACCATTGGTAATAATATGCAATTGGTATCCTTTGTTTTTTAAATATTCAAGAATCTGATGTGCATTTGGGAAGGTAGCCGTTTGTAAAGGACTAATTTCGATAAAATCATTTGCAATTTCTTTTGCCAAATCAAGATCATCAAGTCCTGCTTCTTTTAATGTCAGGTAAAATCTTCGGTACATCAAATCCTCTTTTTTTATTCTGTTTTGATAATAGGCATTCCACAATTTGCCGTTGTGATATTCATATCGTGATTTGAAAAACAGGAAACTTCCAAATATGGATTGCAATTGGTAATCCCTAAAGAGTAGATTTAGGCTTGCCTCGGAATTTTTATTAAAATCCCAGAGTGTACGGTCAAGGTCGAAAAAAATATGTTGGTACTTTAAATTTGTCATTGCAGTAGGTGGTTGATTCTGTATTTTACAGGATAAAAGTAAACAAAAGTGGTAGTTTTGCGTACTATGTTTCAGTATTTACATTCCATAATGTAGTTAATTTTGTTTTGTATGAATAAATGGTTGTTGTTCTTTTCAGTGTTATTGATTTTTACAAACATAAATGTGTCTGCTAAAAATGAGCCTTCTGTATCTATTAGTGTTGATAAAGACATGATTTTAAAAGATGGAGGAGTGGCAATTGTAACTGTTCAACTTAGTGAGAATTTTAAGGGGAAAGCTCCTGTTGTGGAATTGAAGTATGAAACGAATGGAACAGGAGCTATGAATTATGACTTTACTATGTCACCGGCAATATATTATAAGAAATTTGGTAAAAATGAAACTTCTTTCTCTTTTGCAATTACGGGGATTTATCAGCAATGGGGTTCTTCTAAAGTGGATCTAAATATAACTCTTTACAATATTAAAAATGCAACTCCTTCTGGGGCGATGACTCTTACGGTTAATATCAATGATGTTATTGATGATGTGCCTCCGGTTTTTCAAAATCCCCAAACAGATATTACAGTTAATGCATCAGGAAGTAATTGTGGTGAGATTGTTAATTATGATATTCCACAAGCTATTGATAATTTTCCTGCTTTTTCAGGAACTCTTCCTGGATACACCTATTTAGGAGAACTGTATAATCATACTTATTACTATTCAAATACTAGTGAAAAAGCCACTACAGCAATGCAAAATGCTATTAATAGCGGAGGGCATTTAGTTACAATTACCAGTCAAGCCGAGAATGATTTTATAGATAGTAAAGTTGGAGATATATGGATTGGTTTGACTGATGCGGCAGCTGAAGGAACATTTGTTTGGTGTAATGGAGAGGCTGTTAGCTATACGAATTGGAATAGTGGGGAGCCTAATAATTCTGGAAATGAGGATTACACTCAAATGTATAGCAATGGTAAGTGGAATGATATTCCAGATACTTATTGGAAGCGTTATGTTGTTGAATTTGAAGGTGCTTTAGTTACTCAGACGGGTGGTTTGCCATCTGGGTCATTGTTTCCGGTTGGGACTACAGTTAATACATTTACTGCGACAGATAATGCGGGCAATGCAGCAACACATAGTTTTAATGTTACAGTTGCTGATGTTACACCTCCAAAAATCTCACAATTGCAGGCCGATTATTATGATGGGAAAAATTTCGATACGTTCATGGAAACTTTACCCGTTGATGAAATAAATTATTCATGGGGATCTGGTGCACCAGAATCTTCGTTGGTAGGAAATGATAATTTTTCGATTCGCTTTCAAGGTAATATTCAAGCTGTTCAGGCAGGAACTTATACATTTTATACTACTTCTGATGATGGTGTGCGACTTTGGGTTGCGGGTCAGCAGGTTATTAATAATTGGACAAACCATAGCCCTACTGTTAATACAGGAACTATATCTTTATCTGCAGGACAAATTGTTCCAATCGGGCTCGAGTTTTATGAACAAGGTGGAGGAGCAGTTATTAAATTGGAGTGGCAGGGGCCAGGTGTTTCCCGACAATTTGTAAAAAGTAATAGTACTGGAACTTGTCAGGATATTACATTGGATCTTAGTGCAGCCGGTGGCTTGTATAATTTAACCGCAGATGAGGTTGATCCTGGCTATTCAGATGAATGTGGTATAGCTTCCAGAAGTTTGAGTAAGAGTGTTTTTACTTGTGATGATGCTGGAAGTAATTCAGTAACTTTTACGGTTGTTGATGTTAATGGCAATTCCTCGGAATGTATAATAGACGTTATAGTGACTGGTGTACCGGATATTAGCTTGCCTGTTGTTGGCGATACGAAGTGTATTGGTGATGGTGCGCAACTTACTATACAAGGAAGCGAAAGTGGTGTTGTGTATTCCGCCTATAAAGGAGGAGTTCAAATTGGGAGTTCTGTTACAGGTAATGGTGCTGATGTTAGTATGAATATACCTACATTAGGTTTTTCTGTTGGGGATAATTTGATCAACATTAAAGCAGTGAGTGCTGTGTGTGAAGCGAACTTAACAAATACGGCGATTGTTGTAATTTATCAAAGTCCAAATCCAGAAGGCATTTATCATGAGTAAGTTGATAGGGGGAATTTGGTTTTTACGAAAAATTAAACAAAATTTCTTTTTTTACGTAAGCCATAGCAATTAAGAATAATTAATTATTTTTGGCTTCGATTATTTGTTTGCCAGATGATTCTGAAATATTAACATATGGATAATTCTACACCTTACACTTTTTTTAAACACTTTCTGTTTTTAATTATATTTTGCTGTTGGCAGAGTGGTTCTCTCTCGGCGCAGACTTATTGTTCTTCCTATGGTGATGTAATATATAATACAGGAATCACCTTAGTCAATATTAATTCAATTAATAATTCGACAGGCAAATCAACAGGTTATTCTGATTATACGTCTCAATCAACAAATTTGGTAATTGGAGATTCATATAGCTTAAGTGTGAATGTAAATACTGACGGGAACTACTGGATTTATGCTCGCGCATGGATTGACTGGAATCAGGATGGTGATTTTAATGATTCTGGAGAAGAGTTTGATTTAGGAAGAGCTAAGAATAAATCAAATGGATCTACAAGCAATTCACCTTATACTATAACAGTCCCTTCAGGTGCTTCGCTAGGACTTACAAGATTACGTATTTCTGCAAATTACAATTCTTACCCTAATGAGTGTGATGTTGATTTTGATGGTGAAGTAGAAGATTACTCATTAAATGTAATTTCCAGTGGTGCTATTCCAGTAGCTATTTGTCAGAATGTAAGCGTTCAGCTTGATGCCTCTGGAAATGCAAATATAACTCCAGCAAATATAAATAATGGTAGTAATGATGCTGAGACAGCCAGTGCCGATTTACTATTTAGCTTGGATAAAAGTACTTTTGATTGTTCGAACTTAGGTGTTAATACGGTAACCCTTACTGTTGAAGATGAAGATGGGAATCAATCAAATTGTACTGCGAATGTTACAATTGAAGATAATCTAGCTCCCTCTTTATTGAATTTAATTGCAGAATATTATAATGGGGTAGCCTTTGATGAACTGAAGTACTCAGAATCTGTGACAGAGATTAATACCAATTGGGGTAATGGCTCGCCAAATACAGCTCTTCTTGGAAATGATAATTTTTCAATTCGCTATAGTGGAAGTTTTGTTGTTCCTGAAACTGGAGATTATACTTTTTATACAAATTCAGATGATGGAGTACGTCTTTTTGTTGATGGTTCCATGATCATTAATAATTGGACGAATCATGCTCCCGTGATTAACCCTGCCACGCTAAGCTTAAGTAAGGGCTCACATACAATTACACTTGATTATTTTGAAAATGGAGGAGGAGCTGTCATTGAATTGGAATGGGAGTCTGCTGATGCAGGAATAGCCCGGCAGGTGTTTTCCAAATCATCTATTGCTGATCATACAACTGTCGAAATTACATTGATACTTAATGAATCGGGTGCAGCCACTCTAAATGCAATAGACGTAGATCCGGGTTTTATTGATGCCTGTGGGGTGACGTCTAGAAGTCTGAGTAAATCAAGTTTCTCAAGTGCAGATATTGGAGTTAATACTGTAGTGCTTACAGTTGAAGATGCTGGTGGAAATTCTACAAGCTTTAATGTAAAAGTGACTGTTCAGGCTTTTATACCTGAGGTTAGTCTGTCCGTTGATGTAAATTCAATCAATGAGAATGGTGGAAAGGCCTTTCTTACAGCCACATTAAGTGGAGTTGCTTCTACTGATGTTTTGGTTGATCTCGCTATGTCTGGTGTTGCTTCAGCTTCAGATTATTCAATATCTAAACCTCAGATTAAAATACTGAAGGGGAATTTAACAGGCAGTGTAACCTTAAGTGCAGTTGATGATTCAGACGTTGAAGGGAATGAAAGTTTGAATGTTAGTATTTCTAATGTTACAGGAGGAACTGAAAATGGGAGTCAGATGGTGATGATTACTATTGTTGATGATGATCTGCCTTCGACAGATCCCATACAGGTTGACCGACAAAGTCCTGAAAATGGCTATTCCCCTAATGAGTTAGTTCAGAATGTTTTAGTGAATGGTTGTTTGGTTGCTGATAATGTAACATACGGAGGGGATGTTAATAGGGGAATAGGATATTTTAATGCAGGAACTTCAGATTTTCCTCTTTCATCCGGAATTATACTTTCAACAGGAAATGTTCAGTCTGCTGAAGGACCAAATAATAGTACTGGTGTAAGTTCAAATATTGGAGGAGCAGCCGTTGATGCAGATGTTACCAGGTTGACAGGGAACCCAAATGATGTACAGATTTTGGAATTTGATTTTATTCCTGCTGGTGATAAGCTTGAATTCAGATATATATTTGCTTCTGAGGAATATCCGGAATATGCCTGCGGATCATACAATGACGTTTTTGGATTTATTATAAGTGGACCGGGAATTTCAGGGCCATTTTTAAATGGAGGAAAGAATATTGCCTTACTCCCAGGGAGTTCGAATTTTGTATCAATTAACAATGTTAATAATAGTGGTTGTGGTAGTTCAACTTATTACGTTGATGGAACAGGAGGATTTGCAACCCAGTTTGATGGACGGACTACTGTATTGACCGCTAATGCCGATGTTCTTCCTTGTCAAACCTATCATATCCGATTGATAATTGCAGATGTTGCGGATGATAAATATAATTCTGCAGTATTTCTTGAGGCTGAAAGTTTTAAATCTAACGAAGTTGTGATTCAAAATGGAATAGGCATTGAGAATGATGTTGATATTATGTATGAAGGTTGTAGTAATAGTTATATCAAATTTGTTCGGTTAGAGAATTTAGATGGAGAAATGAAATTTGATTTAAATATTTCAGGAACTGCCGAAAATGGTGTTGATTATATTTATGTAGATCAGTTGGGAAATCAGATTGGAGATGGTAAATTGCCAAGTTCGGTTACTATACCTGCAGGAATTGCGGAGGTTGTTTATTACTACAAAGCATTATCTGATACAGGAATTGAAGGTGATGAAGAGTTACGCCTTTCTTTTCTAAAAAGCTGCCCCTGTTCAGCACCGGATTACTATGAAAAGGTTGTGACTATTATTGATGTACCTGAAATAGAAGCTTCTCCAACAAGTTTGGTTTCTTGTATGGGAGCTACACCTGTTGCTACAATAACAGTTGATTTGAAGAATGGTTTGGATCCGGCAGATTATCAATATAGTATAGATGGAGGAGCTTTTCAGGATGACAATGTTTTTACACTAAATAATCCGACGGTAGGAGCAGTTTATACCGTTACGGTTCAAGATAGATTTGCTTGTCGTTCTGAAGATTTTGATGTGACTATTCCATCGGTCACTCCTATAGCCGCGGAAGCAGGACCATCTAAACAAATTTGCGAAGGTGCAACTGTTCAGTTAAATGGGAGTGGAGGTATTTATTACGAATGGTCTTGCTCTCCTGCATCTGGATTAGCGTATTTAAGTAATGTAAATTCTTCAAACCCTACTGTAGCAAATACTATTCCTTTTGGAACATACACATATACATTAACTGTTAAAGAGTCATCATCAGCTTCGGCATCTTGTATTGATACCGATTTTATGGTTCTTACGGTGAATGAAAATTCACATTTTACGATCGCTTCAGATAAAACAGAATATTGTAGTGGAGAGGTGATTAATTTAGCTTCAACTATTTTAAATAGCAGTGGAGGTGATATCTATTCATGGACGCCTGTTGCAGGCATTGCCAGCCCAACTTCTGCGAATACAACTGCAATTTATAATACCGCGGTTTTAAGTGCTAAAGATTTTTCATTAACAGTTACAAAATCAAATGGTTGTAAAAATACGGAGTATATATCTGGGGTGTTAGTAAATCCACATCCGGTTGTGTCTCTTAACCCATCAAGTAATCTTTGTTCAGATGGAAGTAGTGGTTTATTAAATGTAGATGTATCAGGAGGAACACCTTTTGGTTCTAGTCCCCTTTATAATTATTCGTGGAGTCATGATGGAAGTTTGAATTCACCCAATGCAACAGGACTTAATTCAGGTAGTTATTCTGTTACAGTAACTGATTCTAAATCATGTACCGAAGTTGGAAGTTACATTATAGGGGCTGAGCCTGCCCCTAAGGGAATATATCACGAATAGATACTAATATTGCGATGTTATTTAAATTGTAAATAAATAGTGTAAGGTAGATTATTGGATTAAGAATGGTGTAGAACGTCTGTTTTTATAAAATTAGACTAGCGGCATTAAAACCTTGATTAATGAAAGATATTTTTAGGTTAAACAAAAATAAGTTACATAAAACAATGCTTAAATCTGTGTTTTGCAGCTTGTTGTTGAAAAATTAAACAAATAATAAGCTGTTTATTATAAATAAAACACAACACTTTTTAACATTTGCCGTATCAGTGATTAGTTATAAGAAAAAAATGATTTATTTTGTTGCCTAATATATAATTTCCACTTCAAAACAGAACGCTTGACGAAACTTTTACACATAAAAATTTTCATACTGGTTATTCTGATTACTTTGGTAAAAGTCGATCTTTATGCTCAGACAGTATTATCTCCTGCGGAAGATGTGTGTACTGGTGAGTTAAAGCAATATAAGGTTGAAGGAAGTGCTGGATCTACAATTTATTGGTCTGTTGAAGGAGGTGCTGTTTACAATGGTGGTTCTCCTGTTATTGATCAGGATTTGGTGACGCCTGGGTTTCAGTATAGTGAGCTTATTGTTTCTGGTGAAAGTTTAATTGGAATATTGTGGAATGTTACTGCGGGAGATTATTTGGTTCGAGCATTTGAAGAAACAGCTGGTTCGTGTGTTTCTGCTAATATGGATCTGACTGTTACCGTAAGTAATTTACCGGATCAAAGTCTTACACTTAATAATTCTGCTGTTTGTCCTGGAGGAACAGCATCAATAACTCTTACTAACAGTGAATCTGGAGTTAATTATCAATTACGTTTAGATAGTGATGATAGTGATGTTGGAACTGCGATCGCAGGAACCGGTGGGAACATCACATTTGATGTTAATCCGTTAGTAACTACTGTTTATAATGTATACGCAGAAAATTTAGTTTCTACATGTGGTGTTGAGCTTGATAATAAAAGTACAGTAACAGTTGAGGATGTAATTGATCCTGTGGCAGTTTGTAAAGATATAACGATTCAGTTAGATGCAAGTGGTAATGCTAGCATTACAGCAGCACAAATAGATAATGGATCAAGCGATAACTGTGGTATAGCGTCAATGTCATTATCAAAGACAGATTTTAATTGTGATGATGTTTCTACTAATCAGGTTGTAGCCTCAAGTAATGGTTATTCTGTTAATATAAAAGTATGGCCTATTTCTGTTAATCCTGTTGGCACTACTTGTGATTATGGTTATGATTATACCGTAACACTTGGGTATGATATAAGCTTCTCAGGTTCAGGTATTCCAGCAGGGTTGTATACCCTACAAGGAACTTTGGGTTGTGGTGGTTTTTTTAGTTTGCCTAACGGTGGTGGAAGTGGAACAGTCGAGACAGCAAATGCTTGGAGGGGTGCTTCTGATTGCGCAACAATTACACCAGAGATTTTGGGTTGTACTGATGCTACCATAGTAATTGATGGACCAGGTATTCCTAATCAAAATATATCTTTACCATTATCATCTCCTAATGCTGTTGAACTGACAGTTGTAGATAATTCAGGGAATACCTCAACATGTAGTGCAAATGTATTTGTTGAAGATAATGTAGCACCAACAGCGATATGTAAGGATATTACAATTCAATTGGATGCAACAGGAAATGCAAGTATTGTAGCCAGTGATATTGATGGTGGATCAAGTGATGCCTGTGGAATATTAAGCATGACTGCAAGTATGACCTCATTCACTATAGCTAATGTTGGAGAAAATACGGTAACATTAACAGTAACTGATAATCATGCAAATGTTTCTACTTGTGATGCAATAGTAACCGTAGTAGATGATGTATTGCCAACGGCAATCTGTCAAGATATCACAATTCAGTTAGATGCAACTGGTAATGCCAGTATTACAGCAACACAAATTGATAATGGTAGTTCAGATAATTGTACCGTAACAGCATCTTTAACTTTATCTTTAGATATTACAGACTTCACATGTGCTGATTTAGGTGCAAATACGGTTGTTTTAACTGTTCAGGATGAGGCTGGTAATGTCAATACTTGTAATGCCGTCGTAACAATTAAAGATGTAACTCCTCCGGTGATACCAACACTTTCAGATGTAACTGGTGAGTGTTCAGCAACCGCTGTGGCACCGACAACAACGGATGCCTGTGCTGGAACCATTGCCGGAACCACATCAGATCCATTAACATATTCAACACAGGGAACCCATATAATTACCTGGAGCTTCACTGACGGCAACGGTCAAACCGTAACCGTAAATCAGAATGTAATTATTGATGATGTAACACCTCCAGTTTTGGCAGACTTGTCTGACTTGGCAATAATTGATTGTGCAGAAGATGAAAGTATAATTCCTCAAGTGAAATCATTTACTGGCTTAGGTATACAAGCAACTAGATATTCGGATAATTGCGCAACAAGTTTTACTGTTCAATATCGAATTCAATTACCGGATTCTTCGTTTGCAAATGCATACGGTACAAAGGCTTTAGGGGCTAATTCGTTATCGGATCCATCCGGGTTTGAATTTCCTGAAGGAATCTCAACGATTAACTTTAGAGTATTGGATGCTAGTGGGAATATTTCAAATGCACAAACATATACAGTTACGGTTAATCATAAACCGATACCATCAGGAATAATTTATTAAACTTAAATATAGTCAACATGAAAACAAATTTTACAAAACTTTTAAGCGTATGCTTTTTCCTTTTTCTTGGATTTGCAGCTTCGGCGCAGACAGATACAAGAAGTGTTGGAGAAACCAGAGCTTATACTGTTACTCCCGAAAGTGGAAGTAATGGTTTACTGTGGACCTTATCGGGTACTTCAGGAACAGATTGGAATATTACTGCAGGAGCATTGAATTCAGGCTCAATTACAGTTTTATGGATGAAGCCAGGTACTTACAATATGACTTTCACTGAAACCGAGAGCCATACAGGAGTTGATTGTTCTACAACAAAAACCTTAACAGTTACTGTTAACGCAGATTTTAGTGTTGCGATTGCGGATGCTTCAAGCGCTGCAAGTTGTGCTACAGGATCAACAGGAACGACAGATGTTACTTTTGTTCTTACGAAAACGAATGGATCAAATGATTGGACTTTCGACTATACAACTGTTGGTTTGGCATCAGAAATTACAGGAAATGATGTTGCAGTATCCGGAGGAACACATAATCTGGTAATCTCTTTGACTAATACAGCTGACGGTAGCGATCAGACATTTAAAGTTCAAATTTCTGACGTTAAGGATAGTTTTGGTAACCCAGCAGGTGATGATGATACAAATAATGTAACCATCTATGGTGTGCCAAATACAGGAAACATTACATTTTAATTAGTTAAAATAAATCGATATGAAATCTCTTTTAAAACTTTTAATGGTTTTCGTAGGAGTATTATTAATTACTAATACTCAGGCACAAAATACAGGTACCACTCCATATGCAGGATCAACGCATGCATATACTATCACGAAAAGTAGTATTGCAGGTACAACCTTAGCTTGGTCTGTAACTTCGGGTACTCCAGGAACAGAGTATAACTTTGTTGGAGCAACGGATGGAGTAACTGCTAATGTAGAATGGTTACTTGCTGGTACATACATTTTACAAGTAGTTGAAACAAGAACGGATGTTACTCCGGCTTGCCCAACGACTCGTCAGATTTCTGTAACTGTAACTGCCAATACATTTGATGTTGTTACCGCTCTTGTTACTTCAGCAACAGATTGTGCAACTGCATTTAATCCGGTTGTAGATGTTACTGCTGATGGCGATAATTCGAATGATGTATTTGGAACAACTACCAGAGAGTATACAGTTAGTATGACTGGTGGTGATATAGCTAAAACATGGTCATTTGATTATGCAATTAGCGATATTGCTACATCAGATAACGTAACAGGCGTTCTTGTAAATGGAGTTGCTGCTTTAACAGGTACAATTAATGTTCCTGCGAATACTGCATCTAAGACAATTACTGTTGAATACAATACCAATAAGAATACTGCTGGTGTGAATGGACAAGATCCAAATATTTCAATTGCTCTTACTATTTCTAATGGTAAAGATGAGTTAGGAACTCCTGACAGTAATGCAGCAAATGATGTGGCAACTTATACTGTAAATGCTGTTCCAGCAACTACAGGTATTACAACTGACTAATTAGTAAACTCTGATAAAATTAATATATCATGAAAAGATTATTAAAAATAACTCTGGTTCTTGCAATTTCTTTAATTGCATTTGGAACATATGCACAAGATGCAACTCACGCGGTAGGTTCTATTCATAAGTTTAAAGTAAATGTTGATGGTAGTAATGTGCATCTGGCAGATCATGTTGGAAATACATACACCTGGGCTGTTTACCAAAACGATGGTACAACACCAGCCGTTAGTGGAACAGATTACTCATTCACGACTGCAGGTGCAGGTGTAGATGCGAATACTGTAAACATTCAATGGTTACAAGCTGAAACATATTTTGTAGAGGTTACGGAAACTAATTTAGCTGGTTCCTGTACAACCTTAAGACGTTTGGAGATTTTGGTTTCAGCTGGTGCACTTGATTTAGCAGTTATTGCATCTGATAATGCAGGAGCTGTTATTACTGGTGGTGCTTTAACTGATTGTAATAGTGGTAGTGGGGCAATAATAGATAATTCAACGAATGATTTTGGTTCTACAACTCGTTACTTTACTATTTCAATGGATACTGACGGACAGCCTTGGACAACTGGAGCATGGGGATTTGATTTCACAACTTCAGCAGCATCAACAGTTACTTCATCAGCTGGTGGTACTGTAACTGGTTCCAGCGTAGCCGTAGCATTGGGAACTTCTAAAGTTGTATTGACTGTTGTAACAGCTAATACTCCTGGCGTTTCTCCAGCTAATGATATTAGCTTGAATATGGTTGCTTCAAATGCGTTTATTACAACGGGAGCTGGAAATACAAATGAGCCTGGTACTAATTTAACCAATAATACATCAGAATCGTTTGTTATTACAGCATCACCTGAAACTAGTGTGATTGCTATTGACTAAATATTGTAAAGTTTGTTGACTTACATATAGAATCCTTCCCGGACTAAGGTTCGGGAAGGTAATTCAAACATAAAAATAGAAAGATTTGTTTAAAGGTATACTACATAGAATTCTGATTGTCATTGTTTTTACAATGATGGCTTTGGCTTCAGCTAAGGCGCAGAGTCCGTATGTAATATTGCCTGGTAGTACGCATAAACTTACTATTACTGATCATGTTGGGAATACTTATGAATGGAATGTTTATAAGGTGAACAACTGGGCAGATCAAAAAGACGCTTTATTGGCGGATAATGATGGATTGGGAGGAGATGATGACTTTTTATTTGGGGGAGAATTTGAAAAAGCAGAAGTTGACATTACCTTCTTAAATGAAGGAAAGTATTACGCAATTGTGGAGGAATTTAATGCAGGAACTAATTTTTGTTCTTCTCGAAGAGCTATACCTGTTGAGGTATTTGGCACTGAAGCCACTATTGTATTTAAAGATCTGACATCAGATGATTGTGCTGATTTAGATCCACAGTTTGCTGCAGAAATGATAGCAATGTTTAATTCAGGTACAGTGTTACCTGAATCACAATACCCGATTACAGTGAACTATCGCTTAGATGGGGATTCTGCTGATCGAACTGCAATTGTAAATTTTGCGGATAAAATGCTCCATGTAGCGGGTGTTATTGAAGATGAAAATATTGACACTATAAATACTATTACCATAAAGAGTGCAACCAATAAATATGGGGGTACGTTAAATGTGGTAACAGGAAAAGAAATCCATACAAGAACAATATTTGCCTTACCGGCAAAACCTATAATAACAGTAAAAAATTAAAAAAAACTACATATGAAAAAGCTACTAAAATTTTTACTCGTTTTGTGTTTTACCATTGGACTATTTGGTAACGCATATGCGCAGGTTCCTACTACAATTGATGCTACTCAAACAGGTGTGATCGCTGATGGTACTTATACTTATACTGTTCCAAATACTACAGGACAATCTTGGACATGGACTGTTATTAATAGTGTGGGAACTATAATTGCACCTGGTGCTGATTATGCTATGGTAAATGTAGCAGATTATGAAAAAAGCATCACTTGGAAAACATCTGGAACTTTCTATGTATTGGTAGAAGCGAAAATTGATCTTACTGGTTGTACCAATCAATACGCAATTCAAGTGGATGTAGCAACAAATGATTACGTTGTAGCATTCAATGCGGCAACTGAAAAGACTTATTGTGCTGATGATGCAAATATTACTTCAGGAATGGAAATAACTCTTGATATTACCTTAGCTGGAGCAACTCCTGCTGTTGCATATTATGATATGACAGTGCATTATCAAGTTGATGGAGGAAGTACAGAATTGGCAACAATTGGAGTTGGTCACAAATTCAATATTCCTGGTATGACAATTGCAGATCCTGTATCTCCCGCATTTACAAGTGTTACTGTAACAATACTTAAAGTGGTTGATAAAAACGGTGTAGAATTTTCTCCGGCAGTAGCTGATTATGTTATTACAATTAACCCAATTCCAGGAAAACCAACAATTATATTTTAAGTAAATTGATATGAAAAAACTATTCGCATTACTAATATTTACTATCGGATTTGTTGGGCTTTCAAAAGCTCAACAAACCCAGACGGTGACCTTTGGGAATTCCAAATCCTATACGGCTAACCCTGAGGTAGGAACAACGGCTGACCACTATGTGTGGCAATTGGTTGATGCTTCAGATGTTTCAGTAAGAGATTTGTCTGCTGAGACAGGCGCAACGGTTACTATTCTTTGGGATTTAACAGTTGGTGAGACTTATCGATTAAAATCTCAGGTGGTTGATGATAATAATTGTAGCAGTGAATTTGTTTATGTGGATGTAACGATAGCTGGAGAGGCTTCTGTGATGTTTGCAGATTTGTCAACAAATGACAATCAAATTACATGTTCATTAGTTACAGGTGACAGTCCGGCCAATACTAATTTTGATGTTGTATTTACTGGAGGGGTGGCTCCTTATGAATTAACTTATGAAGTTACAGACAAGGATGGAGTACCTACAATACTGACAAAATCATTTGCAGCAACAACAGGAACTCTTTCTCTTGCAGATTTTGAGAATACAACAACAGGAACTCAAATTGTTACAGTGACATTAATATCAGCTTTAACTAACGATTTGGCTGTTGTTGCAGTTCGTACCATAGATGCAACAAATATTACCGGTAAGAATAATGTAAGAACACTTACAATTTATCCAAAACCAGTTATCACCAATCTTTCTTTGAACTAAGCTAAATTTTAAGATAGATGCTAAAAACCTTACTACATAAAACACTGCTTACTGCAATAGCCATCCTTTTGGGAGGATGGGCTGTTGTGGCACAGCAGTATGTGGTTAAGGGAACAACACTTAATTTTAAGGTGGATGAAGTTGCGGGCTATGCATATCATTGGTCAGTAACGCATTCAACAAGTGGTTCGGTAGCATATCTTGCGTCAAAAACATTTGAGTCGGGAGATTATTCATTCGCCAACGAAGGTGATTATCAGGTGAAAGTATATCCTGAGGATTTAGGAACACACTGTTTTGGTGATCCTTTAATCATGATCGTTGTAGTTGATGGCGCAGCACCAACTGCTGCGTTTGATGATTTGGAAGTTCCTTATGTTTGTTCCGCGAATAATGGCGGAGATGCAAATGGTAAAGTGAATATTACCGTTAACTATTCGGGTCCTAAGCCATGGACATTTAAAATTTCAGTCGATCGCGCACCTGCAGTAATGCCTGTTGGAGCAGACGAGCTGTATGGGAATACTTTTGAGTTTGAGCTTGAAATTCCGAATGCAACCGGTAAAACACATAGAGCTGAGATCTTGTTGGTTGAAGCTAAAACAGTATCAGGAATTCCTGTAACCGAAGATCTTGCCAATCAAACTTTAGAGGTTGATGTAATGGCCTTGCCAAATACTTTATTTGGGGATTATGCTCCGGTAATTCAGGCAGGAACAATTCAGTCTTATACTGCAACCATTGAGAAGAATGAAAATTATGAGCTTTTTGTTCCAGGTGGAGCAACAGTCCTAAATGAAAAGACGAAGAAGCTAAGCGATAAGTTCCATAGTGAATTAAGCTTTGATATTCAATGGGGTAATACTCCTGGAGATTATCAAGTAAAACTGTTGGAGCGTACAGCTTTTGATTGTGCCGGAGATACTATTTATGCGGATGTAAGCGTAGTTGAATCTTTCGTGGTTAGTTTGGGTGGAGATATTCAAATTTGTGAAGGAGAGAGTGCAACTCTAAGTCCAACAATTGATTTTGATGGAACTTATACTTACCTGTGGTCAGATGGATCAACAGATTCTTCATTATCCGTAACTGAGACGGGAACATATTCTGTTACAGCAACTGATTCTGGAACAGGTAAATCATCATCAGCAACAGCAAATGTTAATGTGTTAACAGCTCCGGTTGTTGATTTGGGAGCGGATTACGAATTGGCTGATGCTGAAACAAAGGTGTTGGATGCAGGAAATCCGGGATTAAGCTATTCTTGGTCGACAGGTGAAACAAGTCAGACCATAAGTGTGAATAACAGCAATACGTATAGTGTTGATGTAACCAGCTTAAATGGTTGTGTTGGGACTGATGAAATTATTATCAGCAGCGCAAGTGATATATTTGCTATTGATTTTGGTGCCGACAAGAATATTTGTGATGGAGAAGAAGTAATTTTGAATCCGAATCCAACGATATCGCAGAACTATACTTATCTATGGTCTAATGGTGCCGGAACATCTACTCTTACAGTAAGTGAGTCAGGAATATATTCTGTAACTGTTAGAGATGATGAAGGCAATGAAAAAACCGATGAAATTGAAGTAATTGTGCATGCTTTACCAATTGTTGATTTAGGTGAAGACATTACATTGTACGATGGTGAAACCACGACTTTAGATGCCGGAAGTTCAGGATCAGGTTTGGTTTACGAATGGAGTACCGGAGAGTCAAGTCAGACAATTACGGTAAGTGAGGAAAATGTATATTCTGTGAAGGTTACAGATGAATACTCTTGTTATAATACAGATGATATTAGTGTTGTTAGAAAAGACGGTCATAAATTCTCTGTGGATTTAGGAGGTGATATTCAGATTTGTGAGGGTGACAGAGTGTATCTTGAACCAATTATTGATAGAACATTTACTTCTGATCCTATTTATAAATGGATACCGTCAGAGTCAACTGAAAAGGGAATCCTTGTCAATCAATCAGGTAAATATTGTGTTGATGTAACGGATCCATTTGGTAATACAGAAGGAGATTGTATCGAATTAACGGTTAATCCTTCTCCTATTGTGGATCTTGGTGAAGACCTTATTGTTCAAACCGGAGAAAATGTAACTCTTGATGCTGAAAATAATGGTAGCTTCTACCGTTGGTCAACAGATGATATTTCTCAAACGATAAATGTGAGTCAGGCCGGAGAATATTGGGTTGAAGTAACCAATCAACAGAGTTGTATGGGAAGGGATACGATAAATGTAGTTTATCCGGAAGGTGATCAATTTGTTGGATTAGCCAGCGGATTCTCTCCAAATGGAGATGGTAAAAACGATGTTCTGTTTGTTCGGGGTAACAATATTGGTTCAATGAATTTGATTATTTATAACCGATTGGGACATAAAATCTTTCAATCGAACAGACAAGATGTAGGATGGGATGGTACCTATCGTGGAGTAAAACAAGATATGGATGTTTATGTTTTCTTCCTGCAAGTGACCTTCCTTGATGGTAGTTCTGTACAAAAGCGCGGAAATGTTACACTACTGTACTAATATAGTTGATGAATAAAATGGATTATTACTGTTAAATTTCATCATATTAATTATATTTATGCCAAATAATTTGTCGCAAAAAAATAAATGTAAAATAAAATATTTCACAGTGGGTAATAGGCTATTATTACCCATTTTTATATTTTTGCTTGGGGTATTTCGTTTTGCTGGTTGAAAATCTTTGCTAATCGGCTGAAAGACCCGTAATATTGGATATGAGGAAGAGTTTAATTGTTTTTATACTAATATCGTTATTCGGGGTCTGTCAAGTCTCCGCTCAGCGTGTGCACTCTTCTCAATTCTATTCTATCCCATTATTGTTAAATCCAGCTCTTACAGGAAATTCTGATTATAACCTTCGGGGTGGGATGAATTATCGTAACCAGTGGAATAGTGTAACAACGCCTTTTGTTTCTCAAGCAGTTTTTGTTGATGGTAAATTATCGACTCAACTATTAAGTTCTTCATGGCTTGGTGTTGGAGGTATGATCTTCAATGATAAAGCGGGAGAAGGTAGTTTAAAGACCACTCAGGTCATGTTTTCAGGATCATTAAATAAAAGTCTGAATGCAGGGAATACATTGTTCTTACATATGGGAGTTGGTTTGGAATTAGTTAATAAATCGGTTGATTATAACAAATTGGTTTTTGATGATCAATGGGATGGCACACTTTTCGATCCAAATTATCAAACAGGCGAACTTTTAGGAACACAATCTTTATTTTACACGGACTTTTCTGCTGGTACTATGCTTACCTTTTTTAAAGGGAAATCAAAATATTTTATGGGGATGGCAATTAGTCATATAAATCAACCCAATGAATCCTTTTACGCAATTACCAATAACCTTAAAAGACGATTTGCATGGCATGGAGGAGTTGAGTCCAGATTATCTTCGAGATTATATGTCAAGCCTGAAATTATGCATACTACCGAGAGTGGTTCAAACGAGTGGATCGCCGGAACCAATTTTATGATGCTGTATGGAGAAAAAGGCACCATTCTTCATTACGGATTGTGGTATCGTTTTACTCAGGATATTATTCCTGCATTCGGATATGAGAAAAACCGCATGAAATTTATGATTAGCTACGATATTAATGTCTCCGATTTGCAAGTTGCATCTTCAAGTAGAGGAGGTTTAGAGATTTCTTTGACCTATAATTATAACTATTCCAATCCTCGGGAAATCCGAAAGTTGAAACGTCGTCAGAAAGTTAAAAAATTGGGTGATAAGGCAATCTCTTGTCCTAAATTCTCACATGAAGACTAAAAAACCAATTATTAATTAATAATTATTAATTTTTTAAGCATTGCTGTCTGTCTTTTTTTACGTATTCTTTCTTCTTTTTCTCAACAAGCTTACCGCCAACAACAATTACAATTTCACCTTTAACAGTTTTCGAACTGAAATGAGCGATTAACTCGGCGAGAGTACCGCGTACGTTTTCTTCGTATAATTTGGTTAGCTCACGGGATACAGATGCTCTTCTATCTTCTCCCATTACTTCAGCTAATTGCTCTAAGCTTTTCACCAGGCGGTGTGGAGATTCATAAAAAATCATTGTTCTTGATTCTTCCGCCAGTTCGTCTAATTTAGACTGACGCCCTTTTTTTTGCGGTAAAAATCCTTCGAAACAAAATTTTTCATTTGGCAAACCGGAATTCACTAAAGCAGGGACAAATGCTGTTGCTCCGGGTAAACATTCAACATCAATTCCATTATCAAGACAATGTTTCACCAAAAAGAACCCGGGATCTGAAATAGCCGGTGTTCCGGCATCAGAAATTAAAGCAATGGTTTCACCGGCTTTAATTCGGTTAACGATGTTTTCGGCCGTTTTGTGTTCGTTAAATTTGTGATGTGAGTGTAAGGGTTTTGAAATTTCGAAATGTTTTAATAAAAACCCAGATGTTCTTGTGTCTTCAGCAAGAATTAAATCTACTTCTTTTAATATTCGTAAAGCTCTTAAGGTAATATCTTCTAAATTTCCAATTGGAGTTGGAACAAGGTATAGTTTCGACATGTTTAAAATTTTCTTTTGGTGATTTCGATGAATTGGGTTACGGTAGGATCCTCCAGATCCCACTCTTTTTCAGCTTTTATCCAATTCATTACAGATTCAAAAGTGCCTGCTTTATTTATGAAGGAAATGGCTGTATTGTATTCATCTATATTGTTTTCGAAAAGCTCACGGGCAAACAAAAAGCGATCATTAATTCCAATAGCCGACTGAATATCTTTCAGTTTTTTAGATGGAAGTTTCTCGCCTATCAGTTGAATAGGTTCCGATTGAACGTTTTGGGTTACAATTTCTGATTCTATTTGCTCTTTTTTTTCAGTTTCAGGTTTTTCAGTACTGATATTGTCAATTACCTGTTGTTTTTCAGAACTTGTATCAGAAAACTCAATTTCTTTTTTGATTGGTTCAGGCGAAGCATAAATAATTTCTTCAGGAACATTTGGTGAAACAGTCTCTGTTGGTTTTAATTCACAATTCTTTTTCAGGATTTTAAAATCCTGACTTAAACCCAGTATTCTGGAATCAAGTAACTCAATACTATCACTTAAATCCTCAGGCTTATTGGTGAAATGTTCCAGTAAGTTTTGAATTTCTTCGGTTTTACTTTTAAGCAGTTGAATGACTAGTTTATTATCCATGACCAGAATTTTAATATGCAACAGAATTCTATGTACTAATTTACAAAAGTAAAGCTAATTTTTTTTGTATTGATTGGTTGAGTGGTTTTTTCGGTTCAAACAAAATATTTTTTAGGGAGGTATTGTTTAAAAGTTTATTAGCTCAGTAATGCAAGTATGAAAGTGTTTTCCTATTTTTGTCTATCTATGTAAAATAACCTAAAGTTTATCACATGTTTCTTGAGAATGATATTAACAGAGCTGGCAGTAATGGTTGGATCGAAGTAATAGTTGGTTCTATGTTTTCGGGTAAAACCGAAGAATTGATTCGTCGGTTGAACCGGGCAAAAATTGCCCGTCAGAATGTTGAAATATTTAAACCTCATATCGATGTGAGATATTCAGAGGATGAAGTGGTTTCGCATGATTCCAACTCCATTCGCTCAACTCCTGTTGAAACATCAGCAAATATATTGTTGCTTGCCAGTAATGTTGATGTGGTAGGTATTGATGAAGCTCAGTTTTTTGATGCCGGCTTGTCTGACGTTTGTAACGAATTGGCCAATCAGGGTATTCGAGTGATTGTTGCTGGCCTGGATATGGATTTTAAAGGCAATCCTTTTGGTCCGATTCCGAGTATTATGGCTACTGCAGAATATGTTACCAAAGTTCATGCAGTTTGCATGCGTTGTGGAAATTTAGCCAATTACTCGCATCGTTTGGCTGAGGCTGATAAATTAGTGTTGTTAGGCGAAAAGAGTGAATATGAACCGCTTTGCCGAAATTGTTACCAGAAAATTTACAGAACATCTTCAACAAAATAAGTGGATGTATTATGACTGTTGCACAATTACATACTATTGAATCGGTAGCTTCTATAACAGGAGGTGTTTGTTATGGGAAAGAAAATCTCATTGTTAAAACCCTATCGATAGACAGCAGGTCATTACAACTTCCCGAGGAAATTTTATTTTTTGCTTTAGTTGGCGCTCGGCACGATGGTCATTTATACATCAAAGATTTGTATCAAAAAGGGGTTCGTGCATTTGTTGTTAGTAATTCTGAATGTACAGATTTAAAACAGTATCCTGAGGCCGGCTTTATTTTGGTTCCCGATACGCTTCGTGCTTTGCAGAATTTGGCCGAAAATCACCGAAAGAATTTCTCTTTTCCTGTAATGGGAATTACTGGCAGCAATGGAAAAACCATTGTAAAAGAGTGGCTGTATCAGTTGCTGAATGAATCGTATTCTATTGTTCGCAGTCCCAAAAGCTATAATTCTCAGGTGGGAGTTCCGCTTTCTGTCTGGAACATGAATAGTGAGGCCAATCTGGCTATTTTTGAGGCTGGTATTTCTCAACCGGGAGAAATGGATCAACTCTCAAAAATTATTCAACCTACCTATGGGATTTTTACTCATTTGGGGGATGCACATCGCGAGAATTTTAAGGATGAAGTTCAGAAATTAGAAGAGAAGATAAAATTATTCTCTTCCTGCGATTCGATTGTGTATTGTGCCGATAATAAACTTGTAGATGAATCTTTAAAGTCCCGGTATGGACAGCATAAAGAACTGATTTCCTGGTCAAGAAATCAGGCTGCCAATTTGATGGTTGTTTCGGAAGAAATAAAAGGGAACCGGACATTCATTAAAACCAAATATAAGAAGGAAACAAAAGAGATAAATTTGCCTTTTAGTGACAAAGCTTCAATTGATAATGCAATTACCTGCTGGCTTTGTTTGCTGAACCTGAATGTTGATGATGAAACCATAAAAGAACGATTCCTGAAATTAGAACCAATTGCCATGCGATTGGAAATCAAAGAGGGAATAGGTGATTGCACCCTTATTAATGATTATTACAATTCAGATTTGGGTTCGCTGGGAATTGCCTTGGATTTAATGAATCAGCAGCAAAAAGATAAGAGCAAAACCATTATTTTATCAGATATTTTTCAATCGGGTTATACAAATCATCAGCTTTACAAGGCTATATCCAAATTGTTGGGACAGAGGAAAATAAATCGTCTGATTGGTATTGGGGAAGACATTTCGTCGCAATCGAAACTATTTACCTGCAATGCTTCTTTTTATCGCTCAACCGATGTGTTTCTGGCAGATTTGAATCGGAATCAGTTTAAGGACGAAATTATTCTGATAAAAGGAGCAAGAAATTTTCATTTCGAGAGAATTTCAAATGCGCTTCAATACAAAGCACACCAAACGGTTCTGGAAGTGAACTTAAATGCCATGGTTCACAATCTGAACTACTTCCGTTCCTTATTAAAACCAAGTACCAAACTGGTAGTAATGGTGAAAGCTTTTTCTTACGGAAGCGGATCAACCGAAATTGCTAATTTACTGCAATATCACCGGGTTGACTATTTAGCCGTTGCCATAGCCGACGAAGGTGTCGAACTAAGAAATGCAGGAATCACGATCCCAATTATGGTGATGAATCCGGAGCCTCACAGTTTCGACACCATGATTGAGTATCGCCTTGAGCCAGAAATATACAATCAGACTATTTGTCTTGAATTTGAAAAAGCATTAAAGCGAAATGGAGTAAGAAACTATCCTATTCACATAAAACTGGATACCGGAATGAATCGTTTGGGTTTTGTGCATCGAGATATTGGCACTTTATTGTCGCTGATTGTGAACAATGACCATTTCTTTATCAGCTCCGTATTTTCCCATTTGGCTGGTGCTGATGAACAGCAGCACGATGATTTTACAGCTCGGCAAATTGATTCATTTACTGCATGGAGCGATCAAATATTGTCGCAGTTTTCGTATCCTATCGATCGGCATATTTTAAATTCAGCCGGTATCGAACGTTTTTCACAGGCACAATTTGATATGGTTCGTTTGGGAATTGGTCTTTATGGAATCAGCGCCAAACATCAGGAAAAGCTGATGAATGTGAGCAGCTTAAAAACAACAATTTCGCAGATAAAAGAAGTTTCGAAAGAGAATACCGTAGGTTACGGCCGCAAAGGACAATTAGAGGCCGATGCCCGCATTGGAGTTATCCCAATTGGTTATGCCGATGGTTTTAGCCGTAAGTTGAGTAACGGAAAGGGAAAGGTGATGGTGAACGGGCAATTAGTGCCTATTGTCGGCAATATCTGCATGGACATGAGCATGATTGATCTTACGAATACCAATGCCAAAGAGGGCGATTCGGTTCTGATTTTTGGCGACGATTATTCGGTAAGTAAATTGGCAGAACAACTGGATACCATTCCCTACGAAATTTTAACCACCATTTCGCGTCGGGTAAAACGCATCTATTTTCAGGAGTAAATAGCTTAGTTTTCTTTTTTGACTTCCGTGACAAACGGAGAGCTTTCCGTGTCTTATTTTATCAGTTAAGTGACTCAAATTTTGACTGGACAATGAGTTAAGCTATTGTGGTACACAAATGAGCTTATTTTTCAATTGGAAAAATCTATCGGTGAAACGATCAAAATAATTGCAAAGAAAAGAGGATGTCTCATAACAAAGTAGACATCCTCTTTTTCATGATCTTTTGTTTTTTTGAGATTAAACTGCCTTATACTGCT
>JAFGYE010000029.1 GCA_016936255.1 Marinifilaceae bacterium | reverse complement strand
TATCTCTAAAATAAGAAATCAGTGATAAATATAAAAAACTATAAAACGAAAAAGAGACTATCTCATTTGAGACAGCCTCTTTTTTTTTTATTAAGTGGAGCTGCAGGGAATCGAACCCTGGTCCAAACACGCGATCAATAAGCTTTCTACATGTGTAGTGATTTATTAATTTTCGTATAAAGTTAGGGAAAGCACACCCGAGACTTTATCTTATCTTCTTAATTTCGCCCACTCCCCAAAGCCTGAAGTAGACTAACCTCGAATTGATAGCATCCAATTACTTACCGGAACAAGGTGGAACCATAAGCTGGATGTCTCGTCTCCACTCCTAGAGTAGTGATAAAGTGTAATCTACTAAAATTCGATTACGCAGCAAGAGCGTAGTTATTTTCGCCAATTAAAAAGTTTGATATCCGATATTTACGAGCTGGAATAACAACGCTCGACATGCTTACATATTAATTCATCATGCTGTCAAAATCCACGTCAGCCCCAGAATCGATGTAAAATTAGTAAAATTCACACATTTCACATGATTTTTTCATAGAAACCTTTCGGGATATGTATTAAATTTAATCTTATATCGATAGATATTTAGGGATCAATCACAAACAAGGTCTACTTAATGTGATTTTATGATGTGTATCGGGAGATAATAGATTCAAGAATTACTAAATAAAGTGTTTGACATCTGAGGTGTTCGTAAATCAATTCAGTGGAATGTGGATAATCGTTCTTTTTATTGTTATCTTAATACTCATTACCAGCATAATATCAAACACTTGCTTATAAAAAAGGAATCGTATGAACAAAAGAATTAGAATTGGAGTTCTTAGGGAAACTAAAAATCCACCTGATAGAAGAGTTGCAATACCGCCGGTAACAGGCTTGCAGATTCTCAATAGATATCCTAATGTTAGTATATTTATTCAGCCGAGTGATATTCGTTGCTTTACTGATTCTGAATACCGGGAGCAAGGATATTTTTTAACGGATGATTTGCGTGATTGTGATATTTTGATTGGAGTGAAAGAAGTTTCTATTCCAACTTTAATTCCAAATAAAATTTATTTGTTTTTTTCTCATACAGCAAAACAGCAAGCTTATAATCGTGAATTATTGCAGCAAATAGTCAAAAAAAATATAACCCTGATTGATTATGAGTATTTAAAGGACAATCAGAATAGACGTTTGGTCGCTTTTGGACATTGGGCAGGTGTTGTGGGCGCGTATAAAGCTCTTAGAGCAAGAGGTGTGCGTACCGATTTTTTCGATTTACCGCCAGCTAGTTATTGTAAGGATATGGAGGAGATGTATTTGCATCTGAAAAAGATTAGTTTAAAACCCATAAAAATATTGATTACCGGCGGAGGTCGTGTTGCAATGGGGGCAATGCAGACTCTTCGTGTTTTGAATTTGAAAGAGGTTACACCGGAACAATTTTTACATGAAAATTTTAATGAGCCTGTTGTTTGCCGAATTGATCCGGAACACTATGTGGCACGTAAAGACGGAGGTGAATTTAATTTAAAGGATTTTTACGATAATCCGGAAATGTACCGATCAACATTTAAGCCTTTTACTAAAGTGACAGATTTGTTTATTGCCTGTCATTATTGGGATCCGAAATCGCCTAAATTTTTACTTCCGGAAGATTACAAAGAAGATGATTTTAAAATTTCGGTAATTGCAGATGTAAGCTGTGATTTAAATGGTCCTATTGCATCAACATTGCGGGCTTCAACAATTGCTTCGTCGTTTTATGGATATGATCGGTTTAATGAAGAAGAGGCGATTCCTTTTGTGGATAAAAGGAATGTAACTGTTATGGCTGTGGATAATTTACCTGGTGAATTGCCTCGTGATTCATCAATTGATTTTGGAGAGGCTTTGTGTCAGAATGTCTATGATTATCTTTTAGGTGAGGATTCTGATGGTGTGATAGAACGGGCTACCATTGTAAAAAATGGCAGGCTGACTCCCCAGTTTGCTTATCTTCATGCTTATTTGGAAGGGGAGGATGCTGTAAAAGTTTAAAAAGAAAGAGGCTGTCTCATAATTACGAAACAGCCTCTTTTTATATGTATCCCTATTCGAGAATATTTTCAAAGGCTAATATCTCAGAATCTTAAAATTTCTTTTGAGACATCCGTTTATATTTTATAAATTTTTTAATTCAGTTATGGTATGATTTGGATCATCAGCTCCAAAAACAAAGCTTCCTGCAACCAAAGCATTGGCTCCAGCTTCAATTAATTTTTTTCCTGTTTCCAAATTTACACCTCCATCTATTTCAATAATAACGGAAGCGTTTTTATCCTTGATTAATTGAGCAAGCTTTTCAACTTTAATGTAAGTGTTCTCAATAAAACTTTGTCCGCCAAAACCAGGATTTACACTCATTAAGAGAACCAAATCAATATCAGAAATAATATCTTCTAAAACAGAAACAGGTGTGTGTGGATTAAGTGATACGCCGGCTTTCATCCCATGGCTGTGAATGTTTTGAATCGTCCGGTGAAGATGGGTACATGCTTCGTAATGAACTGTTAGGATGTCGGCTCCAGCTTTTTTAAAAGCTTCAACATAGCGGTCCGGATCAATAATCATCAGATGAACATCCAACGGTTTTTTAGCAATTTTATTTATTTGCTCTACAACAGGCAGTCCATATGAGATGTTCGGTACAAATACTCCATCCATAATATCTAAGTGGAACCAATCGGCCTGACTGTTGTTTACCATTTCGATATCCGCCTTTAGATTTGTGAAATCGGCAGCTAATAGTGAAGGTGAAATTAATGTTTGCATTTGGTTGTTTACGTTTGGTTTAAATATGGCGCAAATATAAGTAAAAAAGGATAAGAGGAGGCAAATGAAAATTTACCATCTATTCTTATCCTTTCTTTTCACCCTAAAATAAATATTTATTCTCCTAAATAAGTTTTTAGTATTTTACTTCTAAATGTTGTCTTCATTCGCTTGATTGCCTTCTCTTTAATTTGGCGGACCCGTTCTCGTGTTAAGCCAAATTCTTTTCCAATTTCTTCAAGAGAATAAGGAGGCTTTTCATTTAAGCCAAAATACAATCTTATAATAGCTGCCTCCCTTTTCGAAAGTGTTGATAAGGAACGATCAATTTCTTTGCGAAGTGAATCTCGAATTAGTTTTTTATCCGGACTAATTTCATCATTGCTAAGCAATATATCGTAAAGAGTATTCTCTTCGTCAGGATTTATTGGAGCATCCATAGAGATGTGTCTTCCAGAAGCCTTAAGTGCTTCTTTTACATCTTTTGGGCTCATCTCCAAAATAATAGCAATTTCTTCAGGAGAGGGTTCGCGCTGATATTCCTGCTCCAGTTGAGCGAATGTTTTGTTGATTTTATTAATAGAACCAATTTTATTTAACGGCAAACGAACAATTCGGGCTTGCTCGGCTAATGCTTGTAAAATGGATTGTCTGATCCACCAAACAGCATATGATATGAATTTAAAACCTCTGGTCTCATCAAATCTTTGAGCCGCTTTTATTAGTCCCAAGTTTCCTTCATTAATCAAATCGGGCAGACTAAGGCCTTGGTTTTGATATTGCTTTGATACGGAAACAACAAAACGTAGATTGCATTTAATAAGTCGATCCAGAGCTTTTTTATTACCTTTTTTGATCTCCCTGGCAAGTTGAACCTCTTCTTCTGCAGAAATAAGATCGACCTTTCCAATTTCATGAAGATACTTGTCGAGTGAGGGAGTCTCTCTGTTGGTTACCTGTTTAGTAATTTTTAGCTGTCTCATAGTGGGTTTTGAATGGTATTTATATACGAGTGGGTTATTCTCGTTTATATTTAAATATAGCAAAATCATTTTGAAAAAGAAATTTGCAGCGCTTTCAAAAGGTTTATTTTGAGATTAATAAACTTATATTGCGACATCAGGCATCAATTTGAATAATAAAATCATTTATTTTTTGTGATTTATAACTAATTCCGTAATATTGCAATTGAATTCAGATTAATTCTTCTCATTTAGAGGTCGAAAGATCAGGTTCCCAATTGTTCAAAACAATTTCTATCTAAAAAAATCACCCGAAAAATATTAATATATCATTTATGTACGATATTCTTGAATTAAACAAGAAGCTTGTGCCTGAATTACGAGAAATCGCTAAAGAACTCAATGTTAAAAAAATTGAGTCTTTTAAGAAACAGGATTTAATTTACAGAATCCTTGATCAACAGGCAATTGTAGCTTCTGAAAGAAAAACACCAGAAAAAAAGACTCCCTTAAAAAGACCTAAGAGTCCAATGGGAGATAGTAAGGCTGATGAAGGGCGATCCAGATCGCTTTTGCATAAAAGAAAAAAGCCGGAACAACCAGTTAGAGATGCTGTAAGTAATGAGACTACTCAAGAAGAAGTTACAGCACCAAAAGACGCTCCAAGAAAACCCACACGAGAAATAAGACCGGTTGTTGAGAAAGCTGAAAGCATTCTTGTTGACGAGAAAAGCGAAGAGCAATCAAAACCCTCAGCTTTAGAGCCTCCTGTTGCAAATGAAAATGCACAGAGGAGCGAAAGACCTGCAAGACCACCGAGACCTGCAAGATCACCAAGACCAAGACCGGAACGTCAGGATAAATCAGAGCGTCAAGATAAGCCTGAAGGGGCGGATGTTGCTGAAGAACAGGTAAAAACAGAAGGGCGGGATGTGTCTGATAAGCCAGAGAAGACGGAAAGACAAGAGAATCCAAATAGAAAGCGTTTTGAAAAACGTGAGAAAGAGAAACTGTTTGAGTTTGATGGAATAATTGACAATTCGGGTGTTTTGGAAATTATGCCTGATGGTTATGGTTTCCTACGTTCGTCGGATTACAATTACTTAAATTCTCCTGATGATATATATGTGTCGCAGTCGCAGATCAAATTATTTGGTTTAAAAACCGGAGATACTGTTAATGGAACAATTCGTCCGCCAAAAGAAGGTGAGAAATATTTTCCATTAATTAAAGTTGCAAAGATTAACGGCAGATTGCCTGAGGTAATTCGGGATCGTGTACCTTTCGATCATTTGACTCCGTTATTCCCGGATGAGAAATTTAATTTGACAGGAAAAGGAATGAATTCAATGTCAACACGTCTTGTTGATATGTTCGCTCCAATTGGTAAAGGACAAAGAGGACTGATTGTTGCACAGCCGAAAACAGGTAAGACTGTTCTTTTAAAAGAAATAGCCAATGCTATTGCTGCAAACAATCCAGAAGCTTATATGATTATTTTATTGATCGACGAGCGCCCTGAAGAGGTTACAGATATGGCTCGAAGCGTAAATGCTGAGGTTATTTCATCTACATTTGACGAACCAGCTGAGCGCCATGTTCGTGTTGCCAATATCGTTTTGGATAAAGCCAAGCGTATGGTGGAGTGTGGTCATGATGTTGTAATTTTATTAGATTCAATTACCCGATTGGCTCGTGCTTATAATACTGTTTCACCTGCTTCTGGTAAAGTTCTTTCGGGTGGTGTAGATGCAAATGCATTGCACAAACCAAAACGTTTCTTCGGTGCTGCAAGAAATATTGAGAATGGTGGATCGCTGACAATTTTAGCAACTGCATTAACTGATACTGGTTCTAAAATGGATGATGTTATCTTTGAGGAATTTAAAGGAACCGGTAATATGGAGCTTCAGTTAGATCGTAAGCTGTCTAATAAACGAATCTTCCCTGCAATTGATATAACAGCTTCAAGTACTCGTCGGGACGATCTGCTTCTTGATCCGAATCAATTGAATCGCATCTGGATTCTTAGAAATTATTTAACAGATATGAACTCCGTTGAGGCAATGCAATTCTTGCAAGATCGTTTAAGAAAAACAAAATCGAACGAAGAATTCTTAATCTCAATGAACGATAAGTAAATTGCTTTTTGTTTTTTTAAAGATATAAAGGGTAGTGATTTCAGTCATTACCCTTTCTTTTTGTGTTAAACTGAAAGTGTTAATTTACAATGAAATTTCACAAAGGAATAAGGCTCGTGTGAGAAATGTGTTTGGGACTAGATTTCTTATCCCTAGAGACTTACGAATGGAGTGTATCTTATTTTAAATAAGTATAAATAGCAAAAAGAAAAGTTTTTTGTAATCTCTAGATTGCAAAATGCCGCTTTTATTCCATAAATTTGCGAAGTAAATCCGACAAAAAATGAACACTTTAGTACAGACTCATAATAGTTTGTTGAAGCATAAGAAAGGAACTATTAGACGTGAGTTGGCCGATGAAATTGATTGGTCACAACGCTTGATAGCCATTAAAGGATCCAGAGGAGTTGGAAAAACAACTTTTTTACTGGATTATATTCGTGAGCACCATGCCAACGATAAGAATTGCTTATACATCAACTTAAACAATTTATTCTTTACTGAGAAAGGATTGGTTCCCTTTATTGATGAATTTTATAAAAGAGGAGGTAAGATATTGCTACTCGATCAGATTCATAAATTTCCTGAATGGGCAAAAAGCTTGCGGACCTGCTACGAGGAATACACCGATTTGAAGATTATTTTTACCGGTTCATCAATTCTTCGTATTAAGACAAATGAAGATTTGAAAGATTGTGTAAGTGTTTACTATTTAAATGGCTTGTCTTTTAGAGAATTTTTAAATTATGAGTCGGGAAATCAATTTCCCCGTTACACACTGGAAGAATTGTTAGAGAATCATGAGGGGATTGTTGAAGAAATTCTAAGTAAAGTTCGTCCGTTGGCTTATTTTAATGATTATCTTAGGTTTGGATATTATCCTTGTTACCAGGAGGAGAAAAGCTTTATGGATAATCTTTTGAAAATGATCAATTTGATGTTGGAGTTTGATATTACCTACTTGAACCAAATAGAATTAAAATACCTTTGTAAGTTAAAGAAACTTCTATATATTATTTCCTGTAATGTTCCTTTTCAACCAAATGTAAGTAAGCTGGCAAACGATGTAGAAACATCGAGAGCTACGATTATGAATTATCTGAAGTATTTAAAAAATGCCAGATTAATTCGTTTGTTGAATTCTCCGGGGAGTTTTAATGATGCATCGAAGAAACCAAATAAAGTTTATTTGCACAACACAAATTTATTATACGCCATTGCACCGGAAAATGTGAATGAAAGTAATCTTCGTGAAACCTTTTTTTACAATCAGGTTGGCCCTAATAGAAATATTACGAGCACCGATAGAGGTCATTTTTTAGTGAATGATAAGTATAATTTCGAAATTACGGGAAGTGATGATGCGTTTGAATCGAAATTTAGAACAGAAGACTTTTTTATTGCTGCCGATATGATAGAACGTGGAGAGGGAAATAAAGTACCTCTTTGGTTGTTCGGCTTTTTGTATTAGAGAATTAGTTAGAAAAATAAAATACCAAATAATAAAATTTAATCGGAGGAGTAAAATGGCAAGAGAAAAAAAATTCATTACCTGTGATGGTAATGCCGCTGCCGCTCACGTAGCATATATGTTTAGTGAGGTTTCTTGTATTTACCCAATCACTCCATCTTCGCCAATGGCTGAGAATGTTGATGAGTGGGCTGCACAAGGACGTAAAAATCTATTTGGAGAAACAGTTCAATTAGTAGAAATGCAATCTGAAGCTGGTGCTGCAGGTGCTGTTCATGGTGCATTACAAGCTGGTGCATTAACAACTACTTATACTGCATCTCAGGGATTATTGTTAATGATTCCTAACATGTATAAAATCGCTGGTGAATTATTACCATGTGTATTTCATATTAGTGCCCGTGCTCTTGCTGCTCAGGCATTGAGTATTTTTGGTGATCACTCTGATGTATATTCTGCTCGTCAGACAGGTTTCGCTATGTTGGCTTCAGGTTCGGTTCAGGAAGTAATGGATCTTTCTGCTGTATCTCACTTAACTGCAATTAAATCAAGAGTTCCTTTCATGAACTTCTTCGATGGATTCCGTACATCTCACGAAATTCAGAAAATCGAAGCTGTTGATATGGAAGACATGAGAGATCTTGTTGATCAGGAAGCTCTTCAGGCTTTCCGTGATCGTGCTTTGAATCCGGAATCTCCTGTAACCAGAGGTACTGCTCAGAATCCTGATGTTTACTTCCAGTCTCGCGAAGCGGCTAACCCATTTTACAATGCGGTTCCGGATATTGTAGCTGACTACATGAAGGAAATGACCAAAATTACAGGAAGAGAATACAAGCCTTTCATGTATTACGGTGCTGCTGATGCTGAAAATATCATTATTGCAATGGGTTCTGTAAACGAAACCATTAAAGAAGCGGTTGACTATAAAATGGCAAACGGCGAAAAGGTTGGTCTTGTTTGTGTTCATTTGTATCGTCCATTCTCAGCCAAGCATTTCTTAAGCGTTATTCCTGAATCAGTAAAACGTATTTGTGTACTTGATCGTACTAAAGAAACTGGTGCTAACGGAGATCCTATGTATCTTGACGTAAGAGAAGTTTTCTACGGAAGAGAGAATGCTCCAATGGTGATTGGCGGACGTTATGGTTTAGGTTCAAAAGAGGTGACTCCATCTCAAATTGTTGCGGTTTACAAAAATCTTGCAATGAACGAACCTAAAAATCAATTCACTTTAGGTATTGTTGATGATGTGACTTTTACTTCACTTCCAATGTTGCCAGAGGTTAAGATGAACTCTGAGTCTCTTTACGAAGCAAAATTCTATGGTTTGGGTTCTGATGGTACTGTAGGTGCCAACAAAAACTCAATTAAAATTATTGGTGGATCAACTGATAAATATTGTCAGGCTTACTTTGCTTACGATTCTAAAAAATCAGGTGGATTTACTGCTTCTCACCTTCGTTTTGGTGATGAACCAATCCGCTCGACATATTTAGTAACTACTCCTGACTTCGTTGCATGTCACGTTCCTGCTTACGTATATCTTTACGATGTATTAAAAGGATTGAAAAAAGGTGGTTCTTTCTTATTGAACTCGATTTATGATGCAGAAGAGACTGTTAAGAATCTTCCAAATCACATGAAAAAGTACATGGCTGAGAATGAGATTAAATTCTACATTATCAACGGTACTAAATTGGGTGAGGATCTTGGTCTTGGTAACCGTACCAATACTATTATGCAAGCTGCGTTCTTCAAAATAACTAATGTGATACCTTTTGAAAAGGCTGCTGAAGAAATGAAGAAAGCGATTGTTAAATCGTATGGTAACAAAGGTGAAAAGGTTGTAAATATGAACTTCTCAGCTGTTGATGCTGGTGGAGAAAATGTTGTTGAAGTTAAAGTTTCTGCTGATTGGAAAAATCTAGCTGAAGAAAAAGTAGCTGAGACTGCAAATAGTCGTCCTAAGTTTATTGCTGAGGTTTGTGATCCAATGAACGCACAGAAGGGTGATGATCTTCCGGTTTCTGCTTTCACAGGTCGTGAAGATGGAACTTTCCCGGCAGGTACAACGAAGTATGAGAAACGTGGTGTTGCTGTTCATGTTCCTGAATGGAAAGAAGAAACTTGTATTCAGTGTAACCAGTGTGCTTACGTTTGTCCTCACGCTGCAATTCGTCCATTCATTTTAACCGAAGAGGAATTGGCTGCAGCTCCTGCTGGAACTGCCGTTAAGCCTGCAACAGGTAAAGAATTGAAAGGTTTACATTTCAGAATTCAAGTAGCTGTTGAAGATTGTACTGGTTGTGGTAACTGTGCTGATGTTTGTCCTGCGCCTAAAGCAAAAGCTTTGGAAATGAAGCCTTTGGAATCTCAAATGATTGAGAAAGACAGATGGCATTATATGGATGAGAAAGTAGGTTACAAAGATTTGCTGCCTAAAAATAACGTGAAAAATTCACAATTTGCTCAGCCATTATTCGAGTTCTCAGGAGCTTGTGCTGGTTGTGGTGAGACTCCATACATCAAATTAATCACTCAATTATTTGGTGAGAGAATGATGGTTGCAAATGCAACAGGTTGTTCTTCTATTTACGGTGGTTCTGCCCCTGCAACTCCATATTGTAAAAACAATAAGAGTGGTAAAGGTCCGGCTTGGGCTAACTCATTATTCGAAGACAATGCTGAGTTTGGTTTTGGTATGAACGAAGGTGTACGTAAAATGCGTAACCGTATTGCTCTTCGTATGGAAGCTGCAATGGATGCTGTAAATGCTGAAACAAAAGCTGCTTTTACTGAGTGGTTAGAGAATAAAGATAACGGTGAGTTGTCAATTGAAGCTTCGGCTAAAGTTGAGTCTGCTCTTGCAAATGAAACTCATCCTGTTGCTAAAGAAGTTCTTGATCTTAAAAACTTCTTGATTAAGAAATCTCAATGGATTTTTGGTGGTGACGGTTGGGCTTATGATATCGGATTCGGTGGATTGGATCACGTATTGGCTTCAGGTGAAGATGTAAATGTATTGGTAATGGATACTGAGATTTACTCTAACACAGGTGGACAAGCTTCTAAAGCAACTCCAGTTGGTGCTGTTGCTAAATTTGCGGCAGCAGGTAAACGTATCAGAAAGAAAGACCTTGGTATGATAGCAATGTCTTACGGATATGTTTATGTAGCTCAGGTGGCTATGGGAGCAAATCAAGCTCAATACATGAAAGCTGTTAAAGAAGCTGAAGCTTATCCAGGACCTTCTTTGATTATTGCTTATTCTCCTTGTATTTCTCACGGATTGAAAGCGTCTATGGGTAAATCACAAACAGAAGAGAAGAAAGCTGTTGAAGCAGGATACTGGCATTTGTATCGTAACAATCCAGCATTGGAAAATGAAGGTAAAAACCCATTTGTTCTTGATTCAAAAGAGCCTGTTTGGGAAAATTTCCAGAATTTCTTATTGGGTGAAGTTCGTTACACTTCATTGCAAAAATCATTCCCAGAGCAAGCAAAAGAATTGTTTGTTGCTGCAGAAGAGAATGCTAAGTGGAGATATAAGACATACAAGCGTCAAGCTGCCATGAATTATAATGAAGAGTAAGCATTGTTCTTAATATATAGTGAAGGGGTTCCAGTTTGGAGCCCCTTTTTTTGTGCCAGCATGTCGGGATAGTGACAATTGGAAATATTAGTCAGATATAATTTCTATTTTTTGTATGAAATTGAAATGTAGTGTTATCATACTATAATCAGTATGATTTAGTTGATATAATCTGTAGGGATTGCAATGAGGAATAAAAGTAGGGCGTATATTTTTTCCAGGTTTATTTTTTTTTGTGAAAAATAAGACTCACAAGTCCTTTATTTGTGGGCTTTTTGTAGTTTTGTGTTGATTCTCAGATTATTAAATTTGATTTTTGGTTGAATATATCAAGTTCATTTATTAAATTTAATATGAACAGAAATTTAAAATCGAAAATCATATGGCAAATTTAAACGTTAAATTTATGGGCTTAAATCTTAAAAATCCCATAATTGTAGGAGCATGTACTCTTTCTGCTACCGTAGAAGGAGCTCAGGAATTAGAAAGAGCTGGAGCGGCAGCAATTGTTTACAAATCTCTTTTCGAAGAGCAAATTCAAATGGAACGAGCTCAGTTAGCTGATGAGCTTGATGAGTACACAGATCGAAATGCAGAAATGACTTCCATTTTCCCTGCAATTGAGCATGCTGGTGCCAAGGCTCATATCATGAGGTTGTCTGAAGTTAAGAAGGCGGTTAGCATTCCTGTAATTGCCAGTTTAAATTGTATTTACGATGTTACCTGGTTCGATTACGCCAAACAATTGGAAGATGCCGGGGTGGATGCTTTGGAATTGAATTTTTATCAAATGCCTGGTGATGTTAATAAGAGCGCATCACAAATGGAAGATGAAAAAGTGAAAATTGTTAAAACCCTTAACGAGAGATTGTCAATTCCTTTTTGTATTAAATTAAGTCCATATTATACAAACACATTAAATTTTGTGAATCGTTTAGATCAGGCAGGAGCCTCTGCATTTGTATTGTTTAATCGATTATTTCAACCGGAAATTGATATTCACACAGAGCGTCATGTCACGAATTTTAATTTGAGCCATCAGGGAGATTATAAATTGGGATTGCGTTATGTTGGTTTGTTACATAAGAAGATTGCCGGAGGATTGTGTGGTTCTAATGGAATTTATACTTACGAAGATGTATTGCAAATGCTGTTGAGTGGTGCTGATATTGTTCAGATGGTGAGTGCACTGTACAAGAATAATCCTTCCTACATCACACAAGTTCTTTCGGAATTGGAGCAGTGGATGGATAAAAAAGGATACAAAAGTATCGACGAATTCAGAGGTAAATTGTCAGATATTGAATTAAAAGCTTCTGATATTTATTACAGAGCACAATATCTGGATTTTATTCTTCACCCTGAAGAAATAATTAATAAGTATCCAATGAGATAAATGTTTGATAATTTGATGAAATAGCCGATCATTTGATCGGCTATTTTTATTGAATATCCTTTCGTTGAAGAGTGTGTAAATTCGCTGCAAACGTTTGAAAAATTAAAGTCTAAATCATTTGAAAAAAGACAGTTAGATTGTCAGTCCTTTACTTCTTTTTTAAAAAAAAGAACATTACTTTTGTGTACAATTTTCAAGGCGTATTTTAGGATAAGGTCATGTAAATTTAAATTTTTGAAGATTATAAGTTAATATATAATTGTTATTGAGTGCTTTAATTTATTGCATGAAAATAACATTAAAACTAAAAAGCGATAATTATGAGTACTAAGTACGTTTATACTTTTGGTGACGGTAAAGCCGAAGGTAAAGCAGACATGAAGAATTTGCTTGGAGGTAAGGGTGCTAACCTTGCTGAAATGAACCTAATTGGTGTTCCAGTTCCTGCTGGTTTCACTATTACTACTGATGTTTGTACTGATTACAACAAGCTTGGAAAAGATGCTGTTGTAGCAATGATCAAAGAGCAAGTTGAAGCAGCTGTGAAAGATACAGAGCTTGCAATGAACGCTAAGTTTGATGCTAAAGATGGTTCTTTCCCATTGTTATTATCAGTTCGTTCTGGTGCTCGTGCTTCTATGCCAGGTATGATGAACACTGTTCTTAACCTAGGTATGAATGATGAAACAGTAAAAGTTATTGCTGAAAAATCAGGAAACGAAAAATTTGCTTACGATTCATATCGTCGTTTCATCCACATGTATGGTGATGTAGTAATGGGTGTTGAGGCTGAAGAAGGTCATCACAATCCATTCGAAGTTGTTTTGGATGAGTTAAAAGCAGCTAAAGGTTATAAAGTTGATACAGAATTAACTGTTGAAGACCTTAAAAATCTTGTTGAAGGTTACAAAGCAGTAGTTCGTGAGCACGCTGGTGTTGATTTCCCTACTAATCCTTGGGATCAGCTTTGGGGTTCTGTTTGTGCTGTATTCGATTCCTGGAATACTGAAAGAGCTATCCTTTACCGTAGAATGGAAAATATTCCTTCTGAGTGGGGTACTGCTGTAAATGTACAAGCTATGGTATATGGTAACATGGGTGATACTTCTGCTACAGGAGTTTGTTTCTCTCGTGATGCTGCTACTGGTGAAGACCAATTTAACGGTGAGTATTTGATCAATGCACAGGGTGAAGATGTTGTGTCAGGTGTTCGTACTCCTCTTGAAATTACTAAAATTGGATCATTGCGTTGGGCTGAGCGTAACGGTACTTCTGAAGAAGTTCGTCAGGCTGAATTCCTTTCTATGGAAGAAGCTATGCCGGAATTATATAATGAGTTGAATACAATTCAGCAAAAATTAGAAGATCATTATTCTGATATGCAGGATATGGAGTTCACCATTCAGGATGGTAAACTTTGGATGTTGCAAACCCGTAATGGTAAGCGTACTGGAGCAGCTATGGTAAAAATGGCTGTTGATATGTTAGCTCAAGGTATGATTGATGAGAAAACAGCAATTTTACGTCAGGAGCCTAACAAATTGGATGAATTACTTCACCCGGTATTTGAGCAGTCAGCTATTGATGCTGCAAAAGAACTTTCTAAAGGTCTTCCAGCTTCTCCAGGTGCTGCTACCGGTCAAATCGTATTTTCTGCTGAAGCTGCTGAAGAGTGGGCTGCTGCAGGTAAAAAAGTAATTTTAGTACGTCGTGAAACTTCTCCGGAAGATTTGAAAGGTATGTACGCTGCTGAAGGTATTCTTACTGAGCGTGGTGGTATGACTTCTCACGCTGCTGTAGTTGCCCGTGGTATGGGTAAATGTTGTATTTCTTCTGCTGCTGGTGTTTTGGTAACAGGAAAATCAATGACTATCAACGGTGTTGATTTCAAAGAAGGTGATTTCATCTCGTTGAATGGTACTACGGGTAAAGTTTACGAAGGTAAAGTTGCTACTATCACTCCTTCTTTGGATGGTGATTTTGGTAAGTTGATGGAAGTTGCAGAGAATAACACTCGTATGTACGTTCGTACCAACGCTGATACTCCTGCTGATGCTAAAGCTGCCCGTGAATTCGGAGCTAAAGGTATTGGTCTTTGTCGTACAGAGCACATGTTCTTCGAAGGCGATAAGATCTGGAAAATGCGTGAGATGATTCTTGCTGAAAATGTTGAAGGTCGTAAAGCTGCTTTGGCTAAATTACTTCCTGTTCAAAGAGAAGATTTCTCTGGAATTTTGGAAGCTATGGACGGTTTTGGTGTAACTATCCGTTTACTGGATCCACCATTGCACGAGTTTACTCCTAACGATGAAGCTTCTCAAATCGAAATGGCTGAAAAATTAGGTATCGATGTATCTATCGTGAAAGCAAAAGTTGAGTCTCTGCACGAATTCAACCCAATGTTAGGTCACAGAGGTTGTCGTTTAGGTAACACTTATCCTGAAATCACTGAAATGCAGGCTCGTGCAATTATCGAAGCTGCTTGTGATTTGAAAGCTAAAGGTAAAGATCCTAAGCCAGAGATCATGGTTCCATTAATCGGAACTTTGAAAGAATTCCAAATGCAGGAAGCAATCATCAGAGAGACTGCAGCTGCTGTTTTCGCTGAGAAAGGTGTTGAAGTTGATTTCTTAGTAGGTACTATGATCGAGATTCCTCGTGCAGCTCTTACTGCTGATGCAATTGCTGAATATGCTGAATTCTTCTCTTTTGGAACAAATGACTTGACTCAAATGGGATTCGGTTATTCTCGTGACGATGCTGGTAAATTCTTACCAATCTATATTGAAAAAGGTATCTTGAAGCACGATCCTTTCCAAGTATTGGATCAGGAAGGTATCGGTCAATTGGTACGTATGGGTTGTGAAAAAGGAAAATCTACTCGTCCTGATATCAAATTAGGTATCTGTGGTGAGCACGGTGGTGAGCCATCTTCAGTTGAGTTCTGTAACTCAGTGGGTATGGATTACGTTTCTTGTTCTCCTTTCCGTGTGCCTATTGCACGTTTAGCTGCTGCTCAAGCTAACTTGAAGCAAAACTAAGAGAATTACATTCTCAATATATAGAAAGGCTGTCCCTCGGGTCAGCCTTTCGTGTTTCATAATCTAGGTCTCCTTTCAGGGGGGCTTTTCGTTTCAGCTCCTCGCTCGGGTCTATACGGTGAATTTTGATATTAATTTGGTTTGAATCGGTGAGCAAAAAACCAGCCTTTATTTTTATAAAAGAAAAGAGGATGTCTCATAACAAAGTAGACATCCTCTTTTTCATGATCTTTTGTTTTTTTGAGATTAAACTGCCTTATACTGCT
>JAFGYE010000028.1 GCA_016936255.1 Marinifilaceae bacterium | reverse complement strand
TATTCTGGCGGTCTGGACGAGACTCGAACTCGCGACCCCATGCGTGACAGGCATGTATTCTAACCAACTGAACTACCAAACCAAAATGTAATAACTGCATTCCCCAAAAGGGAAACTGCAAATCAAAAATAGTGCAAAGAACTTTTTCTTTTAGCGGTCTGGACGAGACTCGAACTCGCGACCCCATGCGTGACAGGCATGTATTCTAACCAACTGAACTACCAAACCTTTTTTTGATTGCGATGCAAAGATAATGCAAGTTTTCTTACTTGCAATATCTGCATGCAGTTTTTTTTGTCTTGAATTCTGTCTTAAGGTAGTAAAATAGCGGTTTTGAGCGTGTTACGATAGTGAAAAAAAAGCTTTTTTTTTGCAAAGATCTATTCTGATTCTTTTATCGACTTAAAGAAGCTGAAATTTACACTTCCATAAACTCTTTTTTCAGTAAAATTTGGATGTGCAGAAAAATCATTTGACGAACCGTGTTCAATAATTAAAAGACCATCTTCGCTGAGTAACTCCTTCTCGAAAACCAAATTGGGAATTGTTTCAAGAGATTTCATTGCGAACGGAGGATCGGCAAATATCAAATCAAATTTTTGAGGGAAATTCCGGAGAAATCTAAAAACATCCGTTTTAATTGCTTGAATTTGTTCAAACTTTAATTCCTTAATGGTTTTTTGAATAAAAGAGAAGTGATTGTGATTTTTTTCAATACACATTACCATTTCCGCGCCTCTGGAGGCAAATTCATAACTAATACCTCCTGTACCGCCAAAAAGATCTAAAACTTTTAAATCTTCAAAATCAATAACGTTATTTAATACATTGAAAAGGCTTTCTTTGGCAAAATCGGTTGTTGGACGCGCCTTAAAATTTTTATCCGGAGATATCCTTCTTCCCTTATGAGTTCCACTTATTATTCGCACCTGGATAAATTTAAAAGGTTAATGAATTGATTGTATTCCTTGTGTGGAATACTTTTATTTATTCTAAACTCCGATGGAAGTATTTTAACCTCAACCTGACCTAGGTATTTTTTTAGTAAAAGAATTACATTGCTATCTTCCTGAACAAGTCCGTCAATAATTAACCTGCTTCTCTCGTTATTTAACTTTTGTTGTTTAAAGATGTTGAGAATATAGTAGGTCAAATCAGAACTCGCGCTATATGAGAACGTGTTTATGAAATGTTTCCCATTACGGTCAGGTATGATGACATGAAAAAAGTAATTCTGGATGTTCAAAAAAACTTGTGGGTGATTCTCAGCAATATTCTGATTCAAAGCCTCTTTGTAAAAGGGGAAGCAATGATGATACAGCTTACTTTTTTTAAAGTGTGATTGAATAAACTCTTTAATGCTGTTGGGAAAAGAGAAAACAATCCACGATTTTAATTCGGGAAGTTCATTCCACTTCAAACATTCATTCTTTTCAAGAGGATGAGATAATTGAAAACTCTCAAAAGCAAAGTCTTCCGAGAAAAATTCCGATGGAATAAGTAATACCTTATCTGAGATCCACAGAAGTGAAACATCCTTAAAACTTAAATTTAAGAGTTCGTGGTTTCGGACAATTTCAATAAATGAATTTATTGGATTGTTTTCGTTATTTGTTTTGAAAGGAATGAATTGATTCAATGCAATGCACTCTTTATTTCCGTTGAGTATAGAAAAAGAAAATCCATCCAGGCTTACCTGGATGGATAGAGTATATTCTTTTGTTTTGTTTTTATCAAATGATGAATCAACAAATACAAGGTCGCTCATGTATAATTTTATATTTATTCCCAGTTACCTGCGTTGTTGTTTGCTTCCTCAAGAGAACCAACCATTAAACCAGGGTATTTATTTAAACGAATACGGTTTCCATTTTCTTCAAGAACTTCTTCACGATATTCATCCATAATATCATCAAAAATATCCATATTAGAAACTTTTGCTTCAAAAACCTGAACTTTTACATTAGATCCGGTTGTAAATACACCTGCACCTAATTTAAATTGTTTTTGTCCTTTTGTAAATGGAACAAAACGTAAATTCTCGATTGCATAATTTTTTCCAAAAACAGTATCAAGAGCCGAAATCATGATTGTATCACGAGTGATAAATCCTTTTTTAACAGCTTCTTTTTCAGTCATACCAGCTTCAACTTGCTCATCAGTAAGAGAACCAATAGATTTAATCAAAGGCATAGAGTCCGTTTTGATAAAACTAATTAAAGTATCAAAACTTCCGGTATATTTACCATTAACATCTTTGTAAGCACCTTCTGCTTTACGGATATCTTTCAACTGTTCAATAATTCTATCGTACCTTTGATCTTTGATTTTACCAAATTTAATCGGTTTCATAATGCTTTGGTAGCTTAAAAAAGCAAGAGCAACAATAGCTATGGCAAGTAAGATTTGAAAGACTTTTTTCATTTTTATTCTTATTAGTTTGTAAGTTTGTCTGCAAATTTAAAAAAAAAATCTATTTGGTTATTTTTCTAGCCATTAAAATTATCAGAAATGTTAAAAAATCATGTTGCCCTGCTAATTAGTGAAAGTTTGAACTTCGAACCAACCGAAGATCAGCAAAGGGCAATTGACTGTTTGGCAGATTATGTAACCAATATTGATGAACGTGGAATGTTTTTGTTAAAAGGTTATGCAGGTACAGGAAAGACTACTTTAGTGAGTGCTTTGGTATCTGTTTTGGATAAAATGAAGATTAACTCTGTTTTATTGGCTCCAACAGGCCGGGCGGCAAAGGTTTTGTCTCATTATTCAAAAAAATCAGCTTATACAATTCATAAAAAAATTTATCGTCAGAAATCATTGACCGATGATCTTGGAATATTTGCTTTGGATCGGAATTTGAATAGTAATACTGTTTTTTTAGTGGATGAGGCTTCCATGATTTCCAATTATTCAGCGGAGGCATGGGTGTTTGGTTCCGGCAGATTATTGGATGATTTAATACAATATGTATTTTCAGGAAAAAACTGCCGTTTGATTCTAATAGGGGATACTGCTCAGTTGCCTCCAATTGGATTGGATATTAGTCCGGCTCTTGATCCACATGAATTGGAGTCGTGTTACAATCTACCGGTAGCGGAGATGGTCTTAACTCAGGTTGTTCGCCAAAATCAGGAATCAGGCATTTTAATGAATGCCACCAATTTAAGGGGCATGCTGGCCGATGAAAAAAGTGGTTATCCTGTTTTAACAACAGAAAATTATCCGGACATAAAACGAATTGGCGGAGCCGAACTGATAGAAGAAATTTCCAATGCTCATTATAAATATGGCTTGGAGGAAACAATTGTAATCAGCCGCTCCAATAAAAGGGCGAATAAATTCAATCAGGGAATTCGAAATACAGTTCTGTACCGTGAGGAAGAAATTTCAAGCGGTGACTATTTAATGGTTGTGAAAAATAATTATTTCTGGGCTCAGGATATTAAAGAAATGGATTTTATTGCCAATGGCGATATTGTTGAAATTGTTAGGATACACAAGCATCTGGAAATGTATGGATTTCGTTATGCTGAAGTTACCATTCGATTTCCTGATTACAAAGATGTGGAATTGGATACCATGATCATGCTGGATACTTTGGATATCGAAACAGCATCACTTGGTTATGAGGAAAATAAAAAGCTGTTTTTTACCATTGCCGAAGATTATGCTGATATTCGTTCCAAGAAAAAGCGATATGAAAAAGTTCGTGATAATAAATTCTTTAATGCCTTGCAAGTGAAATTTTCATATGCTGTAACCTGTCATAAAGCTCAAGGCGGACAGTGGAAAACAGTATTTGTAGATCAGGGATACTTAACCGATGAGTTGTTAACAGCAGAGTATTACCGTTGGCTTTATACAGCGGTAACACGAGCTACTGAAAAATTATTTCTGGTTAATTTTAAAAAAGAATTCTTTCCTAACGAGAATGAGAATTAAAGCTCGATACCAATAATTAGAATGTCATCGGTTTGTTCATTGTTTTCTTTCCAACTCTCAAACCAATTAAAAATATCCGATTTTTGAAGATTGATGGATTTTGATTGAATAGCCAGCAATTTGTCGTAGAACTGCTTCTTTTTAAGTGTTTTAAGCTGCTGTCCTCCAAGTTGATCGGTTATGCCATCTGTGTATAGGAAAATACGGTCACCGACCTGTGTTTCTATTTTTTTAATCGTGAATTCGGTAAATTCTGATTCTTTACCAATGGAATTGCGGTCACCTTGAATTTCGAATAAAGAATATGCATCACTACTGTCTTTTGCCTCAATAGTTTCGTTATTACATTTTAATGGCTTTGAACTTTTTCTGATTAAAACAAGTGATCTTTTGGCACCCACAAATTCCAATATATTTTCCTGAGGGTAGATGGAGCAAAATAATCCATCCATTCCGTCGTATTGTGTGTAGGTGTCACTGGATGTATTCAGAATCCGGCTAAATTTTTGACTGAGCAGCGGGAAAACATGTGCAGCGCTAATCTCGTTTCCATTTTGAGAAAGGGTATGCAGCTCCATTTGTCCCATAACGGTTAACATTGCCGCAGGAACTCCGTGACCGGTACAATCAAATAAGCCAATGTTTTTCTTATGAAAATTCTGCTGAATCCAATAAAAATCTCCACTTACAACATGTTTAGGCAGATTGATGATAAAGGATTTTGAAAATAATCTTCTGAAATTTTCCGCATCAGGAAGAATCGATCTTTGAATTCTACCTGCATGAATCATACCTTGATGGATATCGTAGTAAGATTTATATTTGGAAATTTCTTGTTTTTGTTCATTGATTTGAAATGCAATTAATACTTTGGTTTGCAGTTCGGTAAAATCAATTGGCTTTTTAACGTAGTCCTGAGCCCCTAAGCTTAAGGTTGCTTTTATGGATTCCATTTCTGTTTTGGCCGAAACCATAATAACAGGAATTTCTTTCAGTCTTTCATTTAATTGGATTTTTTCAAGAACTTCGATTCCATCCATTACGGGCATCATAATGTCAAGAAGAATAACATCAGGGATATTATCGTTTAGCCAATCAAGAGCTTGCTGGCCTCCTTCTTTTGAAATGACAGTATAATCGCGTCTGAAATAGGCTTCAATTAATTTGTTATTAATTGGAGAATCGTCAACAGATAGAATGGTTCTTTTGTTATCCATAATGAGTAAAAAGTGTAGGGTAGCATAAAGCTACCCTAAAAATATCAGTTTAATTCCAAAGAGCTAATAATTCCTTGAATTTTTTTATTGGCTTTATCCTCTGTAGCGTAAAATTCTTCAATCGAAGCTAGTGTTTCGCGTACTTCGAAATAATATTTAATTTTTGGTTCGGTTCCCGATGGACGAACAGAAATCTTCGTTCCGTCTTCCAAATAAAATTGAAGAACGTCAGCTGTAGTCTCAAAATCTAAGGCCGTTTCTTCTCCAGTTACAGGATTTGTGGCTATTCTTGTGGAATAATCTTTAACCAAAACCAAGGTTGATCCGTTAATTTCTTTCGGACGATTGTAGCGGTAGTCGTACATTAATTTTTCAATTTCCTGTGCTCCTTCCAGTCCTTCTCGAACGATGTAAATCATTTTTTCTTTCGAGTAACCATACTCAACGTAAATATCTTTAAGGATATCGAATACGTTTTTCCCTTGATCTTTTGCCCAGGCGGCAATCTCGGCCATAATGCTGCAGGAAGATACTGCATCTTTATCACGGGTAAAATCACCCGGCATGTAACCAAAGGATTCTTCACCGCCACCAATGTAGTTTTTATCTGGATTTTTTCTGATTACGTCAGCAATCCATTTAAATCCTGTGTAAGCATCAAAACACTGTACGTTATTTTTCTCGGCTACATCTTTGAAGAGTTCTGTAGTAACAATGGTTTTTACCACATAGTCATTGCCGGTTAAAAGTCCAAGTTCTCTTCTTCTTCTAATCAGGTAGTAGTTAAAAATAAGAGCAGTCTGATTTCCATTTACGATTTCCCACTCACCTTTATCATTAGTTGCCGCAATACCCAAACGGTCACCATCCGGGTCACAAGCCATCACCAAATCAGCATTAACTTCTTTGGCTTTATCAACAGCCATTTTAAGAGCTTCCGGTTCTTCAGGATTTGCTGACCAAACAGTGGGGAAGTTTCCATCTACAACATCTTGTTCAGGAATATGAATGACATTCTCAAAACCATAATTTTTTAGTGAAGCAGGAACTAGTTTTACTGTTGTTCCATGTAATGGAGTGAAAACAATTTTTAAATCTTTTTGATTTTTGATCGCTTCAGGTGAAAGGCTTAATGTTTTAACTGTATCCAAATAAAGTTTGTCCATATCTTCTCCAAGGACTTCTATTAGTGCTGGATTCCCTTCAAATTTGATTTCTTCAAGCTTTACTGCCTTAACTTCAGCAATTACATTTTTATCGTGAGGAATAACCAATTGAGAACCATCTTCCCAATATGCTTTATATCCATTGTATTCTTTAGGATTGTGGGAGGCGGTTATAATAACACCTGATTGACAGCCCAAATGGCGAATCGCAAAAGACATCTCAGGAGTTGGTCTTAAATCTTCAAAGATATATGCTTTAATACCATTTGCTGAGAAAATATTAGCAACAGTATCAGAGTATAATTTGCTGTTGTTACGACAATCATATCCAATGCAAACAGAAAGATTATCTTGTCCGGCAAATACTTTGTTAACATAGTTTGCCAACCCTTGGGTGGCAGCTCCAACGGTATAAATATTCATTCTGTTTGTTCCCGGACCCATTTTGCCCCGTAGTCCTCCAGTTCCAAATTCAAGATCTTTATAAAATGAATCTATTAAATCAGTTTTATCTTCTTTCTCTAATAATGTTTTTACAGCATCTTTAGTTTCCTGATCGTAGTTCCCCTCAAGCCAGGCTTTGGCTTTTTCATTTACTATTTCAAAAATCTCAGTTTTGTTCATCTTTGACACAATTTTTTTTTGGTTAACTATTCTGTAATTCTTTTAATACAATGTTCAATTCTGCTTCTCCAGTGTGGTATTTCAAGCGTAAAAATATGTTTAATTTTCGATTTATTCAAAACGCTGTAGTGTGGTCTTTGTGCAAGGCATTGAAAATCCCTGCTTTCTATGCTGTTAATTTTACATCTATTTTTTGATGTGTTTTGTATTTCGATGGCAAAATCATACCAGCTGCAAACGCCTTCATTGGAGTAATGGTAGGTTCCAAAATCATTAAATTCACTGTTTTTATCAATACTCTCAATGATTTGAAGGATTGCAGAAGCTAAGTCATGAGCATAGGTTGGCGTTCCTATTTGGTCGAACACGACACCTAATGATTTTTTTTCTTTACCTAAACGAAGCATGGTTTTTAGAAAATTCTTGCCAAAGGGAGAGTATAGCCATGAGGTACGTATAATGATGTGCTTTTGGCATATGTTTCGAATATTTTCTTCCCCTTCAAATTTGGTTCTGCCATAAACGCCCATTGGTTTTGCCTTTTGATCCTCTGAATAAGGAACCGAGTTGTCGCCGGAAAATACATAGTCGGTAGAAATGTGAACTAATGTAATATTGTTCTGAGAAGCTACTGTAGCCAGGTTTTTTACAGCATCAACATTTATTAATCTGGCTGTAACTTCATCTTCTTCCGCCTGATCAACATTTGTGTAGGCGGCGCAATTAACAATGTAGGAGATTTGTTTGTTGCTAATGTAATTTTTTATTGCATCCAAAGAGCAAATATCTAATTCTTCAATATTCGTAAAGAAGAATTGAAGATTGCCAAATTTTGTAGACAACTCTTTTATCTCAGTACCCAACTGCCCTTTAGAGCCTGTAATTAGGATGTTAGTCATGTTTTATCTGCTGTATTTAAAATTCTTTTCAGCTTCTTTGAAATTTGGATATACTTTATCTTTTGGGGATATGATGGCTTTGTCAGGTTCTATTCTCCAATTTATATTTAAGAATGGATCGTTGAAGTTAATTCCTCTTTCTGCTTCTGGATTATAAAAATTATCGCACTTGTAAATGAAGGTAGCAGACTCGCTTACTACTGAAAATCCGTGTGCAAACCCTTTCGGAATTAAAAATTGAATTTTATTATCGGCAGACAATTCAATGCCACTCCATTGTCCGAAAGTTGGAGAATCTTTTCTTAAGTCAACAGCAACATCAAACACTTTGCCTTCTATTACACGCACCAATTTTGTTTGAGAGTAAGGTGCCAGCTGATAATGCAGCCCTCTTATCACTCCATATCCTGACTTGGATTCATTATCCTGTATAAAAGAAAGATCAAGACCTTTATTGCGGAAAATTTCTTCGTTGTAGCTCTCAAAAAAATAGCCTCTCTCATCCTCAAAGACTCTTGGTTTGATAATTAATAAATCGGGGATTTTGGTTTTGATAATTTCCATGTTAGCTGCACTGCTTATTAATGTTTTCATTGGCTACCATCATCAAATATTCTCCGTACTGATTTTTGAGCAGGGGTTGCGCTAATTCAATTAGTTGTTCTTTGTTTATGAATCCATTTCTGTATGCAATCTCTTCTAGGCAGGCAACTTTTAATCCTTGCCTTTGTTCTATTGTTGCAATATAATTAGAGGCCTGAAGCATGCTGTCATGCGTTCCAGTATCCAGCCAGGCAATTCCACGCCCCAAAACCTGAAGCTTAAGACTGTTTTCTTTTAAATAGATTAGGTTTAGATCTGTTATTTCTAGTTCACCTCGTTTCGAGGGTTTTAATGACTTGGCTTTTTGAACCACAGTGTTGTCGTAAAAATACAAGCCGGTTACAGCATAGTTGGATTTAGGATGTTCAGGTTTCTCTTCCAGACTTTTTACTTTGCCATTCTCATCAAAATCAGCAACGCCATATCTTTCCGGATCTTTTACATGATATCCAAAAACCAGTGCTCCTTCGGTTAGTTTTGCTGAAGCCTTAAGTTGTTTGCCAAATTCATATCCGTAGTAAAGATTGTCACCTAAAATCATGCAAACAGGACTGTCGCCAATAAATTCTTCACCAATAATAAATGCCTGCGCTAATCCGTCTGGCGAGGCTTGTTTCGCATACGAAATATCTAATCCAAACTGGTTTCCGTTTCCAAAAAGATCTTTGTAAAGAGGTAAATCTTTTGGAGTAGAAATAATTAGAATTTCCTTTATTCCTGCAAGCATCAAAACGGAAAGAGGGTAGTATATCATTGGTTTGTCGTAAACCGGGATAATTTGTTTCGAAATGCTTTTTGTGATCGGATAAAGTCTTGTTCCCGAACCTCCAGCCAATATGATTCCTTTCATTTAGTGTGTTGGTTTGATTGATAATAAGTTATCAAAATACGAAATAGTTCGAAGTAAACCTTCATTTAACTGGATTTTTGGTTCCCAGTTGTTCAATTCCTTTTTTGCAAGACTAATGTTTGGCTGTCTTTGTGTGGGATCGTCTTTTGGTAAGGGCAGATAAATGATCTTAGAGCTTGAATTGGTTAGCTTAATTACTTTTTGAGCTAATTCTAAAATTGTAAATTCATTTGGGTTGCCAATATTCACCGGGCCAATAAATTCTTTTCTTGAATTCATCATTCTAATCATTCCTTCCAATAAATCATCAACATATTGAAAACTTCTGGTCTGCAGACCATCACCAAAAAGAGTGATATCTTCGCCTTTTAGTGCCTGAACAATAAAATTTGAAACGACACGTCCATCATTTGGGTGCATGTTGGGACCGTAAGTATTGAAAATCCGCACAATTTTGATTGCAACATTGTTTTGGGTATGATAATCCATAAACAATGTTTCGGCACAACGCTTGCCTTCATCGTAACAGGATCGAATGCCAATTGGGTTTACATTTCCCCAATAGTCTTCTGTTTGCGGATGAATTTCAGGATCCCCATAAACTTCACTTGTCGACGCCTGAAGAATTTTAGCATTTATTCTTTTCGCGAGCCCAAGTAAATTTATTGAGCCCATTACTGAAGTTTTGGTCGTTTTAATTGGGTTGTATTGATAGTGTATTGGAGAAGCAGGACAGGCCAAATTGTAAATTTGATCTACCTCAGCATAGTATGGTTCTGTGATATCATGACGAACAAGCTCAAAATACGGATTGTCTATTAAATGAGCTATATTTCTTTTTGAGCCTGTAAAATAGTTATCCAAACAGATTACATCATTGCCTTCTTTAAGTAATCTCTCGCAAAGATGTGAACCAATAAATCCGGCACCTCCGGTAATCAAAATTCTCTTCATAGCTTATCTCCCTAGTCTGATTTATTTACACAACAGCTTCTTTTTTAATAATTTCTCGTCCAATGGAATAATAGGTGTAGTTCAGTTCTTTCATTTCCGAAAGGTCATAAATATTTCTTCCGTCGAAAATTAATTTTTCCTTCATTAATTTCTCCATTACTTTAAAGTTTGGAAGTCTGAATTCAGACCATTCAGTAACTATCAGTAATGCATCAGCATCAATTAAAGCTTCATATTGATCTTTTGCATAGCTGATTGTATCGCCAATTTTCCGATGGCACTCTTTCGCAGCAACAGGGTCGTATGCAATCACTTCTGCTCCTTCACTTAAAAGTTTGTTGATAATAACCAATGATGGAGCTTCTCTCATATCATCAGTGTTTGGTTTGAATGATAAACCCCAGATCGCAATTTTTTTGCCTTTTAAATCTCCATCAAAATGTGCCATCATCTTTTTGTACAGCACGCTTTTTTGACGGTTGTTTACCAGTTCAACAGATTTTAAAATTTCAAGAGGATGTCCCTTTTGTTCTGCTGTTTTAATAAGTGCCTGAACGTCTTTTGGAAAGCAGGATCCGCCATACCCTGTGCCCGGATAGATAAATTTATTTCCAATACGGCTATCCGATCCAATACCGCGGCGAACGTTATTTACATCAGCGCCTACAATTTCGCAAAGATTGGCGATGTCGTTCATGAAAGAGATTTTTGTTGCTAACATTGAGTTTGCGGCATATTTTGTCATTTCTGCAGAGGGAATATCCATGAAAATTACAGGGTGATTATTCATCAGAAATGGCTTGTAAAGTTTGGTCATTACAGCCTGAGCTCTTTCCGATTCAGTCCCGATTACCACTCTGTCTGGTTTTAGGAAATCGTCGATTGCAGCGCCTTCTTTTAAAAATTCAGGGTTCGAAGCAACGTCAAATTGAATTTCGATATTTCGATTGGTTAGCTCTTCCTTAAGAGCGGCCTTAACTTTTTCGGCGGTTCCAATTGGTACGGTACTTTTGGTAACAACAACAAGATAGTGATCAATGTATTGTCCAATTTCCTTTGCCACACCAATTACATATTGAAGATCCGCACTTCCATCTTCGTCCGGAGGTGTGCCAACAGCAATAAATATAGCATCAGCATCAGAAATACTATCTTTTAAACTATTTGAAAAAAACAAACGGCCTTTTTCCATATTGCGTTTTACCATTGGCTCCAAACCAGGTTCGTAAATTGGAATAATACCTTTATTTAAATTGTCTATTTTAGTCTGATTTACATCAACGCATGTGACAGTAATCCCTGTTTCTGCAAAGCAAGTTCCGGAAACTAAACCTACATAACCGGTACCAACAATAGTAATGTTCATTTCGTTCGTTTTAGAGTTTTATTTGGATGGCGTAAATTATAATGTAAATAAAGCGAAATTAATTCACTAATAAAATGATTTTGCCGGCTGATTTTAGCGCATTGGGGCATCTCATATCACTAAAAAAGCATTGTTGTGAAAAGAGTAGGGATGCTAATTAATAGCATCCCTATTTTAGTGTATATTTAACTTGTTAATGCTGATCTAGTTCGATTTCTTTACGTATTTGGTTAGGATCACAATTTGCTGACCTTCTACACGACCTTCGATATGTTCTGCATTATCTGCTACTAAGGAAATATTGCGAACAGCAGTTCCGCGTTTGGCTGTAAAACCACCACCTTTTACGTTTAAATCTTTAATTAGAGTAACCGTATCACCAGCCTGCAATTGAGCTCCGTTGCTGTCGATATGTTTTACTGCATCTTCTTCGTTATCTCCTTCTCCGGTTGCTTTAGCCCATTCTAAAGTTTCTTCGTCCAGATAAAGCATATCCAGTAAATCTTGTGGCCATCCTTCTGAACGCAACCGGTTTAGCATGCGCCAAGCCATAACCTGAACAGCAGGCTCTGTACTCCACATGCTATCGTTTAAACAACGCCAATGGTTGGCATCTACTTGATCTGGATTTTCAATCTGAGAATGGCAGGTTGCACAAACCAATATGTTTTTATCGGCAGTTCCTTTTGTCGGAGTTACTTCGTACGCTTTTAAATCTTCTGTTGCACCACACAATTCGCAAAGGGAACCACTTCTGCTATGTAATTCTTTTTCAATATTCATTTTCTTATTGTTTAATTTGTGTTTGTCAAACAAGCCTTTCTCTTATATTGACTACCATACTGTTTTGACCCCTGATATCCTAGAGTTTTATTCTATTTTTTAATTTTCATTTTTATAGAGCGATTTAGGCTCTGTCAAAATT
>JAFGYE010000027.1 GCA_016936255.1 Marinifilaceae bacterium | reverse complement strand
TTCATGACTAAATTTTTAATGAATAAATATTCAATCAAGTTACAAGCTTATTTCTTAACTACCGCCATAGGCGGTTTTTGTTCAACTCCTAAATAAAGAAATGGGCTTTATTTCGTTAATATTTTAGTGAAAAGTGTATTTACCGACCCATATCGGGCAGTAATGTACACCTATTATGATGACAATATGAAATGTCATCGGTAAAAGCCATACTAAAGTAGTGAATTGAAACAAAGATTCAAGCTGTCAAAGTTGCCAACTTGCAGGCCTGCGGATAATTGCCTGAAAAGGGCATTTTGAACTGGGGGAGGACCAAAAGGAGAGTTGTTTTTTCATCTATTGCAGTTTTGCTTTAGCCAACTGAAATTAAAATATTGTTCATGTTTTGCTTTAGCATTATTTGATCAGTTGCTTAAAAGCAACAGCAATAGATGTTTTGCATTCGCTTCATTTCACTCCTTCAAACCTTTACTTCCTATTATCATTTGCCTGAAAAAAAGAGGAATAAACACTTTGATTTTCTAATTGCATCAGCAAATGCTTTGTTTTTTTCATCTATTGCAGTTTTGCTTTAGCCAACTGAAATTAAAATATTGTTCATGTTTTGCTTTAGCATCATTTGATCAGTTGCTTAAAAGCAACGGCAATAGATGTTTTGCATTCGCTTCATTTCACTCCTTCAAGCCTTTATATTTCCTGTTATCATTTGCCTCAAAACAAGAGCAATCTTGCTTCAACTTACTGGCCGAAGCCAAATCTTTCTTCACGCTTTTAGCTTGCAGCAGTGATTTTACTCGAAACCACACGTGCTTTTGGTCAAAACCACGTGTGGTATTACTCAAAACCACACGTGCTTTTGGATGAAACCACGTGTGGTTTGCATCGAAACCACACGTGGTTTTCTGAAAAGATCAAATTTTGTTAAATCCAGCGTCGTTTACTGCTTTTATAATGCGACTGTTGGCACGGTAATTAACACCTGCATTTTTAATTGAAGCCGAGCTTACTTTCGCAGCTTCCAGCTCGCCGGCACTGCTTATTGATGGGTAAAGACTGCCTGTTTTTTTCCAGTCTAATACCGATTCGTATTTGAATTGAAAATCGACGAAGTCAAATAATCCCTATCTGCGCCAACTGGATATTGATTCTTATATATATCGGTATCATTTTGCATTGGGTGCAAATTCGCAGCCAAAGTCTGGCTTTGGCTTAATTCATAGAAAGGAAAAGGAATATGTCCAAAAAGTAATATTTTGTATCGGATTGTCATGTTGAGCGATCCCGATGGCTATCGGGACGAAACATCTGTATTTCAAAGTGAAAGATTCTTCGACAAGCTCAGAATGACAATAGAACGATACTTTTTGCACATCCTCTGCGTAATGCAGCTTCGCAGGTTCTTATTTTACTTCTCTACATTGTAACCAACGGCTTCAATCTGCTGTGCAATTTCTTCACGGGTAACTTTATCCTTTTCCACTTTAACAGTTACTTTACTATTTGTATGGGAAGCTTCCACTTCAACAACACCATCAATTTGTTTGAGACTATTTTTAATTGTGTTTTCGCAGCCGGTGCAGGTCATACCGGTTACGGTCAATTCCATTGTTTCATAGTCAACCACTTGTGTTGTTTCGTTTTTTTTGCTCTCTGCTTTTTTAGTATTCGACTGGCAAGCGGCCAGGAAAGCAATTGCAAATACTACGATTAGAATTTTTCTCATTTTAGCAGGGTTTAGTTGAATTGTAAATATAAAAAGGATTGATGTAAATGTCCAGTCTGTGACAACAAGATGGGAACAGCTCTAAAAGTAAAGTTTATCGATACTAATCAGGATCATGATCATCAGGAAATACAGGTTTAAGCGCAAAAACAATTTCCGAACCGTTATTCTATCGTAATTTTTTAAAAGAATAAAACTGTTGGGGATAATCCAGAAGGATAGGGCCAGTAAAGACCAAATCAGAATTTTTGATGAGAGAACCTCAAAGATGGGAAGCAGTAAAGCGACCATGATGGTAGCCAGCATCCATATTAAGGTGATGTTGTGAATTTGTTTTACGCTAAACACATCAGTCAGTACTTTAAAACCTCCTTTTTTATAATCTTCGCCATAGAGCAGCAACAAGAGCCAAAAGTGCGGAATCTGACCAATAAAGAAGAAAAAGGAAAGGGCTAAAATGGGCCAGTCCAAAAAATTACCGCCTGCTGCAGCGTAACCAATCATTGGAGGAAATGCACCGCTTAACGCTCCGGGAACAACAGCAAATGCCGAAATCTGTTTTAAGGGAGTATATACCAGGTTGTACCAAAAGATGGAGAATATGGCCAGCCATAAACTTTCGGTAGTGCCTCCCAAAGCCAAAAGGCCGCAGCCCGAAAGCAGGAAGAAAACACTCCATTTCACTGCTTCCGAAATGCTGATTTTTCCGGATGGAATGGGCCGGAATCTGGTGCGGTTCATTAACGCATCTTTTTTGTGCTCCTGAATGTGGTTTAAAGCTGAAGCTCCGGCCACAATCAGAAAAATACCAAACACCACATAAGCCATATCCAATGAGAATTCGGGAGAATACAGTAAATATCCAGTGAAACAGGAAATGGCTATTGGAACAGCGATTTTAATTTTTCCCAATTCAGAGAGTGTTGATATTTTCGGGGATATGCTCATAAGTTGTTTAATTAGAAAGCGTCTTCATGAATTCAATGATTTCGTCGATATCATCTTCTGTCAATTCGTTTTTATAGGAAAGCATCAAACCTTTGCTGTACCCCTTTACAATATCATCGTTAGGATTGTAGATGGAGTTGATTACATAGGCTGTATCGACATTTACTTCTCTTGTTTGACCATTTGTAATTACGGTTTCGGTTTTGCCAAATATACCTTTCCAGCTTGGGCCAACCAACTTCGATCCATCGAGCGAGTGACAGGCCAGACAACCATTCTTCTTAACGATGATTAAGCCCAAAGCACCGGGTTTATCAGTAATAAGAGGAACGGTTTCGGTTGTATCGATGTACCAGCTGTCGAATTTATCCTGTGGCATTACAATTACAGATGTTTGCATGGAGGAGTGCCGCAAGCCGCAATATTCTGTGCAAAACAAATCGAATTCGCCTTCCCGGCCGGGAATGAACCACATCATTTGTTTTTTTCCGGGAACAATATCCTGCTTTAACCGAAACGAGGGAATGTATAAACTGTGTATTACATCCAGAGCTACCAAGTCCAGTTTCACAGCACGATCCAAAGGAACATACAGGGTATCTGTTTTTTTGCCGTTTTCATATTCGAACTGCCAATTCCACATTCTGCCAACACTTTTAATTACAAAAGCATCGTCAGGGACTTCCTTCATCGGTTTGTAACCCATCCATCCGTAATAAAACATCACCATCACCAATAGGGTGGGAATAACCGTCCAAAGTATCTCAAGGGAAACACTTCCGTGGATTTGGGTGGCTACCGGATTTCTTTCTTTGCGATATCGGAATACAAAGTATATCATGGTAGCTGTGATGGCGATCAGGAAAAAGAAAATGATTCCTAATATCACCTCGAAAGAAGTATCTACACCTTTCACAAAATTTGAAGCATCGGGTATTGCTTTGGAAGTCATAAGCTATCGGTATAAGTAGTCTAAGAACGTAATTAAAATCACACAGGCAAACAGCAGTAATACCCCGCCTATCATTATGGAATAGAACTTTTTGTCGAACTTTAGGTGCATAAAAATCAGTAATACCAATAAAGATTTACTGCCTGCCAGCAGTAATGCCGCCGAAACGGTGTACGGACCTAAATTAATACTCGTTATGGCCACTGATGTAAAGGTCATGAGAAGCAAAGCAATCAAAACAAATACATAGGTTTTGTATTTTACAATGTGGGTGTGTTGTTCTTTTTCCATAACAGTACAATTAAGTGATTAGGTAGAATAAGGGGAAAAGGAAAATCCAAATCAGATCGACTAAATGCCAATACAACCCACTGTTTTCAAGTATTGCGAAGTTGTCGTGTTGTACCTCATCTTTTACAACCAGTCTCATTACCCAGGCAATAAATGCGACGCCTATAACAATGTGTAAGGCATGAAGTCCGGTCATGGCGTAGTACAAACCAAAAAACAATATTTCTCCCTGACTGGCTTCCATTAGCGTAGGACTACCAGGATAAATTCCATGTGCAATTTTTCCACTCCACTCAAAATACTTATTCACCATGAATAGCACAGCTAATAAAATAGTAACGCCCATTAATAGCAACGTAAGTTTTTTATTTTTATACTGCATGGCACTGATAGACATGGCAATGGTCATACTGCTCACTAAAAGAATAACGGTATTTACGGTGCCGATAAAAGTATCCAGCTCTTCGGCGGCCAAATGGAAAGCAGCCGGGTTTAAGTAACGGTATACCGAATAGACAATAAACAATCCGCCAAAAAGCAGCAGTTCAGTAAATATAAAGATCCACATTCCTGTTTTAGCACCTTCATCGTCGCGGTGTTCATCAATGTGTGCATGATTACTCATAGTCGTATGGCAGTTTGGTTACTACTGGGATTTTGGCAAAATTTTCAAGTGTCGGAGGACTTGCAGTTGTCCATTCCAGTGTTTTTCCTTTCCAGGGATCAGCTTCTGCAATTGCTCCTTTGCGGGCCGAGCGAACCAAATTGGTAATGATAATGATCAAGCCTGAAATCATCAGCATGGCTCCAAACGAGGAAACGATGTTTGGTCCGTGAAATTCTTCAACATAGTCGTAATACCTGCGGGGCATTCCAATCATTCCTAAATAAAACATGGGAAGATAAAGTGTGTTAAAACCAGTAAAGAATACTGCTAAACCTATGTTCGCCCAACCTTTGTCGTACATTCTTCCAAACATTTTTGGGTACCAGTAATGCATAGCTCCAAAAAATGCATATCCGGTACCACCGAAAACAATAAAGTGAAAGTGAGCAACCACAAATGCCGTATCGTGCAAATGAACGTTGGCCGATAAGGCACCCAGTACCATTCCGGATAATCCTCCGATCATGAAAACAAAAAGAAAGCAAAGAGCCCACAAGAAAGGGGTTTGAATATCGATGGAAGCTTTATGAAGGGTAGCCACCCAGTTGAATATTTTAATGGCACTGGGAATGGCCACTAAAAATGTCAGAATCGAAAATGTATACAGGGCCGTTCCACTCATTCCTGATGTAAACATGTGATGTCCCCAAACAAAGTAACCAACAAATGCAATTGCCAGTGTTGAAACGACAATGGCTTTGTATCCAAAAATGGTTTTTCGTGCGAATGTTGGAATAATCTCCGAGATCACCCCCATCGCAGGCAATATCATGATGTAAACAGCTGGGTGGGAGTAAATCCAGAATAAATGCTGATATAAGATTGGGTCGCCGCCTAAGGCAGGATCGAAAAAACCGATTTGCAGGGTACGTTCCAGTACAATCATTAGTAAAGTAACACCAACAATAGGCGTTGCCAGTACCTGAATCCAGCTGGTACCGTAAAGAGCCCAAGGGAATAGCGGCATTTTCATCCACGACATACCGGGAGCTCTCATTCTATGCATGGTAACAATAAAGTTGATACCTGTGGCAATAGATGAGAAACCCAGTATAAACGCACCAGTAACGGCCGGCAGCATATTTGTTCCGGTTCTAAAACTGTAGGGAGCGTAAAATGTCCAGCCCGTATCCGGAGGTCCGTCACCAAAAAACTGAGCCGAGAGTGCAATTGCAGCTCCTAAAATATAAATCCACCACGATAAAAGATTCAGCTTGGGAAATGCCACATCTTTTGCCCCAATCATCAGAGGCAGAAAGAAATTTCCAAACACAGCGGGTAAGCCCGGAACCACGATTAAAAAGATCATGGTGATCCCGTGAAGGGTAAAAAAGCTGTTGTAAGTTTGGGCATCCATAATGGTTTTCCCGGGTGCTATCAGCTCTATTTTCATTAGCAGCCCCAGAATAGCGGCTACACTAAAAAGCACCAGCATGCTGTATAAATACAACAAGCCGATTCGTTTGTGGTCTGTTGAGAAAATCCATGCAAATATTCCTTTGTATCGTCCCTGATATTCAAGGTAGTTTAGCTCATGGTTTTGAATTACGGTATCAGACATAGGTATAGTGTTAATTTTTTATCTTAATCAGAACCACAGATTTCACAAATTTTGATAGATCGTATTTGTGTTAATCTGAGGAATTAGTGGTTTAATTAATTTCGTTTCCTTTTAGGTTTCTTAAACACTAACAACAGAAATACGATCAGTCCCATAACTAAGATGATGGTTCCTGTTATTTTCGTGATGTTTAAAACGTAGGCTTGTCCTACCGGATCGTAGGAATAGCAATATTGAAGTAGTTTGTTGATTGTTGGTCCTGCCTGTCCTTTAGAGGCTTCCATCATCGCCAGCTTAAACTCAAATGGCAAAAAGTAGGTGCCATTTAAATAGCGGGTGATCTTGCCATCGGGACTTGTTACAATAACTGTGGCCGCATGAGTGTATTCGTTGCCGGTTTTTTTATATCTAAATCCCAGTGCTTTTGTTGCTTTGGCAATATTCAGGCTGTCGCCGGTATAGAATTTCCAACCCTCCTGAGTGTTTTTGCCTTTGATTAAGGACTTGTAGTTGTTTTTCTTTTTAACGGCCAGATCATATGTTTCCTGAGGATCAAAACTAATGGTGATCACTTGATAATCTTTAGCGATTTCCAAGTCACTTTTTTGAATGACATCTGCAATGCCATCCATTAAAGGGCTGCAGATACCCGGGCAACGGAAGTAGACAAATACAATTGCAGTAGGTTTGTTAATTTGATCTTTTAAAAAGATCAATTCGCCGGCTTCGTTAGTTAATTGTATGTCCTCAGGAATGGTATCGTCAAGATGTTCTATGACTCCAACCTCTATGTCGTAATACAAGTCTTTAACGTCTTGACCAAATGATAAAGAAGTAATCAAGATTAGCAGAAAAGAAACAGTAAGTTTTAATTTCATAAATAGTCCTCCATTGTTTAGGGTAAAGGAGAGAAATGGGGCAATTATTTGGCAATCATTACTCTGATCCATATAAATATATAAAAATATTTGATTGGGGCTTATGTCTAATTGCCTTTTTTTGCGGTAGTTAGCTATTTAGACTGTAGGATTATTTTGATAATTTACGGTGTATTTGCTATTTTTACTGGATCTAAAAAAGAATAAGGAGTATGAATAAATTGAACGTAATATTTCTGACAATGCTTTTTTTTCTAATTTCTTGTGGTGGATCTGAGAAAAAAAACGCAAAGGAAAAGCTTGTGAGTTCTGAAATATCACTAATTGATATGGAAAAGGGAGCTCAACTGTATAGAGCCAAGTGTATGAACTGTCACATGAAGACGGGTGGAGGAATTGAAAAATTTTATCCTCCTTTGGCTAATTCCGATTACTTGAAGAAGCATACGGAAGATGCCATAAAAATGGTGAAGTACGGAAGTAATAAACCCATTAAAGTAAATGGGGTAAAGTACAACAGTTTGATGCCTGCATCCGGTTTAACAGATAAGGAATTGGTCGCCGTTTTTAATTATATTCTGAATTCCTGGGGGAATGATTATGGGGAGGTTTCTCTTGAACAGGTTGAGGCTGTAAAGAGGTAAATAAGCTTTTGGCTATGGCATTGGAGTGGTGTTTCTAAAACCGTTCATCCATCAGCCAAAAGCTGTTTGTATTTTAATGTACATTCGATTTTATACGATAATATTCTTTTCGGAGTCGGTTTACACTTAGAATTTTAATCTGTTCTTCTCCGCTTGTTTCACTAATTTTTTTAACGGCAACTTTACTTTTTTTCTGATGATCGGGGTAATGACAAGCTTTGTATTTTTTACCGCTGCTGCAGAAGCATTTGTCATTTCGTTCAATTCTTACGTAGTAAAAGGAATCTTCTTCTGTAGTGTTGAAAAACGTCAACAAGTTGTTAAGTATTTTTTTCATGGTGTTAGAATATCATTGGTTAAACTTAGGCTCCCCTTAATTTACAAGATATCCTGATTGGAAACAATAAAAATAATTTGTCAGACAAAGAGTTCGTTTTTGTACACTATGGGATCACAATAAGATTTTTTGGTAGAGCTTTGGATTTAATGACAACAATCTGGTTTTGGTTTGGCGGCATCCACTTGCTCGGTAGGTACATGCATAGCTTTTTCTGGAGGACTTAGGAAAGGAATTCCTAAACTCAGTCCGCGAAGCACGAACAGAATCCCGATAAATACGATGGCATAAGGAATTAACCGGGTAATTTTCTTTCTCAATTCTAATGTAATTAAGTTGCCAATTAGCGAAATGGCCAACATCATAGGAAGAGTTCCCAAGCCAAAAATGAACATGAAAAGCCCGCCTCCGGCAGATGATCCTGTGGCAATTGCGGCAGCAATGGCAACGTAAACCAAACCGCAGGGTAGCAATCCGTTTAATAATCCGATTAAAAAAAGCGATCCATAACTACGTTGAGTGAATAGTTTTCCCAAGGAAAGTTTTACTTTTCCTACAAAGGAGAATATCCCTTTTTCAGCGTTAAAGCGATTCTTATAAATGGAAGGTGTGATTACGGATAGAATCATGATAGCACCCATAATAACGGAAACCCATTGCTGAAATCCACTCATCACCAAACCTCTTCCCAGCAAACCAAATATGGCTCCCATTATTGCATAGGTAAGGGCACGTCCGATGTTGTAAATTACACCGCCCGAAATTCTTGCCAGCCATGAAGTTGTTTTTAATGGAATTGCCAGTGCAATAGGACCACACATTCCCACACAGTGAAAACTGCCCATAAGTCCGAGTATTAATGCTGATAGATATACCATGTTTTTCTTTTTTATCTAACCACAAAGTGCACAAAGTATTTTCACAAAGGACACTAAGTTTTAAAATATTACTCTTTTAATGCCATATTTAAGTGATTTGACATTGAAGTTAACCAGTAAACCCAGTTTACACTTTGACAGTTTCATGTAGGTTAAAATCTGTGCCAGATGCTTATCGTTTAAAGTTTCTATTGCTTTAATCTCAGCTATTACTGAATCTTCAACTAATAGATCAAGTCTGTAGCCAGATTCTAATCTAATTTCTTTATAAATTAGAGGTAGTTCTTTTTGTTTCTCAACTTTGAGTCCTTCTTGAGAAAGTTCATAGTAAAGGCATTCCTCATAAGTACTCTCTAATAATCCTGGGCCAAGTTCGGTATGTACTTTAAATGCACAATCTAATACTTTCTTGTAAACTATTTCTAAGTCTTTCATTTACTTTGAGATCTTCATTTTTTTTCTTGGTGTTACTTCGTGTTGCCCTTTGTGCTCTTTGTGGTTAAATTAATTAATACTTACCTCTTGTAAATACTTGTCACTATTTTTTTTACCACAAAGTGCACTAAGTATTTTCATTTACTTTAAGATCTTCTTTTTTTTCATGGAGTTACTGCGTACTGCACTTCTTACCTTCGTGGTTAAACACTTATTTATTCAAGTAAACAGCCTCTTCTTTATAATATCCAATGCCATCGTGTTCCCAATTTATTTTGATGGTGTACATTCCTTTTAAAAGTTGATCAGTATTCAGTTCCTGCAATCCGTTTTCGTTAAGCTCAATGGCAGTTTTAATATCAGATTCATAATCTGAAGGGCGATAAAATATGATTTCGCCTTTAACCTGATCGTGCATATTGGATGGAAATTGAAACTGTAATTTCCCGTTTTTCTGCGATATAAGGATTGTTTCGTTTAATTCTTTGGCGTTTTTTAATTTATCTATTTGTTGCTGATATTCCACTTCTTTAGGATAGTAGTCTTTCGATACCAAATTGATTTTTTGTGTTGTGCTAAATGCAACAAAAGCAAGAATTCCGACAATATATATCGAAGCTCCTATTGCTAATTTCGTTCCCCAACTCATCTTTTTCATCCTTCAATTATCAGTTATTTGTATGCTTTAATTGGTAATCAGTTCGTTGTAAATGCTTGCTGTTAGTTTGGTCCTACAAAAGTTAGTTTAACTTCTTCTATTAATCGTTCATTGGCATATACACCAATGGTAATTGGAATGTTATCGCTTGTAATTTCTTTTTGTGGTAAAATTGCGAAAAATACACCTTCCTTTATCGAACTTGCTTTGGCTTTTAATTCTTCTCCAATTACTTTAATAACTCCTTCGTGATTCATTATTTTAAAATGAATAGGAAGTTCGAAGGCCGTTTTGTTAACAACTTTAAAGTTGTACATATTACTAATTCCACCTTCCTGTGGTTGATACATTAGGCCAGGAGTTCGCAGGATAATGGCTTCCAAATCGCTTCTCGAAGCAAATAATGCGGCTACAATTCCCAGTAAAATACATAGAACTACGGTGTAAGCAATTTTACGGGCCGGCCATTTTTGTTTTTTGCCTTCGGCGATATTTTTTTCAGAATCGAATCGAATTAAACCCTTTGATTTTCCTATCCACTCCATTACAGAATTACATTCATCTATACAGGCAGTACAATTAATACATTCCAATTGAGTACCATCACGAACATCTATTCCGGTAGGACAAACATCAACACATTGATAACAGTCAATACAATCACCTTTTCCATCTGCATCACGATCTTCGCCAGCCTCCAGCGGAGCTCTTTCTTCGCCCCGCTTGTAATCGTAGGCAACAACAATCGAATTGGAGTCTAAGAGTACGCCCTGCAATCTTCCATAAGGGCAAATCATCGAGCATACCTGTTCGCGCAATTTTGCGAAAACAAAGAACATAATGCCCGAAAATAAAACAGCCACAATAAATCCAGTGCTATGTTCAGATATTGGAGCTCTCATTATTTCCAACAACTGATCAATTCCAATAATGTAGGATAAAAAAGTGTTTGTAATTAAAAAGCAGATTGCATAAAAAAGAATGATTTTTAAACCTTTTTTCCAGAATTTGGTGAAATTCATCGGCTGGGAATCCAATTTGCGCTGTTGGCTTGGATTTCCTTCAATCAAGTATTCAATTTTTCTAAAAATAAATTCTAAAAAAACAGTTTGCGGACAAGCCCAACCACACCATATCCGACCATAACTAACGGTAAATAGGACCACAAATACGAAAAGTGTAATCATTGAATATAGGAAGAGATGAAAATCCTGAGGCCAAAAATGAACGCCAAATAAAATGAATTTTCGCTCTAAAATATTCAACATCAAAAATGGCTCTCCATTTAGCTTCACAAATGGAACTGCAAAGAGCAGAAACAGCAGTGTATAGCTAACAATATTCCGATAGTTATATAATTTTCCTTTCGGTTTTTGTGCGTATACCCATTTACGTTTTCCCGTTTCATTTAGAGTCGCAAGCTGGTCACGATAACCAGTATATGGATTTTTAGGAGCCATTTTTTTCAATTTAAACACAAAAAAGCTCAAAGGTATTTCACAAAGAACAGGAAGTGTTTTTTTAGATTAAACCTTGTGAGTGAACTCGCTGGTGTTTGTTAATTTATTATTCCACAGTTAAAAAAGATCTGAATTTGCACATTCCCTATGTGCGTAAATATTTTTATTCAACCAAATCACCCTGAGCGTCTTTTGCATTAGGAGGATTTGTTCCCTGCAGACTCAAAGTATAACTTGCAACTTGCAGCATTTGTTCCGGCGACAATTGATTTTGCCATGCAAGCATTCCCTTCATCGGTTTTCCTACTTTAATAATCTGGTATACATCTTTAAGACTGCCGCCATTTAACCAATACTTATCGGTAAGGTTTGGCCCAATTGCATTACCTTCTCCCAATGATCCGTGACAAGCAATGCAGTTTTTATCGTAGATGGCTTTGCCATTGTCTAAATCTGCCGACGCTGTCATCAAAACAAGATTATTCTCATCAAAAGCTGTTTTGGGTTTATTGGCTTCGGCAAGAGCCATTTCTTTATTGTATTCATCAATTTGTAAATCATCACCAAAAACATGATAACGAAACATGTATACTGCGGCAAAAACAATTGTGATATAGAATAAATAACGCCACCAAGTTGGCATTGGGTTGTTTAATTCTCTAATCCCATCATAATCATGATCGCTGATCAGATGCTCGTTTTCTTCTAAGAATTTATCTTTTTTCTCCATTTTATCTTGATTTTTGAGCCTGTTTATTCTTTTGCTTCTGATGGTGAATTTACACTATCCTCGTCCAGGGCATAACTTTCCATTTCTGTAAAGAATTCTTTGTTGCTTTTTTTGAAAGTCCACCAAAGCATTCCTGCAAAGAACAGGAAGAAAATCAGTAATGAGATGCTTGGGAAAAAACCAACATCAGCAATGCCTTGTAAATAATGACTAACTATTTTCATTTTTTTTTGTGTTTAGATGAGAGATCTGAGAAGTGAGGTAAAAATCATTATAAAAGTATTTTCCTCATTTCTCACTCCTAATCTGATGTCTATTTTTGAACCGAAATATCTCTACCCAAACGTTGCAGGTAAGCAATTACAGCTAATATTTCTTTATCACTTGCAACTTCAATACCTGAATTTTTAAGATTGGCAGCAATTTCTTCTGCTTGTTTCTTTAAATCGTCATTGGCAATTAGATCGTAGCCTTCAGCATATGGAACACCTAAAGTGGTCATCGCTCTAATTTTTGCCGGAGTAGATGAAGTATCCAGTACGTCTTTTATCAACCAGGGATATTTCGGCATAATGGATTGAGCATTCATTTTTTGTGGATCCAACATATGGTTAAAATGCCAAACATTTGTCTTGTACATTTTTCCACCCGGAACACCTTCGCGGGCCAAATCCGGTCCTGTTCGTTTCGATCCCCACAGGTGTGGATGATCGTAAACTGATTCGCCGGCTTTTGAATACTCACCATATCGTTCAGTTTCTGAACGGAAAGGACGGACCATTTGGGAGTGACAAGTATTACAGCCTTCGCGGATATAAATGTCTCTGCCCTGTAACTCAAGTGGAGTATAAGGTTTTACACTTTCGATAGTCGGGATATTTGATTTGATCAGGTAGGTAGGGATAATTTCGAATGCCCCACCAATTAAGATTGCAACAGTAGCCAAAATCATAAACTGAACAGGCTTTCTTTCCAACCAACGATGTAAACCTTCACTTTTACTACGTTTTGTATCGGTAACAATTGCAGGAGCCGAAGCTTCTTCATTGTCTATGCATTTACCTGATGCCGCAGTTTTCAATAGATTATAAACCATTAAGAACAGTCCGGAGAAATAAAGAAGTCCTCCAAAAACCCTGGCATGATACATTGGTAAAATCTGAGTAACGGTTTCCAGGAAATTAGGATAAGCTAATAATCCGTCTGGAGTAAATTCTTTCCACATTAAGGTTTGAACAACAGCACCCCAATACAAGGGAAGTGCATAAAAAATCATGCCTAATGTTCCAACCCAGAAGTGTGCATTGGCTAATTTTTCAGAGTACAGTTTCGTATTCCACATTTTTGGGAACAAGTAGTACAACATTCCAAAAGTAAGAAAGCCGTTCCAGCCCATTGCTCCAATGTGAACGTGAGCAATTGTCCAGTCGGTATAGTGTGTTAATGAGTTTACCCATTTTAGCGACATCATTGGTCCTTCGAAGGTCGACATTCCGTAACAGGTTACAGCTACCACCATAAACTTTAAGGTTGCACTGTCACGAACTTTATCCCAGGCACCGCGAAGTGTCAGTAATCCGTTGAACATTCCTCCCCACGATGGAGCAAGTAACATGATTGAGAAAACAACACCTAAAGATTGTGCCCAATCCGGTAAAGAGGTATATAGCAGGTGATGAGGTCCGGCCCAGATATAAAGGAAAACCAATGCCCAGAAGTGAATTATCGAAAGTCGGTAAGAATACACCGGACGATTGGCTGCTTTTGGCAGGAAATAGTACATCAAACCTAAGTATGGCGTAGTCAGGAAAAATGCTACGGCATTGTGACCATACCACCATTGCACCAAAGCATCCTGCACACCTGCATAAACAGGATATGATTGAATCCAGCTGTAAGGCAGGGAAATTGAATTGCCAATGTGAAGAACGGCAACCGTTACAAAAGTTGCAATATAGAACCATATGGCAACATAAAGGTGATCGGCTCTTCTTCTTAGAATGGTACCAAACATGTTCCAGCCAAACACAACCCAAATTATGGTAATGGCAATATCGATTGGCCATTCCAGTTCTGCATACTCTTTACTGGTAGTAATTCCTAAAACAAAAGTGACAGCCGCCGAAACAATTATGGCCTGCCAGCCCCAGAAATGGATCCAACTAAGTCTGTCATTAAACATTCTGGCTTTCAATAAGCGCTGAAGTGAATAATAAACTGCGGTAAATATTCCATTCCCAACAAATGCAAAAATTACTGCATTGGTGTGAATCGGACGAATTCTACCAAATGAGGTATAAGCCAGATTGAAATTAAAAATCGGGAATGCCAATTGCAGTGCTGCCAAAAGCCCCACCAACATTCCAACTACTCCCCAAAGAATGGTTGCGTAGGCGAAAAATTTCACGATTTTGTTATCGTACGAAAAATGTTGTGTTTCCATTAAATTAAGATTTATGGTTTTTCTTAGTTGTTTCCTTTTCTATTTGTTGTTTTTGTTCTTCCTTTTCTTTTTGCATTTCATTTTCCTGATCGTCGAATAGAATCCGAACAGATGGGGAATAGGAATCATCATATTGTCCTTTTTTCACGGCCCAAAGAAATCCAACAAGAAATCCTCCTGCTACAAGCATACTAACACCAATTAAAACGAACAATACACTCATTTACTTTTTAATTTAGCTGAACTGAATTTTTTAATGAAGAAGATATTTTGACTTCTTCCGTATTCGATTCTGTTTTAGTAATAATCTCTTTCGATTTGGCAATATAATTGGTTGTAAAGGTTGCAAATGCCACCACCGAAATGGAACTGATTGGCATAAGCAAGGCTGCAACAATAGGCGATAATATTCCTTGTACTGCGAAATACAAACCAAATAAATTGTATAGAAAAGAGAGGATGAAACTTAGTTTTACAATCAGAACACTTCGTCCTGATATTTTTAGGAAATAGCTTAATTGTTGAAATTTTGAAGCTTCTAAAATAGCATCGCAAGCCGGTGAGAAATGGTAAATATCATCTGCAATTGAAATTCCTACATTGCTTGCTTTTAAAGCGCCGGCATCGTTCAAACCATCACCAATCATTAAAACACTTTTGTTTTGTTTCTTTAAATTGTTGATATATTCCAATTTGTCATTTGGCGACTGATTAAATCGGATTATTGATTTCTTTGGAAATATCAGTGTTAGATTTTCCATTTCGGAATCATTATCACCCGACAAGATGTGTAAATCGTATTTAGGAGTTAGTCCGTTTATTAATTCTGACAAACCAGTTCTGTATTGATTGCTCAAAGAGAAATGCCCTTTTATTTTTCCATCTGCCGAAAAATAAACTTCTGTGTTTAAAGAGCTGGTTTCTGTTTTTCCTTCGTAAATAAATTTTGCAGAGCCTAATTTAATTTCCCGTCCATTTATTGTTCCCGAAATTCCCATTGATGGCAATTCAGTATAGTTAACAACCGTTTCAGGAGGAATATTCTTGTAAAACTCATACAAAGTAGAACTTAGCACATGAGTAGAATGCCTGGTTAATGATTTCACTGCAATTTTGTCATCATCACTTAGTTCATCTCCATGAAAATTAACCTTTACTTCGTCGGTCTGCGTTATTGTTCCTGTTTTGTCGAAAACAATTGTGGTGATTGAATTCAATTTTTCGACCACAGCTGAGCTTTTTAGATATATTCCCATTCTTCCCATTAACCGCATGGTGTTTCCCAGTGCAAAAGGAGCCGAAAGAGCTAAGGCACAGGGACAGGCAACAATCAGAACCGAAGTAAAAGCAAAAACAGCTTTGCTTGAATCATTCAATAACCAATATATCCCGGCAAACATTCCTATTGTTATAATTGCAATGGTAAAATATTTGCTGATCTGATCAATTAATGAGTTTAGTTTGGTATTTGAAGAATCCTCACCTTCAAATTGATTCCATAATTGTGTCAAACGACTTTGAATGACATCTTTTTCGATTGTCAATTCAATTGCACTGCCCATTTGCTTTCCACCTGCAAAAATATGATCTCCGCTTTCTTTAAATACAGGTTTCGATTCACCGGTTACAAAACTGTAATCAATTTGTGCTTCTCCCTTAATTAAAATGCCATCGGCAGGAATTAATTCCTGATTTCGGATTAAAATAATATCACCTTTTTGCAGTTTCTCAATAGGAGTACTTATCTCAATTCCATTTTCCATTTTACTTACGGCAACCGGAAAATAGGAACGATAATCCCGTTCGAACGAGAGGGCTTGGTAAGTTCTGTTTTGATACCATTTGCCTATCAGCAGAAAAAAGATTAATCCTGTAAGGGAATCCATATAACCGGCTCCCGATCCGCTGAAAATCTCAATACTACTTTGAATAAAGAGCATAAGTATTCCCATCGAAATAGGAACATCAATATTAATGAATTTGTGTTTTATTGCCTTTCCGGCAGATAGCAGATAATCACTTCCGCTGTAAAAGAAAACAGGTAAAACGAGGAAGAAATTCATCATGCCAAAAAATTCTTTGAAATGAGTTTCCAGATACTCATGACCCGGAACGTATTCGGGCAAGCTCAAAAGCATGATGTTTCCAAAGCAAAATCCGGCAATACCGATTTTGTAAAGAAGACTTTTGTTTACTTCTTCATTTTGTTTTAACTGTAATTTGTCGAGAGTAATCTCAGGGATATAATGAATGGACGATAGTAATTCTGCCAATTCTCTAATGCTTATTTCATCGGAATTGAATGTGATGGCCACTTCTTTTTTAACGAAATTAACCATCGATTTAACAACTCCTTGATTTAAAATAGTGAGATGCTCAAGCAACCAAATACAAGAACTACAATGTATGCTTGGGATATAAAGAGTTATTTTTCTGATATTTCCTTCTGCGAATTCATAAAGTTGCTCTGCAATTTCGTTGTCATCTAAAAAAGCAAATTTCTCTTTGTATTTTCCGGCTTCAACTTTAATTCCAGGGTTTGATTCAAAATCGTAGTAGGTACAAAGTTCATTTTCGTGCAAAATCTGATATACAGTAGAACAACCATTGCAGCAAAATGGCTTCTCATCCCAAATTACGGGATGTGAACCACAGTCGTCGCCACAGTGTACACAAATGTGTTTTTTTGTTTCTTCCTGCATTTTCACCAACTTGCAGACTTTACAGTCTTAGATTATTTGATATGAAATCTGATTTCACTCTTGTTTATATTCTTGCTGGAATTACTGCTCTTCATTTTCTAATAGGAATGGGATACCTCTTGTATAAGTTAAGCGGACCATCAAAAAAGAAGAAAGAGAATGATTCTGAGTAGTTTTTTATTCTTTGTTTTTCGCGAGTTTAGGTAGTTGAATTAGTTGAAATAGTACAAGGAAAATCACTCCCCAAATACTGATTACTCCACCAACATAGCTTAAAATTATCCATATCGGAGCATTTGCTCTGGTTCCCCACATAGCTCTTTCATCCAAAGGATTTACTGGATTGGTAGGTAAACCCAGGCTGACAATCCGATCAACATTTACCTCTCCATAGTAGGCATCATCTGTTACTTTAACAAGAAGATTCACATGTCCTTCGCGATCGCCGGGTAAATCTTCTGGAAATTGAACATTAACTTCCCCTTTTTCGTTTGTGTACGCATCGTCGCCCGAGATATCTAAATATCCAAAACTCCTTTTAACCTTTATGCTTAGTTCAATTCCTTGTAAGGCTGCGCGATCTCCTTTTTTAGTTAAACCCGACAGGTTTGCTGTAATCCGTTTGTCCTCCTTATTAATGTCCAATAGAATTTTAACATCGCTTACTTCAGGATTTATTACCTCAGCAATTTTCTTGCTTACCTTCTTATTTTGATCGAAAGAGCGCAGATAGGTAATAACCATCCATTTGTCCTCGTCGCTTAAGGTTTTTTCGAAGGTCGGCATTGCGCCATTTCCTTTGTTAACTTTGTAATAGATTTCTCCATCTGTCTGCATTAAAAATGCCTGTGATCCTAAATCAGAAGGGGCAACCGGCTGAAGAGGCAGCATGTTTCCCATGGTAGCATCTCCATGACAGGATTTACAATTAATGTTATAAACCTTTTTACCTGAACTTATATTTTTTGTGCTGGCTTCGTATGGGTTTTGCTTCTTTTTTGCAGATGCAGGAACCGACCATTCTTCGGCCTTAACAACAGTTGTTGAGAAGGTAAAAACTAGAAATAGGCTGGCAATTATTTTGATAGCATTTTTCATTGTTTGTATATTTTTAAGCTTCGATTTTCACTTCGATTCCTTTTTGTTCGGCAATTTCACATATGGGAACTACCGGGAATATTTTTGATAAAACTGTGATGATTAAGAGTGCCAAAGCAAAACTTAAAACGGTTACAGAAATCTCGATTGCTGAAGGATAGTAGTGTACAAAGTTTTGTGGTACATTCTGAATTGGTAAATGAGGATGAAGTAATGTTGGAATAACAATTACATATCTTTTAATCCAGGCTCCTGCTAAAATGAATAATGAAATAATCATGATAGGAAAAGGCTTTCTGAATTTCTTGGTAACCAAAAGCAGAATTGGGATAACGTTACCCAATAATTGAGACGACCAGAACATGATGGCCCAATGGCCGGTGAATAATTCTTTTAAATGAACATCATCCCCGGTTTTCATTTTGTAACCGGGAACTAAAAATTCATTTAAATTGAAATATAAATATACCAAACAAACAGCCACCATCAGTTTTCCCATTTTATCGAATTGAACATCTGTAATGTAATCCTGAAGTTTATAGCTGACACGGAAAAAATACATAGCAATGATTAAGGCTGCTGAACCTGCTACAAATGCTCCTGCAACGAAGTAGGGTCCAAAAATTGTTGTGTCCCAACCATTTCGCAAGGTTGCAGCAAACAGCCACGATGTTACGGTATGAATTGCCAAACCTACCGGAACAATAAGAACCATTAATGTCCGGATCATTTTGTGTAAGTGTTTGTGCTGATTTGGAGTATTGATGTAACCAAATGATAGAATATTGTACAGCTTTTTCAGAATGGGAGAAGCTTTCTTTAATTCCTTTTTACAGATTGCCAAATCGGGAATCATTGGTAAAATCAGTAATAGAAGACTTATTGTAAGGTAAGTGGTTACAACGGTTATATCCCAAAGAATTGGAGATTGAAAACGACCATGTATGAGCACGTTAACAACCCTGTCGGGTCGTCCCATATCCATAATAATAACCAAGCCAGCTACTGCAACAAAGGCAACTGCTATTATCTCTGCAATTCTGGATATTGGTGTTATCCAATCGATTCGGAGCAAACCCAGAATCGACGAAATAAGCATTCCAACTAAACTCACAGCAACAAAAAATACAAAGTTGGCAATGTAAAGTCCCCAGGATACGTAATCGCGCATGCCGGTAACTCCCAGTCCATCACGCAATTGCACGTAGTAGGCCCAGGCGCAAACACTTATCACTGTTATTAGGAAAGCAATCCAAAGTTCTAAGCCTTTGTGGTTTTGCATCGGACGAAGAATGTCTTTTTTTATTTTCTCAAACGAAAGAGTTGTTTCTTTCTGTTCTGGTAAGTCATTCATAAGATCAAATTATTTAGGGCAAATAAAATCTGTTTATTATTCTGTTATTGATAATTGAAGCAATGTTTTAATGAAGATTTTCTTCGTTTAAAAGGTCACCATTGAACTCAAACGCTCTGTTTTTAGGAGGTAAATAGTAAACCCTTGGCTTGGTTCCCAGTTCTTCCATTAATGTATAACCGGCATTATCTTCAATTAGTTTGGTGAAACGAACGGTTTCTCCGGATGTGCCATTGGTAACAGCATCTTCATTTCTATCTCCAAAATAGTAAACACCATTAGGACAGGAAGAAACACAAGAAGGAAGTTTGTCTTCACGAAGTCTGTCGGCACTAAATAAACACTTGCTTATTGTACCTTTCTTTTGAGGAACGTTAGCTTCGATATTGTAAGTAAGATTTTTGTATTTTTCAGCATCCTTAGGTTCTGTCCATTGGAAAATACGTGCCGAGTATGGGCAGGCTGCGATACAGAATCTGCAACCGATACATCTTTCATTATCGATAAGTACAATTCCATCCTGACGTTTGAAAGTTGCATCTACCGGACAAACTTTGGTACACGGAGGATTGTCACAATGCTGACAAGGTTTGGGCATAAAATAAGGAGCTGTATGTTCAGCATCCTGCATTTGAAGAACATTAATATGGTGTTGATCAGCTCTTAGTTGGTGATGGTTTTGACAGGCAGCCATACATTTTCGGGCATTTCTGCATTTGCTAAGGTCTATCACCATAACAAAAGATTTACCTGGAATACCTTCACGACCTCTTTTTTGTAATTCGGTAAGTGGTTCACTTACTGTTGGGCGCAATTGATTTTTATCAACTTGAACTAGTTGTCCATCTTGTGTTAACAGATTTACTGTTTCTCCAGGTTCTTGAGCTGCCGCTTTTGCTGCTCCAAGAAGAGAAAATCCACTAACAACACCGGCAGCACCTACAGTAATTCCTACACTTTTAAGGAATTTTCGTCTGCTGTTGTTTGATGTTTCTTCTTTCATTATGCAATTGGGTTAGTTTTCTGTTTGTGTACATCCATTTTATTGTATGGGAACCAATTAAAAATACAAAGCAAAAACGGTTTTTAAATTAATTCTAAATAAGGATTGTAATCCTCTGAATTTAGGGGTGTTTGGGCTGTAATTGTTTAATTCTTTTATGTTTCACATACGATTGCGTGTTAATTCAAATATAATTAAATATTTCGATTTGTTAAGACGTGTTAAAAGGAGATGGTAATAAGCTGATTTTAATGGTTTTTTAACTTTTTCCGTGATTGTTTTATATTAATGTTTTGATAATGTGTATTTTAAAGTTTAACTTTTTGAGTTTAGGTATTTTGTGAAATAATATTCATGAATTGGTAGTAGGTCGTAGTTAATTATCGGAAACCTTTAAAATCAGTAGGTTCGTAGGGATGCAGCTTCAGAATGAGTGCATCAACTGATTGTGAATTAAATGTTTATTGATTTTTTATATGACCATATAAAATCTATCTATACAGAATTTAGTTGTGGCTATGTAAATAGTTTTACATTTGTTATGTATTTTGATAAATAATAGCAGACTTAAATGTCTTTTATTTTGTTGAAAAAAAAGTATGTGAAATAAAATACAATAGTTCTTGTTACAATGAATGATATCCTTAATAAATTAATGAAATTGCCAAAAACTATTTGGGAATTTTATTTGGAAGGCTTTAAAAATCAAAGCAAATGGAGTCGCCAGATTTGGCTTATTATTTTGGTGAAATTATTTGTTATGTTTTTTATTTTAAAGCTGTTGTTCTTTCCTAATTTCTTAAACACACAATATAATAACGATCAAGAGCGCAGCGATTATGTGATTGATCAATTAACTAATCCTAAAAATCATTAATATGATCGAAAACTTAGATCCTTCTTTAGTGGATTGGTCCAGAGCGCAGTTTGCACTTACTGCAATGTATCACTGGATTTTTGTCCCTTTAACCTTAGGTATGGCTTTCATTATTGCGATCATGGAAACCATTTATGTGAAAACCAATGATCCGGAATGGAAAAAGATCACCAAGTTTTGGATGACACTTTTTGGAATTAATTTTGCGATTGGTGTTGCAACCGGAATTATTTTAGAATTTGAGTTTGGCACCAACTGGTCAAATTATTCTTGGTTCGTGGGAGATATTTTTGGAGCTCCACTTGCAATAGAAGGAATTATGGCCTTCTTCATGGAATCTACATTTATTGCTGTGATGTTTTTTGGCTGGAATAAAGTAAGTAAAAAGTTCCATTTAATTTCTACATGGTTAGTTGCTGTTGGATCCAATCTATCTGCCTTGTGGATATTGGTTGCTAATGGTTGGATGCAGAATCCTGTTGGAATGAAATTTAATCCGGACACGGCACGTAACGAAATGGACAACTTTTGGGATGTCCTGTTTTCCCCTACGGCTGTTAATAAATTTCTGCATACCATATCATCTGCTTATGTGTTGGGAGCCGTTTTTGTAATTGGAGTAAGTGCTTGGTACTTATTGAAAAAGAAAGAGATTGTTTTTGCTAAAAAGAGTATTGTTGTGGCAGCGGTTTTTGGTCTGCTAACATCTTTGTTTACAGTAATGACAGGTGATAATTCGGCTAGGGAAATTGTTCGTGACCAGCCTATGAAATTTGCTGCCATTGAAGGGCTTTATAATGGTTCAAAAGGTGCCGGTTTGGTTGCACTGGGTTTTATGTCGACTACTGAAAGTGATGGTGCCAATGAGAATATGAAGGATTTTAGCTTTAAAATAGAAATTCCGAACATGCTTTCTTATATGGCTTATTTGGATGGCGAGGCTTTTGTTCCGGGAGTACATGATATCATCAACGGATTTACAGATAATGATGGAGAAGTTCATCCTTCTGTTAGTCAAAAAATGGAGATGGGGCGCAAAGCAATAGAAGCATTAAAAGCCTATAAAGCCGCTAAAAAAGCTAATGATGTTGTTGGTGAAGGAGAAGCTCAAAAAGAACTTGAAGCGAATTTTAAGTATTTTGGTTATGGTTATTTCGATGATCCTTACGATACGGTTCCGCCAATCTCCATGTCTTTTTATAGTTTCCATATTATGGTTGGATTGGGAATGTATTTTATACTGCTTTTTGTATTGAGTTTGGTTTATATCTATACGGAAAGTGTGGTAAATAAAAAATGGTTTTTGCGAATGGCAGTTTGGAGTATTCCTCTTGCATATGTGGCTTCTGAGTGTGGCTGGATTGTTGCTGAAATGGGTCGTCAGCCATGGGTTATTCAGGATTTGATGCCTACATTAACGGCTGTTTCGAATATCGATAGTACGTCTGTGATAGTAACCTTCTTTCTTTTTTTGGTTGTATTTACCGGCTTACTAATTGCAGAGATCAAAATCATGTTAAAGCAAATTAAAATTGGACCTAATCACGGAGGAAACTAATCATGTTTGAAAATTTATCGCATTTAGTATTGCAGCAGTATTGGTGGATTATTGATTCATTGTTAGGTAGTTTGCTGGTATTTCTGATGTTTGTTCAGGGAGGTCAGACACTAATCTATCGAATAGGGAAATCAGAACTGGAAAGAACCATGGTAGTTAATGCATTAGGGCGGAAATGGGAATTCACTTTCACAACTCTGGTTACCTTTGGTGGTGCCATGTTCGCATCTTTTCCTTTATTTTATTCTACCTCATTTGGAGGTGCCTACTGGGTTTGGATGGCAATTCTTTTCTGTTTCATCATTCAGGCCGTTGCTTACGAATTTAGAAGCAAACCCAATAATGTTTGGGGAGCTAAAACTTTCGAGGCTTTTTTGTTTATCAACGGATTATTGGGAACCATACTTATTGGAACAGCCGTAGGAACCTTTTTTAATGGAGCGGAGTTTACAGTTAATGATTTTAATCAATCCAAATGGGCAACACCTTACGGTGGATTGGAGGCAGTTCTTAATTTTCACAATGTAGCCTTGGGATTAACAGTCTTTTTTCTGGCAAGAGTATTGGGAAGCCTTTATTTTATGAACAGCATAGAGAATGATCAAATATTTGCCCGGTCAAAAAAGCAATTGCTGGTTTCAGGAATTCCATTTCTGGTATTTTTTCTGTTTTTCGCTGTTCGTTTGTTGATAATGGATGGATTTGCAGCCGATGCACAAACAAGTATCGTAAGTATGGAATCCTTTAAATATCTTCATAATCTTATCGCTATGCCTGTTGTGGCTGTTTTACTTTTAGCAGGTGTAGTAGGAGTATTGTTTGGATTGGTAAAATCATATTTGCTTGAAAAATACACAAAAGGAATCTGGTTTGCCGGAGGAGGAACTGTTTTAGTTGTTTTCTCCCTGCTTCTTTTGGCAGGATTGAATAACACTTCATTTTATCCTTCATTGGCTGATTTGCAATCCTCTTTAACCATTCAGAATGCATCATCGTCGCACTATACATTAACAGCGATGAGTTACGTTTCTCTTATGGTTCCTTTTGTAATAGCTTATATTGTTTGGGCATGGAGAGCAATAAATAGTAAAAAGATTGATGCTCAGGAAATCAGTGCGGAAGATCATTTGTATTAATTTAAATAGTAAGACATGTATACATCATCTATAATATGGCTGTTGACCTGGCCACTTTTGATTTTTATTTGTTACAAAACCATTCGGTTTGTCCTTAATAAATTGAAAGATCAAATAGAAAAGGAACAATAATCATTTGATTGGCATCCAGTTTTAGGATGCCAATTCTATTTGCGCCTATTTCCCAATGTCATTAAAAAGTGTATTTTTGTGCGATTAATATCAGTTTTGGTATTAGACAGCCTTAAAAGTGAAGTTATGAGCGGATTGGAGAATTGTAAATCAATGAGTACTTGGTTTAAGAAGTTGGATACAAGACCGATAGTGATAAGTGGACCTTCCATAGTCGAGTCTGAGGAACAATTATTGAATACTGCCAGAGAATTAAAAAAAGTAGAACAGGTAAAGATTTTTAAAGCTGGAGCATGGAAACCACAAACAATTACTAAGTCTTTTGGTGACCGTGGTTTGGATGTTTTGCAATGGTTGAATCAAGTTAAGCTGGAAACCGGCTTGCTTACTATGGTTGAGGTGGCCTCTCCTAAGCATGTTGAAATGTGCTTAAGGCATAATGTTGATATTTTATGGATAGGTGCCAGAACCACATCCAATCCATTTTCGGTTCAGGAATTGGCCAGTGCTCTTCAAGGAATGAGTGTTCCTGTAATGGTAAAAAATCCAATAAATCCTGATATTAATTTATGGGTTGAGGCTTTGGAAACTATTAATAAAGCCGGTATTTCCAGATTGGCAGCAATTCACAGAGGATTTTATCCTTTCGAGAAAACGAGGCTTCGTAACATTCCTAAATGGGAAATTCCTATCGAACTGAAATCACGATTTCATAATCTTCCTATTATTTGCGATCCTAGTCATATTGCCGGAGCAAATAAATATGTGCAGGAAATAGCACAAAAGGGAATGGATCTGAATATGGATGGTTTGATGATTGAAAGCCATTTTAGCACAGCTGAAGTAATCAATGATCAGGAACAACAATTAACACCTGCGGATTTAGATCAGATAGTAAGGAGTTTGGTTTGCCGATTGCCCTCTGTTGATGATGTTGAAGAAAATCTGCTTGAAAAGTATCGTGATCAAATAGATTCTGTGGATTCGCAGCTGATAGAGCTGTTGGCGCAACGAATGAATATTGTAGAGGGGATAGGTGAATATAAAGCGGAGAAAAATATGACAATTCTTCAACTTCAACGATGGGAAAAGGTGCGTGAAAAGGGAATTGAATTGGGGAAATCCTTAGGCTTATCTGAACCATTCATTACGCAATTGTTGCGAATGATTCATAAAGAAGCCATTTTGAAACAAAATGAGGTAATGAATCGAAAATAGAGACAATTAGAAACAATAAAAAAGGCTAAGAATGTGATAAACATCTTAGCCTTTTTTGTTGGAAATAAGCATGCTATTCTTTAAAATAAATCTATATAAGTAATATCAACGTGAAAAATTGAGTAAAAAGGGAAATTTTAATTTACGATATAAATATATTTTGTTAATTTAAGATGCCTAATTGAAAGTTTATGAAAACTATTTTACACGCATTCATTCTATTGCTGTTTTTACAGATTACCATTTTTACATTAAAAGCCCAAAAGGTTAAGTACGGTAAAATATCTAAAGATGAGTTTGCCTTGAAAGAATGTCCTTATGAAAAGGATGCCTCTGCAGTTATTCTTAGCAGAACATGCTCTGTTGATTTGAGTTATTCGATAATTCGTTATTTTTATCATGTTCGGATAAAAATATTGAAGGAGGAGGGAATTGACCAAGCCAATATTAAATTGTCATACTATAGAAATAATAATATAGAAAACATTTCCGGTGTAAAAGGACAAACCATAAATTTGAATGAACAGGGCAAACAAGAGGTTGTTGAGATCGCAAATAACTCAATATTTGATATGGATGTAGATGAGAATTATGGTGAAGTTCGGTTTACTATGCCTGATGTGAAGGTGGGCTCCATAATTGAATACAAATACACAACGAATTCGCACTTCTACTCTTATTTGGATACATGGTATTTTCAAGATGAAATACCAACCTTTTATAGCTCAATAAAAGTAAATATGCCTGAATCATTTCGATACAACATTGTAATGTTTGGTAGTCAGGTACAAGCAAAGTATCCCGAATCAAAGAATCGTCAATGGACTCTAACCAATATGCCTTCCATAAAAGAGGAGTCTCATATTAATAATTATCATGATTTTGTAGAACAACTGCGTTTTCAGTTGGCGGGCTATTTTACACGGGATGAATCTACTTTAGGCGGTACCCCGATATTTGTAAGTTCCATGACTACTTATGAAGAATTGGCAAAAGAGTATAGTGAAAAAGTGAATTTTTTGGGGCGAACAAATTTTGCCAAAAAGCAATTGGAAACCATTCTGAATGGAAATGAAAACAATTGGGAAAAACTACAGAAGATTTATGATTTTGTAAGAACCCATGTAAAATGGAATGGAAAATATAGAATATACCCTGAAGATTCGCCTCCCAATGTATTGGACGAGAAAGCCGGGACAAATTCAGAAATCAATTATTTACTCGTTTTACTCTTGCAGGAAGCAGGTTTCGATTGCAATCCTGCCTTAGCCAGATCCAATACCAGGGGATTAATTCAAAAGGATTATCCATTATTAAGTCAGTTCGATCAGGTTCTTGTTTTTGTTGAATTGTATGGTAAAAGAATTTTTCTAAATGCAACATCCCCTTATCGCCCTTTTGATTTGATTGCAGAAAAAGATTTGAATTACCATGCATTTGTATTGAAGAAAGGAAACCCATTTTGGGACAAAATAGAACCGAACAAAAAGAACCATCAGGATGTATTAATAACCTATGATTATTCAAATTCAGAGAATCCTGTTTGTAATCTTAGAGTAAGGGAAAACGGATATTTTGCTGCCAAAAGCCGCAAGGAATTGATTGAAGTTGGTTCTGAGTCCTGGATGACGAATTTATTTGATTTGGAGAAGTGCGATTTTCAGAAAGATTCTCTCCATTTTAAGAATAGGGATGATGTAAATCTTTCATTTAAAATGGAGTGCAATTTAAAATTGGAGAGTGGTTTGGATGAGGGGAGTGATTATATATACGTTAATTTATTTAATAAAAAGGACCTGAAAAATTCATTCTTAAAAGAAACCAGGCAATATCGAATCGATTACAATTATCCCAGATCCAAAACTTATATGGCGAAGTTTATTCTTCCTGATGGGTATAAATTTGAGGATTATCCAAAAAACAAGAAAATTACTTTACCGGAAGATTCAGGAAATTTTATCCTTACTTCTCAATTATTGGGTAAAGAACTAACTGTACGAACATCATTTAAAATAAATGTAGTCTCATTTACAAAAGAATATTATGATATTTTAAGGGAATTTTACAGTCAGATGAGTAAAATGCTGGGATCGAAGGTGGTCATAAAAAAAGAGTAATTTAATATCAAAAGAATGAATCAAATCACAAGAGAAACAGACAAAGAGCCGTTTGAAGCTGAAATGGCTTATCCAACAATTAAACAGGGATGGGGAATTCTTGGATTATTTTTAGCCATTACCATTGCTTATTTTATTCCATTAACGATAATTAGCCTTTTCGGCATTGATATTCAGCACGGTCCTTTTTTGGTGTTAAATTATGCTGTGCCTGTAATTATTCTAATTTTTATCACAGGAAGATGGTGGAAAAATAATCCCCGGAATACTGAGGTTCTTAGGCTTCGATCTTTTCCGTCGGTTCTTTTGCCTGTCGTAATTGTTATGACATTGGCAATTGTGATTATCGATTCTGAAATTGGGAGCTGGATACCCATGCCCGATATTCTGATGGAGATGTTTAAAGAAATGCTTCAGCCAAATATCTGGGGATTTTTGACTGTTGTGGTAGCAGCACCCATTTTGGAAGAATTCTTGATGCGCGGGATAGTTTTAGATGGCTTATTGCGCAACTATTCGCCCTGGAAAGCCATTATTTGGTCTTCGGTATTTTTTGGAGTGATACACTTGAATCCATGGCAATTTATTACCGCCATGATTGCGGGAATTGCAATTGGTTACCTCTATTGGAAAACCAAATCGCTGTTTTTATGCATGTTCATTCACGCTTTGAACAATGGTTTTGCCTTTTATTTGATGGTTCGTTATAGCGAATCATTCGATCTTGCCGAGCTTTTTGACATAGGAATTCTTGAACGAATAGGATTGTTTGTTGCTGCTTCGCTGATTCTTTGGGGTTCGTACCGCTGTTTCGAGAATTTTTTTAGTAAAAGTAAACAAGTGGAATAAGCAAAGAAAAAAGACTAAAATGAAATCATCATTTTAGTCTTTTTTTTTATTTGTGTCGGCAAAAAGCTTTGTTTATTTTTTACTGATCAGGTTGTTAATCAACGAGAAGATAATGTAAACGAATAGTATCATAGGTATTACCAACCATTTTAAAAGGATAGCTAAAATCAATAAGGTGATTAAAAACAAGTATTGAATTTTATTTTCTTTCCAGGCCAGGCTTTTTACTTTAAGGGCAAACATTGGGATTTCTGTTACTAATAAATAAGATGTTATCAGGATAGCTCCGATAATAATGAATTCATTGGATAAGCACTCTTTAATAACCGGATAATTTCCAAAGAACATCACCAATGGGAGAGAAGCCCAAAACATTGCATTTGCCGGAGTTGGGACACCAATAAATGAGGAAGTTTGCCGGGTATCAATATTAAATTTGGCCAATCGCAGGGCTGAAAATATTGGGATAATAAATGCCGATAACAAGAGTGCAATTTGCGAATAACTTAATTCTGCAGGAACAAAATCTGCAGAAGCACTGCCTAAAACTGCATTTTTTAAATAAGCCAAAGCAATCACTCCGGGAGCAAAACCAAAACTAACCATATCGGCAAGAGAATCGAGTTCTTTGCCCATAGGAGAATAAGCTTTTAGCACCCGGGCAGCTAAACCGTCAAAAAAGTCGAATACAGCAGCTAAAAGAATCAGGAAAGCTGCATTTACTAAATAGCCTTCCATCGCCATAAGGCCCGCAGTGCATCCTGATAGTAAGTTTAAACAAGTAATTGAATTTGGAATGTGTTTGATAATCCCTTTTGCTTCTGACATGAATTTTGATTTTGTATAGTACGCCACAAAAATAATGGATTTTTTCGAAACTTATGATTTCTTTTGCTTCGATGCATAAGTTTTAAAAAAGCATAGTATTTTTACCTGTCAAAGAAAATCAACTATATGTCCAGAATTATTGCATTTTTTATTTGCTTGTTTCTTACGGGTGCAGTGCTCGGCCAGACTTCAGCTCCAACATATAGTAATGAATTCCTGTCTATTGGAGTAGGTGCAAGATCTTTTGGAATGGGAAATGCTACCATTGCTTCTCAAAATGATGTTGAATCGTCTTATTGGAATCCGGCCAATTTAGTGGAGTTAAGAACAAAATTTGATGTATCGGCAATGCATGCTGAATATTTTGGAGGCTTATCAGCATACGATTATTTGGGTTTTGGCATGAAAATAAATGAGAAAAGTGCGCTTGGCTTAAGTTTACTGCGTTATGGTGTCGATGATATTCCGAATACACTGGAATTAATTGACAAAGATGGAAACATCCGCTACGATTTGGTAACGACCTTCTCGGCGGCCGATTATGCATTTCTTTTTTCATATTCCAGAAAAACCGGAATTGAAGGGTTGAGCATAGGTGGAAATATGAAACTGATTTACAGGCACACAGGTGATTTTGCCTCGGCTTACGGCTTTGGATTTGATATTGCAGGAACATACCGAAAAGGGAAATGGCGGATGGGAGCAGTTCTTAGAGATGCCACAAGCACTTTTAATGCATGGGTGTTTAAAACCGGAGATCTGGAAAAAGTGTTTGAACTAACAGGTAACGAAATACCAGAAAATTCTACTGAAATTACTTTGCCAAGATTGATTCTTGCTGTAAGCCGGGAATTTACCATTTCAGACAAATTTTCATTGTTAACGGAGCTCGATATGGATATGACTTTCGACGGACAGAGAAATGTTTTGATTCAGGGAGATCCAATCAGTATCGATCCTCATATTGGATGGGAAGCTTCTTATAAACAGTTTATATTTCTTCGGGCTGGAGTAAGTAATTTTCAGGAAGAAACCGATTTTGATCAGACCAAATCGTGGACTTTTCAACCCAATTTAGGTTTGGGGATTCGTTATAAAAATTTTAGATTGGATTATGCCTTAACGGATATTGGGGATCAGTCAATTGCAAAATATTCCAATGTGTTTTCCTTATCTTATGCTTTTGATTAGATAAGTCTTACAATCATTTTAATAGAATCACAATAACGTATGGCAAATGTTATTATCCAAATTCATGGTTTAGGCAATAAACCACCCAAAGATTTATTGGAACGTTGGTGGGAACGTGCCATGATTGAAGGATTAAAAAAACATAATTACAAAACAGATTTGCCAAAACATGAAATGGTTTATTGGGCCGATATTCTGCACGATAAACCGTTAAATCAGTTCGAAAAAGATAAAGAAAGTCCTTATTATCTCGATGAAATTTATGCTAAGCCAAGCAAAGAGCTCTTGCCCGAAAATCATGATACAAGAAAAAAGATCATTGGATTTTTGAACCGGCAACTAAACCGAATCTTCCTAAACGAAGACTTCTCTTTAAATTATACTTTTATTACAGACAGTATTTTAGGTAATTATTTTAAAGATCTGGAAACTTACTACAAAGAAGAAAGTATTGTAGACGAAGCATCCACCGCCAAAACAAAAGATCTGATAAGAGAGAGATTATTAAAAGTACTCGAAAAGTATAAGAATGATAATATCATGTTGATCGCTCACTCAATGGGATCGATTGTGGCATTTGATGTTCTGACTTTTTTAGCCGATCAAATTAAAATTCATACTTTAATTACCATTGGTTCTCCTCTGGGTTTACCCATAGTTGTTAGTAAAATTGCCGCAGAGCAAAGGCAAAAATTAAATGGGCATAGTTTCATGATTACGCCGGAAGGCGTTAAGAACAATTGGTATAACTTTTCTGATATTTTGGATAAAGTAGCTTTAAACTTCGAATTGGCTGATGATTTTTCTGAGAATAAATATGGCGTAAAACCTGTTGATTTTTTAGTGATCAACAACTATGAAATAAATGGTGTCGCCAATCCTCATAAATCCTATGGTTATTTGCGCACGCCCGAATTCTCCAAAATACTGAATGAGTTCATTCTCTCCGAACGCTTAACATTCAAAGAGAAATTAACTGGAAGAACGAATAAATACTTTAAGATAACCAAGCTAAAACTTTCTATTCAGAAAAGGAAAGTTCGATCGTGGTTTCGTAAAAAAAGATAAAATAAGTTTTACTGACTGCATTGTATGATGTTGATTTTACCTGACCTAACATGTTGCGCACACTGTCAATTTTGCAGGAATGAGTGAGAATTGCAGCTGTGGGGCATGTGATTGTAGTTTTCGGGAGCGAAAATGTAAGTCAAAACACTTCTAATGTTGCTTCCGGGAATTTGAATGTTGATAAAGGGATCGTAACTGTTGCTTTCGGGAATCTGAATGTAGACCAAGGAAATGAAAATGCAAGTATTGGGATTCCGTATGTTGTTTGTGGGAATGATTAATCCCGAAATTTTTTGAAAGATTGTTTCATTCTAAATAAAAGGTATATGATCATAATTTCAGATATTATAAGTGCATATAAAGATTAAATTGATTAGATTCATGTAGTTAATGAATTGGTAGTCTTGGTAAATTAGTAAGCGTCATGAAAAATCTAATCGCAAGCATTCTTTTTTTAATTGGCAGTATTTCTGCTTTTGCTCAAAAACAAGTAGTAATTCTTCATCCGGTTGTGGGTGATACCATTGATTTGGCCGAGAAACAAACTTATCTGTTGTTTGCTGATGTTGATGACTCTGCTTTTGATTATGGTCAGGTGATAAAAGAAGGAGACAACTATTTTTTGGATGTTCATTCTCAATCCGGTGAGAAGTTAATAAAAGTAGATCAGTTGAAATTGGAAGAATATCATACCAACATTCAAAAATTGCTTGCCTACTATTCTTATTTGGAGAATCCCGATCAATTAAAAGAAGCGCCTCTTGTGATCTTAAATCAGAAAGATACCTGTGCATTGGAAATGGACATTGAATATTTGAGTCCGAAAATGCGAAAGAAATTAAAATATGATTCGTCCCGGTATCAGACAAAAAAATCAACTGCTGAGGAAATGGAGTTTTGGGTGACCGATAAAAGCAATTACATCCATACTTCCGGCTATTTTGAGATTTTAGAATCAAGAGGGGAATAAGAGGGGAGTGTTATAATTTAAAATGAGATATATATGAGACAGTTGATGTTGTGCCTATTCACTATTCTTTTATTCAGCTCATGTGACTCACGAAAGTCAGAGAGCCATATGATGATGGATATGGAAGAGGAGATGATTCCAATGACAAGACAGGCCGGGGATGCTTCTTTACTACCATTTCCCGAACCTGAAAATGTAGAAAATAATAAAAAGAAAATCATTAAAGATGGCCGTATTGTGGTTGAGGTATCCAACCTGAAAAAAGCAAAACAGCAGACTGATAGTTTACTAAAGATTTATGACGCTTACTATGCAAATGAAAGTTACAATGACGGTTATAATGAATTGTCGTACGAATTAACAATTAGGGTTCCTTCTGTAAATTTTGAAAGCTTGATTGCTAATATTGAAATGGGAAACGGCAAGCTAACTACTAAAGAAATTGAAGCCAGAGACGTTACAGACCAGTTTATTGATTTGGAAAGTAGATTGGAAAGTAAGTTAAAGTATTTGGAGAGATACCGTGATCTGTTAAAATCAGCTAAAACAGTAAAGGATATTCTTGAAATAGAGGAGAAGATTCGTGGTATTGAAGAAGAAATTGAAAGTACGCAAGGACGATTAAAATACTTGAGTGATCAGGTTGGATACAGTACTCTTCGTTTGCGTTTAAATGAAGAAAAGGACATTCAATTAAGAACTACAAAACAAGCCCGATTTGCTTTACGGTTTAAACATGCAATATCCAATGGATGGTCTGGTTTTGTTGATTTTTTAATAGGGATTATTCACTTGTGGCCATTTGCTGTTGTTATTGGCATATTGTACCCTTTTGTACAGAGGTTTAGAAAAAGAAGAAAAGCAAAGAAATAAGCGCAAAAAACAAACTCCCAAAGAATTCAATTCTTTGGGAGTTGTTATTTATCCGTGTATTCCTAAAATCTGCCCGCCATCAACACTAATGGTTTGGCCGGTAATATAGCCTGAGGAAGGAGAGAGCAGCCAAGTGGCCAGCTGACCCAAGTCTTCAGGATTTCCCATCCGTTTCATTCTGATGCCCGAGGCAATTTTATCTTTAGCTTCCTGAGAAGTGATATTTTCCTGTTCGGCTTTTTTCTCTAATAATCTATTAATGGCTGGGGTTTCATGATACCCCGGGCCAACAATGTTTAGAGTTACTCCCGATTCGGCAATTTCCTGCGAAAGGGTTTTTACAAAACCAACAACCGAAAGGCGCAGCGAGGTGCTTAATACCAAATTGTCAATGGGTTGCTTTACCGATGAGCTTTCTAAAAAAACCATTCTTCCGTAACTTTCTTTCATCATTATTGGAACCAAAGCCTGTGTCAATTCAACTTTCCATCGCAAAAGCTGATGGTAGGCATTGTCCCAATCGTCAAGTTTTGTTTCGAGGGTTTTCATAGCAGGCGGACCACCGGCATTCACAAAAGCACCAGAAAGCTTTCTGTTCCCAATCTGCTTCATCAGCAGGTAAATGGTCTCCGATTGCGTGATGTCACCACAAAAGCTTTCTATTTGATTTGGATTGGATTTTTGCAATTCATCCAATTTTTCCTGTCCGCGGGCAATGGCAATTACTTTAGCGCCATCGGCAAGCAAGTTTTTTAATACTGCATTCCCAAATCCTGATGTGGCACCGCAAACCACAAAGAGTTGATTTTTAATATGTAAATCCATTAAATTATTTTTTTAACTGATAGGCAATTACCCGATTGTTGTGAAATGTGGGAACTAAAATTATTTTTTGTTCCGGAATATAGCCCAGATCAGCAGCATTTATTTGCTGTTCGGCCGAGCTTAACAGTTTTTTAACTTTTCCCGATTCGATCATTTGTACGTTGCCAACCCAATCAGATATTACCCAGGTATTTTCATCAATACTTAACAATCCATCTATGCTTCCTGTGTTATCAGTAAGAGTTTTAATCGATTTAGTGTCTGTTTCAATTTTTAGAATTTTATTGAGAACACCGGCACAAAGAAAATCATCTTTAAAGGTCAGGCCATTTACATGATCCAGTTGATCGTCTTTTAACCAGACTGTAAAATTTCCATTTTTTAGACGGTGAATACTTCCGGTCATATTATCAGAAACATAAACAGTACCGGTTTTGGGATTTACTGTTACATCATTTAGAAAAATAGCTGTCGGGGCAGGATATTTTTTACAGATTTCTCCTTTGAGGATATCAATCACAATCAAATCATTAATATCACTAACAAAAAGGAAATTGCCGTATTTGGCCATTCCTTTTGGAGCATCAAGTCCGGTAATCCATTTGTGAGTTGTAATTTCTCCTTTTAGATTTAGCTTGGATATATATCCGTTACCATCCTGATTGCCGGGTGTTCCTTTGATATTCGAAACATATATGCAGGAATTGTCAGCATCGAAAAAAGCCGATTCAGGAACTTCAAGAGAGTTGTCGCTTTCCCAAACAAATTTGAGTTCTGAGCAAAGAAATGCGGGAACATCTGTCTGTTGACCGAAACTTGCAAAGCCTTGTATGCAAATTAGGGCAATAGCCATAAATCGAATAATTTTTGTCATGATATTTTGGTTAAAAGTTCGCAAATGTGAAGTTACGACTTTTTGCAGATCAGACCTGAAAAATTATTGGCGATGAGGATGTATTACTGTTAATTTAATCGGAGAAACGACCAATGATAGTTTGAGAACCAGTTACCTGTTGGTTTAATTTTACATCAATTTTTGTTCCTAAGGGAAGATAAAGATCAACTCTCGACCCAAATTTAATGAATCCTTCTTGCTGACATTGGTCAACTTTTTCGCCTTCTACCGAGTAAGACACAATTCTACGGGCAACAGCACCGGCAATTTGTCTCATTAAAATGGTAATGTTTTCATCTTTCTCGATTACGATTGTAGTTCTTTCGTTTTCGGTAGATGATTTAGGCAGCCATGCTTTTAAGAATAAGCCACTGTGGTGTCTAAAATATTTTATTAATCCTTGTACAGGATACCAGTTAATATGAACGTTTAAAGGCGACATGAAAATGGAAACCTGAAGTCTTCTGTCTTTAAAATATTCCAATTCTTCAGTTTCTTCTATCACAACTACTTTTCCATCTGCAGGAGCAATAATCAAATTATCTCCAACTACCGGAATACGTTTAGGAACCCTAAAAAAGGATACAACTAACAAGAAAAACACGATGCTTGCCGCGAAGAAGATATTGAATAAAAGTCCGGAACCAATGGTGAAAAACAGTATTGCATCTAGAATTGCAATAGCGATAAAAAATACTGCGATAATTCCGAATCCTTCCTTGTGAATTGTCATATTTTGAATTTAATTTTTGGCAAATTTAATGAAAAAATTCTTTGATTGCTTGCAAGAATACAAAAACCATAGGAGATACTAGTAAAATGGCATCAAAACGGTCAAGAATACCGCCGTGTCCCGGCAAAATATTTCCCGAATCTTTAATGTTAATGCTCCGTTTGAAAAGAGATTCAACTAAATCACCAATTGATCCGAAAAGAACAACAATGATTCCGGTTGACAGCCATTCAATTGTAGTTAAATCGTCTGAGAAATTGGAGTATAAGTAAGCAACTCCTAGTGTTATAATTGCACCGCCGATACTTCCTTCCCATGATTTTTTTGGCGAAATCCGCTCAAACAGCCTGTGTTTTCCAAAATTAACACCAACTAGGTAGGCTCCTGTATCATTCGCCCAAATCATCACAAAAACACCTAGAATGATCTCGTAATGAAATTGTTGATCGTTAAATGGGAAAACCATATAATTTAACAAAGAGAAGGGAAGTGCCACATATAGTAAGCCCAACAATGTAAATGCGATATTCGCAAATGGATTTTCTTTTTTCCGGTACAATTCTATAATGAGCACCAGCACAATGGTTACCGTTAACAGAAGAAAAATACTTGTAATGTTAAGGTACAAATCAGCAAAAAATGCTAAGAATAAAAATCCTGCAGCAAGCATACCTGTTACAAATTGTGGCGAACTATTGGCTTTTTTCGCCAACTTGTAAAATTCAAAAGTACCTAATAGGGTAATTCCAAGAAAAACGGCTAAAAAGCCAATTGGGTGAAGGGTGATTCCCGCTATTAATACAATTGCAAAAACGGCAGCTGATAATGTTCTCTTGATAAAGTTCCCCACTTGATATATTTTATATAGTTGAATCTGATTTTGACCTTCAGATTTTGCTTTTGTAATTATTCGATCCCAAAAATAGTGTTTTTTCAGCACTTATAACAATCCGACATACAAAGCGAATCTTTTTGGAGAGGATAAGAAAAAAATGATTAAAAAAAAGCTAAATTATTGAGTTCCCTCAATAATTTAGCAATCAATTTATAATAGTATGACTGATAAAACAGTCTTACTTTCATTGTCTTTAGTCGTTATTTTCAACTTCATGGGTTGGAGTGATTTTCTTTTCACCCAAACCTTGAGGTTCTCCAAATTTTCGTTTGCCAAAAATTGCTTCTAAATCTTCACTGAAAATAACTTCACGTTCTAAAAGTAATTCTGCAAGTTTTTTGTGTTTCGCCATATTATCTAAAAGAACCTGCTTGGCTCTTTTGTAGCTTGTGTCGATTAAGATTTTAACTTCAGAATCGATTAGTTCAGCTGTTTTCTCACTGTATGGTTTTGAAAACCCATAATCAGATTGTCCTGATGAGTCGTAATAGCTTACATTTCCTACTTTCTCACTCATACCAAAAATTGAAACCATTGCCATTGCCTGCTTGGTTACCTTTTCCAAATCGTTTTGAGCACCAGTTGAGATTTTTTCAAAAGTAATTTCTTCAGCGGCACGTCCACCTAATGTAGAACACATTTCGTCAAGCATTTGTTCTTTGGTTGTAATGCTTCGTTCTTCTGGTAAATACCAGGCTGCACCGAGTGCTTTTCCACGTGGTACAATTGTTACTTTTACTAATGGATGAGCATGTTCCAGTATCCATGAAATAGTAGCATGTCCAGCTTCGTGATAAGCAATGGTCTTTTTTTCCTGTAGAGAGATGATTTTATTTTTCTTTTCCAATCCACCAATAATACGGTCGATTGCATCTAAAAAATCTTGTTTCTCAATAATTTCTTTCTTCTTTCTGGCAGCAATCAAAGCCGATTCATTACACACATTTGCTATGTCAGCACCCGAGAATCCTGGAGTTTGCTTGGCCAAAAATTCCTTATCAAGATTTGGATCTAATTTTAGAGGGCGTAAGTGAACGCCAAAAATTTCTCTGCGCTCATTTAAATCAGGCAGTTCAACATGAATCTGACGATCGAAACGACCGGCACGCATCAAGGCCCGGTCCAAAATATCAGCACGGTTAGTTGCCGCTAAAATAATTACACCTGAATTGGTGTCAAAACCATCCATTTCAGTTAGCAACTGATTCAACGTATTCTCACGCTCGTCGTTCGAACCCATGTTAGGATTTTTTCCACGCGCTCTACCAATTGCATCAATTTCATCGATAAATACAATACAGGGCGATTTTTCTTTTGCCTGCTTAAACAAATCACGAACACGACTTGCACCAACACCAACAAACATCTCAACAAAATCGGAACCCGACATGCTAAAGAAAGGAACATTGGCTTCACCAGCAACGGCTTTTGCCAATAAAGTTTTACCGGTACCCGGAGGTCCTACCAACAATGCTCCTTTAGGAATTTTACCTCCCAGTTTGGTATATCTTTGCGGATGCTTAAGGAATTCTACGATTTCCTCAACTTCCTGTTTTGCTTCTGCTAAGCCTGCAACATCTTTAAAATTAACATTGATATTCGATTCTTTATCGAATACTTTGGCTTTCGATTTCCCAACATTAAAGATGTTACCACCTCCGCCACCACCACCGGCACCTTTACTCATTCGGCGGAATACATAGAACCAGATACCTATAATCAAAGCGAATGGAAGTATCCAGCCAATAAAATCACCGAAATAATTTTCTTGAGTTGTGTATTCTGGTTCAATCCGGTTCAAATCAGAGATTCCTTCCTGAGCACTTTCTAATTGATCTGCAAATTGCTCAATGGAACCAATTGGGAAAGTGTAATGCGGACCTGCTTTTGAAGGAGAATCAAAATTACTTTCGAAAAGAGTTGGATATTTGTCCAGACTTTCCTGTTTAAGATAAACATTCACTGCAAGAAGGTTACGAATCACAACAATTCGTTCAACATCAGAGTTGCGAATCATATCATTTTTCACCTTTTGCCAGCTGGTTTCCTGCGGTTTTTGGCCAATGTTTAAAAGATTAAGAGCAATAAATGCTACGGCAATTAATCCGTAAACCCAGTATGCGTTAAATTTTGGAGGTTTAAGCATATTGTTGCCATTCTTTCCTTTTTGGTAAGGAGATTTATTTTGATCATTATTTTCTGTCATTCTTTTTAGTTAAAGGTTATTGTATTGGCTAAGCGCTCTGAATTTTAGTAACAGCAGCATCTGCCCATAAACTTTCAAGTCGATAAAAATCTCTGTATTCTTTTTGAAAAATATGAACTACAACATCAGCATAATCCAATAAAATCCATTGAGAATTTTGATATCCTTCTATTCTCCATAATTTCTCATTGATTTTTTCTCTCACATATTCTTCTGCTGATGCGGCAATTCCGTTTACATGAGTGGATGATGTTCCATGGCAAATAAGGAAATACTTGCAAACCGAACTATCAATATTTCTTAGATCAATTTTAACAATTTCTACTGCTTTATTTTTTTGCAACCCTTCAATTAAGGATTCAACGAGTTCTTCTGTTGTATTTCCTTGTTTTTCTGTCATTCTTACTATTTTAATTACAAAGATAATTTTTTTTCAAATGAATAAAATTTGTTTTTTAATTTGATTTAAATATGCTTTTAAATTTCTGGATTCGTATGTAATTATATAAAAATCAACATCTTGCTCGTGTTAGATTGTTTGTTGTTTTGATTTAACTGATTGTAATGTCTATTAAATTGTTCCGATATCCTAAGTTTACAAGAGTGATTAAGCGAAATCAAAGTTTTACATTTGTCTTTCATTATGCAAGGTAATGATTAATTTCACCAAAAATTACCAAAATATCAATTGTTAACAGAACAGTATTGTCTCGTTGAAACTAATAATTTTCATTCATGAATCGATGTTTATTTTCTCCCCATTTATTAATACGCAAAAACGAAATACATTCAACAAATGATTTTGCTTTAGAGTTGATAAAAACTCAAAAACCGTCAGCTGGAACTGTCGTTTTGACATTAAGTCAGACAAAAGGCCGCGGACAGCGCACAAATGTTTGGGAAAGTGAAAGTGGCAAAAACCTTACCATAAGTATCATTCTTACTCCGGAATTTCTACCAATACCACATCAATTCCAAATTTCTATGGTTATTTCTTTGGGGGTTTACGATTATTTGAGTGGATATTTAAAGAATGTTTCTATAAAATGGCCTAATGATATTTATGTTGGAAATGAGAAGATTGCCGGCATATTAATAGAACATTCCATTATGGGATCAGCCTTAAGTCACAGTATTTGTGGTTTAGGTTTAAATATTAATCAGTTAGAATTTGTATCCGATGCGCCAAATCCTACTTCACTGGCAATTTGTACCAATAAAGAGTACAATTTGGACGAAGAACTGACAAAATTGTTAGCCTGCATTGAAAATCGATATTTTCAGTTGGTGGATCAAAAGTCAGACCTGTTGGAAAAGGATTATCTGAAATCTATGTATTGGATGAATGAAAAGCACAGGTTTTCGGATGAAAATGGCACGTTTGAGGGCCAAATTGTTGGCATCACAGAGTATGGGCAGCTGCGAATTAAGGCTAATAGTATAGAGCGAATTTATAATTTTAAAGAGGTGAGCTTTATTCATTAGCTCACCTCTTATTTTTATTTTAAAAATGAACAGTAAATTTTACACTGGCATTTCTTCCTGGATTATAGAAGTTTAATGGTTTTAAGCTTGATAAATGATCTATGTAAACCTCGTTGAAAAGGTTGTTTACACTAAAAAGTAAACTTGTCTGGTATTTGCCTAATTTAATATCTGTACCAGTTTGAATGGCGATTAAATCATAAGCAGATGTTTTGCTCTCGAATTTAGCCGGATGCTTTTGCTCAAAAGAATGTTTCCAGTTTAAACTGATAAAAGGAGAATCGAAAACTTGATTTCCTTTGGCAAATAATCGAACAGAAGTATTTAGCTTGTGCTGAGGAATAAATGGTAAGCGTTCTCCATTATCTTGTTTCGCAATTACCATGGCATAGTCGGTATGAAATTTCATAAAGGAAACTGGAGCTAAATTTATTGCAAGTTCTCCACCATATAATTTGGCATCCTGTTGTGAATAAGAATATACAAAGCCTGTTCCTTCAGGAGCAGGTTCATCGGTCGGTGCCAAATACATATAATCGTAAATCTTGTTATAAAAAGCAGAAAAATCGATATTGCTATTACGAGTATGGTAATGAATTCCCAAATCGGATTCCAAACTTTTTTGTGGATCAAGATTTGCATTTCCTTCTTCAAATCGGTTTCCGTGTAAGCCATGTTGGGTTAGTTCTGCTAAATTTGGTACCCGATAACCGGTTGCAAAGTTTGTTCGCATAAGTAATTTTTCTGACAGATGAAATGTTGCGCCAACTGATGCATTTAAATTGTCGAATTGTCGGTTGATATGAACTGTTTCTTCTTCATGGTCAGCATGCACTCCTGGTTCAGCATGCGAATGTCCGCCGGCTTCTTGTTCAGGAACATACAATGACCGATGATCATATCTTAATCCTAATTGAATTCCTACAGTATTAATCTCCTTCTTTAAAAGAGCGAATGTCGAGAAATCATCAATTTGAGCGTTTGGAATGATATGATTTGGTGCTTCGTGATTGGTATTGGATTGATGCATTCCCTGAATTCCGATAAGGAATTCGGTTGTTTCAGAGCTTGGGAAATATAATTTACTATCATATGTGAAGGTATTTAAATCCATATCTACTAATCGGAAAACAGTTGATTCAGGGTTTCCGTTCAATCTTCGTTGGTTGAATTGATAAGCGGCATTCAATTCTAATTTATAGTTTCCCAAAAACAATTTGTTTCTCGATGAAATTAAATGTTGAGTCAGGTTTTGGTACCAACGATTATTTTTTCGGTTCCCTGCATTCACTAAATTTATTGATTCCTCATTGGTCATGCCAAGTTTGGGCTGTAGGTAATCGTAGTAAATTTTAAAACTTCCAAAATCTTTAACCATTCCCATGCCTAACTGCAATCCATCTGAGTTGAAGCGGGTATTGGGAACGTATTCCCCATTGCCATCTTTGTAATCCTTGTGAGATTGTTTGTTGGCGCGCAGCATCCAGAACCAATCTTTCTGAGAAGCTTTTACTCCAACAGTTGTTGCCAATCCCTGAGTTACGCTGTAGTATTCACTTGAGATATCTGCCTTTAAACTATTGGCAGGTGCAGGTTTCTCCCGTACGATATTTATTACACCTCCCATGGCATCCGATCCGTAAAGTAAAGATGCAGGACCTTTAATTACTTCGATATGATCAGCTCCTTCTTCGTTAATTAAAAATGGATGATCAGTTGAGAATTGAAAGTTTTCCAAACGCACTCCATTGTTTAGAAAAAGAATATTGTTTAAGGAAAGACCACGAATTACTGGAGTGCTGACTCCTGGACTCCTTGAAATCACATCTACACCTGGTATAGTCGCTAATTTCTCACCTAAGGAAGGTGTCGACAGCCTTTTCAGATCTTCTTTTGCAAGCACCGAAATTTTAATTGCATTTTCGTGTTGCGCAGAAGGAAAACCTCCCGAAACAACAATGTCCTGAGTCGTGACCGAAGTGAACTGCATGCTAATGTTTAGTTCTGTATTTTCTTTTGTTATTGATATGGTATTGATTGAACTTTCGTAACCGACAAATGAAAATTGCACTTTAATTTTGCCATTGGGCAAGTTTTCTAAGGCATAGTTTCCATCAGAATCACTAACAGTTCCTTTTTGAAGTTCAGGAATGAAAATACTTACACCGGGAAGAGCAGTTCCACTATCAAAGTCGGTGATTTTTCCAGAAATTTTATTGTTTTTTATTTCACCTAAGGCATAGGTGTATTGTGGCAATAGTAATAGTATTGCCAGGATATATCGTATCATGATAACTCGGAGTTATATTAATTTATGTAGTAAAATTTGAAACACATAGATATAATCGATAAGTTTCTGGGAACCTATCAACATTATACCTTCTGATCTATTCGTAATCAGATCAGCAAATTGAACATACTGTAAATGGGGGAGCCCTTAGGCAATAAGGAAGTTTGGATTTTTTATAAGATTTTTTAGTTGATTCTACAATTGGGACTTCAAATTTGAAAATCGCAATGGTTGGAATACTTGTAATATTTGCCGGAGTAAAGTAGAAATAGTCGAATCCCTGAATCTCACAAATATTTTCTATACTTGATGTGCTATGGTCGCACGAATATTTGTGATGTTCGTGATTGGGGAACATCATGTGTTCTGCCTTAATTAAAATTGGCAGAACAAAGGCTATGGATAATAGCCATGCAAGAATTCTATGATTTTTATTTAGAATCATTAAAGACAAAGCTATCTAAAAAAACGAAATGTACAAAAAAGCTGTTGAGATTTTCAACAGCTTTCATTAGATTGATTAATCCCTATTCAATACTTTGAAGCATATTGTAAGGAATTTGGGTCAGACCTTCGGCCAACTGATCAATTCCTTTTTCCAATTTCTTTTTCAGCATCATTTTCATCATGGCATTCAATTCTGCATGAACGGTTAATCTTATCCGTGTGTCATATGCATCTTTTTCAACCAGTTGAATCCAAATGTAGAATTCGAAAGGACTTCTGCCATATCCTGTCATTTTCAACACTTTGTTTTCTTCTTTTTCCACAAATTCCAAACCAGCTTCGCCAAAACCTTTTATCACGAAAGTGCAGTTGTTTTCGGTAGCTTCCCAATGCTCAATGTATTCTTTAAAATTTACTTTTTTCTTGGCTTGAGCTTCAATTTGTTCCTGAATCTGAGGATTGTTGGCAGCCAATTCGAATACCTTGGCAATTTTTCTGAAATCAGAAAAGAAACCATACACATCACTTACAGTATGTGGAATCTTTTTTACTTCACTAATAATTTTTGTTGTCGACATTTGTCTGTTCCTCCTTTAGAATGCAAAAGAGGGTATTCGCATTGGAATACTCTCTTTCGACTATTATTTTTTATAAAAAATGCGGCGCTTATTTTCTCCAGTTAGCCGGATCTTTTCTCCATTCTTTTAACTGATCAACATCTTCAGCTTTCACGTATCCAATTTCCTGAGCACGATCAATCATTACGTTGTAATTGCTTAATGTGTCTAATTTACAGTTTGCATTTGTGAAATTGTCAGCTGCAGTTTGAAAACCGTAAGTGAAGATTGCTAACATTCCCAGCACTTCGCAATTTGCTTCGCGCAATGCTTCAACAGCTTTTAAACTACTGCCGCCTGTCGAAATTAAATCCTCAATAACTACAACTTTTTGTCCGGCTTTAATTTCACCTTCAATTAGGTTTGTCATTCCATGGGCTTTCGCCGATGAACGGATATAAACCATTGGTAAATTCATTTCTTCGGCCACCAAAGCACCTAATGCAATTGCTCCTGTCGCTACACCGGCAATTACTTCCACCTCAGGATATTTTGCCAATACTGCCTCAGCAAAAGCTTTTTTAATGTAAGTTCTAACTTCCGGATACGAAAGTGTTTTACGATTATCACAATAAATTGGCGATTTCCATCCCGAAGCCCAAGTAAATGGGTTTGTTGGTTCTAGTTTAATTGCTTTTATTTGCAACAAATATTCAGCGACTTGTTTAGCAGTATCTTGCATTCTTTCAATGGATTTATGGATTGTTAAATGAATTCAAAAAGCGGAAATTCAGTTGATTGTATTTTTCCGAAGCGTTTTAAAATTCTACCGCAAATGTATAAAGTATTTTTTAAAGATCGAATCATTTTTTTAGGAGATAAAAGTGAGAGTATAAATTTCGAAGGGATGGTTTACGCTTGGGTGAAAAACGAGTCATTAGAAGGTCTTATTCTTCAGTTTGATGAAGATGAAAGTAAGGATGCAATTTTTATTGTTGCTGAAGATTTGGAACAGCTTTTCGAACACTTTGCTGCTTGTTTTGAGTATATCGAAGCTGCGGGTGGAAAAGTGTTCAATTCCAAGCAGCAGATTTTGGCAATTTACCGACTCGAAAAATGGGATTTGCCCAAAGGAAAAGTAGAAAAAGGCGAGTCGGTTCTTGAGGCTGCAGTTCGCGAGGTAGAGGAGGAATGCGGTATTACTGATCTGAAAATCGAAAAGGAATTGAATTCCACCTATCATACCTATTGGATGAAAGGCAAACACATGCTGAAACGAACCTACTGGTACCGAATGAGCTACTTAGGCTCAGAAATTTTGGTTGCTCAAACAGAAGAAGACATACAGGAAGTTAAGTGGCTTTCGCCTGATAATCTGGACGAATTCAAGGCAAATACTTATGCTTCTATTTTAGAGGTAATGAATGAGGCTTAATAGTGTTTTAGACCTATTTCTTATAAGCCTTTCTTGCTGCATCTCTGGCAATTTTGATAAATTCCAATTGAATATTTTCTTTTGGTCCCTGTGCTGGAGCCTTCATGATTTTACCTTCGGGATTAATAAGAATGTAAGTTGGAAAGGCTTTTACATTGTACTCTCCAAGTAAATGTTGTTGATCCCCAATATGAATAATTGGCCAGTCAATAGTCTTTTTTGTTGCAAAATTAAGATACATGCTTACATCCCAATCGCAGGCAATACTTAAAAATTCAATGTGTTCACCAAATTGTTTTTTCAGTTTCGCCATTTCTTTAAAATCCTGAAGGCAAGGATAACTTTCAGTGTTACAGAAATTCAGATATAAGAATTTCCCCTTGTAATTTGCCAATTGGTATTTTCCAATGGAGAAATCAGGAGCAGGGTAATTGGTATGCAAATGGGTAATTTTTCTGATGAAATTTTCACACAAATCCTGATTGTATTGGTTCGTGCTGTGATTTTTTAATTGTGACAGTATTTCAACTGTTTTGTTTCTGCTGTAGAATTTTCGGGAATAGGCATCAAATACCGATGTGGCAATAATCAATTCTCTGAATTGGATATTTTTATAAGCTGGATAATTCCGCATTAGTTCATTTATATCACGATAGCTGTTTTCTGATTTCAGAGCATTGGAAAGTTCGGAACTTTCTAACTGACTAAAATATCCGGTTAGGAAATTGCCATACTGTTTTTTGTAAAGACTTGTGTAGGCTGAATTATTTAGTCTGATTTTCTGATTTTCGAAATACTTTTGCTCAATTTTTGCAAACGAAGCCGGGTAGGCCAGGTATTCAATAAATCCTAAACGATAGGTCAAATAATCTTGAAAAAAGGGATTGTTAATATCTTTATATTCCAGTTTTAGTTCTTCCGAGAATTTAATTCCCGGTGAATTCTCTTTTTTTCTGTAAATTTTATTAAAGTTCTGATTAATAAAGGGATCAATTCTGTCGTCCAATTTGCGAACCAGTATATTAATATCATTTGGATCAGTATTCGCCACACCAATAAGAAGTTCTTCCTGTTCAAAAAACGGGTTTAATTTTTGTACAGGCGATAAATCTTTTTTAGGGGGTAATTTGATTTCGTACTCTTTGCCAGGTTCTAAATAGAGGAATCCTTTGTAAATACCCAAAGGGAGAAATACCAAAGTAACTTCATTGAGATCTAAATCGATCGAAAAGGAACCGTCGGCCATAACGGTAAATTCTGTTATTGTTTTTTCGGAGTAGGTAAATACATCGGTGTGAAACTTAATCTCAATTTTAGATCCGGCGTAGCTTGTATTTGTACCATGAATTCGCACTGTATCTGCCAAAGAGACAGAAATTGAAATCAGCGACAAAAACAATAATAAAAGAATTCTCATTGGGGCAAATGCTTTGTGATGGTTTTACTTGATTATCTTAAGGGCAATGTCGACGTACTTTGGAATATCTAAAGTAATCTGGTCTTGTCTAATCTTATCCTTTTGCTTTCCTAAACGAACAACAACTGCATTTTTTTCAGCAATACTATAAATGTACTGACCTCGATGCCCTCTCATGTAGGGAATATTCATCTTTGAATAAGGAAGAATCCAATATTGAAATCCATAGAAATTTAATGGCTCTGTTTTTTCTTCATTTAAGAGATATGAAGCAGCTTTGGTTGCTTCCGTAATATATTCTTCCGATACCAATTGTACACCATTCCATTTTCCTTTATTCAAAACCAGTTGTCCGAAACGGGCAGCATCTCTGGCGTTGGTGTTGAAGCAGCAAAATGCTTTTTCATCTCCTTCTTTTTTATCCAGGCTCCATAATGCAGGCTGCGTTGCCTGCATTGGTTTCCAAAGCATGCGTTCAGCATATTTTGAAATGGTTTCACCGGTAGCTTCCTCTATAATGAACGATAAAAGTTGGGTATTTCCGCTTTGATATCTGAAATGAACCCCGGGTTTTTCAACCAGTTGCTGACTGGTAGAAACTTCTCTTAGGTTTTTGCCATAGTATGCTTTTGTGGTAATTGATGTTGGACTGCTGTAGGCTTCGTTCCAATCCAATCCTGAGCTCATGGTAAGCAGATTTTTGATAGTTATATCGCCACGTTCATCTTTCGAAAACTCTTTAAGATATTTACCAATAGGATCATTTATGGAATTAATTTTCCCTTGATCGATAGCAATACCAATTAGTAAACTAACGATACTTTTTGTAGCGGAAAATAAATTGGAAAATGATTCTGTTCCGTAATCATCCCAATATTCTTCATATAGAACGGTGCCGTTTTGAATAACCAAAAAAGCAACGGTTTCATGATCTTCAAGATAATTCCGATCTGCCGGATCAAGGATGTATTCGTTATATTCTGCATCTTCCAACCAGTCTTCACCATTTTCTGCCGATACTTCTTTATTTTCAAAGATGGTATAGTCATCAATATTGGCATACCAATAAATAAGACTTGTTCTAAGGTAATTTGGAGCAATAAGCATCCATGCACCAGCAAGAACCGAAATAATGACAAGTATCTTTACGAGCTTAGACATAAGGTTAGTATTTGTATTTATAGGCTTCAGGATCTTTCACTTTGGGTAAAAATTGCAAGGCATTTCCACCGTGGCGGATGATATCTCTTACAATGGTAGAAGTAATAGGTGTGTGCTCAGGAGTTGTTAACAGAAATATGGATTCCAATTCGTAAACCATTTTTTTATTGATTTGAGCAATGGCTCTTTCGTATTCAAAATCGGCGGCAGTTCTAAGTCCGCGAAGTATATATTTAGCATTTTTAGATTGACAATATTCGACTGTTAATCCGCTAAATGTTTCTACCTCAATCTTTGGATTGTTCTCAAATGCCTCTTTTATCCATTGTATTCGCTTTTCGATAGGGAAAAATTGTTTTTTTTCTGAATTGTATCCGATACATATAATAATTTTATCAAATAAAGGCAATGCTCTAGTCACAATTGATTCATGACCTACGGTAAAAGGGTCGAATGAACCCGGGAATATGGCAGTGTGTTTCATTAAATAGATTTTAAGTGCTAAACAAAAATAGTAAGAATTATCGTAATGATTTTTGCTTTGGTTAAGAGTTTATTTTTTGTAGTAAATCCTTAAAATACTTTCCTGCTTTAAGCAGATGAGATTCAAACCAGGAAAACATTTCACCATCAACCAGTTCTATTTGTGCATTTGGTAATAAGTTCTGGATTTCGGGTATGTGTTTTTGGGTAAAAGGAAATGGTTCCGATGATAAAAAAATTAGATCAGGATTAAGTGTCTGAATTTCTTCATCAGTTAGTTGCGGATATCTTGAATTGTCATCTTCAATTGCGTTTTTAAATCCACATTTATTAATCATCGAATTAATAAATGTTTCTTTTCCAACTGCCATATATGGATCTTTCCAAATCAGATAAAGTACCCTTTGCGAATTTTGCTTGATCGGCAACTGCGAGAAAATGGCATGAATATGATTGGCAATTTCAAATGCCTTGGGTTCGGCACCTACAATTTTACCGGTATTCAGAATGTTTTGAAGGGCTTGATCGTAATTGCGGACTTTGCATACATAAACTGTAAATTTGTCCATTAAGGCTTCAATCTGATTCTTACTGTTTTCTTCTTCATTAGCAAATATTAAATCCGGATCCAGTAAATCAATCTTATCAAAGTATAAATCTTTTGTTCCTCCAATATTTGGGAGTTTTGCGATCTTATCTTTGGGATATTTGCAAAATTTTGTTTTGGAAATAACACGATCTCCTAATCCCAAATCAAATAGAAATTCGGTTGTGGATGGAACCGCAGAAATAATTCTTTTGGGAGGGAAAGGAATATTTACTTCTCTTCCTAAATCATCAGTAACTTTAATGAAATTGTCCATTGTTTAATCTTTATTTCTTTGTGCGAATTTGCAAAGAGCATTTTCCATGTCTTCGAAATCAGTAAATCATTTAGATTCCTCCTTTCCCACAGCTTTATAACTGAATTAATCCAAACAGTTATTTGTTCTATAGTCGGGATTATAAAATTAAGGAGATGTTTGCCCTTCTTTCCAATTTCAGCAAATTTTCGTGTATAGTATTTTGGTTTATTTCTGTTGTTAAGTAGTAGATAAATGTAGTTAATCAGAACCAAAATAAACTCTTTACGGTTTTGAAACAAACTTTGCAAACTGTGATATTAGTAAGTCGTTGTCGAAAGTATTTTGATGATAAAGTATTTTACCTTCTTGATTGACTAAAAATGCATGAAACTGGCGATCCAGATACTTGATAAGGTCAACGCTGTTGTCTATGCTCTCTATTTCGATATATTCATGCGAGGAGTCAATAACGGGCCGCCACTGTTTCCATTCTTTTGTTCCTTGAACAGGAAGCAGGTTGTAGGATGAATTCCGAATGAGACTTACCAGTTCAATGCCATTTTCTTTACAACTGATCTGCAATTGATCCAAAGCTTGATAATATGGCTCATTTTTATCCGTAGTCCAGGCTCTCCAGATATAAAATAAGTAATACTGGGCTTTTCGGTCTGTAAAATTGTATTCTTGCCCTTTAAGTGTAATGGAGCTAAGGTCAGGGAATTCGTTTCTGGTGAAAATTTGTTCAATTGTTTCAACACGTTTGTTTAAATTCTGCACATAAATTCCGTTTGGGTTGGCTATGTTAAGAGTTTTCAAGTAGATTTTCACATCGTCTAAACTGCATTTGGCGCCAAAATATTCCTGAAAAATTAAGTAAGACACAACTGGAGAAGATGCATAATTGTGAAAATATTCTTTTTTGAATTTGTTCAGTCTTTTGTATTCCGCAAGCAGCATTTTCTTTTTAATTGAATCTGAATTTACTTCCGGTAATTCAAGATCATTGGCTATTTTTAATTTTTGCTGATTATTTTTCTGCAGTTTATTTTGAAAATCTTCGTATCGGTTTTGAGCTTCGGATCCCGTGAGTTTCTTGATCAGGAAATTGTGTTTAAACTCATCTTTATGAACCAATAGATTCATTTTGGATGGAGATATGAAAATTTTTGCCCGTCTGTTTTTAGATAATCCAAGTTGTGCAGCGAATGCGTGATCTGTTTTTCCTGTAAACTGAAATTCCCCGTTTTTTGTAATTACAGAGTCAAGAAGAATAACATTTTCTCCGGTTTCCTGATAAAGAAACAGAGTTTCGTTCTGAATTCCTCCTATCATCCCTTCCAGAATGAATTTTGTGTTTTGTGAATAAGATTTGAAAACGATACCTGAGATGAAAATGAAGATAACTACTGCTTTTTTCATATGTCTAAATTTGTTTTTTATTGCCACATGGAACTCGCCAACTCAGTCATCCTCGTGTGTGGGAAAAGTCTTCTCATGGCTCGTTTCATATGCTTATTATTTTACGCGGTTAATAGATCGTGTTCTTAATTGAATATTGGTACTAAAGATAAGGATTCTTGATTTTAATTCTAATCATAAATTATTTCACAAGTAAGAAACTGATGAATTATTTTTTATTTACTTGTTAAGTATTTGTAAATTAGAATGATCCGCAATTGTTTAGTGATGTAGGAATTGGATAATAGAGTTTTTGCAAGGAATTTTCTTTTTGTAGTTTTTGATCAGTTAAGTTCGGGATTGATATGAATATTTTCAGAAGAGATTGCTTTTTGTCATTTAATTATTGGAGCTATTATGTCTGGATTTTTTGTTTAATCCAGAATTCGTGTGTTAAATCAAATAATTTTATCCTGTAAATCATGAAAAAAATTACTGTATTGGGAGCTGGTTTGGTTGGCAAAGCTATTGCCGTCGATCTAAGCAGTTCATATGAGGTTACTGCTGTTGATCAGAATGCGAATGCTTTGGGAAAGCTTGCCCGTTATCCAAGGATAAGAAAAAAAATTGCAGACCTGAGAGGGGAAGGTGTAATTCGGCGAATAGTTGCTGATTCGGATTTGGTAATTGGTGCTGTTCCGGGATTTATGGGATATTTCTCCGTTGGGGAAGTTATAAAGGCAGGAAAAAATATGGTTGACATTTCTTTTTTTTCTGAAGATCCGTTTGATCTTGATACTCTGGCAAAGAACAATGGCGTGTGTATTGTTACCGACTGTGGTATAGCACCAGGTATGGGAAATATTATTCTTGGTTACCACAACGAAAAAATGAAGGTAGAGCGATTTAGATGTTTGGTTGGAGGATTGCCGATGGAAAGAGAATGGCCGTGGGAATATCGGGCTGTTTTTTCACCTGTTGATGTAATTGAGGAGTATATCAGGCCAGCCCGGTATATTCAATCTGGAGAGCTTGTAGTTCGTGAGGCTTTGTCTGATCCTGAATTGGTTTATTTTGATAAAATTGGAACATTGGAAGCATGGAATTCGGATGGTCTACGAAGCTTGATTAAGACCATAAAGGTTCCCAATATGATAGAGAAAACATTGCGTTATCCCGGAACAATTGAATATTTGAGGGTGTTAAGGGATACAGGGTATTTTTCAAGTGAGGAAATTGAGGTGTCAGGGAAGAAAGTGAGACCAATTGACTTGACTTCAAAATTGTTATTCCCGAAATGGAAGTTGAAGCCTGGCGAACGCGAATTTACGGTAATGAGAGTGGAGGTAGAAGGAATTGAAAATGGATTGAATAAAAGATTTACTTACGATTTATATGATGAATTTGATGTGAAAACAGAAATTACTTCTATGGCCAGAACCACTGGTTATACCTGTACAGCTGTTGCAAATATCTTACTGAAAGGAAAATATTTGTGTAAAGGCATGAATCCACCGGAATATATTGGCAGAAATGAGGAGTGTTTCCAATTTATTTTTAATTATTTAAAGGATAGAGGGGTGACCTATTCTGTAAAATAATCGATTACAAATAATCGATGGAAGAGTTTTTTGTTTTGGCAAATGGAGCAACTGCACGATTGTAAATTCCTTGAACGTAGGCAATTGCCATTCCGTAATTTGTGACAGGTATTCCTGCATCTATGGCAGGTTGCAGACGATTGCTCAATTGTTTTGTGGTAATCATACATCCTCCGCATTGAATCAAAAGAGCGTAATCTGTTATTTTTCCAGGGATTTCATCCAGACCGGCAATTACCACAAATTCCAGTTTCTTACCGGTAAAGTTGGAAATCCATCGGGGAATTTTAACTCTTCCAATATCATCACAAGAACTGTGATGAGTGCAACTTTCAAGTAGTATAATCTTATCACCATCAACCAGGTTTGAAATTTTCGGAGTCCCTTTTAGGTAAGCATTAAAATTTCCTTTGAAATGTGCCAGCATTATACTGAAACTAGTTAATGGAATATCAGAAGGAATGGATGCTCCGGCTTTTAAAAACACCTGACTATCGGTGACAACCAGCTTTGGTTTAATTCCGGTTTTACGTAAAAACGCATCAACTTCCCGCTCTTTCAAAACAATGCACACGGCATCATTATCCAAAATATCTCTTATTGCCTGAACTTGCGGCAAAATCAATCTGCCTTCAGGAGCTTCAATATCAATTGGAGTTATTAAAAGAATGATGTCGCCGTATGAGATCAAATCTCCCAAAAGTGAAGGAGTAGTATAGGCCGATTCGGGAATTGTTATTTTAATACTTTTAACAATAGGTTCGATATTGGCTTTGCAATTGGAAAAGTGAAGAATGTCTTTAGATCCGTATTGTTTCAGTAAATCAGTTGTTTGCTGATTTAAAAGCTCAATATCTTCTTTGTTGTGTACTGTAATGAACGGAACATTTTGTTTGTTGAAATTATCAATCAGTCCTAATTCAAAATCACCAAAAGTATTCTGAGTGATTACAAGAACAGCAAGATCTATGATTTTTATGATCTGATTGGTTTTTGTAATCCGTTTTTCACCCAACTCACCGGTATCATCAATTCCCGCCGTGTCAATTAGAATAACAGGGCCAAATCCCGTAATTTCAAAAGATTTTTTTACCGGATCAGTTGTTGTCCCTGCAACATCCGAAACAATTGCAATATCTTGTCCGGCCAGAAAATTGATGAGAGTGCTTTTCCCATTGTTTCTTCTTCCAAAAATTCCAATATGAGGACGTCTTTCTCTTCCCATTGTTTCAGTTATCTATTCAAAGTTTCTCTAATTTGAAAGCCCATTTTCAGCAGTTCTTCCGGTACTATTAGTTTATCTAGTAAGTTTTCTGCCATTAAATTTAAATTGATATTTGCTTCACGAATTGATATTTGTTTGGTTTTCATTTCTTTGGCAAGCTTGGCAGCCTGATGATATCCAATATATGGCGATAATGCAGTTGCAACAGATGGATTTTTCAGGATACTTTCTTCAATAGGATTTGTTTTTATTTCCAATTCCCGGAATAAATTTCTGACCAAACTGTTGTTGGCTGCAATCAGTAGTTTTATGCTGTCGAGTAAAGCATGACCAATGGAAGGTAAATAAGCATTTAATTCCAGGCAGCCTTGTCCGGAGAGATTGCTAATCATCAGGTCATTAGCGTAAATTTTATGGGCAACACTGATCACAAATTCAGGAATTACCGGATTTATTTTCCCTGGCATAATTGAACTCCCGACCTGTTTTTGTGGTAAATATACTTCCCGGTTCACAAATAAATCAGATCCCAGTAAACGGAGATCGGAAACCATTTTCTCCAAATTTACAGCATGAGCTTTTAGAGTTGCATGAACCTCAACAAAAGTATCCTGATTGGCGGTCGCATCAGATAAATTCTCTGACCGTGTTATGGGTAAACCGGTTAATTTTTGAAGATTCGGAACCACTTCCATAATAAAAAATCGTGGAATTGACAGGCCTGTTCCAATGGCTCCACCACCTAAATTAACTTCTTTAATTCGTTCGAAACATTTCGAAACTCTCCACCAATCTCTCGAAAGAGCATTGTTATAGGTACTGAATAATTTATCGTAAGAGGATGGAACAGCCGCTTGCATTTGAGTATAAGCCTGGCGCAATACATTTCGGTGTTTGCTTTCAGTCTTTTCCACTTCCATACGAAGAGTGTTGATCGATTCTTCCAATTCCTGTAAGAGACGAATACATGCTACTTTTAAAGAAGTGGGAATAACATCATTTGTGGACTGAAATACGTTGGCGTGTTCGAAAGGATCGATATCATGGTATGAACCTGCAGATTTTCCTGTTTTTACAAGAGTCCGGTTGGAAATTATTTCATTTACATTCATGTTGATGCTTGTGCCGGCACCGCCCTGAATTGCAGGGACTATAAAATGTTCAAAATGTTTTCCTGCATTTATTTCAGCAGAAACCTTTTCCAATTCTTCAATTAAGTTGGATTCGATCAATTGAAAAGGAAATTTTTCATTCGGAAATTTGTCTTGTATAGCCTTTAAAAAGTTTGAATAAGTTTTGTAACAAGCTTGCTTTACAATACCAATTGCCATAAACCACTCTTTATGAAAGGCAGTTTGATCTGGGAAATTTTCTTTGGCCCGAAGAGAATGAATTCCCCAAAGAGCATCTTTTGGAATTTCCCTTTGTCCTATAAAATCAGATTCGGTTCTCATGATCAGTTGGAAGATTTGGTATAGGATTTTACATCCTCCACCGAAATTCTATCTTGGCCTAGAATGATCAATCGTTCAATAATATTTCTGAATTCACGTATGTTTCCTGTATAGTTTATTTTTTGCAATTCGCTGATTGCTTCATCATCAATACTTTTTTGCGGCACACCCATTTCGTCGCAGATCGTCTCAATAAAATGATTTGCCAGCAGCGGAATATCTTCAGTTCTATCGTTTAAAGGAGGCACCGATATCAAGATAACACTCAATCGATGATACAAATCTTCCCGAAAATTATTGTTTTCAATTTCTGCGGCTAAATTTTTATTTGTGGCAGCAATAACTCTAACGTTTACTTTTATTTCTTTATCTCCGCCTACTCGGGTAATTCTGTTTTCCTGTAAAGCACGCAAAACTTTTGCTTGTGCAGATAAACTCATGTCACCAATTTCATCTAAAAAAAGAGTGCCGCCGTCGGCAAGTTCAAATTTTCCTTTGCGTTGCTTGATTGCCGAAGTAAATGATCCTTTTTCGTGACCGAAAAGTTCACTTTCTATTAATTCTGAAGGAATAGCAGCACAGTTTACTTCAATAAACGGACATTTCGAACGGTTACTTTGTTCATGGATACGATGAGCAACCAATTCTTTTCCCGTTCCGTTTGGACCGGTAATCAGAACCCGAGCATCGGTTGGAGCAACCTTGTCAATCATACTATTAACTGATTCCAGTACCTGGGAAGTCCCAATCATCTCATATTTCTTGCTTACCTTTCGCTTCAGAACTTTGGTTTCTGTAATAAGTTTTGATTTGTCCATGGCATTTCGAATCGTTATTAAAATGCGATTCAAATCCAATGGTTTCTCAAGAAAATCAAAAGCTCCTTTTTTAATGGCTTCTACTGCAGTATCAATATTTCCATGACCTGAAATCATTATTACAGGAGTATCTAATCCAAGTTCTTGTGTTTTCTCAAGAACTTCAATCCCATCCATTTGCGGCATTTTAATGTCGCACAAAATAACATCAAATTCATCTGATTTAGCCAATTCAATTCCTTCAAGGCCATTTTCGGCAAGACTTATTTCATAATCTTCGTAACTCAATATTTCTCTTAAAGTGTTGCGAATACTTTTCTCGTCGTCGATGATCAGAATTTTTGACATGCTTATTTTTTTATTTCTATCATTTTATTTTTGTCAGCAATGCTGGAGTTTTTTTCAATAAATTCAAAAAGAGCACCTTCTTTTAGTGCAAAAGAAGATTGGAACAATTTACTAATTCCTGATTCTTTTACCAGATAATTGATGAAAATACTGGCTATAACGATCAGCTCAACCCGAACAGGATCCATTCCCGGCATTTGTTCTCTTTCGTCAAGAGTAGAAGCTAAAAATAATTGGTGCAATTTGAAAAAATCTTTTAGTTTAATTTCAAAATGCGTTGTTGGAAAGCCATTTACTTCAGGATTGTTAGCAACCAATATTTGTTTGAATGTGTCGAATGATCCGGAAGAACCTATTAATGTTTTTACAGAGTGGATGTCCAGAGCTTCAAATAAATCGGTCATTTGAGATTTTAGATATGCTTCAATATCCTTCACCATATTTTTATTAATAGGATCGGTAGGATTGAATTTCTCCAATAACCGGGTCATTCCCAGAGGATAGCTGTTTTTCCAAAATACTTTTTCATTGTTAGCAATAATAATTTCGTTACTGCCACCACCAATATCAAGTATTGCAATTGGTTCATGATTTAAATCAAAGGCTTTTTTTGTTCCTGAAAAAATCAAATCTGCTTCTCTGTCTCCCGAAATAATTTCGATATTGACATGGTATTTCTCCTCAATTAATTTTACAAATGCGTCACCATTCTCTGCAGATCTTATTGCAGAGGTAGCAAAAGCAAGGGTTTTTGATACCTCAAGTTGATTTGAAATTTCGATTATTGTATCAAAGGCATTTTTAGCTCTTTCAATTGCTTCATCAGTAATTATATTATTGTTGATGCCACCTTTCCCTATTTTTGTTGCGTATTTTGAACGGTTCAGAATTTTTGGAATTCCAGTTCCATCCCATTCTGCAACGAGTAAATTAAATGTATTCGTTCCTAAATCTATTACAGAAATTCGCATGAATTACTATTTGGTTGAGTTAATTGTCTGATTTATTAGTGATTCCTGAAAGGCTATTTAACTTCCTAAGATTCAATTTGAACCCGAAGATAGTAAAAACTTTGCTCTCGGGGTATAATTTTTGACTGGCTTGTTACGATGAATAAGTTTTTTTAACGTTTAGGGTTTCTCCAAAAATCATGCCTGTTATCTATTTGTAAAAAATGCCTCACAAAATGAGGCATTTACATAGTTCATTATTTAGTTCTTTCTAATTATGATAGCGCAGCCATTTCCAGATTTCTTTGTAGGAAACTTTTTTTCCATACATTAAAATTCCGGTTCTATATATTTTTGCTGCAATCCAGGTAACAAAAAGGAAGGTTCCAATTAGTGTTACCATAGAGAGTAGTAATTCCCATACCGGAACTCCATATGGAATTCTTACAAGCATCACTATCGGTGAGGTTAAAGGGATCATTGATCCCCAAAAGGCGAGACTGCCTTCCGGATTCTTTGCAACAGCAAAACCGATATACATGGCCAATATCAGAGGAATTGTTATTGGCAGCATGAATTGCTGAGTTTCAGTTTCATTATCAACAGCGCTGCCAACGGCGGCAAAAAGGGCTGAGTACAACAAATAACCACCAAGGAAAAAGAAGATAAATGCACCAAGAATTCCGGCAACGTATCCAAAGTCAAAAGTACCCAATAAATCCTGAGCCATTTTTAATTGATCAGCATTTAACGAAGCTGCTCCCTGAGGCAATTCCGAAAGTGTTTTTGCTTGTTGTAATGAATCCATATCGACACCTGGCAATACTACCGCAGTACCAATAGTGATAATTACACCGGAAAGAATAACCCACATAATGAACTGAGTCAATCCAACCATTGCAACACCAACGATTTTCCCCATCATCAGTTGAAAAGGTTTTACCGATGAAATAATTACCTCAACAATTCGATTGCTTTTTTCTTCGATTACACCACGCATTACTTGTACACCATACAAGAAAATAAACATATAAATGATGAAGCTGGATATAAATCCAATGGCCATTGCTATTTCTGTGGAGCTTTGTTTTATTTCTCCACCCTCTCCAAATTTGATGGTTTTCATAGAAATAGGAGTTTTTGTTGCTGCCAGTTTCTCTTCCAAATCGGGCATGTTGGCCTGAGCAATAATTTTTGATCGTTTTAGTTGCTCAATATGATCTCTAAGTTGAAAGCCTGCTTCCGATTTTACTTCTATTGTCACCTGTTTGTAGGAGAATAATTCTGCTGTTTTGTTGTCCAAAATATTCGCAGGAATTACAAGAATCGCATAATATCCTTTTTCCTCCATTTGTGCTTTGGCATCTTCAAAACTTGTGTCGGTAAGGTATTTGAAGGTGGTGAAATCTTTAGATTGTACAGGTTCAACCAATTCCGATTCATTAATTACAGCAATGGTTCTGCTTTCTGTATCGTCTTTAAGCATCATCCAAATCATGAATGCATAAATACCGGCAATTAAAACAGGAGTTAAAAAGGTTAAAATAAGGAATGATCTTTTCTTTACTCGCGAAAGATATTCTCTTTTTATAATGATGAAAATTTTATTCATTTTTAAAGGTGTTTCGGGTTAGATTTTTTTGTTTTCATTCACAACTCGAATGAATATATCATTCATGCTGGGAATGATTTCACTAAAGGAAACGATATTTAAATAGGGGAGTAATTGCTCCAATAATTCATTGGATGTAGCTCCATTATTCAATCTTATTGTAAGGGTATTGGCGTCGAGACCTTTGTTTTTCTCTACAATCTCAAAATCTGACTTTAGAACTTGCTCCAGTTTGTCGAATTCACCGGTATAAGTAAGTTGATAGGTATTGGTTCGATATTTTTTCTTGATCTGGTCAACTGGTCCGTCCAATATTTTTTCCGATTTGTTGATCAGTGCAATATGGTCACAAATTTCTTCAACCGATCCCATATTGTGTGTTGAGAAGATGATGGTTGCTCCTTTGTCGCGAAGCTCCAGAATCTCTTTTTTAAGAAGATTGGCGTTGATCGGATCGAAACCACTAAATGGTTCATCGAAGATCAGTAATTCAGGTTCATGCAGAATGGTAACAATAAACTGTATTTTTTGCTGCATTCCTTTCGAAAGCTCTTCTACTTTTTTATCCCACCATTGAAGAATATCAAACTTATCGAACCAAACCTTTAGTTTTTTTGTTGCTTCCTTTTGGCTCATTCCTTTAAGCTGAGCCAGATAAACAGCCTGTTCTCCAACTTTCATTTTTTTATACAAACCTCTTTCTTCAGGAAGGTATCCAATTCGTGTTATGTCGGCGGGAACCAATGGTTTGCCATTAAAGAAAACCTCTCCGGAATCGGGGCCGGTTATTTGGTTTATAATTCTGATTAAAGTTGTTTTTCCTGCACCATTTGGTCCCAGCAGACCGAAAATGCTTCCTTTCGGAACGGAGATACTTACCTTGTTTAAAGCTTTGTGCCCTGCGTATTGTTTAACAATGTCTTTTGCTTCGAAAAATGCCATGTATATATTGGTTTGGTGACACTAAAATTTCAATAGGAAACTAAAGTAATCAATTTAGAGAAATTCAACATATAAAATCGATGTAAAGAAGATTGCACAGGTTTTTAATTTGGTTTTGAACGATGTAATTTATAACGGATTATTTTGATCAAATAAGATAAATATTTAGATTAATATGGATTGGATGTGTTTAACTCATAATTTTCCTGTCAGGGAGAGAATTCGGCTCCTGATTCGGAGAAACTTGCCTGTTTGGAAAGGAAATTCCCCTCTTCAGACAGGAAGTATGCCTTATTATTTTGAATGATTGATTTGGAGAGTGTGGCGTTGCATTCTCAAAACAGGCGGCCCGAAATTTTAAGCAGAAAGTTTGCTGTTTTGTTCTGGAATTTGCTTTCCTGATTTGTCATTTGGGCAGATGCAAAAAGAGATCATCCATTGTTGGATGATCTCTTTTTTTATAAATTTAATATTGTGATTTCTTAATCAAAAAAGTTCTTCACTTTTTTGAAAAAGCTTTTTTCGTGAGCCGTAGGCTTAGGCGTAAAGCTTTCAGAAGTTTGCAGTTTCTCTAAAATTTTCTTTTCATCTTTAGAAATGGTATTCGGTATCCAAACATTAATTTTAACCAGTAAATCTCCTCTGCCGTAACCATTGATATCAGGCAAACCTTTACCTCTTAAGCGAAGAATTTTCCCCGGTTGAGTTCCAGCATCAATTTTCACTTTTACCTTATTTTCAATCGTAGGAATTTCAACAGCAGTGCCTAATATTGAGTCAGGAATACTAATAAATAGATTGTATAAAAGATCGTTTTCATCACGAATCAATTCCGGATGTTCTTCTTCATGAACAAGAATTAATAAATCACCATTTACTCCGCCCCGGCGGGCAGCATTTCCTCTTCCGCTAACCGACAGCTGCATTCCTTCGGCTACTCCGGCAGGAATATTGATTGTGATAACCTCTTCGTCTTGCACAATTCCTTCTCCAGCACATTTAGTACATCTATTTGTGATAATTTTTCCTTCACCACCACAAGACGGACAAGTTGAAGCTGTTTGCATTTGGCCAAGAATTGTATTCTGGATACGTGTTACCTGACCAGAACCATGACAGGTAGAACAAGTAGAAAATGACGATCCGTCTTTTGCTCCTGATCCACTACACGACTTACATTCAACCTGTTTTTTAACTTTTATCTTCTTTTCAACACCTTCTGCAATTTCCTTTAATGTCAGCTTAACCTTAACCCTAAGGTTGCTGCCACGGTTTACTCTTCTTGAGCTTCGGCCGCCACCGCCAAATCCACCACCAAAGAAAGATCCGCCACCACCACCAAAGATGTCGCCAAAATGAGAGAAAATATCTTCCATGTTCATTCCGCCACCACCGAAACCGCCGCCGGCTGAACCGCTCATGCCCGAATGACCAAATTGATCGTATCGCTGACGTTTTTCAGGATTACTTAAAACTTCATAAGCTTCTGCAGCTTCTTTAAATTTTTCTTCAGCGTCCTTATTGTCCGGATTTTTATCTGGATGAAACTGAATGGCTTTTTTACGGTATGCTTTTTTTAATTCGGCTTCCGAGGCTGACTTGGGAACTCCCAGCACTTCATAATAATCTCTTTTCGACATCTTTTTCTCAGCTTAGATTTTGAATTTCCTTATTCTCCTACAACAACTTTGGCAAAACGAATTACCTTGTCGTGAAGAAAATATCCTTTTTCAACACAGTCAACTACTTTTCCTTTTAACTCCTTGGTTGGAGCAGGGATTTTAGTAATTGCCTCGTGGATGTCGGTGTCAAAATCCTGATTTACAGCTTCAATTTCTTTTACTCCATTTTGAGTGACAAATTCTTTGAAATTGCCATAAATCAAATGAACGCCATCCTTTATTGCATCAATGTCTTTTGCGGCATCAATTGATTGCAGGGCACGTTCGAAGTTATCCATTACAGGAAGAATGTTGATAAGAATCTTTTCTCCGCCCGATTTGGTCAGTTCCATCTTCTCTTTTAAAGTTCTTTTGCGATAGTTGTCAAATTCGGCTGACAAACGTACATACTTGTCATTAATATTCTGAAGTTGGATTGTTAATTCAGCAAGTTCGTCTGCTTTTTTTTCTTTTGCAGATTTCTTGGTTTTCTTCGTATCCTTATTTTCTTCGATCTTTGACTCTTCTTTTTCGAATACCTCTTCTATCATTTGATTTTCAGTAGTTTCTATATCTTTATCTTTCAATTCTTCTTTATTTGGTTTGCTTTTATCTTTTGTCATTTTTCAATGATTTTTATCGTTCTAATTTTTATTCCGCGGCAGTAAATACAAATAGTCTGCCAATGTGTTGTCTTCCGACAAATTGGCACAAAGATAGAATTTGTTATTATAAGTTTTTAAAATTTTATTTTTTTTGGAAAATGAGGGAGTTGGATCAATGGTGTAATTTCAAATAAATATTGTTAGTTAATCTTCTGGAAAATCTTATATTTAGTTTTTAGTCTGTTAAATATGAATGCGATATGAATCGAAAATTTAATGGGATGAAGATTGTAATAGATAGTGATGATTTTTGCATTCGGGTATATTCTAATGTAGCGTATCTTAAGGTTATGGGTATGCAAGATGAGGAGGCTGCTATTTTTTTTTCCAAGGCGATTGATCAAATGTTGGAAGAGTATTTATATAAAGACTTGGCTTCCATTTGCGATTTGAGCGATTTAATTATATCATCTCCTGAGATAGCCAGGATAATAAATAATGCAATTCGTAAGCTTACCCGTCGTTTACAGTTTGAATATAATGCAGTTATTGTTGGTCTAAAGTTTGGGCAAATTGTAAGGGCCTATATTTTTTCTTTTTATTTAAGAGATACAAATTTAAATACACGTGTATTTAGCAGAGAGGATAAAGCTATTGACTGGATTGAAAGTAAAGGCTTTTGTATTGAGGAGATTAAGATGTTTTTAATGAAACATGAGGATTAAAAAAAAATGCCATTCAAATTTATGAATGGCGCATTTGTGTTGAGGAGATTATTACTTTTTTTGATAGTATTGAAGGATTAATTCTAGTTTTTCACCTCTAAGGTTTTTCGCTAAAATGATTCCATTTCCATCAATTAAAAAATTGGACGGGATCGAGTTAATGCCAAATTTGTTTGATGTAGGAGAGTGCCAACCCTTAAGTTCGCTAACATGGTAATCCCACTCAAGTTTATCTTTAGTTATTGCTGCTTTCCAATTAGCTTGTTTGGTATCAAGAGAAAAACTATAAATTGTAAAGCCTTTGCCATTTTTAAAGCTGGCGTCTTTAAATTTATTGTAAGCATCTACAATTCTGGGGTTTTCTGCACGGCAAGGAGGGCACCATGAAGCCCAAAAGTCGACTAAAACCAATTTGCCTTCCAACGAGCTTAGTTTTATGTCGTTTCCGGCGATTGATTTTGCTACAATATCCGGTAGCCTGTCACCAATTTCATAGCCTTCTTTTATATCTTTTCCTTCAGCAGGTTTTAATGTTTCTGCAAAAGTGGATAAGGAAAAAAGAAAGGAAAATAATATCAAGCCTAATTTTATTGTTTTCATAACTCAAAATTTTAACTGTAACTGACAATTTATATTTCACTAAATTAATCAGATATCACTATTTAAAATGTTAATAAATAGTTAATTGCTGATTCTTTTAATGCTGGCACCAATTGCATTTAGTCGCAGGTCAATGTTTTCGTAACCTCTGTCTATCTGATCTATATTGTGAATTGTACTTTTTCCATCGGCAGAAAGAGCGGCAATAAGAAGGGCAACACCTGCTCTGATATCTGGCGAAACCATGGTTGTTGGTCGTAAACCTTGTTTTTGATTTAAACCAATAACAGTTGCTCTGTGCGGATCGCAAAGAATGATTTGAGCCCCCATGTCAATAAGTTTATCCGTAAAGAACAAACGACTTTCGAACATTTTTTGGTGTATTAATACGCTTCCTTTAGCTTGGGTTGCTACCACAAGAAATACACTTAGTAGATCAGGAGTAAGTCCTGGCCAGGGAGCATCTGCAATCGTGAGTATTGAACCGTCGATAAAGGTTTCAATTTGATAATTTTCCTGTTTTGGAATGTAAATATCGTCGCCTCTTAATTCCATTTTTACACCTAAGCGTTTAAATGCAGCAGGAATCATCCCTAGTTCGTGGTAGGCAACATCTTTTATTGTGATTTCGGACTTAGTCATTACAGCAAGTCCAATAAAACTTCCAATTTCAATCATATCCGGAAGCACTCTATGCTCACATCCATGCAAAGAAGTAACTCCTTCGATCGATAAAAGATTCGAACCAACACCACTTATTTTTGCTCCCATTGATATCAGCATTTTACACAATTGCTGTATGTAAGGTTCACAGGCTGCGTTGTATATTGTTGTTGTGCCTTTGGCCATTACTGCTGCCATAATAATGTTTGCAGTTCCAGTAACCGAGGCTTCGTCGAGGAGTAAATAGCAGCCTTTTAATTCTTTGGCTTCAACACGGTAGAAATTTTCATTCTGATTAAAATTGAATTTGGCACCTAATTTTTCAAAGCCCAAAAAATGTGTGTCCAAACGTCGTCTTCCGATTTTGTCTCCGCCCGGGCGGGGAATATATCCTTTGCCAAATCGTGCCAATAAAGGACCGATAATCATTATTGAACCTCTTAATGACGATCCCTTGCTTGCGAATTCAGGAGAATTTAGATAGTCAAGATTAATGTTTTTTGCTTCGAAAGAATAAGTATTTTTAGATTCCTGATTAACTTTAACTCCAAGTTCCGACAGCAATTCAATCAACTTGTTAACATCTAGTATGTTTGGTATATTATGGATGGTTACCTTTTCTTCGGTTAAAAGAGTGGCGCATAAAATCTGAAGAGCTTCATTTTTTGCTCCTTGAGGGGTTAATTCTCCCTTTAACGATTTACCTCCAATAATTTCGAAAGTGCTCATTGCTTACTTTTTTGGTGTGTATATAAGGTTTAAAGATAATTATAAAAAACGTTTGGGAAAGTGAAAGATGATTGGTATTGACATAAAAAAAACCGGTATGGAACCGGTTTTTTTTATGCTCTTGGTTTATTGAACTTTCGATGATCGTTTTTATTGTCGTTTCGATTATCAGTTCTTGGATTTTTCTTCTTTTTAATTTTCTGAACAAATTCCCGTTCTTTTACTTCAGCTAATTTTAATCGTTCAGGAATTTCAAGTTTCCCTTTTGATAATGCAATCAGGTCTTTAAATATTTTTTCGTCAGGAACACTGTCTTTATTCCAATTAAGGAATGATTTTTTCATGTGATTAGCAATCATTATTATGAGAGCATCTTTTTCCTTCGGATCTTCAAGTTCGATGGCTTTTGTAATCAAAGCTTCTACAGTGCGTCCATAATGGCGGTACTTTATTCTTTTGGTGTTGTAAGGCAGTCGATCAGGTTTTTCAGCTAACTTTTCCCTTGTAGGGGCTTCGTAAGGAGAGTCTATGTCTAAATTAAAATCAGACATGATGGCTATATGATCCCACAGTTTGTGTCTAAAATCACTAACATCTCTAAGGTGAGGATACATATTTCCCATAATGGCAATAATACTTTTTACCACATGGTTTCTCTGAGCCCTGTCTTCAACAGTTAAGGCGTAATCTACCATTTTGTGAACATTCCGTCCATATTCAGGAAGAATTAAATGTTTCCTGCTTGAATTATAATCCATTTATTTTGTTGTTGTTTTAATCTGGTAATAACTATTTTTTATACGATAGGTAATTTTGGCAAACTGTTCAGAATGCAATGCAATAGCACAAAAAAAATGAAGATAGTTATAAGTACTATTGAAGAATCTAAGATTTCACTGGTTTTACTAAACGAAGTAGAAAAGAAGCTTTAATGAATTGTTTTTTATGAACTAAACAATTACAGAAAATCTTAGAACTCAAGGCAAATGTAACAGATTTCTTCTTTTAATACAAATAGTTAGCGTATTTATCCAACAATTTTAAGTTTTGCAAATTTTAGCAGTAACTGTTTTTGGCCCACATTTTGAAAAAATACGGTTGCTTTAATGTTTGGTTTGCTTCCTTCCATTTGCAAAACTTTTCCTTTGCCAAAGCGTTGATGTTCTACAATCATACCTGATTGTATCTGTTCTGGATTGGAAGGGATAAAATTAGGGTCATTAGCCTGACTACTACTTGTATTGTTACGGGTAATGGGTTGATTTAGTTTTGGTTTCGCTGAGAAACTTTGTTTTGCTTCGAATCTTTTTGGTTGACTTATGATTTCAGAATCGGTGCTGCTGTGAAAGTTTTCGTTTCTGACTCCGGAAAAATCAGGCTCCGATTCATATTGAAGATCTATATATTTTTCATCAATTTCATTGATAAAACGACTTGGTCGGGGATAACTCATGTTTCCCCATTTGTATCTAGATTTGGCAAACGATAGGGTGACTTTGGTTTCTGCCCTGGTTAGTGCAACATAAAACAGCCTGCGTTCCTCTTCTAATTCCTGCTGTGTACTGGTAGCCATCTGTGAAGGAAACAGATCCTCTTCCAATCCAACGATATGCAGGTGCGAAAACTCCAGCCCTTTTGCCGAGTGAATGGTCATTAAGGTCACTTTGTTCCGGTCTTCATCCTTATCTTTGTCCTGATCGGTTAAGAGTGCAACATCTTCCAGATAATTGGCCAATTGCAATTCGTTGCCTTCTTCCAATGAGTTTTGTGTAAATTCCTGAATACCGTTTAACAGTTCCTGAATATTTTCATGCCGGGAGACTCCTTCAGGCGATCGGTCATTATAAAGATCCTGAACAATACCGGTTGTTTTCGCAATATGGTTTGCTAAGTCAATTGCTGAATCTGTATCTTTTCTTTTTTGAAAATCAGTGATTAAAGCTGCAAATTTCATCAGTTTCGAGATGGTTCCGGAGTTGATTCCGTAGGGTCTTTGGTTCAGACCACAAATCACATCCCAGATACTGCATTCGTTTTGGGTGGCAGCATCCTGCAGTTTACTAACGGTAGTATCTCCAATTCCTCTTTTAGGATAGTTAATCACCCTTTTGATTGCTTCTTCATCATTAGGGTTTACCGTCATGCGGAAATAGGAAAGCAAATCCTTGATTTCTTTTCTCTGATAAAAGGAAAGTCCGCCATATATTTTATAGGGCAAATTTAGTTTGCGTAAGGATTCTTCGAAAATCCGCGATTGAGCATTGGTTCTGTAGAGAATTGCAAAATCCTGATATTGAAGATGTTCACGCATTCTTTCTTCGTAAATTGCATTGGCAACAATATATCCCTCTTCGTGATCGGTAAGAGCTTTAACAACTTTTATTTTTTCTCCTTCTTCGTTTTCCGAAAAGGATACTTTTTTTATCTGATCACGGTTTTTATGAATAACACTATTTGCAGCATTTACAATATTTTGTGTCGATCTGTAATTCTGTTCTAACTTATAAAGCTTGTAATTTGGATAGTCGTTTTTGAAATTGAGTATGTTTTCAATTTTAGCACCGCGAAATGAATAGATACTCTGAGCGTCATCACCTACAACACATACGTTTTTGTGGTTTTCGGCTAGCTTTTTTACAATTAAATATTGTGAGTAATTGGTATCCTGATACTCATCAACCAAAACATATTTAAATTTGTTTTGGTACTTGGTTAAAATTTCCGGATTGGTTTTAAAAAGGATATTGGTTTGCAATAAAAGATCATCAAAATCCATTGCATTGGCTTGCCGGCATCGCTGACTGTATTTTTTGTAAATTTCAAAAATTAGCGGCCGGCGATTGCTCAAGTCAATTTTTTGAATGCCTGCGTTTTGAGCATAAGCATTTGCAGTGACCAAATTATTTTTTGCTGATGATATTCGGTTCAAAACTTCATTTGCCTTGTATACTTTATCATCAAGCTGCATTTCTCTGATAATAGCTCTAAGCAGATTACGCGAATCCTGAGTATCGTAAATTGTAAAATTAGAATCAAAACCCAAATGCTCGGCTTCGTATCGTAATATTTTCGAAAATATAGAGTGAAATGTTCCCATCCAAAGCGATTGAGACTGCTGTTGATCGACAAGATTCCCGATCCTCTCTTTCATTTCGCGTGCGGCTTTATTGGTAAAAGTTAAAGCTAAAATAGAGTAGGCAGGAATTTTCTGATTTAGAAGATGGGCAATCCGATAAGTTAAGACCCTTGTTTTGCCCGACCCAGCTCCGGCAATAACCAGTGATGCTCCATTAATATTCTCAACGGCTTCTCGTTGTACCGGATTTAATTCATTTAAATATTCCATTCTATTTCTATCTTTCCAATTATTTCGAAGCTCAAAAATAATATTTGAACCGTAACTTTCGTCTTTTTTTTGAATATTACTCCATAATTAAATCCATAAAGAGCATTTAGTGTGAAGTAAATCAGGATTCTAAAAAGGTATTGTCAAGGGGCTTACTAAAGCCTTTTCTTGGTTCTGTTTATCTCTATGTGTGTATTTTGAAAATAAAGATAATTGTTTAATAATAGAAAAAACGGCTTAATTTTTTTAATATTGTAATTCCAGATATATCATAAAACTATTCATACATTACTATGAGAATTAAGTCCAACTTAATAGATTCAATGACCATTTTTCGCTATTCACTTCTTGTGATCTTTGCAATCTTGTCTAATCCTATTTTCTCGCAGATTACTGCATCAACAGCAAGTTATAGCTCGGTAACTCAGTATACGAGTTCACCACAGGATGATGTTTTTGTTTTTTGTGACAATATAGGTACTGGTGCTGGCGAATTAAAAGCAGTCTCTAATGATGGAACTTCAGGCTGGACTTTCACCTGGACAAAATGGGATTCTGGAACAGCTGATTTTACAATTCCGGTAATTGTTGAGAATAACCAGAGCGAGTCAGTTCTTGCAAATCTTTCTGACGGACTATATAAGGTTGTTGTTGAAAAGGGATTGGAAACATTCGAACATCAGGCTTGGGTATTGAATAATTCTAATACGTCTCCGGGTTTAACGCTTACTTTAATGGATTGTGTAGGATTGCATTTTACGACATCATTTCTTCCGGTTGATTTAAAGTATAATGATATTAGATCAGGTAATTCCGGAGATCTAAAAAGTGTTTTGGATGAAACTACGGATCGGGTTGTGAAATTTTCTATGCTGAGAAATTCTGAGGTGATTTTAAGTGCTGCCGAAAATTTGGGTGTGTTGCCCTATTTGCAAACAAACAAAAGTTTTATCGATTTGGATGCCTTTGAAGGTGAACGTCAATATGTTGTTGTTGTGCAGGATCAATACAATTGTATTTTTGAATCAGTGGCAATAACAACTTCTACCTATAAGGTAAAAGCAGAATTTTCTGTTGATCCGATGACTGGCGAAGCTCCTTTGGAAGTAGAGTTCAGAAACGAATCTGTGAATGCTGATGATTTTGAATGGTTCCTTTATCAGGATTTTGATCGTGTTGCAGATGTCACCACTGTTGAAAGTAATCTTCTTGTTGATGGAATAATTACAGATGAGGGGCCTATTGCTTACACTTATTTACATCCAGGTAACTACTATGTGAAACTAATCGTATCTTCAGATAAAGGGCCGGAAACATGTATTGATGAGTTTTATTTAAAGACAGAAGGAACACCAATTGTAGTGGATACTTCTTTGGTGCAGGTTCCAAATGTTTTTACACCTAACGGAGATGGTAGAAATGATATTTTTAGGGTGAAATCGCAATCCCTAAAAAGTTTTAGTGCGACAATATTTAATCGTTGGGGAAAAGTTATTTATGAATGGAGAGATCCTGATGGTGGATGGAATGGAAAGTTGAACGGGAAGTGGGCAACTCCGGGAACCTACTTTTATGTGATAACAGCAACGGGCAGAGAAGAACAAAAAAAGAAATATACTAAAAAAGGATCTTTTATGCTGATCAGAAAATAGGATATTGAGATATAAAGTATAAATAGAAAAAGGCCTCGAATGAGGCCTTTTTTTTTGTTATGCTTCAGCAGTTTCTTCTTGGTAAGCTGCTAAAAGTTCAACCTGAACTTCGTTTGGAACTTTTTCGTAGGTGTCAAACTTCATGGTAAATTGAGCTCGGCCTCTGGTTAAAGAACTTAACGTAGTAGAGTATTTGTTCATTTCCTTTAAAGGAACTTTGGCTAGAATCTTTTGAAATCCTTTTTCAGCTTCCATGCCCATAATCATTGCACGGCGAGATTGCAAATCGCTCATTACATCACCCATTCGGTCTTCAGGTACCAATACTTCAATATTATATATTGGTTCAAGGATTTTAGGTCCTGCATTTTTAAAAGCGGCGCTAAAAGCATGTCGGCCTGCTAGTCTAAATGAAATTTCATTGGAATCAACTGCGTGCATCTTACCATCATAAACAACTACTCGGATATCTCTGGCATATGATCCTGTAAGCGGGCCTTCATCCATCTTTTCCATAATACCTTTTTGAATGGCTGGAAGAAAGCGGGTATCAATTGCACCTCCAACTATACAGTTGCAGAAAACTAATTTCCCACCCCAGCTTAAATTGGTTACATCAGTGCTACGTAAGTTTACCTTCATTTCTTTCCCATCAATTTTGTACATTGCAGGATCAGGCATCCCTTCTGTGTATGGTTCAATGATCATGTGAACTTCTCCAAATTGACCAGATCCTCCGGATTGTTTTTTGTGGCGATAATCTGCCTGAGCAAGTTTGGTGATTGTCTCTCGATAAGGAATTTTAGGAGTTAGAAACTCAATTTCAATATGATCGTTATGACTTAATCTCCATTTAAGGGTATTCATATGGAATTCACCCTGTCCGTGCAATATGATTTGTTTTAGTTCTTTTGAATATTCTATTGTTATTGTAGGGTCTTCTTCGTGCATTCTATGTAGAAGTTCTCCTAGTTTTTCATCATCAGCATCATCTTTAGCTTTTACTGCGGTTCTGTATTTTGGTTCAGGAAATTTGATGTCCTTGTATACAAAATCACAATCTTTACAATTTAATGTATGATTGTTTTTCGTGTTTTTCAATTTCACAGTTGCGCCGATATCGCCGGCAACAAGCTCACTAACTCTCTCTCTGTTTCGACCTGCAATAACATACAGTTGGGAAACTCTTTCTTTTATGTTGTTATTAATATTGATTAAATCGTCACCTTCTTTAATTCTTCCTGATATAACTTTAAAGTAACTTACTTCTCCAATATGGGGTTCTATAGATGTTTTAAATACGAAAGCTGAAGTTGGGGCATTAGGGTCGCATTTTGCTTCTCTTCCGCTCACTGTTGGTATGGCAGGCATTTCTGTTACATAGGGAACTATGTTTCCAATGAATTCCATTAAGCGACGCACTCCCATATCTTTTTTCGCTGAAACGCAGAAAACAGGAAAGAAATCACATGCGATCATTCCTTTTTTCATTCCGGTTCTCATTTCATCTTCTGTTAAAGTCCCTTTTTCAAAATAAAGTTCCATTAGCGCTTCATCATTTTCCGCGGCCGATTCAACAAGTTCATTGTGCAGTTCATTGGCCTTGTCAATTTCAGTGTCCGGTATTGGAAGTATTTCCGGTTCTCCTCCGTCAGGCCCCCATTGGTACATTTTCATTTTTAGGACATCAATAAGAGCATTAAAATTTACGCCAACGTTTACGGGATATTGTACGATTGAAACTTTGTTCCCAAAATTAGTTTTGGCTGATTCAATGCACAGCTCAAAATTAGCTTTGTCATGATCGAGTTGATTAATAACAAATATCAAAGGTTTATTTAAATCAGCGGCTCTGCGGCCTATAATTTCGGTGCCTACTTCAACACCATTTACAGCATTAATAAGCATTAAGCCTGTGTCAACAACGTTAAGGGCTGAAATAACTCCTCCGGAAAAATCATCTGCGCCGGGAGTATCTATAAAATTAATCTTCTTTCCTAACCACTCTGTGTAAAGAACTGTTGAAAAAACAGAGTTCTTATATTCGTGTTCTACAGGGTTGTAATCAGAAACGGTGCTATTATCTTCCACGTTTCCGCGTCTTGTAATAACACCGCCTTCAAATAGCATTGCTTCAGCAAGGGTAGTTTTACCCGAGCCGGCATTGCCAATGAGGGCGATGTTTTTAATTTCATTTGATTGATACACTTTCATAATGGTATTTTTTTTGGGTTTGAAAAAAATGTATTTATTTTGGGTTTGAAGTTGATAAAACTCATTTTTACTTATAAGGTTTTCTAAATTAATTAACTTTTTAGTTAGATACAATATACATTAAGAGATCGGAGGCATAAAAAATTGACATCCATAAATTTTGATTGTATTTTTAACTTCTACTCCTTGATTTTACTGGAAGGCACGGCTCTTTTTAAAATAAACGTAAACAGCTTATTTTTTTGATAGAGAATAACTTGTCTTTTCTAAAGGCTTTTCTTACCTTTGTGCGCTGATTTAAAGGGGTTTTATAAAATTACATGGCTGAATTGCTGATTTTATAAAATAAATAATACCTTTGCAAACCAAATTGTTAAAAATATTTAATTAAAAAAGTAATTGTTAATATGCCTACAATTCAACAGTTAGTTAGAAAAGGAAGAACCAAGCTTATCGATAAAAGCAAGGCTCCGGCATTGGATTCTTGTCCACAGAGGAGAGGGGTTTGTGTTCGTGTGTATACGACTACACCTAAGAAGCCTAACTCGGCAATGCGTAAAGTAGCCCGTGTTAGATTGACTAACGGAAAAGAAGTGAATGCTTACATTCCAGGAGAAGGACACAACTTACAGGAACACTCGATCGTTTTGATTAGAGGTGGTCGTGTAAAGGATCTTCCAGGAGTAAGATATCACCTTGTTCGTGGTGCTCTGGATGCTTCAGGGGTAGAAGGTCGTAAACAACGTCGTTCTAAGTATGGTACAAAGAGACCTAAAGCTAAAAAGTAATTAATTCTAGTTTTTAAAACTGTGAGTTAATGTTTATGTGTTGTTCTCTATTAAGTTGAGTAAATGATCGTGAGATTTTTGAAGACTGAACCAGGCAGCTACAACGGATAACTCGTAAACTAAGAGAAAATGAGAAAGTCAAGACCAAAAAAGAGGATTTTATTACCAGATCCAAAGTTTAATGACGTTTTGGTAACAAGATTTGTTAATGACTTAATGGTTGACGGAAAGAAAAATCTTTCCTTTAAAGTGTTTTATGATGCTTTAGAAATCGTTAAAACGAAAACAGAAAAGCTAGAGAAATCTCCACTTGAGATTTGGAAAAAAGCTTTAGAAAACATTACTCCAGCAGTAGAGGTTAAGAGCCGACGCGTAGGTGGAGCAACTTTTCAAGTTCCTACAGAGATTCGTCCTGAAAGAAAAGTTTCAATCGCCATTAAAAGTATGATTCTTTTTGCACGCAAAAGATCTGGTAAATCGATGGCTGAAAAATTGTCTGCGGAAATTCTTGGCGGATACAACGAAGAAGGTGGAGCTTACAAGAAGAAAGAAGATACACATAGAATGGCTGAAGCTAACCGTGCTTTTGCTCACTTTAGATTTTAATAACTGTTAAGCGATTCTAAAAGAATATGGCAAAGAGAGATTTAAAATTCACCAGGAATATTGGTATCATGGCGCACATCGACGCCGGTAAAACAACTACCACTGAGCGTATTTTGTATTATACCGGAGTTTCTCACAAAATTGGTGAGGTGCATGATGGTGCGGCTACAATGGACTGGATGGAGCAAGAGCAAGAAAGAGGTATTACAATTACTTCTGCTGCAACAACCTGTTTTTGGAATTACGACAGTGAAAAGTATCAGGTAAATATCATTGATACTCCAGGTCACGTTGATTTTACTGTAGAGGTAGAGCGTTCATTGCGTGTTTTGGATGGTGCTGTTGCATGTTTCTGTGCAGTTGGTGGTGTTGAGGCACAATCAGAAACAGTTTGGAGACAAGCTGATAAATATAAAGTTCCACGTATGGGTTTTGTAAATAAAATGGACCGTTCAGGTGCTGATTTTTACAAAGCTGTTCGTGAAGTAAGAGAGAAATTGGGGGCTAATCCAATTCCTGTTCAAATTCCTATTGGAACTGAAGAGAGCTTTAGAGGTGTGGTTGATTTGATCGCAATGAAAGCTGTTATTTGGTATGATGATGAGAACGGAACTAATTATACATTAGAGGATATTCCTGATTATTTAGTTGAAGAAGCTAATGAGTGGAGAGAAACACTTGTTGAGGCTGTTGCAGTACATGATGAGGATTTGATGGAGCGTTTCTTCGAAGATCCGGATTCTATTACAGAGCAAGAGCTTTTGGATGTGATTCGTAAGGCTACTATCGCTATGGACATTGTTCCAATGTTGTGTGGTTCGGCATTTAAAAATAAAGGTGTTCAGCGTTTGTTGGATGCTGTTATTACATTCTTGCCATCTCCTTTAGATGTTGATGCTATTGTTGGTAAAGTTCCTGGAACAGATGAAGTTGTTTCAAGACAACCTTCTGTTGATGAGCCTTTGGCTGCTTTGGCATTTAAAATTGCTACCGACCCATTTGTAGGTCGTTTGGCTTTTACTCGTTTGTATTCTGGATCTATTGATGCAGGTTCTTACGTTTATAATGTTAGAACAGGTAACAAAGAACGTATTTCACGTTTATATCAAATGCACTCAAATAAGCAAAATGCTATTGATCGTGTAGAAGCTGGTGATATTTGCGCATGCGTTGGGTTTAAAGATATCAGAACTGGTGATACATTGTGTCAAAAAGAAACTTCAATCGAGCTTGAATCGATGGATTTTCCAGAACCGGTAATTGGTATTGCTATTGAGCCTTTAACTCAGAAGGATCTTGATAAGATGGGTATGGCATTGGCTAAATTAGCTGAAGAAGATCCAACTTTCCATGTGAAAACTGATGAGGAATCAGGACAAACAGTTATTAGTGGTATGGGTGAACTTCACCTGGATATCATTGTTGACCGTTTGAAGCGTGAATTTAAAGTAGAGTGTAATCAGGGAGCACCTCAGGTTGCATACAAAGAAGCTATTACCGGAACTGTTAATCACCGTCAGGTATTTAAAAAGCAGTCTGGTGGTCGTGGTAAATTTGCTGATATTATTTTCAACCTATCTCCTGTTGATGCAGATTTTGAAGGAGAAGGACTACAGTTTGTAGACAAGGTTAAAGGTGGTAATATCCCTAAGGAATTTATCCCATCTGTACAGAAAGGTTTCAAAGAGGCAATGAAAAATGGTGTATTGGCAGGTTATACTGTTGATTCATTAAAGGTTGAGTTGCTTGACGGATCTTTCCATCCAGTAGATTCTGATCAGCTTTCGTTTGAATTGGCCGCTAAGCAAGGATACCGTGAAGCTTGTGCTAAAGCGAAACCAGTACTTCTTGAGCCAATCATGAAAATTGAAGTTATCACACCTGAAGAATACATGGGAGATATCATTGGTGACTTGAATAAGCGTAGAGGTCAGATTGAAGGAATGGAGTCTAAGCATGGAGCACGTGTTGTAAATGCTACAGTACCATTGTCAGAACAATTTGGATACGTTACTGTATTGAGAACCTTATCTTCTGGTCGGGCAAATTCTTCTATGGAATTTGATCATTTTGCTGAGGTGCCAAAAGGTATTGCAAAAGAAGTGGTTGAGAAAGCCAAGGGTAAAGTTGAATTACTATAGTTTTATCGTATAATATTAAATAATATGAGCCAAAAAATTAGAATTAAACTGAAATCTTACGATCACAACTTGGTTGATAACTCAGCTGAGAAAATCGTTAAGACAGTTAAGGCTACAGGTGCGGTAGTAAGTGGTCCTATTCCACTTCCAACTCACAAAAGAATTTTTACCGTTCTTCGTTCAACTTTCGTGAACAAGAAATCAAGAGAGCAGTTTCAACTTTCTTCATTTAAACGTCTAATTGATATTTACAGTTCTACTGCAAGTACAATTGATGCTCTGATGAAACTAGAGTTGCCTAGTGGAGTAGAAGTAGAGATTAAAGTTTGATAAACTGTTAGATTTATTTTTAAAAAAATAAAGAAAAATGCCAGGATTAATTGGAAAAAAAATCGGAATGACTTCCGTTTACAGTGCCGAGGGAAAAAATATTCCATGCACTGTCATTGAGGCAGGTCCATGTGTTGTAACCCAGATCAAAACTATTGAAACTGATGGTTACGAAGCACTTCAGTTGGCTTTCGACGAAAAGAAAGAAAAGCGAACAACGAAGGCGCTAGATGGGCACTTTAAAAAGGCAAACACAACCCCTAAGAAAAAACTTGTTGAGTTCGGAGATTTCGGAGCTGATTACAAGTTAGGAGATGTTATTACAATTGATATTATTGAGGAGTCTACTTTCGTAGATATCACAGGTATATCAAAAGGTAAAGGTTTTCAAGGGGTAGTGAAACGTCATGGTTTTGGCGGAGTAGGAGGACAAACCCACGGTCAGCATAACCGTTTACGTGCTCCAGGTTCTATTGGTGCTGCATCTTACCCAGCTCGCGTATTTAAAGGCATGAGAATGGCCGGACGTATGGGTGGGGACACTGTGAAGGTGGAAAACCTTCAGGTTCTTAAGGTTATTCCTGAGAACAACTTATTATTAGTTAAAGGATCTCTTCCAGGGTCTAAAGGTTCATACGTAATTATTGAAAAGTAATGGAATTAACTATTTTAAATAAATCTGGAGAAGATACAGGCAGAAAAATTGAGTTGAACGACTCGGTTTTTGCAATTGAACCAAACGAACACGCTATTTACCTAGATGTTAAGCAGTATTTAGCTAACCAACGTCAGGGAACTCACAAATCGAAAGAAAGAGCTGAGATCTCAGGTAGTACTAAGAAGATAAAGAAACAAAAAGGTACTGGTACAGCTCGTGCGGGTAGCATTAAATCGCCTGTGTTCAGAGGGGGAGGACGAGTATTCGGTCCACGTCCAAGAAACTATAGTTTCAAATTGAATAAGAAATTAAAGCAATTAGCTCGTCGGTCAGCTTTAAGTTTAAAAGCTCAAAATGATGGTTTGTTAATTATCGAAGATTTCAATTTTGAAGCTGTTAAGACAAAAAGTTTTGTTGAACTTCAAAAAAACCTGAAAGTATCTGATAAAAAAGTGCTTTTGGTGTTAGCCGAAGACAATAAAAACATATATTTGTCTTCTCGTAATTTGAAGAATGTTGAAGTTGTACGTGTTTCTGACCTTGCAACTTACGATATTATGAAAGCTTCAACTTTGTTATTTGTAGAGAGCTCCGTAAAAGGGCTCGATGAAATGTTTAAACTAAATTAAGTTTAAAAGATGGAAATTTTAATCAAACCGATCGTTACCGAGAAGATGACAGCCCAAAGCGAAAAATTAAATTGCTTTGGATTTGTTGTGGATCGCAGAGCGAAGAAGATCGAAATTAAAAAGGCAATAGAATCAATGTACAATGTTAAGGTAGCGGCTGTTAATACCATGAATTATCAAGGTAAGAAGAAGAGTCGTTTTACTAAAGCAGGTGCAATTGAAGGAAGAACTGCTTCTTTTAAGAAAGCGATCGTTACTTTAGTTGAAGGGGATAAAATAGATTTTTATAGCAATATTTAATTAGAAAATGGCTGTACGTAAATTAAGACCTGTAACTCCTGGTCAAAGGCATAAGATTCTTAACACCTTTGAGCAGGTTACTACAGACAAACCTGAAAAATCATTGTTAAGACCAATGAAAAAAACTGGTGGTAGAAATAACTCCGGTAAGATGACAATGAGATATATAGGTGGTGGTCACAAAAGAAGATATCGAGTTATTGATTTCAAAAGAGACAAAGATGGCGTTCCTGCCAAAGTGGTTTCGATTGAGTACGATCCAAACCGTACTGCACGCATAGCTTTGCTAGTGTATGCTGATGGTGAGAAACGTTACATCGTCGCACCAAATGGATTGGAAGTTGGTCAGTCTTTGCTTTCTGGAAATAAAATAGCTCCTGAAATCGGAAATTCAATGCCATTATCTGATATCCCATTAGGTACAATAATTCATAATATTGAATTAAGACCCTCTCAAGGTGCAGTGATGGCTCGTAGCGCTGGTGCATATGCTCAACTCGTAGCACGAGATGGCAAGTATGCATCTATCAAATTGCCTTCAAGTGAAGTTAGAATGATTCTTGTAACCTGTAAGGCTACCATCGGAACTGTTTCTAATACTGACCATGCGTTAGAAAGAAGTGGTAAAGCTGGACGTACTCGTTGGTTGGGAAGAAGACCTAGAGTTCGTGGTGTGGTAATGAATCCAGTAGATCACCCAATGGGTGGTGGTGAAGGTAAATCTTCAGGTGGACATCCACGTTCTAGAACAGGTGTTTTAGCAAAAGGTTTCAAAACCAGAGCTAAGAAGAATGCTTCTAATAAGTATATTGTTGAAAGAAGGAAAAAATAATTTGATAATTAGATTGTTATGAGTCGTTCATTAAAAAAAGGACCTTTTATCGATTTCAAGCTGGAAAGACGAGTATTGGGACAAAACGAATCAGGGAAAAAAACAGTTGTTAAAACCTGGTCAAGACGTTCAATGATCTCTCCGGATTTCGTAGGTCATACGATCGCCGTGCACAACGGAAACAAATTCATTCCTGTTTATGTTACTGAAAACATGGTAGGACATAAATTAGGTGAATTTGCACCAACTCGTACTTTTAGAGGACATGCTGACAAGAAAAAACGATAAGCATGTCATTGGTTTTAATTAACATTTTGAATTTGTAAAAATGGGTGCAAGAAAAAGAATAAAAGCAAACCAAATAAAGGAGGAAAACAAGAGCAAAGCATTTGCTAGCTTGAGAAATGTTCCTACTTCACCTCGCAAAATGAGACTTGTTACCGATATGGTAAGAGGTATGGAGGTGAACCGAGCTTTAGATGTACTTCGTTTCAGTCCGAAGGAGGCATCAAATCGCGTAGAAAAACTATTGCTTTCAGCTATTGCCAATTGGCAAGCTAAGAATGAAGGGCAACGAATTGAGGAAAGCGCATTATACGTTAAAGAAATTAGCGTTGATTCAGCGAGAATCCTTAAACGTCTTAGACCTGCCCCTCAGGGAAGAGCACATAGAATAAAGAAGAGATCAAATCATGTAACTATATTGTTGGGCAGCAAAACAGCTGAAGCCGATAGTACTAAACAATAGTTAGAATGGGACAAAAAGTAAATCCAATCGGAAATAGACTAGGAATCATCAGAGGATGGGATTCTAACTGGTTTGGCGGAAAAAACTACGGCGATAAGCTTGTTGAAGATACCAAAATTAGAAAATACCTAAATGCTCGTTTAGCAAAAGCAAGTATTTCTAAAATCATCATCGAAAGAACTCTAAAGTTAATTACTATTACTGTTAACACTGCTCGTCCTGGTATTATTATCGGAAAAGGTGGTCAGGAAGTAGATAAACTGAAAGAAGAGTTGAAGAAGATTACTGACAAAGAGGTACAAATTAACATCTTTGAAATTAAGCGTCCGGAAATGGATGCTGTAATCGTTGCTAATAATATTGCTCGTCAAATCGAAGGTCGTATCGCCTATCGTCGTGCAATTAAGATGGCTATTGCTTCTACTATGAGAATGGGTGCAGAGGGAATTAAAATACAGATTTCTGGTCGTTTGAACGGAGCTGAAATGGCTCGTGCTGAAATGTACAAAGAAGGACGTACCCCACTACACACCTTGAGAGCTGATATCGATTATTGTTTAGCCGAAGCTTTAACAACTTACGGTTTACTAGGTATCAAAGTATGGATCTGTAAAGGTGAAGTTTACGGTAAGCGTGACTTAACTCCTAACGCAGGAATGCGTGACGGAAGAGCTCCAAAAGCAAAAGGTGGTTTTAATAGAAGAAAAAAGAAGTAGTCTTTAAATTTTAAAGAATTAGTACGATGTTACAACCAAAAAGGACAAAATTTAGGAGACAACAAAAGGGACGAATCAAAGGCAATGCCGGTCGCGGTACTGAATTAGCATTCGGATCTTTTGGGATCAAATCACTTGAAACCAAGTGGATCACTGGTCGTCAAATTGAAGCTGCTCGTGTGGCAGTAACCCGATATATGCAAAGACAAGGTCAAATTTGGATTAGAATTTTTCCAGATAAACCAATCACTAAGAAACCTGCAGAGGTTCGTATGGGTAAGGGTAAAGGTTCACCAGAAGGATTCGTTGCTCCTGTATCACCAGGAAGAATGTTATTCGAATGTGAAGGGGTACCTTTCGAAGTAGCTAAAGAAGCATTGCGCTTAGCGGCTCAAAAATTACCTGTAACTACCAAATTTGTCGTAAGACGTGATTATGTTGAAAATTCAAATGATTAATCATGAAGAATTCAGAAATTAAAGAGTTAACAACACAGGAAATAGTAGAAAAGGTAGATACTGAAAGATCTACATTAACTCGATTCAAGCTAAATCACGCTATTTCACCTTTGGAAAATCCTTTGCAAATAAAGGTAACCCGACGTAACATTGCTAGACTTGTAACTGAGTTGCGTCACAGGCAATTAACTGATAAGTAAAAAGTGATGGAAAGAAATCTTAGAAAAGAACGTATCGGGGTTGTGGTAAGCAATAAAATGGAGAAATCCATAACTATTGTTGTGCATACCAAAGAGAAGCACCCAATTTACGGAAAGTTTGTGAACAAGTCGAAGAAATTCACTGCTCACGACGAAGAAAACACCTGTAATGAAGGTGATACCGTAAAGATCATGGAAACCCGACCTATTAGTAAAAATAAGAGTTGGAGATTAGTTGAAATTATTGAAAGAGCTAAGTAAACATGATACAAACAGAAAGTAGACTTACAGTTGCTGATAACAGCGGAGCCAAAGAAGTTCTTTGTATCCGTGTGTTGGGCGGTACTAAAAAGCGTTATGCTTCGATTGGCGACAAAATTGTTGTTACCGTAAAGAATGCTATAGCCGGTTCCGATATGAAAAAAGGAACAGTTACAAAAGCGGTTGTTGTTCGCACCAAAAAAGAGATTAGAAGACCAGACGGATCCTATATTCGCTTCGATGATAACGCATGTGTATTATTGAATACAGCTGGTGAAATGAGAGGAACCCGTATTTTTGGACCTGTTGCAAGAGAATTGCGCGATACTGATATGAAGATCGTTTCTCTGGCACCAGAAGTTTTATAATCTTTGAAAACCTAGAACAATGCGAAAAAAGTTACATATTAAAAAAGGTGATACCGTTATTGTAAACTCAGGGGAATCTAAAGGTATGGAAGGTAAAGTATTAGAAGTATTAGTAGATAAGCAACGAGCAATTGTTGAAGGAGCTAATATGATTTCTAAACATACTAAACCTAATGCTGAAAATCCTCAGGGCGGTATTGTTAAAAAAGAGGCAGGAATTCACATTTCTAATTTGAATGTGAAAGATGCTTCAACCGGAAAGGCTACCCGTGTTGGTAGACGTTTGGGTGATGACAATAAATTAGTTAGATATTCTAAAAAGTCAGGGGAGGAGATTAAGTAATGAGCTATATACCTACTCTTAAAAAACAATATTCAGAAGAAGTTATTCCTGCATTAATGAAGGAATTTAACTACAAATCTGTAATGCAAGCACCTAAATTAACGAAGATAGTAATTAATCAGGGTGTTGGTTCGGCTATTGCTGACAAGAAAATTTTGGAATTTTCGGTGAACGAAATGACTGCTATTACTGGTCAGAAGGCAGTTCAAACTCTTTCTTCGAAAGATATTTCGAACTTTAAGCTTCGTAAAGGGATGCCGGTTGGTACTACTGTAACTTTACGCCGCGAGCATATGTACGAATTTCTTGAAAAATTAGTACGTGTTGCTTTGCCACGTATCCGTGACTTTAAAGGTATTAACGGTAAACTTGATGGTAGAGGAAACTATACCTTAGGTATCGAAGAACAAATTATTTTCCCGGAGATTATTTTGGATGAAGTAAACAAAATAATGGGTATGAATATTACCTTCGTTACAACTGCTAAAACTGATGAGGAAGCATTTGCTTTATTAAAGGAGTTTGGCTTACCATTTAAAAACCTAAAAAAATAAGACGATGGCTAAAGAATCAATGAAAGCTCGCGAAGTTAAGCGTCAAAAGCTTGTTGAAAAATACGCAGCAAAAAGAGCTCAACTTAAGGAGGAAGGCGATTACATCGGACTTAGTCGTTTGCCAAAAAATTCTTCTCCTGTAAGATTGCATAACAGATGTAAACTTACTGGTCGTCCTAAAGGATACATGAGACAATTCGGAATTAGTCGTATCACTTTCCGTGAAATGGCTTCTTCAGGATTAATTCCAGGTATTAAGAAGGCAAGTTGGTAAGCAGATTAGTTTGTAAAAACAATTTTGTTAAATATTGTCCCGAGCAATCGGGATCAATTTAATTTTTTTAAAATGACAGATCCAATAGCAGATTTTCTTACACGTCTAAGAAACGGGATTATGGCCAATCACAAAGTGGTTGACGTACCTGCATCTAACGTGAAAAAAGAAATGACAAAAATTCTTAAGGATAAAGGTTATATCCTTAATTACAAGTTTGTTGATGATGGAGTTCAAGGCACAATTAAAATTGCTTTGAAATACAATCCGGAGACAAAAATTTCCGCAATCAAAAATCTTAAAAGGGTAAGTAAGCCTGGTTTGAGAAAATATTGCGGAGCAGCTGAATTACCACGTGTACTAAACGGTTTGGGAATTGCAATTCTCTCTACTTCGCAAGGAGTAATGACTGATAAGGAAGCTCGTCAGAAAAACGTTGGTGGCGAAATATTGTGTTACGTTTATTAATAAAGGAGGATAGAAATGTCACGAATTGGAAAATTACCTATCAATTTGCCTGCAGGAGTAAGCGTAACGGTGAATAAAGATAATTCAGTAACAGTTAAAGGGCCTAAAGGTGAATTAACACAACAAATTGATGTTGACATCAATGTATCTGTTGAAGAAAATACAGTGGTATTGGAACGTCCATCAGAGCAAAAAAGACACAAAGCCATGCATGGCCTGTATCGCTCGTTGATGAACAACATGGTATTTGGTGTTTCTGAAGGTTACAAATTGCAGCAAGAACTTGTTGGTGTTGGATTCCGTGCTACTTCAAATGGTCAGATTTTGGAATTAGCTTTAGGGTATTCTCACCTTATCCACATGGAAATTGCTCCAGAGGTAAATGTTACCGCTGTAACTGAAAAGCGTGCAAACCCAATCATTACATTAGAGAGTTGTGATAAACAACTTATTGGTCAGGTTGCTGCTAAAATCAGATCATTCAGAAAACCTGAGCCATATAAAGGTAAGGGTGTTAAATTTGTTGGTGAACAGCTAAGAAGAAAAGCTGGTAAATCTGCGGGTAAATAATTTCTTAAAACAGTAAATTATGGCTTTAACTAAGCAAGATAGAAGACTTAGAATTAAAAGAAGAATTCGTAAGTCAATTGCTGGAACTGCTGAAAGACCTAGAATGTCAGTTTTTCGCTCTAACAAGCAGATTTCAGTACAAATTATTGATGATTTATCAGGACAAACTATAGTTGCAACTTCCTCTTTGATTAAAGAAATCGCTGAGAAAACTACAACTAAGCTTGAACAAGCTGAGCTAGTAGGTAAAGCAATTGCTGAAAAAGCTGTTGCAGCCGGTATCACTAGTGTTGTATTCGATAGAAATGGTTATCTATACCATGGTAGAATTAAATCTTTAGCGGACGCTGCTCGTAATAGTGGCCTTAAATTTTAATAATTATGGCAGATAATAAAAACATTAAAACTAGCGATGCAGATCTTAAAGATAGGCTTGTAGCTATTAATCGTGTTACGAAAGTAACAAAAGGGGGTAGAACCTTCAGCTTTTCTGCAATTGTTGTTGTAGGAAATGAAAATGGATTAGTAGGTTGGGGACTTGGTAAAGCAAACGAAGTAACTACTGCTATTTCAAAAGGTGTTGATGCAGCTAAGAAAAATTTAATTAAAGTGCCGGTTTACAAAGGAACTATTCCTCATGAACAACTTTCACGATTTGGCGGAGCAGAGGTTTTCATTAAGCCTGCTTCTCATGGTACCGGGGTAAAAGCTGGTGGTGCTATGCGTGCTGTATTGGAAAGTGTTGGTGTAACTGATGTACTTGCTAAATCAAAAGGCTCATCAAACCCACATAACCTTGTAAAAGCGACTATTGGTGCATTAGCTGAATTAAGAGATGCTCATACCGTTGCTGAACACAGAGGTGTATCATTAGATAAAGTGTTTAACGGTTAAGAAATAAGGAAATGGCTAAGATTAAAATTACTCAGGTAAAGAGCAAAATTGGAAGCACTGATCGCCAAAAGAAAACCTTGGAAGCATTGGGATTAAATAAGATCAATGCAACTGTTGAACATGAAGCTACACCTCAAATTAAAGGTATGGTGGCTAAAGTACAACACCTTGTTTCCGTTGAAGAATAATCATTGTTAATATTTAGTATTAAATAGATATGGACTTAAGTAACTTAAAACCCGCAGAAGGATCTACTAAGACTTCGAAAAGAATAGGTCGCGGACAAGGATCTGGTAGAGGTGGTACTTCAACCAGAGGACATAAGGGTGCGAAGTCAAGATCTGGATACTCTAAAAAAGTTGGTTTCGAAGGTGGTCAAATGCCTTTACAACGAAGAGTTCCTAAGTTTGGATTTAAAAACGTTAATAGAAAAGAATACAAAGCTATTAATGTTGAAGTTTTACAGGCCTTAGCAGAAAAAAATAACATTACTACAATCGACAAAGAAGTTTTGATGGCAGCAGGTATGGTGTCAAAGAACGACAATGTTAAGATTTTAGGACATGGAACTATTACTGCGAAGCTGGAAATTAAAGCTCACGCATTCTCAAAATCGGCTATTGCCGCGATTGAAGCAGTCGAAGGAACAGTTGTTAAATTGTAAGTTTAGATATGAAAGGTTTAATAGAAACATTGAAGAACATCTGGAAGATTGAGGATTTAAGATCTAGAATCTTAACTACTCTCGGTCTTGTGTTAGTGTATCGTTTAGGTACCATGGTTGTTTTGCCAGGGGTTGACCCTGCACAGTTAGGCGCGTTAAAAACGCAAACTCAAGACGGAGTTTTGGGATTATTAGATATGTTTTCAGGAGGAGCATTTTCGAATGCATCAATCTTCGCTTTAGGAATCATGCCTTATATCTCAGCTTCTATTGTAATTCAGTTAATGGGAATTGCGGTTCCTTATTTTCAGAAGTTACAAAAAGAGGGTGAAAGCGGTCGTCGAAAAATCAATCAGATTACAAGGTATTTAACGGTCATTATTCTTGTACTTCAAGCACCTGGATATCTATTAAACTTACATTCACAACTGCCTGAAACAGCCTTTATTCTTAAAGGTACATTATTTACAGTGTCTTCTGTGATGATTCTTGCTGCAGGATCGATGTTTATTATGTGGTTGGGAGAAAAAATTACTGATAAAGGAATTGGTAACGGAATCTCTATCATTATTATGATCGGTATTATTGCAAGATTGCCATTCTCATTCTTTGCGGAATTGCTTTCAAAAATTGAAGGTCAAGGAGGAGGTTTAATTCTATTGGTTTTAGAAATCGTAGTTTTATTTCTTGTTTTTGCAGCCACAATTTTGTTAGTTCAGGGAACAAGAAAGATACCTGTACAGTATGCAAAACGAATCGTAGGAAACAAACAATATGGTGGGGTTCGCCAGTACATTCCTTTAAAAGTGAATGCTGCTGGTGTAATGCCAATCATTTTTGCTCAGGCAATTATGTTTTTACCAATGGCGTTTGTTAACTATGCCAGTTCTGATGCGTTAACTGGAGTAGCTGCAGCTTTATCCAATTTTACCGGATTTTACTACAATGCTTTATTCTTTGTAATGATTGTATTATTTACTTATTTCTATACTGCAATTACAGTAAATCCAACGCAAATGGCCGAGGATATGAAAAAGAACGGTGGATTTATTCCGGGAATTAAGCCTGGTAAGAAAACAATCGATTTTTTAGATACTGTAATGTCTAGAATTACTTTGCCTGGATCTATATTTTTAGGTTTGGTTGCAATTTTGCCTGCATTCGCAATGATTGCCGGAGTAAATAATCAATTTGCACATTTTTATGGTGGTACTTCTTTATTGATTTTAGTGGGAGTTGTATTGGATACTTTACAGCAAATCGAGAGTCATCTTTTGATGCGTCACTATGATGGATTAATGAAGTCTGGTAGAATAAAAGGTAAATCTCCGGGAGGAGCTGCTGCTTATTAAAATATTTTTGCTTTCTTTGCAATGATTTTTTACAAAACAGAGGAAGAGATAGAGTGGCTTAAAATGAGCAACTTGCTGGTGGCAAAAACTTTAGGTGTAATATCGAAAGAAATAGCCCCTGGAATATCAACTTTGAGATTGGATCAAATCGCAGAGGAGTACATAAGAGACAATGGCGGTAAACCAGGGTTTCTTGGTTACGATGGATTCCCGAATACCTTATGTGTTTCAATAAACAGTCAGGTTGTTCATGGAATTCCATCTAGCTATGAGCTGAAAGAAGGAGATATTGTTTCCTGTGATTGTGGTGTTTTGTTGAATGGTTTTTATGGCGATTCGGCTTATACATTTACTGTAGGGTCAGTAACTCCTGATGTTCAGCAACTGTTGAAGGTTACCAAAGAGGCTCTTTACAAAGGAGTAGAGCAGGCTATCGAAGGTAATCATTTGGGCGACATAGGTTTTGCTATTCAAAAGCATGCAGAGCAGAATTCAGTTTCTGTAGTTCGAGAAATGGTAGGACACGGAATTGGGAAAAATCTTCATGAAGATCCACAAGTTCCGAATTATGGAAAAAAAGGACGTGGATTGAAATTGAGAGAAGGACTGGTTGTGGCAATTGAACCGATGTTTAATCTGGGGAAAAGAGATATTTACCAAGATAATGATGGATGGGCAATTGTTACTGCTGATGGTAAACCTTCAGCACATTTTGAACATACTGTGGTAGTTCGAAAGGGAAAAGCTCAGATCTTATCCAGTTTTGAATTTATTGAAGATATAAACTAATAAAATTTAATGAGCTTATGGCTAAACAGCCTTCAATAGAACAAGATGGTACAATTACCGAAGCATTATCTAATGCTATGTTTCGTGTAGAACTAGAAAATGGACATGTGATAACAGCTCACATTTCCGGTAAGATGAGAATGCACTACATTAAGATCTTGCCTGGTGATAAGGTAAAGGTAGAAATGTCACCTTATGATCTTACTAAAGGGCGCATTACTTTTAGATATAAAAATTAAATTCAATAATAATGAAGGTAAGAGCATCTGTAAAGAAACGTTCTGATGATTGTAAGATCGTTAGAAGAAAAGGACGTTTGTATGTGATTAATAAGAAGAATCCTAAGTTCAAGCAACGTCAAGGATAATTTAGTAAACTTTGTAATAGATAAATATTTTAATTTATGGCTAGAATTGTTGGAGTTGATTTGCCTCAAAATAAAAGAGGGATAATTAGCTTGACTTATATCTACGGTATCGGTAGAAGTGCTGCTCGTCAGATTTTGGATGAAGCAGAAGTTTCTTACGATAAGCAAGTAAAAGATTGGACTGATGATGAGTCTAATCGTATTCGTCAAGCGATTAATGCTAATTTAAAAGTTGAGGGTGAATTACGTTCTTTAAATCAACTGAATATTAAGCGTTTGATGGATATTGGTTGTTATCGTGGTATTCGTCACCGTATTGGATTACCAGTACGTGGTCAAAGAACCAAAAACAACTCACGTACTAGAAAAGGTAAGAGAAAAACAGTTGCAAACAAAAAGAAAGCGACTAAATAATCGTTAAGTTATGGCAAAAAAGTCAGTATCAGTTAAAAAGAGGGTAGTAAAAATTGAACCTGTTGGACAGGCGCATATCCATTCATCTTTTAACAATATTATCATTTCCTTAACCAATAGCACAGGACAGGTTATTTCTTGGTCTTCAGCGGGTAAAATGGGTTTTAGAGGTTCTAAAAAGAACACTCCTTATGCTGCCCAGCAAGCTGCAACAGACTGTGGAAAAGTTGCTCATGATCTTGGATTAAGAAAAGTGAAAGTATATGTAAAAGGTCCGGGAAATGGTCGTGAATCGGCTATTCGTGCGATCAATTCATGTGGAATCGACATTGCGGAAATCGTAGATGTTACTCCATTACCACACAACGGATGTCGTCCTCCTAAGAGACGTAGAGTTTAATAAAAAATGCTATTTAAGATTTTGAATTAGTTTTATTGATATCCTCTCTAAAAACGCGGCACTTTTATAATTCAAAACTTACGGCAAAGTTTCTATTGTTAGAAAAATTTAAATTTAAGAAGTAATGGCTAGATATATTGGACCAAAGAGTAGAATTGCTCGTAAATTTGGTGAAGCAATTTTTGGACCTGATAAGGCATTTGAAAACAAAAACTACCCTCCAGGGCAGCACGGTAACAGCCGTAGAAGAAAAAAAATGTCTGAATATGGTGTTCAGCTAAAAGAAAAACAAAAAGCAAAATACACTTACGGTGTATTGGAGAAACAATTCTCAAACTTATTTGAAAAGGCCGCGCGTAGTAAAGGTATTACTGGTGAAGTTTTATTGCAACTGTTAGAATGTCGTTTAGACAACGTAGTTTTCAGATTAGGTGTAGCTCCAACAAGATCAGCTGCTCGCCAGTTGGTTAGCCATAAACACGTAACTGTTAACGGACAAGTTTGTAACATTCCTTCATTTTCAGTAAAAGCTGGGGATATCATTGGAATTCGTGAAAAATCGAAGTCTTTAGAAGTTATTACCGATTCTTTATCTACTGCTAGATATAACCAATCATCTTGGTTGGAATGGGATCAAACCTCTCTTAGTGGTAAGTTCCTTAATATACCAGAAAGAACGGAAATTCCTGAAAACATCAAGGAACAGTTAATCGTTGAATTGTATTCTAAGTAATAAATAGTTAATCAGTAATTTATGGCAATTTTAGCTTTCCAGAAACCGGACAAAGTTATCATGCTCGACGCAGACAATAAATTCGGTAAATTCGAATTTCGTCCATTAGAGCCTGGATATGGTATAACAATTGGTAATGCCTTAAGAAGAATATTACTTTCTTCATTAGAGGGGTTTGCGATTACGACTATCAAAATACAGGGTGTTGATCATGAATTTTCTACAATACCAGGAGTAATCGAAGATGTTACTGAGATGATCCTGAACCTGAAGCAAGTTCGGTTTAAACAAAAAGTTGAAGAGGTTGACAGCGAGTTGGTTACTGTAACCATATCGGATCAGGAGACTTTTACGGCTGGCGATATTAACAAGTTTCTAACAGGTTTCGAAGTGTTGAATCCAGAGCTTGTAATTTGCAAAATGGACAGCTCTGCCAAATTGCAAATGGATTTAGCTATTAACAAAGGTCGTGGATACGTACCTTCTGTTGAAAACAAACCTGTTGATGTAGAGTTTGGAGTGATTCCAATCGATTCAATTTTTACACCAATTAAGAATGTTAAATATGCTGTTGAAAACTATCGTGTAGAGCAGAAAACTGACTATGAAAAATTGGTTTTTGATATCACTACTGATGGTTCAATTCACCCAAAAGAAGCTTTAAAGGAAGCTGCAAAAATTCTTATTTATCACTTCATGTTGTTCTCAGATGAAAAAATTACTCTTGATTCTGACGAGAAATTTGCAAATGAGGAGTTTGATGAAGAGGTTTTGCATATGCGTCAACTATTGAAGACAAAACTGGTAGACATGGATCTTTCAGTTCGTGCCTTGAATTGCTTGAAAGCTGCTGATGTGGATACTTTAGGTGATTTAGTACAGTTCAACAGGAATGACCTTCTGAAATTTAGAAACTTTGGTAAGAAATCCTTAACCGAGCTGGATGATTTATTGGTATCCTTGAATCTTACTTTCGGTATGGATATTTCTAAGTATAAATTAGATAAGGAATAAGGGAAAATGAGACATAGAAAGAAATTTAATCATTTAGGAAGAAAAACAGCACATAGAAAAGCGATGCTTTCAAATATGGCTTCTTCTTTGATTTTGCATAAAAGAATCTCGACTACTACTGCTAAGGCGAAGGCTTTAAAAATGTATGTTGAGCCTTTAATTTCAAAAAGTAAAGTTGATTCTACTCACTCAAGACGTATTGTTTTTGGTTATTTAAAGCAAAAAGAAGCGGTTACTGAGTTGTTTAGAGAAGTTTCACCAAAAATCACTAACCGTAATGGTGGCTATACCAGAATTTTAAAAACTGGTAACCGTTTAGGTGATAACGCAGAGATGTGTATTGTGGAGTTGGTCGATTTCAATGAAACTTACTTAACTGAAAAGAAAGCTGTAGCTAAAAAATCTACACGTAGAAAACGTGGTGGTTCTAAAGCTTCAGAAGAAGTAGCCGCTGAAGTATCAGAAGTAAAAGCTGAAGTTCCGGAAAGTGCAACAGAAGCAACTAAAAAGGAAGAAGAATAAGCTTCCTTTCTAAGATAATAAAGGGGGTAAAGTTAAATCTTTATCCCTTTTTTAGTACCCTATAAAAATTGCATACGATTGCATTTAATCGTATAAATAAATCAGTAAAACTTTTAATATCCGAAAGTTATGTCAGAAATTGTAAACATTCATGGTCGTGAAATTCTTGATTCACGAGGAAATCCTACTATCGAAGTTGAAGTAACTCTTGCTAGTGGTTTTATGGGTCGTGCCGGTGTTCCTTCAGGAGCTTCTACTGGTGAGAACGAAGCTTTAGAACTACGTGATGGCGATAAGTCTCGTTACTTAGGTAAAGGTGTCTTAAAGGCAGTTGATAACGTGAATAACGTTATTGCAAAAGCATTAGTTGGTATGGATGCTACTGACCAGGTTGCTATTGATAAAGCGATGATTGCTCTTGATGGTACCAAAACTAAATCTAACTTAGGTGCAAATGCTATGTTAGGTGTTTCTTTAGCAACTGCTAAAGCCGCAGCATTGTATTCAGGTATGCCTTTGTATCGTTACATTGGTGGAACGAATGCAACTGTACTTCCTGTTCCTATGATGAACATTATCAATGGTGGTTCTCACTCTGATGCTACTATCGCATTTCAGGAGTTTATGATCCGTCCTATTGGTGCTCCATCTTTCCGCGAAGCTTTAAGAATGGGTGCTGAAGTATTTCACGCACTTGCAAAAGTACTTAAAGGTAAAGGTCTTTCTACTGCTGTTGGTGACGAAGGAGGTTTCGCTCCAATGTTAGGTGGAACTGAAGAAGCTATTGAGTGTATTCTTACCGCGATTAAAAACGCAGGTTACAAAGCCGGACGTAAAGAAGATGGCGGTGATGTTTCAATTGCTATGGACTGTGCTGCTTCTGAGTTCTTCAAAGATGGTGTGTATGACTATAGTATTTTTGAGCCAAACGGAGCGAGAAGAAATTCTAACGAGCAAGCTGCTTACCTGGCCGAATTGATCTCTAAATATCCTATCGATTCTATTGAAGATGGTATGGACGAAGGAGACTGGGATGGATGGGTTGCTTTAAATGCTCTTATTGGTGATAAGTGTCAGATTGTAGGTGATGATTTATTCGTAACTAATGTTGAGTACTTAGCAAAAGGTATCGAGCTTAAAGCCGCTAACTCAATCTTGATTAAAGTGAACCAAATTGGAACTTTAACAGAGACTTTAAATGCTATTGAAATGGCACATCGTGCTGGCTATACTTCAGTAACTTCTCACCGTTCAGGTGAAACAGAAGATGCTACTATTGCTGATATCGCTGTTGCTACTAACGCTGGCCAAATCAAAACCGGTTCTTTGAGCCGTTCTGATCGTATGGCTAAGTACAATCAATTGCTTCGTATTGAAGAAGAATTAGGTGAAAATGCCGTTTTCGGTTGCTAAGCTTAATTAGAATATACTAAAAAGGGATCTGAAAAGATCCCTTTTTTTTTGTTCATTATTTTTAAATATATTCTTGCATCAGGCTGAATAGTGTTTTGCACTGAAAAGGTTTAGATAGATAAGCATCCATTCCTACCTCTATTGATACTTCCTTATCATCGGAATAAAAATTTGCTGTGAATGCAATAATCGGAATAGAGAAATCACGTTCCTCTTCTATTTTTCGCATACGCAATGAGGCTTCTATGCCCCCCATTATAGGCATTTGTAAATCCATTAGTACAATATCGTATTGTTCTTTTTCGAAAAGTTCAACTGCCTGCTTTCCGTTTTCGGCAATATCAACTCTGGCAACTTTTTGTTTTAGATAAACTTCAATCGTTTTTCTATTGCTGGGTTGGTCTTCAACCAATAGAATTTTTGCTTCATTTGTGGGAATGTTCCTTTTGTTGGGATGTGTTTTTACTACAACGGAAGAATCAATAGTTTCTTCCCAATATATTTTCTTCTTTGTTTCGATGCCTATTTGCTCCAGTAACTCAGAAAGCTTTTTATTTGCTGTTTTTTCCATAATAATCCCAGTATTTGATATTTAAAAATACGTTTTTTAAACTATAATAAAAAAACAAAAGTTTAATTTTGTTTGTAAAATGAGAAAAGGCCTTTTATCGCACTGGAAATAAAGAATTCAACAGAATAGAATTGATAATTTTTCAATGCATTTTTTCTATTTTTGCACTTGTAAATTGAATGAAATAATTAAAGACTGGATAATGGCTGACGATAAAAAAATTATTTTTTCGATGGATAGGGTTAGCAAGACCTTTTCATCACAAAAAAAAGTATTGAATAATATTAATCTTTCTTTTTTCTATGGAGCCAAGATTGGTATTATCGGATTGAATGGTTCCGGTAAATCTACTCTTCTTAAAATTATTGCCGGACTGGAAAGCTCATTTGACGGACATGTTGTTTGGTCGAAAGAGCATAATATTGGCTATCTGGCGCAGGAACCAATATTGGATGACAGTAAAACAGTAAGAGAAATTGTAGAAGAAGGGGTTCAGGAAATTGTTGATGCCTTGAATGCATATGAAGCGGTTAATTTAAAATTTGGAGATCCTGAAGTGTTGGAAGATGCGGATAAAATGCAGGCTGTTATGGATGAGCAGGCAAATCTTCAGGAGAAGATCGATCATTTTGATGCCTGGAATTTGGATACAAAGCTGGAACGTGCGATGGACGCATTGCGTTGTCCGGAGGGAGATGCATTAATTAAAAATTGTTCGGGAGGAGAAAGAAGACGTGTTGCTCTTTGCAGATTACTACTTCAGGAACCGGATATTTTACTTTTGGATGAGCCGACTAACCACTTGGATGCAGAATCGGTGGAGTGGCTGGAACAACATTTGGCGCAATATAAGGGAACTGTAATCAGTATTACTCATGATAGATATTTTCTTGACAATGTAGCAGGTTGGATTCTGGAGTTGGATAGAGGAGAAGGAATTCCCTGGAAGGGCAATTACAGCGCGTGGCTGGATCAAAAGACCAAACGCATGGCAATGGAAGAGAAAACGGCAAGTAAGCGACGCAAAACCCTTGAAAGGGAGTTGGAGTGGGTGCGGATGGCTCCTAAAGCCCGTCAGGCAAAAAGCAAAGCCCGTTTGAGTGCTTACGACAGCATGATGAATGAGGATTTGAAAGAGAAAGAAGAAAAGCTGGAAATCTTTATTCCTAACGGTCCTCGTTTGGGAAATAAGGTAATTCAGGTTCAGTCTGTTTCAAAGGCATTCGGAAATAAGTTGTTGTTTGATGATTTGGAGTTTGAATTGCCGCCGGCAGGAATCGTTGGGGTGATTGGGCCTAATGGTGCGGGTAAAACAACACTTTTTAGGATGATTATGGATCTTGAGAAACCGGACAAAGGAACTTTTGAAGTTGGAGAGACTGTAAAAGTAGGCTATGTTGATCAGCAGCATGCTGACATCGATCCGGAAAAATCGGTTTATGAGGTAATCTCTGGTGGCGGTGATTTGATTAATGTTGGAGGGCGAACAGTTAATGCGAGAGCTTATGTGGGTCGCTTTAATTTCAATGGTGCCGATCAGGAAAAAAAATGTGGTGTATTATCTGGGGGAGAGCGTAACCGCCTGCATTTGGCTCTGACTTTAAAAGAAGAGGCTAATGTTTTACTTTTGGATGAACCAACCAATGATATCGATGTAAATACTCTTCGGGCTTTGGAAGAAGGGTTGGAAAATTTTGCAGGTTGCGCAGTGGTGATTTCGCATGACCGATGGTTTTTGGACCGTATTGCAACACATATTTTGGCCTTTGAAGGCAATTCTCATGTTCAGTTTTTTGAAGGAGGATATTCCGATTATGAGATTAACAGGAAGAAACGCATGGGCGATGAAGGTCCTAAACGGATAAGATATAAAAAACTGATCGCTGATTAAAGCATGAAAAGGTGAAAGCTCTGTTTTGAAGCTTTCACCTTTTTTAATTTTACTGATTTACGAAATTCAACTGCTGCCTTCTAATTTTCAATTGCCGCTTCCGGCTCAATTTCTTCCTTTTTTCTCCTTCTTTTCACCGCCTGGTTGGCGTCGTTAATTATTTGAGCAACAGTTTGCGCCAATTCCCCATAAAGCTCTTTGTTTGCCTGCTGCATGGCTTTTAAATGCAGCACTATTTTATCGTTGATAATCGAAAGAACTTCTTTTTTTATATCTGTGGAGCTTTGGGTAAGCCCATTTAATGCTTTCTCTTCTTCCCAGGCAAAATGTGCTGTTTTAAAATCATTCTGATCTATTTGTAAACTGCTGATTATTTCGGCACAACCCGATACCAAGGCAATAGCAGCCTGTAGTTCAGGTGCCGAAAAATCTTCGAGTAAGGATTCTATCAGCGACGATTCTATGGTATAGCTTTCGTGGATTATTTTTATCCCATATTTTGAAAAAACAGCTTTTAAACTCTTAGCTGCCGCTTTCACAGCCGCATCGGGATTATGAATTGAGCCCAGTATCAAATAGTGCAAAGCCCTCACTTTGTCATCTCTTACAATATCTTTTTTATCGAGATTCGACTCCGTTTTGCTACATTTAATGGCCGTTCTTAACTCATTCGATTTTGTTTGCAGACCGGTAAAAATAGTAAGCATATAAGTATCGATTTCCCAGCTTTGTTTCCGATAGGCCATCAGCAAACTATCGGCAGTTGTATTTACTTCGGTTATTCTGCTTTGTGAAATAAGTTTTGGTATCATCTTTTTGGATTTTAAGTGTGTTAATTAATGATTCTGATCGTTTTAGCATGAAATAATATTGGTCATAAATATGTTATTGATAATAAACTTACAATTATTTATTTAGAAGGAAAAAATATTTGCATCTTTTTTATGACAAGCAATCTGAATTTTTCAGATTTAAACCGGCTTCACTACACACTAATATTTTGCTTACACTTGCATGTCTTGCTTTATTCTTTAAGTGTGCTGTGGGTAAACCTCCAAGCCTTCACCAACTGGTTTTTGAGCTCGTGGGTAAACCTCCAAGCCTATTTTTTTGTTTTTTGGGCTCGTGGGTAAACCTCCACGACTGTTTTTTTTGTTTTTTGGACGCATGGGTAAACCCCCACGCCTGTTTTTTTGTTTTTCGGACTCGTGGGTAAATCTTTAAGCTATTCTATAATTTTAGCATTTCTTCCCTTTGTTTTTGTGATCTTTATTTAATCAGTGCAAAACAAATAGGCATAACGTACTTGATAACGCCTTCGAAGAAAGAAGCTAGTCTTCCCATATCATCGTACTAATTTGCATGTGCAATGTTAAGTTTTTAATCAGATTTTTTGGATTATTCGTAAAATTATGATAGGTTCATGGAGCAATATCCAAAAATGAAGCTATGCCCAGAAAAACGACAAAAAAAAGAACGAAAAAGAGAAATAATATATTTGCCTTTAAGGGGCAAGGTATTAGTACCGGAGGTCAAGCCGAATTTTTCGATAGATTTGAAAAATTAGCCGATATAGCTGGATGCAAAGATGCTTGCAAGCTCTTAAATAAGAGTAATCGAATGTTGATGTACCTTTTAAGAATTCATTTAACGCAGCCAAGAGTGGATAAAGGGGAACCAATTGATAAGAAGCAGGCGAAAGTGTTGGCTATATTATTCCGAAGTTTAAGGGAGAAACGTGATATCGAATTGATTAAGGGAAGAGAAAAGATCTCAATAGGCGATGTATATGTTATTGATTGTTTTATTTACTTTATTCGTAAAGAAGATAGTGGTCTTGATTTGGAAGCATTCAATTCTGCTTTTAAACCTTTAATTGATGCATACGATGAACTAGAATCTCCCGAAGATCTCCTCTACGGGATGTACGACAATATACTGGCAATGCTAAATGTGATTGGTCGCGAAATGTTTAGTATTAAAACAGAATTTGTCCAGAAAAAACACCCCGTTAGCGGTGTGTTTCATATTGTAAAAGTGAAACATCATCGTCCGGTTAAAAGAAGTATTGCCATAGAAGGAAAACGAAGACCGATTATACAATTTGGCTGGCCCATAGCAAACGGTGGTATTTGGTATTTTAAGATTCGATCTGATGAAATAAAGGCGATTTATAAAGGAGAAAAGAAGGAGCTGGAGGTTTATATTCAATCTCATGCCATTATGAGATTTGAAGAACGAACAAAGCCACTTTCATTGCTGGCTTGCAGATTGTTTATGGCAAATGTGTTTCGGAATTTTAAGGTGGTTCACGTTAAGGATGGAAAAATATTTTTACCCCTGTATTATGGACATGTTAAAATTGGATATTTTGTTGCGGCTATTATTGATGAAAAAGTAATCATTAAAACGTTTCTATTTATAACACATCGATCGACTCCTGAGGGGCATCTTTTGGAAAAAGTTTCGGGTCTGGGAAAAAAGGATATTAGCTATTGGCGTTTCGATTCAGTAAGCTCCTTCCTTTCAAATCCTCCCAAAGAAGATAGTTTGATTAAGAAAATTATGCAGGAAGCAGGAATACACCAACTCTTTGATTTAAAAAATGTAATCGCATTGAACTCAAACCAGAAAGATGTTGATTGGGCTGAAGTTGAAGAGTATATAGAAAATGGCCGTGAGGAACGACTGCAAATTCCGGAAGAAAAGTACGATGAAGAATACTGTTGAAAGCAGAAATGTTTGTTCGGGGAAGATTGAGGAATTGATACTCCAGCTTTCGTCGATTAATCCACAGAAGTGAAACGGATTGTGCCTTAGGTACAAAATGCAGGCGCTTTACCAGCTGATAAAAACAGAAGGGAAGAAGCCGGATTGGTTTTCTTCCCTTTGTTTTTGTAACTTGATGGAACAAAATAATTTATCACTTAATTCGATTTCCATGAATCAATTTGCAACCCCAACCGATGAGAAAAATTGGGCAATGTTCTGCCATTTAGCATCATTTTCCGGAGTTATAATTCCTTTTGGCAATGTAATAGGGCCACTCATTTTATGGTCGATGAAAAAGGACTATTCAGAACTGGTTGATCAAGAGGGAAAAAAATCAATTAATTTTCAGATATCGATGTGTATATACATTTTTGTGTCCGCAATATTGGTTTTTATAGGAATTGGAATTTTATTGCTGATTGGACTTGCTTTGCTAAATTTGATTTTTGTTGTTATTGCGATTGTAAAAACTTTAAATGGGGAAGATTACCAATATCCTCTGAGTATTAAATTTCTAAATTGAAAGAATGAAATCTTTTTCTGGTTATAAGACAATCTACTATGTTGGGATTGTCTTTATTGTTTTGGGAGGTATCCGCTTACTAAATCATTTGTCCTACGGCGAAATTTTATTTGCAATTGGAGTACTGTTGTATTCAGGTGTTCAGATTAGGTTTTTGTTTTATAAAAGCATTGCGGATTGGTGGACTTTTGATTATTTGAAATTATCGGTAAATTTTTTATTTCTGATCTCAATATTTCTTCTTTTTGTGATTGATTTTAAACTGTGGTATTATCCATTTGTTTTAGGGCTTCTAGTCGATTTTTTTGCTAATATACTTCGCCGGATAAAAAGGACATAGTTCAAATAGTTGTTCTGTTTTGCATGTTAAATACAGATCGTATTAGAATGTTGTGGTATCTGTCAAATAATTTGATAATTTTGTAGCTCTAATAAAATAACCAAAATAAAGACTTAAAAATGGCTCAAAAACCGTCTATTCCTAAAGGGACGAGAGATTTCTCTCCTGTTGAAATGGTAAAGAGAAACTATATTTTTGATACCATAAAAGAGGTGTTTCAGTTATATGGTTTTATGCCGATAGAAACACCATCAATGGAAAATTTGTCTACTCTAATGGGAAAATATGGAGAAGAGGGAGACAAACTATTGTTTAAAGTGCTGAATTCGGGCGATTTTCTATCAAAAATAAATGAAGATCAAATTCGAGAGAAGAATTCGGTAAAATTAACCACAAAAATAAGTGAAAAAGGACTTCGTTATGATCTGACAGTGCCTTTTGCACGTTACGTTGTACAGCATCGTAACGAAATTGATTTCCCTTTTAAGCGTTATCAGATTCAACCGGTTTGGAGAGCAGACAGACCTCAGAAAGGGCGCTACCGTGAATTTTTTCAATGTGATGTTGATGTGATTGGCAGCAATTCTCTTTTAAATGAAGTTGAATTAATTCAGATTGTTGATCAGGTTTACAAAAGACTTCAGTTGAATGTAGTTGTAAAGTTGAATAACCGAAAAATTTTGGCAGGAATTGCTGAGATTATTGGAGAGGCTGAAAAAATTGTTGATATTACTGTTGCAATCGACAAGTTGGATAAAATCGGTTTGGAGAATGTGAATAAGGAATTGGCTGACAAGGGAATTTCTCAGGAAGCTATTGATACATTGCAGCCAATTATATTATTGTCGGGTTCAAATTCGGAGAAACTGGCTAAATTAAAGGAGCTTCTTTCTTCATCAGAAATTGGAATGAAAGGGATCGAGGAACTGGAAACAGTTTTTACTTATTTATCGCAGCTTGAGGTGCAAACCGAAGTTGAATTGGATTTGACTTTGGCCAGAGGATTGAATTATTATACCGGAGCCATTTTCGAAGTAAAATCGAAAGATATGGAATTTGGCAGTATCACAGGTGGTGGACGATATGATGATTTAACCGGGATTTTTGGATTGAAAGACGTTTCGGGAGTTGGTATTTCGTTTGGTGCCGATCGTATTTACGATGTGTTGGATCAAATGGATAAGTTCCCTTCAAATACGGGTATTACAACCAAAGTATTGTTCATCAATTTTGGCGAAAAAGAGGAGGCATTTTGTTTGCCGATTTTGGCTAAGTTAAGAGCAAATGGAATTAATGCTGAGATTTATCCTGATTCTTCTAAAATGAAAAAGCAGATGACTTATGCCAACAATAAAAGCATTCCTTTTGTAATTTTGGTAGGAGAGTCTGAAGTAGAGGAAGGTGTTGTTAGTTTAAAGAATATGGAAAGCGGAGATCAGGAAAAATTAACTCCGGATCAGTTGATCGAAAGATTATCATAAGAGTAAAAATTATTCAAGTCAAATATAAAAGGGCTGTAAATGTAAAATTTACAGCCCTTACTTTTAATTTTGTTTTTCGTGTGGATGTTTACCCCGTTCTTTTATTTGTTTTAAAAGCATGTTTTGAAATTGCCTTTCGGTATGATAAAGAGTAAGGATTTTTTTTGCGGGGAGTATCTTTTTATATTTTAGATGGTATTCTTTTTGAAGCTTTGCTTCCTGCAATTTAAGCTCAATCAGTTCGTCACTAAGATCGCCTAATTCTTTATCAGATAATTCTGCAGAGTTGTTGCGCAGTTTTCTGAAAAGAATTCTGCCTTGGTCTCTGTTTTCTTTTCTCTTTTTTTCCAATTCATTGTAAAGTGGCCAAAATACTTGAGCTTCATCAGGTGTTAATTCTAATTTTTGAGTGATGAAAGAGATTTTTTGTGCTTCGAATCGTTCACTCATCTGATCATGCATACCATGTTCTCTTTCCTGTGCAATGCCTAAGTAACTATAGCTAACAACAAGTGTTAATAGGATTAAAATTCGTTTCATGTCTGGCCTGTTATAAGTTTGCTAATAAAGATTCAGAATCAATGTCAAAATCCGAAAGGTATTCAATTATTTCATCAGATGTAGCCTCAGAACTTTCATCTGAGAACCAATTAAGTTCATCCAGACTTGTACTTTGAGTATCAACAGCCGTATTTTCTGTTTGAGAAAGCTGTTGAATTTTGTAATCGGATGGAACTGAGTTGATCAGTACAATTTTGGCAATAAAAAGGATCCCAACGACGCTGGCTGCCATCCAAAAGTATGGTTTTAACACCTGTAACAGTCTTTTATTTGGATGCTCTTCCGTTATAATTTTTTCCTGAACCCGATCACTTAGGTTTTCAAAGTAATCCACGGGAACTTTAAATGGTTGATCGTTTTTCATGTTCGACGGATTATTCATGTTTTTTATAATGTTTAGACTGTCTGACTAGTAATAGGTTTAATTTAAATCTCGATTAGTTTTAAAAAGGCTTCTATTTTTTTTACGGCATGATGATAAGAAGCTTTTAGTGCACCAACAGAAGTTTCTAATATTTCCGACATTTCATCATATTTTAAATCATCGAAATATTTCATATTAAATACTAAACGTTGTTTCTCCGGCAACTTTAGTATCGCTTTTTGCAGTTCCAACTGAGCTTTGTTTCCATCAAAATAAGGATCGGCTTCTAAATTGGCTAAAAGCATCTCTTCAACTTCGCCATTTGAGTATCCCAAATATTTTTTTTGCTTCTCTTTTATATAGGTTAAGGCCTCATTAGTTGCAATTCGAAACATCCAGGTAAACAGTTGGGAGTCGGATCTAAAATTTTGTAAGCCTTTCCATATTTTAACAAAAGTATTTTGCAAAACGTCATCTGAGTCGTCGTGCAAAAGAACAATTTTTCTGATTTGCCAATACAATCTTTCCTGGTATTTCTTCACCAAAAAAGTAAAAGCCTGACTTTGCGTGTGCTTATCTCGAAAAAGTTCTAATATTTCTTCGTCAGATTTGTGGTTCATCAATTTTGCATTCAAGTAATGGATTTTAAAAATAGTTATTTCACATTTGTTATGCGTTAGATAGGACTATTTTCTTTGAAGATGGTTTAATGCACGATCAAAAAAAATCCGGAATCGCAATGATCCCGGATAATTTTTATTTGCAATGTATATTATTTTTGAAGCAGGGCTAATACTTCTTTTACAACATTTTCTGCGGTGTAACCAAATTTTTCATCTAAAATATTTGCTGGTGCAGAATAACCAAAATGATCCAATCCAATTGATTTTCCAAGAGGGCCAACCAAGCCAAGAAGAGTTACAGGTAAACCTGCAGTTAATCCGAGTACTGGAATTCCAGCAGGAATTACTTCATTTTGGTAGGCTGCAGATTGAGTTCTGAATAACCCTTCGGAAGGAACAGATACAATTTGTACCTTTAATCCTTTTTCAGCACGTAAGATTTTAGCACCTTCAACTAAAGTTGCTACTTCCGATCCACTTGCTAAAAGAACAACATCTGGAGTTGTTTCAGGTTTCTCAACAATGTAAGCACCTTTTTGAGCCTGAAGAGCTTCCTGATAACGATTTTCTTTCGATGGTAGTTTTGTGATGTTCTGACGGGAAAGAATTAAAGCAGTAGGAGTTTTTGTGTTCTCCATTGCCATTTTCCATGCGACAGTAGCTTCATCTGCATCAGCTGGGCGAAGAGCTAATAAACTCATTTGTCCGGAGTGATTTTTCAACTGCTCAAGTAAACGAATCTGAGCTTCCTGCTCAATTGGCTGATGAGTTGGTCCATCTTCTCCAACGCGGAATGCATCGTGAGTCCAGATATATTTTACCGGAACCTGCATTAAAGCCGCTAAACGAACTGCAGGTTTCATGTAATCAGAAAAAACAAAGAAAGTTCCACAAGCAGCAATTACACCACCGTGAAGAGCAATACCGTTACAGATAGAAGCCATAGTTAATTCGGCAACACCTGCTTGAAGGAATGCTCCTGAGAAATCACCTTTCGCAAGAGCTTTGGTGTTTTTCAAGAAACCATCCGTTTTATCAGAGTTGCTTAAATCAGCTGAAGACACAATCATGTTTTCAACATTTTTAGCCAATTCAGCCAAAACTACAGACGAAGCAGAACGAGTTGCATCACCTGATTTTTGAACAATTGCTTCGTAATCAAGTTCCGGAGCTTCGTTGCTAAAGAACTTCTCCAGTTTAGCCGCCAATTCAGGATTTGCTTTTGCCCATTCAGCTTGTTCAGCTTTTTTGGCAGAAGCATATTCTTGCTTTTTCTTTAATACTTCGGCGTAATATTCTTGTACTTCCGGGAAAATCTGGAATGGATTTTCAGGGTTTCCACCTAAGTTTTCAATAGTTTTTTCAATTGAGGCACCAGCGGCACCTAATGGTTGTCCGTGAGTAGAAACCATATTTTCGAAGCTGCAGCCATCAATATCAACGGCACCTTTACCCATTAGGGTTTTTCCGATGATAAGAGTTGGTCTTTCGCTTTCTTTGTTGGCAGCGGCTAAAGCTTCACGAATTGCCGTTGCATCGTTTCCTTTAATAGTGATAACATTCCAGTTCCAGGCTTCGTACTTTTTAGCAGTATCTTCTACTGTAACTTCTTCAACTTTAGTTGAAAGTTGGATGTTATTGGAATCATAGAACATGATTAAATTGCTTAATCCTAAAGTACCTGCAATCCGACCAGCTCCCTGAGCAATTTCTTCTTGAATTCCACCATCGGAAATGAAAGTGTAAATTTTGTGTGCCATCCAGTTGCCAAAGCGGGCTACTAGAAAACGCTCTGCAATTGCAGCACCAACAGCCATTGTATGACCTTGTCCTAAAGGACCGGAAGTGTTTTCAACACCTCTTGCAAAATCAACTTCAGGGTGGCCAGGAGTTGGACTTCCCCATTGTCTGAAATTTGCAAGTTCTTCCATTGTGTAATTTCCGATTAAGGAAAGAATGGAATACAACATTGGAGACATGTGACCTGGATCAAGGAAAAATCGATCGCGATTAATCCAATTCATGTCTGTTGGGTCAAAATTTAAAAATTCAGAATAAAGAACGTTGATAAAATCGGCTCCGCCCATAGCACCACCCGGATGTCCGGATTTCGCTTTCTCTACCATTGCAGCTGATAGGATACGAACATTATTCGCAGCCATGTCAGTTGCTGTCAGATCCACTTGGTTTTTCATTTCTTTTAGATCCATTTTTGAAAATGAGATTTTAGATGATAAAAACTTGGTAAGGTTTTATTAATGCATGCAAAGATAAACAAAAATGCCTTTTAGCATCATGTAAACACTTAATAAAAGCTTTTAAATGGAGGTTTTTGCAATATTTAGAATATTGTAAATCAATATGATTACAAGCGTACAGGTATTGATTTACCGGATGTTATAACAAAACTTAGTTTTTTGGAGCTTTGCGATAGATAAGCATTTTTGTTTCTGAATATGATATGATATATACCCGGTTGAAGGGTTAAGGTTTCCCTCAATGATTTTTCGGGGATGTTGTAAATCCATTCTAATTTGTTTCCTTTTTGAACAAATAGGCTGCACGGGCCGGTTGTTGGTTTAAATACAGTGGCCAATCCCGGTTGTGGAATCGTAATAGAAGTTGTTTTGCTTTGATTAATTTCAACATCAGGAATTGAAATCCGGGGAAGGCTTAAAACTTCCAGATCGTATTTGCCGGTCAGGTATTTAGTTATCTCATTCGGCGTTTGGATGTTAACAATTTCTGTGTTTTTTCGAATAAGAATTTGTAAATCTTTGTACATAGTTGTTCTCGGACATTCAATTTTCAGCATTCCCTGAGGAGCATCAAATCCAATCAAAGTATGTTTGCCTGCAATCATTTTAACGCTGTCGCGATATAATTCGGGTATGGTATGAATTGTGATATTATAGGTAAGCAACGGATCTAAGAATAGTGTATCTGGATTTCCTTTTGCATTCATGGTATGCATAAACTGGTACCTTACTTTATCAGAAACAGAATTGTAAAATGTCATTGGAACATCAGTTTCTGTAGGGGAACCATTGGCATCAATTAAATTTATTTGCGCCGAAGTTTTATTTAAAACCTGCGAGATAACATATTCAAGAGTTCCTCCGAAGCGTTCTTCTTTTTTTACTTCAAGATAATTTCCAATGCACTCAAAACTACTTTTAAAATCAACATCTAAACCAATTCCAACAATAAATGGTTTTAAATAGATGCCTTTTTTTTGGAGTTCCAGAGAAACAGCACAAGGATCACCATCGCAAGCTTCAACGCCGTCTGTAATAAGAATAATCACATTTCTGATATCGGAATTTACTTCCGGGAAATCATTGGCGGCCAATTCTAAAGAATGGGCAATTGGGGTAGTTCCTTTGGGATCAATATATCGTAAGGTTTGTCTTATTTCCCCTGCATTATCAGGTTTAAAAGGCACTTCCAGTCTGGTGTCATTACAATCCTGCGGCGGAACAACACTTTGATGGCCATATACTCTTAAAGCCATTTCAACATTGTCTTTATACTCCAAACTGTCAATCATTTGAATCAAAAATTTACGGGCAATATTTATTTTTTTTGATTCCTCCCAGTATCCATTCATGCTTTGAGAAGCATCGAAAATGAATAATATTCTTGTTTTTTCAACTTTTTCAAGAGCCCCTTGAGCTATATTTAGTTTTGAACACAATAGCAGTAGTAAAAAGATTGAGAAGTATTTAAGATTTGATTTCAAGAGTCAGGGAGTTATTTTGATTAGTAAGTAAAGATAGGGAATGTGTTAAAGAATTAAAATCGATAGTTCCTGTAATTTTAAATTTAATTAATGATAGGTGTATTATGGTTAATTATAAATTGTTCCCCCATACAAATTTTGGCGCATATTGAAATTCGATGCAAAGGTTAAGATTTGCTTATTTGAGATGTTTAATATTCGGGCTTGCGGTATTTATAAGCCTGTCAACTTTCGATAGTTCATCTTTAATTTGCAACAGCATAATTTGTGAGGAGATATCAGAAGAGGATGTAAACAAATCAATTGCTAATTGCATTTTCCCTTTGGCTTTTATCAATCTAAAATAATTTAGAGTATCTATTTCACCATCGAAACTTATCATATTTCGGGCGTATCGATAATATTCGATAGCAAGATTGAATTTATTGTTTGGATTTGTTCTGTATATTTCCTGAGCAGTTTTCAATCTTTTCTTTGCGTCAGACAACAGTTTAAAATTTGATAAGGTGTCGGTATAGTTGTAATTGGCTGGGGCAGTTTTTAGATAGTTTTTTATTGATTCTTCTCCCGAATTGAATGTTTGTAAGCTAATTGGAGTCTCTAAAAATTGCCACATTGGAATAATAGGTAAATGGCTTAGGATAAATTCTTCAGGAGAAACCATAAAATACTCGTTTGTTTTGCTCTTAATTCCAGAATGATAGAGTATTGCATTGGCCCAACTTAAATCAAAAAAACGCCATTCATTATTTATTTTAACAACATTCCACGAATGAGTAGCACGATCTTGCAGGGCTCCATTTTTAGTGATGTATCCTCCAATGCTATAGGATTCAAATCCGGAATAAGTGCAGAAAAATTCAAATAACTTAGAAAACCCTTCGCAAACCGCTTTCCTTTTCTGTAAAACACAAACCGGAGAAGAGCAATTGTTTGACCCCATATAAAACAATAGGTTCGGGTCGAATAGTAATTCTACCTGATCTTTATATTCTATATTAGAGATAATCCATAGGTAAAAAGCCCGGATTTTGTCCTCATCATTTTTTGCGGGAGCTGTTAAATAATCGTGCAATAAAACAATATTTTGGGATAAGCTGTCGGGTGTTTTTCTTACATGACGGTCAATACTTCCATATCCACCGAATGCTGGTTCCTGAGCCTGCACCAACCCAAGAGAAACCAATGTTAAAAAAATAAAGATTGCCAGTTTTTTATACATAGTAAAACGACCTATGCTTAAAGCTAATGAAAATATAGATAGCCTATTTACTGATTTTCATCCTTTAACATTTATTTAGGAGATAAAAGTATAAAATTGGCACAACGAAAATTAAAATGTACTTTTGCACAGATTTTTTAAAACTGAATAGTAGCAAATCATATAATATATAAATAGCCATGGCTTTACAGTGTGGAATTGTAGGATTACCAAATGTTGGAAAATCCACCTTATTTAATTGTTTGTCGAATGCAAAAGCACAATCGGCAAATTTCCCTTTTTGTACCATTGAACCTAACGTTGGTGTAATTACTATACCCGATGAACGTTTAATCAGATTAACTGAATTGGTAAATCCGCAAAGAGTTCAGCCTTCGGTAATGGAAATTGTTGATATTGCTGGTTTGGTGAAAGGAGCAAGTAAAGGAGAAGGTTTAGGAAATAAATTTCTTTCAAACATACGTGAGACGAATGCGATTATACATGTTTTGCGTTGTTTCGAAGATGACAATATTGTTCATGTTGATGGTTCTGTAAATCCTATCCGGGATAAAGAAACTATTGATATCGAATTGCAGTTGAAGGATTTGGAAACTGTTGAGGCAAGATTGCAAAAGGCCGCTAAATTGGCGAAAATTGGGAAAAATCCTGATGCGGTTCGTTTAACCGAAGTATTAGGCAGATATAAGGAAGCTTTAGAGCAAGGCAAATCGGCCCGTGTGGTTGAATTGAGTGAGGCTGATAAAAAAGTAACTGCAGATCTTCATTTGTTAACAACAAAACCAATACTATACGTTTGCAATGTTGATGAGGCTTCTGTACAAAAGGGAAATGCTTATGTTGATGCGGTTCGGGAAGCGGTTAAAGATGAAAATGCAGAGGTAATTGTTGTTGGTGCCGGTATCGAAGCTGATATTGCAGAACTGGAAACTTACGAAGAGAAACAAATGTTTTTGGAAGACTTAGGTCTAAAGGAACCAGGGGTTAATAAATTAATTAAAGCAGCATTTAGATTGCTTAATCTTGAAACTTATTTCACAGCAGGTGTAAAAGAGGTAAGATCATGGACCTATCCTAAAGGAGCGAAAGCACCTCAGGCTGCTGGAGTTATACATACTGATTTTGAAAAAGGATTTATTCGTGCAGAGGTAATTAAGTTTGAAGATTTTTCAACTTTAGGATCAGAGGCAGCTTGTAAGGAAGCTGGTAAAATGAACGTGGAAGGAAAAGAATATGTAGTTCAGGATGGTGATATTATGCACTTCCGATTCAATGTTTAGTTGAATTTCCTAATGATATATGAATGACTGTTCAATTTGAACGGTCATTTTTTTTGCATTATTTATCTAAATCAAGATTAGTATCTTTGTCATCGGGAATGATTTTGAATTGCCCATTACGAATTATTCATTATATAATTAATATCGCATGCTCCGTACAGTTTTATTGGTAGGAATAGGAGGTTTTTTAGGAAGTGCCTCTCGATTTTTGGTTGGACAAGGTCTTCATCGTTATTTTGACACCATTTTCCCAATAGGAACTATGACAGTAAATATTTTAGGCAGCTTTATAATAGGGGTAATTTATTCGCTGGCAGAGCGGGATAATTTGGTGAGTCCTGAAATGAGGATGTTTTTGGCTGTAGGATTTTGTGGAGGCTTTACAACTTTTTCATCTTTTGCATTCGATAATCTTAACCTTTTAAAAGACAGTGGATTTTTGTATCTTTCAGTATATGTGGCTGGAAGTGTATTTCTAGGATTACTTGCAGTTTACTTTGGCACACAAATTCACAAACTTTTCTAAACGCAAATTCATATGAAACTGAAAGGCAAGGCCAAGTTACTTCGCGTATTTGTTGGGGAAGCCGATCGGGTTTATCAAAGACCTCTTTATGAGGCAATTGTTTACGGTGCAAAAAGATATGGTTTGGCAGGTGCAACAGTTCATCGGGGAATCATGTCTTATGGAGCAAATTCACGAATTCATTCTTCAAAAATATTTGCTTTATCAGATGATTTACCAATTATTATAGAATTGGTCGATTCTGAAGAAAAGGTGAATGGCTACTTTCACATTCTTGAATTGTTAATTGAAAAATCGGGTGGAGGAGGAATGATTACGATGGAGCAAGTTGACGTAATCAGATATCAGCCTCAGAAAAAATAATTGTTTTGGTATTGAAATTTTCAAATGTTAAAGATCCTGTAATATCAAAATCTATTTCTGTTTAATCAATTCGAATCCATTATATTTGTGGCGAATATTTATATAACCACAACGAGACAGATAATGAGTAAAAGATTCGGAACCCTATTGTTTGCAGTACTAGTATTTACAATTCAATTTTCAATTGCGCAAAGTACACGGAAAATCCCATCAGAAAAACCGAAACTTGTAGTAGGTATTGTTATCGATCATTTGCGTGCCGATTATTATTTCCGATATTCTAATTTGTTGGGTGAGGGAGGATTCAAACGGTTAATGAATCAAGGTACTTATTGTAAAAATTCAAAATTCAGCTATTTGTATTCTCAAACGGGACCCGATCATGCTACTATATTCACAGGCACTCCGCCAGCTTTTCATGGTATTATTTCCAACGGATGGTACAACCGTTTATCTGGCGAGATTGAATTGGCGAAGGAAGATACACAAACCGAACTCGTAGGCATTGAATCAAAAGAGAAGGGGAGTTCACCCAAAAAGATGCTGGCATCAACATTGGGAGATGAAATTAAGTTGTTTAACTCTCATTCGAGAGTGGTTGGAATTGCTTTAAATTGTGAGTCAGCTTTGTTTTCTGCCGGTCATGCTGCCGATGGAGCCTATTGGATGGATGATCTTTCAGGAAAATTTGTAACATCATCTTATTATCAGGATACCTTGTACAATTGGGTAACGGAATTTAATGACAAAAAGTTTGCGGATTTTTATTTAAATCGTGTTTGGACACCTTTTAATGGTGGAAATGAGCCGAGTGTGTCCGATAAATTACTTGGGAAAGTTGGATTGAATAATCAGTTTTTCTACGATTTGAATAAGGAGAAGAGAGAGCACGGATATAAGGCGATCAAGACGACACCTTTTGGAAATATGTTGGTAAAGGATTTTGCGATATCTGCCATTATTAACGAGAATTTGGGTAAGGATGATGATTCGGACTTTTTATCTGTCACCTTTTCTTGTTTGGACGAGAAACATAGAGACTTTTCCCCTTTTGCTCCCGAAATGCTCGATAATTTTATCAGATTGGATCAGGAGTTAGAACATTTTCTTTCGTTTTTAGACGAGCAAATTGGAATGGAGAATGTATTGGTGTTTGTAACAGCCGATCAATCTGCCAATTATACGCCTGAAAATCTTTCAGAACAAAATATCCCGAACGGCTACTTTAGTGCTTACAATGCAATTGCTTTATTAAAATCGTATTTCAATATATTATATGGAAATGGAGAATGGGTTTTAGGCTACGATTCGCAACAGGTTTATTTGAATCATCAGCTGATAGAAGATTCGAAACTGTCAATTATTGACCTGCAAACAAAGGCTGCAGAATTTTTAATTCAGTTTTCGGGAGTGGCAACTACTACTACTGCGAATAGTTTGGTGAAATCGAATTATACACATGGAATATTGCAAAAAGTGCAGCGCTCTTTCAATCAAAAACGTTCGGGAGATGTAATGCTTACTTTGGAGCAAGGATGGATGCATAAAATAAAAGATGAACGTGATGAAATAGCGCAATATTCATATACCAATCAGGTTCCTTTATTTTGGTACGGATGGAAAATTAAGCGGTCGGTAATTTCACGATCAGTTTATATTGAGGATATTGTTCCTACCGTTTCAAGTTTCTTAAATATTTCGATTCCTTCCGGATGTGATGGAAATCCGATTGAAGAGCTGGTGAATTAAAATTTTTCTTAATGATATTAAGCCAGTAGCAATTGACGATTCAATAACTATTGGCTTTTTTTATGGAATAAACCAGTAAATGGTTATCGAACTGCAGATATTGAAAGGTATAGGTTTCGGAAAAATCGGCTCTGCAAACCTGACCTGAGAAAGTAGAGCTGCCGGGAGAAAAAGGGGCAATTTTTAATTCATTAATTAAATGAACATCTTTTTTTCCATACATTTTAATTAAACACTCTTTGGCACACCAATGCTGATAAAGATGTAAGATCTTGTTTTTCTCGTCAATATTATCCAGCTCATCTTCAGAAAGAAACCGATTGGCAATTCGATAAACCCGATCCGATAAATATTCCATATCCAGAGCTACAGTATATTTGTCTCCAATAAGAATTCCAACGTATGATTTTGTGTGGGATACACTAATGTTCAAGTCTGAGTTGATAAGATGAGGCTTGCCATGCTCATCATTTTCAATCAGAACATTTTCTCCTAAGCTCAATTGAAGCAGGCAACGTGTTGCCACAAATTCAATTTTACGGGATTGGCTTCCGAACGAGTTCAGTTTTACTTCTTCCTTGGGAGTTAAACTTACACTATGCAGCAGTTCTTCTAAAGGCTCAGAGGTTTTCCAAACAATTAGTCTGCATGAATTATTAATTTGTATTTGATTGCAAATTGGCATGAATCACAATATTAGCTTATTTCCATTTCAGACTTTCCATCAGACGAACAATATCTTTGTCGATGAATTGAATGACCGGAGTCAAGGAATCCTGATTAGGATGTTCCCGAAAATACAACGCACCTCTTAAGAAATGGTTTGTGCTGTCAGTTGCTACAAACTGAACCGATGATGCAGCATTGCCTTTGATCCGATAAATCATGCCATATACCTTTTCCTTGTCATTGATATAGATTTGCTCGGCAATAGCATCTGCCACAATAGAGTGTTTGTATGCCATTTTTCTCGAATCTTCCAGATACTTTTCCAGGTTGTTATCTACATTTTTATAACTAAGGTGAATGGTTGCATGGTATTCGGGATATTGAATGTTGAGCCAATATTTTTCAGCTCCCTTGCTTGCGTCCTCTTTAATTTCAGCCATTGATAAAAGATCGAAGCTATATGGAAAATCTGAATTCCAATTATGATATTCCTTTGCAGGAAAATTAATTCGAAAATAGGCTTTTGGTTTTGGAGTATATTTCTTTTTACAAGAAAAAGGCACCAAAGCGATAAGAATAAAAAGAAAGGTTAAAAGAATTCGATACAATTTCATAAGTTGTGGATGTAGATGCAAATGTTGGTTAAACATTTGTTTGTTAATGATACGAAATTACTTATTCGTAGGGAGTTTTGGTAGTATAAAACGAATTTTTTTGATTCGTCGGTTATCTACAGCTTCAACAATAAAGCGATGTTTTTTATATTTGAATTCTTCTTTTTTCTGTGGAATTTCACCTTTTATTTCAAGAAGTAAACCTGCTAGAGTTTCAGCATCACCTTTTATCTCATCAAAAATATCCGATCTAATATCTACAATCTTAAAGAAATCGTTTAGCGATGTTTTTCCTTCAAATAAGTAGGACCCATCTTCTTCTTTTGTATAAGTAGCTTTGCTGTCATCCGATTCATCGGTAATGTCTCCAACTATTTCTTCAATAATATCTTCCATGGTAATAATTCCTGAAGTGCCTCCATACTCATCAACAACAACCGCCATATGGTTTTTCTGAGTTTGAAATTCTTCCAGTAAATCATTTATTTTTTTTGTTTGAGGCACATAATAAGGGGGGCGGATAAGAGATTGCCAACGAAAAGTACTTGGTTTATGATGATGTGGAAGTAAATCTTTCACATATAATATTCCTTTTATATTGTCAAAGCTTTTGTCAAAAACAGGAATTCGGGAAAAGCCTGATTCAATAATTACCGATTTTAATTTGCTAAAGCTTGTTCGAACGTCTACAGCTACGGCATCCATTCTTGATATCATTATTTCCTCAACATTGATATTGCCAAAGTTTACGATTCCTTCCAATATTTCCATTTCTTCAGATATTTCATCGGCAGTTAATTCCAATGCCTGAGAAAGATCTACCATCGAAATATTTTGTTTTTTAGAAATCCGTTTGTTAACGATCGAGGTCGATTTGATAAGTACGATAGAAAGAGGTTGAAATACTTTTTCTAAATAATACAGCGGATAAGCAACAAATTTTGAAAAGTTCAGTGAAGTTTGAGTTGCATATACTTTGGGAATTATTTCGCCAAAAAGTAAAAGTAAGAATGTAATAATCACTACCTGAACTACAAAACCCAGCGTTGGAGCATTCGAAAAATCAATCAGAGAATTGGTGATAAAACTGGATAAGATTACTATCCCAATGTTTACAAAATTATTACCTATTAATATAGTAGCCAGCAACTTTTCTGGTTGGCTTAGTAATTTTAAAAGTTTTTTGTTTTTTGGATTATCATCTGCTCCCAAATCATTGATGTTTTGTGGCGAAAGAGAAAATAAGGCTACTTCTGATCCTGAAATCACTGCCGAACAAAACAAAAGAAGTACCATTATAAGCAAACTTACAATGGTACTTATATTTATAGAATAAAAAGCAATATCAGTATTGCTTAAAAAAAGTTTAGTAAATTCTTCAGTTTCCAATTTTATATGAAATTAGTTTTAAATAGGATGCCTAAAAAGGAAGATCATCCGTTTCTTCTGTTGCAGATGAGTCGGAAGACGTTTGTTGGGCGACTTCGGGACTACCTTGTGGTTCAGAACTACCTTCTGCTTTGCGGCCTAACATTTGCATGCTGGTGCCGAAAATTTCAGTCGTATATCTTTTTACGCCGTCTTTGTCTTCCCAGTTACGTGTTCTGATTTGACCTTCAATGTAAATTTGCATTCCTTTTTTTACGTAAGTCTCTGCAATTTCGGCCAGTTTACGCCACAGTACAATATTGTGCCATTCTGTCTGGGTAACTTTTTCGCCATTTTTGTTGTTGTATGTTTCGCTGGTTGCAAGTGAAAAGTTACAAACGGCTACACCATTGTCAAGATATTTCACTTCTGGATCTTTACCAACATTTCCAACAAGAATTACTTTGTTTACTGACATATTTTGATTTTTTTAATTTAACAATAGTTTAAAGATACAAACTTATTCTAAGATCATAATATTATTATGGATTATTTTTCAATAATTATATTTAAATGATCCTCAATCAGTTTCGGGAATGGGTATTTGGATATTTCGGAATGATTAATAATTAGATATCCACATTCATTTTTCATCTTGTCAATATCCATTTCGATGTGAATGAATTTTGTGTGTAAGTTTTGATGACTTAATTTATGAATCACATTTTTGGATACAGAATGAATAACCAATTCCTTATTTCCAAATAACTCTTTCCATTCAAAAGTTTGTAACAATTCATCCGTTGAAATAGGGTTACCATATTCAATTAAAGGATATTGGAACAAGTTCTCCCAAATGTCTTTTTTCTTTCTTTTTTCGATTAAAAACCGACTTTTACAAGATAGAAACAAATAGTAAAAATATCGATTTTTAGTCTTAATTTGTTTCGATTTAATGGGGAATTGATCAACCTGTGCATTATTATAAGCAAAACAATTGGCGAGAATAGGACAGATATCACATTTAGGATTACGAGGAATGCATTGAAGAGCTCCAAATTCAATAATTGCCTGATTGTAGATCTCAGGTATGGCATCTCCCATTGTTTCGCCTGCGATTGTTTGAAAGTATTTTTTACCTTCAGTACTGTCAATTGCTTTGCTAATGCCATATATACGTGACAAAACTCTATAAACGTTTCCATCAACTGCTGCATGTGGCAGGTTGAAGGCAAATGAAGCAATTGCTGCAGCAGTATAGGTACCAATTCCTTTTAATTTAAGAATCTCTTTGTAAGAGTCTGGAAAAACACCATGATATTCTAATTGAATAATTTTTGCTGCCGCATGTAAATTTCGGGCCCGGGAATAATAACCCAATCCCTGCCATAGTTTTAATACTTCCTGCTCCTCAGCTTGAGCCAAATCGGAAATTGTTGGAAATTGTTCCAAAAAGCGATTAAAATAATCAATAGCTGAGGCTACTCTGGTCTGTTGAAGCATGATTTCTGATATCCATATTTGATACGGATCTTTTGTTTCCCGCCAAGGTAAGTCGCGTTTGTTTTGCAAATACCAGCTTATGATTTGGTTACTAAGCATCTTGAAAATATTTGTCCTGATTTATTTTTTTTCAAATTTGGGAAAAAATAATTGTTTTCGATTTCATTAATAGCTAGAAATCATATATATTTGCATTCTGATTTGAGAAAATGATGATGTAAATAATTGATAATTAAAGATTTTTTAAGAGATGACTAAAGCAGATATTGTTAACGAGATTTCTAAAAACACAGGAATTGAGAAAATTACAGTACAAAAAACTGTTGAAGCTTTCATGGATACTATCAAAGGTTCTTTGGTAAAAGGCAAAAATGTGTATTTAAGAGGTTTCGGGAGTTTTATCGTTAAGAAAAGAGCAGAGAAAACTGCAAGAAACATTTCTAAAAACACAACAATTATTATTGCTGAGCACTTTATACCAGCTTTTAAACCAGCTAAAACATTCGTTAGTAAAGTTAAAACTAACGTAAAGTAGTCTTAGATTGTAATTAATTAAAAATATTGAAGATATGCCAAGCGGAAAAAAAAGAAAAAGACATAAGATGGCTACGCACAAGCGTAAGAAAAGATTAAGAAAAAACCGTCATAAGAAAAAGAAATAGATTCTTTTGAATTGATTGTTTGTAATAACAAAATAAATAAACCTAAAGAACTTTTTAGTACTTTAGGTTTATCTATTTGTAAGAACTGATTATCTTTATTAAAAATAAGAAAAAAAAAGTAGTGAGTAACGAGCTTGTAATTGATGTAACCCCTAATGAAATTGTAATTGCTTTACTGAGCAATAAGCAACTGATTGAATTAACCAGAGAGAAAAGTAATCTTCAGTTTGCTGTAGGTGATATTTATCTGGGAAAAGTGAAAAAGATAATGCCGGGTCTTAATGCTGCATTTATTGATGTAGGATATGAGAAGGATGCTTTTTTACACTATTTGGATTTAGGTCATCAATTTAGATCTCTAAGCAAGTTCTTGCAGCAAGCTTTAGCACGAAATGGTCGTAACCTTTCTATCTCTAAAATGAAACTAGAGGCGGATATCGACAAAAATGGAAAAATATCCGAGATTTTAAAGTCGGGTCAGCATATACTTGTTCAGGTTGCAAAAGAACCAATTTCGACAAAAGGCCCTAGATTGTGTTCTGAAATTTCTATTGCCGGAAGAAATCTGGTATTAATGCCTTTCTCAGATAAAGTTTCTATTTCTCAAAAGATTAGTTCGGCTGAGGAGAAACTCCGACTGAAGAAACTCCTTCAAAGTATCAAGCCTAAGAATTATGGTGTAATCGTTCGTACTGTTGCTGAGGGAAAAAGAGTAGCTGCCCTTGATCAGGAATTAAGATCTCTTGTAGAAAAATGGGAGTCTGGTTTTGAGCATATTAGAGATGTAAATCCACCTAAATTAGTGTTGGGTGAAATGGATAGAACATCGGCTATTTTGCGTGATATCTTGAATTCTTCATTCGAGAATATCTACATTAATGATGCCAATGCGGCAAAAGATATTAAAAACTACATTGAAAGTATTGCTCCTGAGAAATCTAAAATTGTAAAGCATATTACAGGTGATGTGCCAATTTTCGATCAACTTGGTGTCGATAAACAAATCAAATCTTCTTTTGGGAAAACTGTTTCCTTCAAAAATGGTGCTTATTTAATAATTGAGCATACAGAAGCTTTTCATGTTGTTGATGTAAATAGTGGAAATCGTTCCAAAGCAGGAAACGATCAGGAGTCAAATGCAGTAGAAGTGAATTTAGCTGCGGCTGAGGAAATTGCCCGTCAACTTCGTTTGCGCGATATGGGAGGAATTATTGTAATTGATTTTATTGATATGCATTCTGCCGAAAACCGACAGAAAGTTTTCGAGAAGATGAAGGAAATAATGGGGCTTGACCATACGAAACACAACATTTTACCATTGAGTAAATTTGGTTTAATGCAGATTACCCGCCAACGTGTTCGTCCCGAAATGAATGTTGAGATTCAAGAGGTGTGTCCAACTTGTTTGGGATCAGGGAAAATAACTCCTGCGGTTCTGCTAACCGATCAGATAGAACAAAGTCTTAAGCGACTGGTTGATGAACAAAATGACAAGAAGTTTACTTTAAAAGTACATCCTTTTGTTGCAGCCTATATCAACAAAGGAATCTGGAATACATTGCGTAGAAAATGGCAGTCGGAATTTGGCATAAAACTTTCTGTACGTGAAATTCCTTCCTACGATATGTTGGTTTATAAATTTTTCGATAAAAACAATCAGGAAATAGAGATGTCATAAATAAGTTGAGAAAGTTCCTAATATGAGAGTTTTCAAAACTTTGTTATCATTTTGTTAAAGGCTTTGTTAAGGTGCTTTATAATATTAATTTTATGCGTTAAAGCACTTAAATTATAGCAGATGAAACAAAAACTTCTTATTTTATTCCTTGGAGTTTTCCTTAACAGCCTTATCTCCGTTCAAGCACAAATTCGTGAAACGGTATCCTGGGATTTTTCAACAGAGCAGGTTAGCAGCAACGAAGTAAATTTGGTTTTTAAAGCCAAAATTGCCAACGAGTGGCATCTTTATTCCCAGCATTTCCCAGATGGTGGTCCGATTCGATTCAGTGCAACTTTTACGCAGTCAGATAATTATGAGTTGATTGGAGATTTGGAAGAAATCACCAAGCCAAAAACGGAGTACGATGACATTTTTGAAATGGATATTCAGTATTTTGTTGGTGAGGCAATTCTAAAACAAAAAATAAAATTATTATCCGAATCAGCATTTTCAGTAAAAGGGGAGATGGAATATCAAACTTGCCGCGAAGGCGAGTGTGTGATGTTTACACCCGATTTTGAATTTAAACTGAATGCAGGTAAAACTTCTTCAACAGTTGAGCCAATTCCCAAACTAAAAGAAAAAGTAAATCCAATGAAGAATCCTCGAAAGGAGTATACTTCATTGTGGTCTTTGTTCTTTATTTCTTTTTCGTTCGGATTAATTGCACTGCTGACGCCATGTGTATTTCCAATGATACCAATGACGGTCTCTTTCTTTATGCACAGTTCTGAAAACAAACGAAAAGCGATTTTTAATGCTGTTGTTTATGGCGTTTCGATTATAGGAATATATACCATTATTGGAACTATAGTAGCGGTAACCTTGGGGCCAAGTTTTGCAAACTGGTTGAGTACTCATTGGATTCCGAATGTACTCTTTTTCTTAATCTTCTTGTTTTTTGCATTTTCATTTTTCGGAATGTTTGAGATCACAATGCCAGCCTGGATTGTAAATAGGTCTGTTGCAAATGAAGATAAAGGTGGTATTGCAGGTTCATTTTTTATGGCATTTACATTGGTATTGGTTTCATTTTCGTGTACCGGCCCCATTGTTGGATCTATTTTGGTTCAATCGGCTGGAGGAGAGGTTTTGGAACCAATTGTTGGGATGTTTGGATTCTCTTTAGCTTTTGCATTGCCATTTACACTGTTTGCAATATTCCCATCGTGGTTGAACAACCTGCCTAAATCCGGAGGTTGGCTGAATTCAGTAAAAGTAATTTTAGGATTCTTGGAGTTGGCTTTAGGATTGAAATTTTTAAGTATTGCTGATCAGACTTATCATTGGGGCTTGTTGGATCGTGAAATTTATTTGGGTATTTGGATCGTAATATTCACATTGATGGGATTTTATTTATTGGGTAAGTTGAAGTTTAGTCACGATAGTGATATCAAATTTATTTCGGTTCCCCGATTAATGCTTGCAATAGTTTCGTTTTCATTTGTTGTTTATATGATTCCCGGTCTGTTTGGAGCTCCTTTAAAAGCTATATCCGGTTATTTGCCGCCCCAAACAACTCAGGATTTTGATATTTCTGCAATTGTTCGCGATCAATCCGGCACGAACAGTGTATCTGCATCAAAAGAACTTTGCGAAGCACCTAAATATGCTGAGTATCTTCATTTGCCACATGGGTTAAAAGGATATTTCGATTTTGAGCAAGGATTGGCTTGTGCAAAAGAGCAGAACAAACCTATTTTTATTGATTTTACTGGACACGGATGTGTGAATTGCCGCGAGATGGAAGCCAATGTTTGGTCGGATCCGCGGGTGCAGAAAATATTAAGAGAAGATTATGTGATTATAGCTTTGTACGTTGATGACAAGCAAACATTGCCGGAGTCAGATTGGATTACTTCAACTTATGATGGTAAAGTGAAAAAGACTTTAGGTAAGAAATATGCTGATTTTCAAATTACACGATTTGGTGTAAATGCACAACCTTATTATGTGCTTTTGGATAAAGCAGAAGAGACCTTGGTTGAACCAAGAGCTTATGATCTAAATGCAGATGCATTTGTTGAATTTCTTGAAAACGGAAAAAAAGAATTTAAGAACAGATAATAGTAATTACTGCATAGTTTTAAAGGTCGGGATGAATAATCATTTCGGCCTTTTTTTATGAGTAGTTGGTTAAGGACGACTTAATATTTATATTCATTATAGAGAGTTTGATGTGATTTTAATGGAAAGAATGCCTATTTTTAAAAGTTTGCCTTTTGAAAAATCAAAAATTAGGTAAGCCGCATTAATCTAAAGAAATTTAAATAAAACGTATGAAGAAATACGATGTGATTATTGTCGGAGCCGGTCCTGCCGGTATCTTTTGTGCTTATGAATTAGTAAAGAACAGAGATGATTTAAATATTTTAATCCTTGAAAAAGGGAGAGGAATGGATAAACGGAAGTGTCCAAAACATACCAATGGAGGAAAGTGTGTGCATTGTAAGCCGTGCAGTATTACTACCGGTTGGGCTGGAGCAGGGGCATTTTCTGATGGAAAACTTTCATTATCGCCCGAGGTTGGCGGCACTTTGCCCGATTATTTGGGTTTAGAGGAAACAATCAAATTAATAAAATACACCGATGAGGTGTATTTAGATTTTGGTGCCGCATCTGATATTCATGGGGAGTCGCTGAGCCTTGAAATGCAGAAGATCAGAAAAAAGGCTATTGAGGCAAATTTGAAGTTGGTGCATTGTCCTGTTCGGCATTTGGGCACTGAAAAAGCTCAGGAATTATACCGGAAATTATACGATTACCTTATTAATAGAGGTGTTGCAGTACATTTTAACTGCGCCGTTGAAAATCTGATTTTAGAGGAAGATAAAATCAAAGGAGTTAAAAATGGAAAGGGGAGTTACTTTGCCGATATAGTAATGGTATCGGTGGGAAGAGATGGCGCAGATTGGTTGATGAAGGAGTGCAGTAAGGAAAGCATTTCTACCGAAGTTGGAGTGGTAGACATAGGTGTTCGATTGGAGTGCCGGAATGAGGTGATGAAGGATATTAATGACAATTTTTACGAGGCAAAATTGATTCATTATACACATACTTTTGATGACAAGGTGCGCACTTTTTGTTCAAATCCAGGTGGTTTTGTATCGTCGGAATATTACGATGATAATTTGGCTGTGGTGAACGGACATAGTTTTAAAGATTTGAAGAGTGATAATACTAACTTCGCTTTATTGGTATCGCAGAAATTTACAGAACCTTTTAAAGCTCCTATTGAGTATGGCAAGCACATTGCTCGTTTGGCAAATATGCTCACGAATAATCAAATAATGGTGCAACGATTCGGAGACTTGACAAGGGGGAGGAGAACAACGTCCAGCCGTTTGTATCGGAATAATATTATACCAACTTTGAAAGATGCTGTACCCGGAGATTTGAGTTTGGTTTTGCCCCATAGGATATTAAAAGATATTGAGGAAATGATTTTGGCTCTGGATAAAGTAACTCCAGGTTTGGCATCAGATGAAACCTTATTGTATGGTGTTGAAGTAAAATTTTATAGCAATATCACTAAAGTGGACAATGGCTTTCAGTCTACTTCGGTTAAAAATCTTTATTTGGGTGGAGATGGAGCCGGAATTACCCGAGGTCTCATGCAGGCATCGGTTAATGGAGTTGTTATTGCAAGAGAGATTTTAAAGAAATTGTAGTTGTAATTATTTTGCTGGTTGCTGATTCAATGTGTTGTCAGCAATCAGCTTAATCTATTTTCAATGGAAATTATTCTCTGAGTGTGGCAGGTAAAAACTAAATATACTTCCTTGGTTAGGAGTGCTTTCAACAGTTACCCAGCCGTCTGGTTTTTGAACAATCTGTTTTACGATTGATAATCCTAATCCATAGCCTTTAATGAGGCCATCTCCTAATTGCTGCGGATCAACAAAAATAATATCGCACTGCCTTTTATCAAGTCCTTTGCCATTATCTTTTATCCAGAATTTATTATAACCATCTTCGGCTTTTGAGCTTCCAATTTCAATATTAGGAGGGCTTCCACCATACTTTATGGCATTTCGTATGTAATTGTACCAAACCTCTTCAATCCAAGGTCCGTAACCTACAGAAGTTTCAAAATGATCTGATATGGATATCTTAACTGATTTTTTTTCAACGGCCGGAACTCTGTTAATAGCTTCATCAACAATATCCTTCATTGGTAGTTGAGTTTTGGTAACGTCATCTTTTTTAAGACTAGAGAAAAGAAGCATTTCCCGAATTACACTGTTCATTTTAAAGCCACTTGCAACTATCATTTCCAAATAGGATACGCGTTTTTCTTTGCTTAAATCATTATCGTTAAGTAGCAATTGACTAAAGCCGATGATGCTGTTTAATTGAGAGTCCAACTCATGAGCAATTGTATGAGCGAATGCATCTAATTCGATATTTCGTATTTTAAGTTCATTCTCAGCCTTTATCCGTGCTGAGATATCAGTAATAAAAGCCACGCCAAATAGTTCTTTGTCCGTATTGATAAAACTCAGACTAATTTCAAGGGAGAAAATAGTTCCATCTTTTTTTATTCCGGATAGTTTCGAATTCTCATGTCCCATAGGACGAGTTTTAGGAGCTGAAAAATAATTGTGCAGATGGGTTTTGTGTTTGTCTTTAGATTTGTTTGGAATCAGTTTTTCGATTGGTTGACCGATTAGTTCATTTCTTTTGTATCCGAATAACTGGTTTGCTGTTTCGTTTACAGATAATATTTCTCCTCCCTTATTAGTAAAAATTACGCCTTCGGACATTGATTCAATCAATGAGTGAACAGAAATGTTATTCTTGAAAATATCCGTGAAATTCATCTTCCTCGTATCTGTTAAACCATTTTTTTCAATTTTTGAGCAAATAACTGCAAGCCTGCAAAACAAGTTAACTTGTAAACCTCCTTCTAAAATATCGATTTATTGTGGATAAACAAATCTTTAAGTATTTATTTGTGAGTTTAGATGTTATGCTTTTGTTGAATCTCTAACAATTAATCTGCTTGATAGATTAATTATTTTGGGTTCTAAGATGTTATTTTCGTGAATTCTTTGAAAAAGTCTTTCGGCAGCAATTTTACCAATTTCTATTCCCATTGGATCAATTGTTGAAACTGGAGGGTTATACATTTGACTGAATGTATCTTCACAAAAGCCGATTACAGCAATATCTTCAGGAATTTTAATTTTCGAAGCATATAAAGCCTTCATGATTCCAGACATGGTGAGATCACTTATTGCCAGAATTGCATCGGGAGGGCTTGTTAATTCTAAAAGCTTTTTTGTCTCTTTTTCAGCTTCCTCAGATGACTGTCCTGTTATAATGAATTCCTCATTAATCTCTATTTGATGTTTTTTTAGTGCCTTTTTATATCCATTAAGTCGATTGCTGCTAATTAGTAAATTTGGATTGCCCAGGCATATCGCAATTTTTCTTTTTCCTATTGAAATTAGATGTTCAACGGCATTATATGCCCCTGAAATATCATCAACCAAAACCATGTCTGCTTGTATGGATTTGGGAATGCGGTCGAAAAAGACAATAGGGGTGTTATTTTCAATAAGATTAGTGAAATGACTAAGATCTTCCGTATTTCTGGAAACCGAAGCTAATATTCCTTCCACATTATTGCTTTGCAGGATATCTACGTTATGCACTTCTCTTTCGTAGGATTCGTTGGATTGTAGAATCATTAAATTATAACCTCTTTTGTTTACTTCATTTTCAATCCCGTGAATAACAGAGGGGAAAAAAAACGGGGAAAGTGTAGGTACAATTAAACCAATTACTTTGCTTTTTTTATGTCGTAAGGACATGGCAACCGCATTGGGTTTGTATTTAAGCTGTTTGGCCATCATGCGTACGGCCTCTTTTGTAGCATTACTAATGTCCGGGTGATCTTTAAGAGCTCTGCTAACTGTAGATTTTGAAACCCCTAAAAGTTTGGCAATGTCAATTATTGTAATGGCCTTATTAGTCATGAATGATTATTTTTCCTGTTAGCACTTCGAAATCGATTGAAATTATTCCTTAAAAGTTATCAACCGCAACCGGTTGCACGACCGGTTGCGGTTTTAATGTACTGTATGGCAACTATTTAAGTATTGATTATTGTTCGTGAATCATCTATATTTGCTTGTATAATACTTAGCTAAGATAACGATTGCGAAAAAAAAACGAATCAACTAACTACTATTTCTTTGAAATACCTACGGATGTAAATTTGAACAAAAAATTCTTTTCATCCCAGATGTTTCACTCGTAATAGATTAATAAAATGAATTTATGAAACGAAAGATTCTTTTGACGTTTGCTAATCTGATCCTTTTTATTGGATTGATTAATGCGCAAACAGGGATTTTAAAAGGGAACGTTACAGATAAGCTTTATGAAGAACCTTTAATTGGAGCATCTGTAGTTGTTAAAGGAACAACAAATGGTACTATTTCAAATATTGACGGGACTTATCAGTTGGAAAATATTGAAGCAGGTACCTATACTATTGTAGCATCTTTTATTGGGTACTCGAAAGTAGAGAAAGAAGTTACTATTCTTGCAGGTCAGGAAATTACTCTTGATTTTGATTTGTCTGCAGATTTAATTGGTTTGGATCAGGTTACTGTAACCGGTGTTGTGAATCAAAAATCGAACATTGAATCGAGTGTTGCGTTAACAACACTGAAACCAAAATTTGTTGAAGTTTTTGGAGCTGCAACTACGGCTGAACTATTTAAAGCAATTCCTGGTATCCGATCAGAGTCTTCGGGAGGTGAAGGAAATGCGAATATCGCTGTTCGTGGTATTCCAATTGCTTCAGGAGGTTCAAAGTTTCTACAAATTCATGAAGATGGTTTGCCGGTAATGCAGTTTGGAGATATCTCTTTTGGTAATGCTGATATTTTTCTAAGATCAGACAGAACTATTGGTCGTATCGAAGCCATTAAAGGAGGTAGTGCATCAACTTTCGCAAGTAATTCGCCTGCTGGTATCATTAACTTTATTAGTAAGAATGGTGCAGTTGAAGGTGGAAGTATTGGAATGACCATGGGACTTGATTACAAATCACACAGAACTGATTTTGAGTATGGAGCTCCTATTGGAAATGGATTCCGCTTTCATGTTGGTGGATTTTTCCGCGAAGGAGAAGGTCCTCGAAATCCTGGATATACAGGTAATAGCGGAGGTCAGATAAAAGCGAATATTACCAAAGAATTTGAAAAAGGATACGTTCGGTTGTATTTTAAAGTTTTGGATGATAAATCAATTGCGTACATGCCTATGCCGGTAAAAGTGACCGGAACAAAAGGTGATCCTAAATATAAGTCGATTCCTGGTTATAGTATTACCGGCAGTTCTCTTCAAAGTCCAAATTTCATGCACGTATTAAGTGTGGATGCGAATGGAAACAGCAGAACCAGTAACATTGGTGATGGAATGCATCCCGTTTCGAAAGTTGTAGGTGGTGAATTTTCCTTCGATATTGGTGAGGGATGGCAGTTGAAAGAAAAATTTCGTTATGCGAACAATCACGGTTCATTTGTGGCTCCGTTTCCTGCTCAAATTGGAAATGCAAACGATATAGCTGAAAGTATTGCCGGTGCAGGATATAGTTTAAGCTATGCAAATGGTGCGAATGCAGGTGTTGCTTTAAATGATTCACAAATCGGTAATCTAAATAATAATGGATTATTGATGAGAACGATTCTTTTCGACGTTGATATGAACGACCTTGGCAATTTCACAAATGATTTTTATTTATCGAAATCATTTGATAATGTTGATTTTACTGCTGGTTATTATAAAGCACAGCAAAAAATTGGAATGACTTGGTTGTGGCAGACTTTCCTTACTGATATTAGTTCTGACGGACCGAGATTAATGAATATTGAAAGTGCTGATAATTCTTACTATAGCAGTAATGGTTTGATAGCACATGGTGTTCCATTCTGGGGAAATTGTTGTACCCGTGGTTACGATATGACTTATGATATTGATGCTGTTTATGCAAATGTTGGAATTGAAGTTACTGATCAATTAAATATTGAAGGTAGTGTTCGTTACGATATGGGTGATGTAACAGGTCATTATTTGTCAAATTATCAAGCTCCTGTTGATGTTGACAATAACGGAAGCATAACTCCGGTTGAAGAAAGTGTAACTGTTTTGGATAATGCAAATCCAATGCCTGTTGATTACGATTACAACTATGTTTCTTATTCTTTAGGTGCTAATTATAAGATCAATGACGATCAGGCTGTTTATACACGCTACAGTAAAGGTGGCAGAGCTAATGCCGACCGCTTGTTGTATTCTCCGTTTATCACTCCTGAAGGAGGAACTGTTGACGGACTGGATGCTGATGAAATTAAGCAATTCGAATTGGGATACAAATACAAATCTCCATCACTGGCTGTAATTGTTACAGGTTTTTATACTGATATTTCGGAACAGAATGAAGAGTTTGGTAAAATTATTAACAAGGAATTCACAACCTATGGTGCTGAATTCGAAGGGATTTATCAAAAATCAAATTTCAATGTGGCTTTTGGAGCAACTTACACACATGCCGAAATTGACAAGAGTTTAAACGCTGATGAAAAAGGAAATACTCCTCGAAGAGTACCTGATTTATTGTACAACATTACACCTTCATACGATTTCAACAAAGGCAAAACGTCTATCGGTTTTAGTTTGATAGGTACAACAAAGGTATATGCTCAGGATGATAATGGTATTGTGTTGCCAGGATATGCTTATGTGAATGCTTATGCCAGTCAGAACATTACCAAAGGTTTATCTATTCGTGCAAATATAAACAACTTGTTTAATACGATTGGATTTACTGAAATGGAAGGGGATTCTTTTGTTGAAAATACTACGAATTACATGCGAGCAAGACCTATTACAGGCCGGGCTTCAACTTTAAGTATTACATATACTTTTTAGCATATTAATATTGAAAAGCAGAGAATCGGGGGAGGTAAAGATCTCCTCCGAAACACTCAAAGTATGTCTTAAAGAATCAATGAACAACTAAAATATAAAATCATGAAGGGTGATATTATTGTAGTGGAAGAACACCATGTTAAGGTTGCAGGAAAAATTGCTCCCAGTTTGGTAGAGAAAATTAAAAATAAGGGCAAACGATATACAATTACCGTATCTGGTGAATCGGGAAGTGGAAAATCAGAAACAGGAAAGGCTATTGCCGATGAGTTGGAGAAGGAAGGAATAAAATCGGTATTGCTTGGACAGGATGATTATTTTGTTCTTCCTCCAAAATCAAATGATGCAAAAAGAAGGGAAGATCCTGAATGGTTAGGACCTCACGTCGAGGTTAAAATGGATTTAATGGATCAGAATTTAAAGGATGCAATTGATGGCAAAAATGAGATTGTAAAACCTTTGATTGATTACAACCAGAATAGTGTAGAAAATGAAGTAATTAACCTGGAAGGAATTCAGGTTGTGATTGCAGAAGGAACCTATACCAGTTTATTGAAAAATGTGGATACTAAGGTTTTTATTGCCCGAAATAGAATTGATACTTTGGAGCACAGACAAAAAAGAAACCGTGGTAAGGAGGTTGGTGATCCTTTTATTGAGCAGGTTTTAATAACCGAGCACAAAATAATCGCTGGTCATAAACAACTGGCTGATTTTGTAATCACAAAAGATTATGAATTGGAAATAAAATAATTAACTATTTTGCCTTAAAGGAAATAACCGGGTATTATAATTCCAAGTTTAATGATTAATATCCTGATTAGATAGGAGGAGATGAAAGACATGAATGAGAATAAATCAATCATAAAATCGGGTCCAATGCTGAATGCTTATTCTGATAGTATTGGAGGAACTTTAGATGATATCATTAGATTTCTGAATAAAGATGAACTGGATGATGTATTTCAGTCATTCTATATTTTACCCAGTGTTTTTAATACCGATTTAGACAGAGGTTTTTCCGTTATCGATTATAACCTGAACAAGATGTATGCTTCGAAGGAAAATTTAATCGAACTGAAAAAAATGAACATTGCGCTAAAGTTTGATTTTGTATTAAACCATTCTTCAGTTCTATCCGGTCAGTTTCAGGATATTTTAAAAAATGGTGAAAATTCTAGGTATAAGGACTTTTTTATACAATGGAATAAATTTTGGAATGGATGTGGAGAAATATCAGAAGAAGGTTATATCCAACCTGATACAGAATACATCAAAGATATGTTTTTCAGAAAACCTGGTCTGCCGATTTTAATGGTTCGCATGCCCGATGGAAAGGAGGTTCCCTACTGGAACACTTTTTATCAGGAAGTGAAATATGGGAAAATTGATGCTCAGGATTTAATGACGGCTGCAGATATTCAATATGCCTCGGCCGATAAACTGGCGGAAATGGTAAATACAGCTATAGGTAAAGGAAAAAAGCCTGCAGAGATTGAATTTGGGAAATTTGACGAGTACCGTAAAGATACAATTGACTTACTGGAATCCAGAAGAAAATATCTTGGACAAATGGATCTTAATATCAAGTCTCCGTTGGTGTGGGAATTTTACGAGGATACCTTGAAAAAACTATCCGGTTATGGTGCCGAGATTATTAGGCTTGATGCATTTGCGTATGCTCCTAAAGAACCTGGTCTGCCGAATTTTTTGAACGATCCGGGAACGTGGAATTTATTGGGAAGAGTGAAGGCTTTGGCCGATAAATATAATTTAACGCTCTTGCCCGAAATACACGCAAAGTACGAAGATAAAATGCATGAAAAATTAGCAAGTGAAGGCTATTTGACTTATGATTTTTTCTTGCCTGGATTAATTATAGATGCTTTTGAAAGAAACACAAATGAAGTTTTGATCCAATGGATTAAGGACATGTTGGAAAAAGATATCAAAGTTGTAAATATGCTCGGTTGTCATGATGGAATACCTTTATTGGATTTAAAAGGCTTGCTGACAGAAGAACAGATTCAGGTTTTGATTGACACTGTTGTTGAACGGGGAGGATTTGTGAAAGATCTGCATGGGCAAAAGAATATGTATTATCAGGTAAATGCAACGTATTACAGCGCATTGGGCGAAAATGATGCAAAACTTCTGTTGGCGAGAGCTATTCAAATTTTTATGCCCGGCAAACCTCAGGTTTGGTACCTCGATCTTCTTGCTGGAAAGAATGATCATGAAGCTGTCAAAAATGCCGGGGCTGGAGGGCACAAAGAAATCAACAGAACAAATTTGAAATTAGAGGAAGCATTCAATGAATTAGGGAAAGATGTGGTACTTAAGCAACTCTCTTTATTGAGATTTAGAAATAATTTCCCGGCCTTTGGTTTTGATGCTGAACTGAAAATTCTGGAATCCAAACCGGAATCACTAAAATTACAATGGGAAAATAATGGATGCATTGCCGCTTTTGATGCAAATTTGAAAAAATACACCTTCAATATAGTTGCGACCAACGAAAAAGGAGAGGTAGTATATAATTTCTAGTAGGATTATTTTATCCTTACATAAAAATAAAAAGATGGGAAATACTGATAATATACAAGGTATTACAAATATAAAACTGATTAAATGGCTGACATACATGATGTTTTTGATGTTTGCCATGACAACTGATGCAGTTGGGGTAATTATTCCGGAAGTAATGAAAACTTTCGATTTAAGCATGACAGCAGCAGGATTGCTGCACTATGGTCCGATGACAGCAATTGCTTTGGCTGGAATTTTCCTTGGGTTTTTAGCAGATAAATTGGGACGAAAGAAAACAATTATACTTGGCTTGCTTCTTTTTGTTATTAATTCCTATCTGTTTATTATTGGAAATGCTTTTGCATTTTTCCTGACACTGATGGTAATTTCTGGAGCGGCCATTGGAATATTTAAAACTGGAGCCCTGGCTCTAATAGGTGATATTACGAAATCGACAAAAGAGCATACATCTACCATGAATGCGGTTGAAGGATTCTTTGGTGTTGGTGCTATTATCGGACCATTTATTGTAAGTTATTTTTTAACTCAAGGAGTAGATTGGAAATGGCTTTATGTTGTAGCAGCAAGTTTATGCGTTGTTCTGATTTTAATTGCCGTTAAGGTTAAATATCCCGAAACTCAAAAAAAGTCAGGTGAAGCCATTAATATAAGAAGAACCTTTGCAATGATTAAAGATCCTTATGCTTTTGGTTTTTCAATGGGAGCTTTTCTTTATGTTTCGGTTGAAGCAGCTATTTATGTTTGGATGCCTACTTTGATTAAAGGATATGATGGCAGCTTGTTGTTTATAGCCACTTATGCTTTGCCGATTTTCTTTATTTTGAGAGCTGGAGGACGATTTTTAGGTGCGTGGATGATGTCTCGTTTCAATTGGGCCGTGGTATTATGTCTGTTTAGTTTTGCTATTTTGGTTTGTTTTGTTGGCAGCATGTTATTTGGAGTGGAAGCAACGGTATTCTTATTGCCGTTGTCCGGATTATTTATGTCTGTTATTTATCCAACCATCAATTCGAAAGGGATTAGTTGTTTTCCAAAATCCAGCCATGGAGCAGTTGCGGGAGTGATTCTATTTTTCACAGCCGCCGGCGCTGCACTTGGACCATTGGCCATGGGAGCAATAAGCGATGCCTTTGGCAGCGATGCAAAGTATGGATTTATGCTTGCTACAGTTTTTGCTGTGATACTTTTTGCAGGAACAGTTTATAATTTGATTGTTGATCCGACAAAAAAGAGGTTACAAGACTTGGATTTAAGTGAATATATGATTGAAAAGGCTTAGAACTATTAATGTAGTTTAGGGAATGAGCTTTATAAAAGAATAGGTTGTTGATGATTCGACAACCTATTTGTTTTGATGGATTTTTTGAGGCATGAGAATAAATTCACGTCCTTGTTCGACGTTTACTGATTTAAAGAAACTGCAGTTGATACAATTCAGCAGCTTATCTTCCAGTCCACCTTGAATTTCCGAATCACAAAGAGTACCTTCAACTGTCCAACAATACCTGCCGGAGAATGTTCCGCCATTAATACCACTGTTATGATGAAGTGTACTTGCGGGACAAGTACCCAGCTCCTCAGAGTTTATTCCACCTACCTCTTAGTTTAGCCCCTAAAAAGACTGGAGTAAAATTTCAGATTTAAAACAGTTAAATTTAGGGTATGAAAAGACGTTGGACATTAGAAGA
>JAFGYE010000026.1 GCA_016936255.1 Marinifilaceae bacterium | reverse complement strand
TCTTCTAATGTCCAACGTCTTTTCATACCCTAAATTTAACTGTTTTAAATCTGAAATTTTACTCCAGTCTTTTTCGGGGCTAAACTAAAAATACTTTTATTAAATTTATAATAGAATTTCAAAAAAAATGAATATAACAAAGAGAAGGTTGAACAGCAATTCTGAGAACAAAATGTATTTTAAATTGTTAATTCTTGTGTTACTCAGCTTATAATTCTAAAGAGATATGACAAAAAAAATATATGATTTTAAAAACCTAAAGGGCGACCTTTCAGGAGGACTTGTTGCAGGTATAGTAGCATTGCCTTTGGCACTTGCCTTTGGTGTGCAATCTGGCATGGGTGCCATTGCAGGACTTTATGGAGCAATTGCTGTTGGTGTTTTAGCTGCAGCTTTTGGCGGTACCCAAACGCAGGCCAGTGGCCCTACCGGTCCAATGACAGTGGTTTCAGCCACATTTATTGCAATAGCAATTAGCTTAACTGGAAGTCTTGAAAATGCGATGGGCATAATCGTTGCAACTTTTATACTTGGTGGCCTGTTTCAAATATTTTTTGGATTTATAAATATAGGTAGTTATATTAAATATTTCCCTTATCCGGTAATCTCTGGATTTATGAGCGGCGTAGGGCTTATTATTATTTTATTACAAATATATCCGTTCGCAGGAATATCATCACCGTCATCCACTTTTGGCGTTGTAAAAGAAATTCCGCGTTTATTTTCAGAAATAAATTTAGCTGCAATTGGGATTGGAGGGATTACGGTATTAATTTTCTATTTATTCCCAAAAATCACTAAGGCCATTCCCAGTGCGCTTGTTGCGCTTATAACAGCATCTCTTGTTACTTATTTTTTTAAATTAGATGTTCCACTTATTGGTGAGATACCTTCCGGTTTACCATCTCTAAAAATAGATGGGTTATTCAATATTGATCCCAAAGCTTATGTGATAATTTTAGAATACGCACTCGTATTAGCAGTATTGGGATCAATTGATTCTTTACTAACATCTGTTATTGCTGATAATATTACAAAAACTAAACACAACAGTAATCGTGAATTGATTGGTCAGGGCATCGGTAATGCAGTAGCTGGTTTGATTGGTGGAATACCAGGAGCAGGTGCAACTAAGGGAACTGTTGTAAATATTAATTCTGGTGGAAAGACTCGTCTTTCAGGAATAATTCATGGATTATTTCTGCTGATAGTACTTCTTGGAGCAGGTAAGTTAGCTGCCTTTATTCCTATACCTGTTTTAGCTGGAATACTTATTCCTGTGGGCTTCAATATTATTGATGTGAAAGGGCTAAAGCATTTATTGCATGTTCCCAGAGCAGATGCAATTGTGCTGCTTATCGTTTTGTTAATTACAACTTTCGGGAGTCTTATTTATGCCGTAGCTATTGGAATTATTTTAGCTTCAGTTCTCTTTATGAAACGTTCGGGCGATATTGCAGAGAAAGGCACAACAGGTTCTTCTTTGGCTGATTTAAAAGGAGAGCAACCATGGGATGATGAACAAAGTTTATTCAAAGAATTCAAAAATGCTATATATGTCAAGCACCTGTACGGACCTTTATTTTTTGGATTTACTTCACATTTTCTTAAACTTTTTAAAAATATTGATGAAAAAATAAAAGTCCTGGTTATTCGGATGGACCGTGTTCCCTATATTGATCAAACAGGTTTGTATGCCATGGAAGAAATACTTTTTGATTTAAACAAGAAGGGATTACGTGTAATGATAATTGGATTACAAAATCAACCTGCTGATATGCTTCGGTCAATCGACATAGTACCGAATTTAGTTCCTGAAAAACAGCTTTTTGACAATATGGATAGCGGTATATCCTGGTTAAAAAAAGAACTCAGCAAAGACAAGCTTGACAAATAGTAACGGTGTTGTTTTAAAAGAATAGAAATTTAAAAAGAGATCAAATGGAAGCTAATAAGAATGGATTAAATACGGAAAAAGAAAACACAGATCATGTAGTAAAAACAGTAATTAGTGCTGAGGAACGTGCTAAATTAACACCTGATCAAATACTACAAGAGTTTCTGGATGGAAATGAGCGTTTTAGAAATAACAACTTAACTCAGAGGGACCACTCTGAGCTAATACGTAAATCTGCCTTTGGCCAATATCCCAAAGCAGTAGTTTTAAGTTGTCTTGATAGCCGGGTGCCGGTTGAAGACGTTTTTGACCAGGGTATTGGAGATATTTTTGTTGGCCGTGTTGCCGGCAATTTTGTAAACGAAGATTTATTAGGTAGTTTGGAATTTGCCTGTAAAGTTGCTGGTGCAAAATTAATTATAATAATGGGGCATCAACATTGTGGGGCAATTATTGGCGCTATAGACAATGTTAAATTAGGAAACCTAACGACAACGCTTTCAAAGATAAAACCTGCAATAAAAATGAGCCAAAACTACAGCGGTAATATGACTTCAAAAAATGAAGAATTTGTAAAGCTTGTATCTGAGAATAATGTAAGACATGCAATTTCAACAATCCGTTCAAAAAGCCCTATTTTAAAAGAAATGGAAGAAAATAGAGAGATAAAAATAGTAGGATTATTTTACACTTTAACGAAAGGTGAGCTGCTATTTGTTGACTAAAAACGACATCCAACACTCGGTATAATACATTGGGGATTAAGTGGTTATTCAAACATTCTACCACGCATAAAGTTCGGTGTAACTGGACAGGAAAGTAGCCCGCAATCCCCACGATTTCATAGTGTGCCGAGAAGCAGAACATCGGCGAAACAAAGTTCTGCATGCTGTAAATAAGATGGTGGATGCATTTGTAAGCAGACCCACCAATGTCGCATTTCAGGATGAGGCATTAAACCACCTAAAGGTGCTGTGGTAAAGAGCTATGGTATTGAGCGTTTAGGAAAAGGCAGTCCACGAGATTGTCAGGTACGAATATAGGAGTTGAATGCAAATGAACCCTTGATGAGGAGTCGAGAAGTGGGTACAACCTGTCAAAAGCTACGGAGTATGTTACGGAGTAAAGGAGTATAACGGAGACCTGATTACTGGTTATACGGCAGGCGTCTTACAAAGGGCAAGAACTATATTTAGGCTTATATACGGAACTCGGGAACCTGCATGTTTATGATAGACTGTTACATAAGCGATCTAGAAAGAAAGCTGACAGTCAAAGGGAAATGCACAATAGGTTCACCCTAGAGGCAAAATACCGATGCGATATGTAGGGGCGGACTGATTCGTAGTAGTGATGATACAACTGTAATGGAAGAGGAGCGAAGGGATCAGGTTATACAGTCGACTAACATTTAACAACTCGCAAGAGGATGAATTTATGGAATGAGACAAAATCAGTACCAATAAGTCGCGAAATGATTTGGACGGCTTATAAGAAAGTACGTTCCAACCAAGGAGGAGCTGGAGTCGATGAGATTGATATGGCAAAATATGACGCCAATCGCTCAAAGTATCTCTACAAGCTCTGGAATAGGATGGCTTCCGGTAGCTATTTTCCACCACCGGTCAAAGAAGTTGAGATATCCAAGAAAGACGGAGGTATTCGTAAGCTTGGCATCCCCACAATCACCGACCGAGTAGGACAAATGGTAGTTAAAGAATATCTAGAACCAAGATTTGAAGAAATATTCAGTCCACATTCATATGCTTACCGCCCAGATAAAAGTGCCCATCAGGCATTAGAGTCAGTTCGGATAAATTGTAGAAAAGCAGACTGGGTCATAGATCTTGATATCAAAGGATTCTTTGATAATATCGATCATGGGAAACTACTGAAAGCCGTTGAGAAACATGTAAGTGAGAAGTGGTGCATAATGTACATCAAAAGGAGGTTGGAAATGCCAATTCAAACAAAATCGGGTAAACTGGTTCAGAAGAATGGCAAGGGTACACCACAGGGCGGTGTTATTAGTCCACTAATGGCAAACTTGTTTCTACACTATGCCATGGATAAATGGTTGGAACAAACCCATCCTACAGTAAAATATGTGCGTTATGCCGATGATGCTGTATTGCACTGTAAGAGCAAAGTACAGGCAGATTATGTATTGCGTAATCTGGGAAAACGAATGCAAGCTTGTGGCTTACAAGCTCACCCGGGAAATGGTCGAAGGTTCTGCAGTTCGTAAAAATGATTTCAGGGAAGATCCAAATGTAAAAACAGGCTCAGCGAAATTGATCGATTACAAAGGATCAGGATACGATCGCGGACATCTTTGTCCTGCTTCAGCAATGTGTATCAACGACCAGGCCATGAGCGAAAGCTTTTTCATGAGCAACGTGTCACCACAGGTACCAGCCTTAAATCGGGGAAAATGGAAGAGTTTGGAAATAAAAGTCCGTCAGTTAACAGTCGAAAACGATTCCCTTTATGTAATTACAGGCCCTGTATTTCATCACAACAAGGGAGCAATTCTCAAAATTTTAGGAACGTCAAAAGATACCTTTCAATTAATAAATAATGTGATTTTCGTAACTTGATCTTTCAATCAAAAACAAGAAAAGATGGAAGATCTAAACAAATTGACCCCGAGTGAAATCGTTCATGCTTTTTTCAATGAGCTTGAAGCCATTAATCAACGTTTGGCAAGTATTGAGAACGAACTGAAAAATTTCATGCCCTTACAGCATAAGGAAATCTTAACGCTCAAAGAAACTTCCGAATATCCTAGCCTTTCAAAAAGCTACCTCTATAAATTAACTTCAAAAAGGGAAATCCCATACTACAAAACAGGCAAAAAGATTTATTTCAAAAGAGAGTAATTAGATGAGTATCTAACTAAAATCCGCATCAAATCGCAGCAGGAAATTGATCGGATAGCTGATGAATATATTAAGAAAAATCCATTAAAGAGGAGATGAGTTTTAGTAATATTTAATTTGAAATTAACCACTATTTTAACTTTGCACTTTTGACAGGTTTTTATTAATTCTATATATCAGTCTCATTATGTGCGAATTAAGATCCGGGCGGGAGTGAACTTCATTATATACAATAGTAGTTCAAAACACAGTGTTTAGTGATTTTTATTGATTTGGTTTAAAACCTTTCAATGCGATAATGTTAAATTCTCTGACTTGGTTTCATTATTCAATTACTTAATATCAGATAAATTATTTTCCACTTCTTCAGCCTTTGTTTTATTGGTAAAATCTTCACTGATTTTTACATTCTTAATCTTTAAAGTTTCAATTTGCTTTAAATCAATAACAAAAGCGTCAGGTTCTGTAGCAGCAAATGTTTTGGAATTATTGATGGTGTTATTAGTGAAATCCAGCTGTTTTACTCCGGTTGCTGCTAATATTGAAGGATTGAAACTATTGAATGTATTGTTGTTGATGATAATTTTTCCCAGCATACGTCCTTTATTATCCAGTTTGCCGCTAATACTTATCACAGGTCTTTTCCCACCATCGTAATTGCAATCGCCAAAAGTGTTACCCTCAATTAGCATATCCTGAGCTCCACCAGATTCGTACCACCAGGTGTTTATACCACCACTTATAATTACAGCCTGCATCATATTGCTGAAATAGTTGTTTTTTACAATTGTTTTCTTTGGTGACTTTAATAAAAGTCCTCTTGCACGGTTGTCGGCAAACTGGCTATTTGTGATGGTTACTTCGGGATACCAGTCTAAATTTTCAACTACATAACCTTTGCTCAGTTTATCGGTAATTTCTTCGTTAAACGTAATCATATAGTAGTCCTTATTCAATTTGTAAAATGATTTTACCATTGTTTTGAATTCTACCTCTGCCGAATCTTTAGGATTTATAAACCCTACATTATCGCCCTGTTCAGCAAACTGAAATCCGGCTTGCTGAAAGTGGCCTAGTCGAACACCTATTTTATTGGCCGCTAGCACATCTTCAACAATAACAAACGCACCATGTACATTTATACCATCATCAAGCTGATGTCTGAAATTACAGTTGTTAACGACAACTTTACCTTTGCAACTAGAAAAGTGCGCGGCATCAGCAGTTGTAGATACCATAAGGTTGTTATCTGGGTTGGCTAGTATGTTTACACTTTCAAGAACAATATCCTGACTGCGTTCGGCAAGAATTCCCATTCCTCCGGCATAATTAATAGTTAGGTTGTGCAATTTTACATTGCTGCTCTTATTGATATTAAAAGCATTGGCAATCCTGTCTTTTCCGAATCGACCTTTGCAAACTAAAACCATCCCTACTGGTGGTAGTAATTTTTTACTTCCATAAATCCTTACCAATCCAGGTTCTATTTCTTCTGCTTTTATTGAATATTCCTCGTCTTGAGCTTCATAGTTGGGAGACCTGAAATCTATATAATTGTTAAAGTCGAACTTATCCTTGTTCCGGATTTCAATGTGGTTTGTTATTTTTAGGGGGGTGTATTTGGAGGTTTGGTACGCCACCGCTTTGCGTTTGGGATCGAACAAAATAGCATGGGCTAAATCATGTTCAAATCCTTCTTTGATAAAGATGAGTTGTTCATTTCGGATGGTATAAGGCATATTCTCCGCTAGTCTGATATCGAACGAATTGTTGATGGTATCATTTGCTTCAATAAGACCTTCACCATGTAAGGGCAGGTGCCAGTCAATGGTGAGACCCGAGATATCGATATTTTTTGAGTTTTCGATATTAAAGGGCATCATTACGCCATGAAAAATAAACTTGGCGTCCTTGGCATCAATTGTTAAGCCGTCAAAGTCATTTATAGGAAATGCGATTCTTCGTAAAGCATTGTCATGATTTGTAATAAAACAATATTGTTCATAAGCTTTTTCAGGATAAAAATGATAAGTCCCTTTTTCGATAATTACTTTGCTGTTTTTGTGTTTGGAAGCATCTTGTAGCATGGTAATTACAGAAAGGGTAGCATCTTTCTCACCTTCTTTTAGGTAATCATTCAGTTTAAACTCTTGAGCAAACAAAGCTTGAGTCATTATTAAAAACAACAATACCAATGATAGTAAATTAATTATTTTTCTTCTTTTCATGTGTAATTCAAGTTAAGATAATCATTTTCCTAGTCAATGTTCTAAGGAGCTATTAATAATACCGTTCTCATTTAGAAGATAGATTGCTTCAGCGAATTTTATTCCCAGGTCAATGTACCCTTTGCTATCATAATGATAAGGGTCAGAATAATTATAAGATTTAGTAGCTCTTACAATAGCGGCATTTTTGTCATTTCTTACATATTCTTCTTGCGCATATTGAACCAATTCACCATATCTCCAAGTCTTCCCGTTGTTATCCATTCCAGAATCAGAAATCTTACCTATCACCACTGCCAAGTCATCGTCGTGAAAAACAGCACGCATCAAATCCATAAGTCGCTTGAGGTTTGAATAATAACGGCGGGCTATGTCTTCCGTCATGGTAGCATCACTCTCTCCCTGCATCCAGATAATGCCACTTGGCACCAAAACATCTTCTATCCCATTTCCATCTATGTCTTTAGTATTAAGAGCTCCGTTCACTGTAGTCAAAAAGTGATCAAATTGATTAATTCCATTAGCACCCCTGTAATCAATTTCCCAAGAACCATATTCACGTGCTGCCAGGCTATCGATCGAAGAACCGCCTCTGGCGTATTTGATTATGGCAATTTTTTCACCGGGATATAGCTGCTCTAATTGTTTACCAAAAGATAACTCAGGCCCAAATTTGTGAGAGTGCTTGTTACGCACTGCGTCTGATGTGAAGCCAGCCCCGTTGCCAGGTTTTAGGTTGTCCCATTTACCTAATCCGCCTTTTTGATTTCCATCTCCAATTGGGTGTCCTTGAAAAATCCACACGTTTTCAATCATACCGCTGAGGGAGTCAGGTAATTCCGCGTTAAGGCCGTGGCCTTCCATATTTGATTGACCTCCAAGAAAGAAGAGCCTGAATGTTTCCTTCTCTAAATTTTGACTGATTCCAATGGATGAAACAAGGCCAATAACACAAAATAAAAGTAGTTTTTGTAGCATAATTATTTTTTTAACCTTGATAATATAAAGATCAAAACCTTTTATAAGTTGTTCAATATTCAATTATTATATTTTTCTTTTAACAATTAATGGGGCTGTATTAATCAGCCCCATTACTCAACTTAACAAGAAATTACTTTTCAAAACTAGACCAAAATTTAATTTTGATAGAAATACTTATTTGGATTCTGAATGGTTTTATTTGAGAAACCTTCCTGTTTTTGATCAATATATATATTCGTATTTTTTACTTCACTAATTGTAGCTTTATTTTCTCCTTTATATGTGTTTCCTTCAATTTTAACATTATTACAATATTGAAGATCGAACTGTGATAATTCACTGAAAATTTTTGGATATGTCTGTGTTTGGATAATTGTATTATTTTTAATTTTTAATCCATCAACACTTAGGGCATAAATAATAAGCGGGTCAAATGTTTTTATGATATTGTTTTCAAAAGTTATATTTTTATGATAATACCCATCTTCTCTATAATTTTTTCCTATGATAGGGTCTATTTGTAAGATTGCCTGAGGCGCATGGCCACCAATCCCTAAATTTTCGAATGTATTTCCTCTAATAACTACATTTGATACTGGCCCTGATTCGTACCAGTAATTCGCATCCCCACATATTCTAATACCTGCCATCATCGAAGCAAAGTAATTGTTTTCAATCAGGACAGATTTTGATGTTGAAATCAGCAAACTACGTGCTCTATTTTGTTTTACTGTGCAATTTTTCACAATTAAGGAAGGCATCCATGTTATATTTTCAACGGCAATATTTTTATCTGCAAAATCTGGAAGTTCTTTTTCAAAAGCAATGATATAATAATTTTCATTAACCATATCAATTGTTTTAACTACACTGATGCCCTCTGTTAGCAGATTTGTTTTATTAATGAACCTTAAAGTATCACCTTTTTCTGCAAAATCAAATCCTTGTTGCTGAAAGTGACCAAATTTTACAGCCACTGTTAAAGAATCTATGATTTCATCACAAGTCATATATGTCCCATGTACATTTGTTGCATCGTCGAGCATGTTTTCAAATCTACAATCTTCTAAGGTTATTAATCCTTTACAATTTATAAAATGTGTTGCATCTGCAGTTGCTGAAATTACTCGTGAAGAACCTTCGTTTAAAATAACATTGAATTTATTTAATGAAATAGTTTCTGTCCTTTCTGCTATAAGAGCCATTGCCCCTGAATGGTACACGTTAATATTGTTTAATTCTAAATTTTTAGACTTATAAACTCTAAATCCAACTATATTTCTATTTTCACCATGAGGTCCTTTATCAGAATATATGCTTCCAACAGGTGGAACTTTTTCAGCATTAAGGTTTGAAAATCTTACAACATTATCACCTAAAGCTTCTGCTTTTAAGAAATTTTCTCTAAAATTATGCTCGTATTTTGAAGTAAAATACTCAGGCGACTTTGTTGTTGCATTGTAAACAATGTTTTCTCCTAAACCCATTTCCCAGTCGTAACCACTAAAATAAAGAATATCGTCTTTTATTTTATATGTATTGTTTTTGTCAATTTTTAAGTCAAATGTCTTCTTAGTTTCATCATTATCTATAACAACTCCTTGAAAGTCAAAAGGCGCATCATATTCAATGTTAAAATTTTCTATAGTAATAGTATTAGAGTTTTCTATTAAAAATGGAATGACACTGCCATGAAATATGAAAGTTGAGCCATTACCATTTATTGTGAGTTTCTTTCTGTCTTCTATGGCAAAAACAAATTTACGCAACCCATTGTCGTTATTAGAAATTTTTACATATTTCTCAGATGCCTTCTCAGGATAAAAATTATAAACTCCCTGTTTAAACTCAATTGTGCATTCTGAATTCTTAGCCTTTTGAAGTACTTCCAAAACTTTAGAGGTAAAATCAGTATTGTCAGATGCTTCTAAAACGAAGTGTTTTGCTTCATTTGGTTCAACTGAACAACTATTTAATAAAACTAACAATATTATGAAGTGAGGTAAATATTTACTCATTATTTATATTTTTTGTAATAAACGATAACTGGTATTCCTAGCAATAAACGTTTAATTTAATTGTAACTTTTACTAAGGTTGCTTTTATCCAAGTAACGGTATCAGCCATTCAATAATTCTTTTTAACTTCCTCAATATTTGGAATTGATTTGATTGTCAAGGTTTTAAAAATTTAATTTCTCGTACTTTAAACACCCTACCACCATTTGTAAGAAAATCTGCGTAATAGATTTTTGCAGTCATTCCTGCCTCAACATCAGTTTCACCAATTATAGTTGGATACCATGCCTTTCCTCCATAAGCTGAACTAACAATACTTTGCGGTACATCCCAATCGATTCCATTAGCACTTGTTGAAATATAAATATTGGCTGGATCCCATCCGTGATATACCATAACCCATTTTGAAAGGTTCGTATTCCAGTGCACTGAAGGATTCCCTCCAGGAACACTTACTAAACCAGGTAAAGGAGAATGAAGTCCTCCAAGTCCGTCTTCTGTAAAATCTCCTTGATAGTATTTCTTCCATGTTCCTGGAGCACCTAAAGGATCATATGAAACTGCCAGAAGCATATTATGCTCTTGGTAATAACATAACCACCTTTCATTTATGTGATCCCATAAAACACTGCAATCTCCTGAACCTCCCCATGTTGGAGTAGCAGGTTTAGGTGTTGGACTCGTTATAATCTGATTACCTTCCTCCCAAGTTTTACCTTTGTCGTTTGAATATGTTACCCCAAGTGATTTCCATGCGATATCATTACTGGTATGAGGATACCAGTGGTCTTCAGCATGAAAAAACCCAATAAAATTATCAGCTTCCTCACGGAATACAGACATCATCCAAGAACCTCCATTATCGTATGTATCAAAATTACCTCTAGTACCAAATACTGAACTACTCGGCTGAAGCGTTAATTGATCTTCAACAAACTGAGTTGAACCCACCGATCTGTGGGATTCAAACTCAGCCCAAAACATTATGTATTCATTTCCATCAGGTAATACGGATATATGTCCATCTGGATAATATGCCATATGTGGATAATTTACAGGATTAGGTACATCTTTAGCCGGATATATCTCTACTTGCCATTCACCTTCTATTCCTACAACCAATTCCGGGTCAACCTCAATAACTGTGTCTCCCACAATAATTACTGGATCACCACCCACATCTTCGGGTTCGTTCACATCGTTTTTACTACAGGATAATACCCCTAATGTTGCAATTAAATATAAGATGAAATATTTTTTCATTATTAGTATAATTTCTAAATTAATATGCGTTTTTAGTATCCAGGATTTTGCTCTAAATCACCTTGACTAATTTGTATCTCTCTATCCGGTACAGGAAACAAAACGTGATGATCTTTAATATTGGCCGCAGAGAGAGGGTTTCCTAAACTTGATGCTTTTACAGCTTCCACTAATTTACCATACCTTACTAAATCAGCCCATCGGTGGCCTTCATAACAAAGCTCCCACTTTCTTTCATCAAGTACTGCATTCAAAAAATCTGACCCTGATAGTCCACTCAAATTTTCTAACCCAGCTCTTGTTCGCACTCTATTAATTGCCGAATAAGCATCTGAATTAGGACTGCCATCAGCACGACATTGTGCTTCGGCATATATTAACAATACATCTGCAAATCGAGTCAATGGAAAATTAAATGGTGATTGCCATTCAGTAGCATATCCGCGAGTTTCAGGATTTGGATCATGTCTCCATTTAAAAGCATAGTAAATTCCATCATTCGTTGGTTCCGTATTTCCATCAGCATCAACTACAACATAATCAACAACGTTTCGCTCTCTTCTTAAATCACCGTCCGCATAAGATTCATACAGTTCAGGCATAGCACGACATATTGAGTATGTAATTGTATTGGTCCAGTTTCCTGGAAGACCATCCCAAGTAGCAACTTGTCCACCTTCGTTATTTGTTGCTATGTATTCTGCACTAAAAATATATTCTACCCCATGTTCATTATCCAATGCAAAAACATCACTATAATTAGTTTCAAGATTATAAGGGCCATTGTCTATAACATCCTTTGCATATATTGCTGCTTTTGCAGCCGCAGTATCATCATTTAAAGGCTCGCCTGACATTTGCAAATAAACCTTTGCCAAATAAGATTTAGCCGCAAATTTTGTTGCTCTTCCAGGTTCATTTATTACAGGAATATTTTCTTCAGCAACTTTAAAATCACTGATTACCATATCATATGTTTCAGCCAAAGTATTTCTGATATTTCTAAATTCGTTCAAATTAGAATCCTCAGTAATTATAGGTACCCCTCCGTAATAGCGTGCAAGTTGGAAATAATAAAATGCTCTTAAAAAACTTGCCTCACCAAGAATTCTTTTTTTAGTTGCCTCAGGTATTGCAACATTTGTGTTTTTAATCTTTGCAATTACTACATTACATCTGGATATCCCAACATATTGCATTTCCCAAACTGCATTTGGTATTCGAGAAAAAGGAGAATACGTGTAATTACCTATTTCTTTACCCGTCGCGTCCCAAAACCCTTGGTACACATACATTTCATCCGTTCCTGCACGCCCCATCATCAGCAAACCTTTAAAATATGTACCAAATCCCTTATCGCCTTGATGCACAGCAATCGGATCATAGGCTCCTGTAAGCGCTAAGTCAAAATCTTCAGTTGTAGCAAAGAAATTCCCTAATTCAATATTGCTTTTTGGAGGAATATCTAGCTGATCTTCACAAGAAGAAAACAAAATAATTGAAAGTATAATAATTACTATATTTTTCATTTCTTAATAATTTAATTGTTAAAATTGAATGTTCAAGCCTATCAAATATGTTTTCGCTCTCGGAAACCCACCATAATCAAATCCTTGCACAAATGGATATCTATTATCAACTTGGTTTGATGTAACTTCAGGGTCATACCCAGAATATTTTGTAAATACCGCTAAATTGTTTCCTGCAACATATACTTTTGCACTTTTAATTTTTAGTGCCGATATTATTTTTGAAGGTAAATTAAAACCTAATCTTATCGTTTGCAAACGAACAAATGAGCCATCTTCAACCAAATAATCAGCAGGTCTTAATGCAGGTACCCCTGCATATTGGGTGCTATTTGGATTTTCCGGAGTCCATCTGCCAAGCCAGTTTGATGTTTGATTAGCACTTCCGCCTGGGAAAGATGAAATTCGTGTTTTTGTTGCATTAAATATATCGTTCCCATAGGAATATTGCAATACAACATCAAGATCAAATCCTTTAAAAGAGAAACTGTTACTCCATGATCCATAGATTTCTGGCAACGTATTTCCAATTACAGATCGATCGAAACCATCAATTTTACCGTCATCATTTAGATCACTGTATTTAATGTCTCCAGGTTTCTCACCAGCTCCTGCAGTAGGAACTCCTGCCATTGGTGCCCCGTCTGGATTAAAATCACTTGGTAAATATATGCCGTCGGTTTGATAACCATAAAGATCATTAATTGAACCTCCAACTTGTAAAATAACTTCATCTGTAGAAATCGCATCAAAATTTACATCAATGTATATAGGTTCTCCATCACCACCTAAAGCTTTGATTTCATTTTGGACAGTACTTAAATTTAATTTAGTGTTCCAAGCAAAACCACTTTGAGTTTTTAATGCATAATCAACAGAAAACTCCAAACCGCTGTTTTCTATCTCACCTATATTTAACCATCCTGAAGAAAACCCTGTAGAAATAGATACAGGTGTTAGCAATAGGAGGTCTTTAGTGTTTTTAATATAATAATCTGCTTGAAAATTCAATGCATTATCAAATAAGCCCAAATCAATACCTGCATTTATTTGTGTGGTAGTTTCCCAAGTTAGGTCTCTATTTTCTAAATTTTGAGGACTTACTCCATTCGCTATGGTTCCATTAAAAGTATAATTGGAATATTGTTGATCAAGTAAAGCACCTTGAACTGGAACACTGGCGTTACCAACTTGTCCGAAACTTGTTCTTAATTTTAAATTTGATATAAGTTCTGAGTCTTTAAGAAAAGCTTCATTATGAACATTCCAAGCCAATGCTCCTGAATAAAAATTACCCCATTTATTATTTATAAACCTAGAAGTACCATCTCTACGAAAGGATGCAGTAGCAAGATAACGATCATCATACGAATAATTCCCTCTAGCTAAAAATGAGGTCATAAATAGCTCATCAGCAGAAGATTGAGCTAAAAACTCAGAGGCCCCCTGAAGTGAATTATATCCTAAAATCTCGTTTTGAAAATTTCTCCCTTCAGTTCTAATATATTCATTTTTATTACTCTGAAAAGAAAATCCAGCAACAAGATTAGCTCTATGCTTATCAAATGTTTTGGCAAAAGTAAAGTAATTTTCACTTATAAGATTCTTTGCATTTATATTTGCTGCTACTGCAACACCATTATTTAAACTACCCCATGGAGTTTTTGTAGAATAAAATTGTTGATCTTTAAGATTGTAAATATCAATTCCAAAGGTAGTTTTAAATGATATCCAATCAGTGAATTTAAAATTTGTATAAAAATTTCCAATAGTTCGATTGATAGTTTTGTCAAGTTTTGTGTTTTTGGCTACATTATCCGGATCACTTAAATTTCCGGCCAGATAAATGTCAATCTGCTGTTGAGGAACACCGGCTCTTCTAAACCTGGCTTGAGTATCGTTATTCATTATAAATGGACTTTGAAATAAAGCACCAATTACGATACCAGCAGCTGTACCTTCTCTACCATCAGTAGGAACCCCTTTATTCACAATATTACTGTAAGAAAGGTTACCGCCTATAGTTACAACATCATTGAATTGATGATCTAATGAAACACGAGTGGTCAGCTTCTCAAAATTAGTTTCCATTAAAACAGATTCGTTTTGGTTGTAAGAAGCAGAAAACGCATAATTTGTTTTTTCTGATCTTCCTTGAACAGATAAAGAATGATTTTGAGTAAATCCTGTTCTATATATTTTATCTTGCCAATCTACATTCATTGCTTCTGTATCCGCAAAAACATAAGGAGTACCATCTGGAGCAGTAAATAGCCTGCTTCCTGGGTTCAACGTTTGCTGATATAATGCATAGTCCTTAAAATTCATTACATCTATTCTTTCATTCATCTCTTGTATACCAAAGTAGGTACTGTAGGTAATTCCAGCATTTCCTATTTTCTTACCTCTTTTAGTAGTAATCAAAATTACACCGTTTGCACCACGATTACCGTAAATAGCTGTTGCAGATGCATCTTTCAAAACTTCTATTGATTCAATATCATCTGGATTAATGAATGAAAATGAACTCATTTGTGAACTGAACCCTTCCAATCCACCACCTCCTGAGGTTGCTACATCACTGATAGGAAAACCATCAACAACAAACAATGGCTGTGAGCTTCCACTCACTGAGCTAATACCCCTAATGTTCATTTTTGTTGCTGCACCAGGCTGCCCTCCAGTTGAACTAATAGACAAACCTGTTACTTGGCCTTGCATGGCTTCTTCAATATTTATTATTGGCCTTTCTTTTAAAGCATCTTTATTTATAGATGCTACTGATCCTGTAACATCTCCTCGTTTAGAGGAGCCGTATCCTATTACAACAACTTCATCAGTTACTTCTGAAGAAAGCTCCAAAGTCACATTAATTGTAGTTTGTCCTGTTATATTTATGGTCTTGGTCAAATACCCAATATATGAATACTCAAGTATTCCATTTGAGGGAGCATTTATTGAATATTTTCCGTTAAAATCAGAACTTATACCGTTTTGGGAACCTTTTACTATGATGTTTACACCTGGCAATGGCCCCCTTTCATCTGTAACTGTTCCTGTGATTATTGTTTGCGAATAAATGCTACTTGTAAATAGTATTGATAACACAAACAATATATTTTTAATTGTATTGATTTTCATGATAATTATATTTTGAATTTTTTCAATTTTTCTATTCGACAATTTTCACAGATATTTCATCAATATAAACTTTGCTATTGACAGCTCCTCCTAAAATAATATCGGGGTAAAAGTTGGTTCTAGAATTTCCATCATCTGCCACACTGATTCGAATAGAAACTTTTGTCCAAGTAGTGGTAATATTTACTGGTAGTGAGGTTCCTGAAATAGCATAATACTCTGAATAACCTTCTTCTGCGCCACCCGCTGGAAATGCGCCACTCCATTCAGGTAAGTGATTAACTCCACGAAATTGATCTAATCTAATTGGTGCAGTGGCCTTAACATACATACTCAAGATATAATCTTTTCCATTTTCTAGTACTATCTTGTTATTTGGAAAATCACGACTTATAATTTGTCCCCATCCCCAGGCGCCTTCAAAGTTAACTACTGACGTGTAATCAGTTCCATTTGCCCCGCCAGCTTCTGCAGAATAAGGAAATGGCGAGCCATTCCATGTTTGCCAATCAACAACAGCACCGGTTTCAAAATCACCATTCAAACATAGCTCAGGAGGCCCAACTTGTATTACTTTTTCTACCTCAGAAGTGCTTCCATCTTCAGCTCTTGTGATTTGAAGTTTAATTGTTACGGGTTTGTTTACATCAAATTGAACTATTGGGTTTTGTTCGTTAGATGTAGCTGGTGTCCCACCTTCAAACTCCCAACTCCAACTAGTTGGCCCACCTATTGAATTGTTAGTAAATGTTACTGATTCACCTACTTTTATTCTAGTAGACGACGAAGTAAAATCCGCAATCAATGGAGGAAACACCTTAGTAGGGAAGTCCATAGATTCTGTAGTCCCGTCAAAAAACTTTATCTCCAATGTAACTATTATATCACCTGGTTCAGAAAATACAACATCAATTTCAGGTTCATCAGAAGTTGATGTGTTTCCATTAGGAAAAGTCCACTGTCTACTTACAACACCAAGAGATAGATCAATAAATTTAATACTTCCTCCTTCAGCTACGGTTGTTGAAGACGAAGCTGTTGCCATTAGTTCTTTTGTTTTTTGAGTTTCAACATCATCATCTTCACATGAGGAGGTCAATACTAACAATCCAATTAAAATAAAAGGTAAATACTTTAATGGATTATAACGAAATAATTTTTTCATAAATTCATAAATTAGGTTAGTTATATGTGTTTAATGTTTAATAATCAGAATTCAGATCAACGATTAACATTATTCTAACAACTTTTATCGCTAAAGTCATAAGCAAACCTAAATATTTTCCCTCAAAAATATCTTCAATAATGTAACAGTAATTAAATATATTGTAACAATAATTTCTTGCAATAAATAGTTAACTCAACCGATTGTTTGATTTTTTGCATGAACGAATAAATATTGATATCGCTCTATCTCATTAATATACTCATATGTAACATTTCCTGTATATCTTGTAACATCTCTTATTTGCATCTATTAATTTTCTTTTTTTTTATTACGTTTGTAACGTAACAATCTTTAGCAGTTCCTGAATGAGAATGAAAAACTCTTTCATTTTTTTATTAATCCACGTGATAAGTCATAAAATTCAATTGAAAGCACTAAAAAACAATTCCCGTATTCTGGTTCTATGGCTAATTTTATATATATCTCCCTTTACCTTCCATAATTATTTAAGCGCACAAGATTTAAAATTTAACACTTTAACGGTTAACGACGGACTTACACAGCACGATGTAAGTTGTATCATGCAAGATAGCTATGGATTTATTTGGGTGGGTACTTATGATGGTTTAAACAGGTATGATGGTCTTAAAATATTGAATTTTTCACATAAAACGAATGACATTGAAAGCCTTTCAAGTAATAGAATTATTTGTTTATTTGAAGATTCTAAAAAAAGATTATGGATTGGTACTGATGGCAATAGTCTGAATTACTATTCTTTAATCACTGAGAAATTTGTAAGGGTTAAAACTCCTCCTGGGTTTAACCTTATAAATAGTATCACTGAGAATCTTGATGGTGATATATATATAGCCACAGGGAATGGTTTGCTGCAAATAATTGAAGAGGAAAAACCAAGAGCAGAAATTGTTCAACTTCCTTTAACTGGTTTGTATATTAATAAGATTTTGATAACCACTGATAATTCTATTTTCTTTGCAACAAACAGTGGAATTTGGTTGTGGAAAAATAATGTTTGCACGCAAATAAATGAAATAGAAAACGAACAATTTTCTGAACTGATTGAAGATAAAAACCATAATATTTGGGTGGGTGGTTATAAAAAATTAAAGGTTATAAAACATCAACAGAACAATATTATTGTAGATGACATTGTTATTTTATCTGAAATGGATATTAGGGATCTTTGTAAATCCAATGATGGCAATATTTGGGTTGGAACATTAAATTCCGGAGTTTTTAAAGTAGATGTTTCTAATTATGAAATTGAGAAAAATTATACTTCAAGTTTTTTTGAAGAGCGAAGTTTGTTAAGCAACACCGTTTTATCACTCTTTATAGATAATACGAACACCTTATGGATCGGAAACCGTCAAGGGCTTTGTTATACGAATCTTTCTCAAAAAAAATTTAATAGGATTCCTTTTGAAGAATCAACTAAACTTCTGCAAAACATAAACATTAGTACCCTAATGTTAGATGATGATTACCTTTATTATGGAGTTCAAAATAAAGGTTGTTTTCAACATTCATTTAAAAATAGTAAAACACAAAAATTAAATGTAGGTATCAATTTTGACCCACTTTGTCTTGCTAAAATCCAGGAAACGATTTATATTGGATCGGATAATGGTTTGTTTTTAAAAGATAAAAATGATTTGTCTTTAAGACAAGATAAATTAATTACTAAGCATGATCCTGTTTTCCCGCTACAAGTTTCTTCAATCTGTGAAGATGGAAACGGTCACATTTATTTTGGTTCATTTTTAGGACTTATTGTTAGAAATAGTGATAATACTGACTGGATACACTATTTATACCCTCAAACAGAAATTTTAAGAGGCAAAAGAATTTTTAGCTTACTTTATGACAAGGATGCAAGCTGTATCTGGATTGGAACTATTTCTGATGGGCTTTACAAACTGAATTTGACCAGCCAAGGCAAATTTATTTCGCTTGAAGTTTATAAAGAATCCATGCAAAATGATTACCATATTGCCAACAATACTATTTGGTGTTTTCTTAAAGGTAAAGACGGAACACTATGGATTGGAACGGATGCAGGTCTTTTAAGAAAATCCAAGGATTCCAATAAAATTAGCCAAATTTCTACTGAAGGTATTGTAGACAGAAAGATTATGGGGATTCTTGAGGATGATGAGGAAAACCTTTGGCTTACAAATTCACAAGGACTAATTCGTTTTTATATCAGTAAAAGTGTTGTACGTCGTTATACTTATAAAGACGGGTTACAATCCAGTACATTTACTGAAGCCGTTGGAAAAGATAAGGATGGTAAATTCTTTTTTGGAAGCATTAAAGGGATAAACTATTTTAATCCTAGTGAAATAATAGATAATCCTTATAAAACGGATGTTGCGATTTCTGATTTTAGAATACACAACCTTAGTATTTCTCCAGGGAAAAGTTATTTCGGTCGGAAAGTGCTTCAGAAATCAATAAACCTGACTAAGGAACTTACTTTAAATTACAAACAAAATAATTTTCTGTTTGAATTTGCCGGCACTAATTACAGTAACGCCCACGAAAATATGTTTAGATATAAGTTAGAAGATTATGATGCAGAATGGATACATATTGTTGGAAATCATAAATTCGCAACTTACTCAAATTTAAAACAAGGGAGTTATACTTTTTATGTTGAAGCAGCAAACAACGATGGGGTTTGGAGCAGTAACCCGAAAAAAATCATTTTAAAAATCTCACCCCCCCCTTGGTTTTCCATTTGGGCCTATACATTATATTTTACACTAATATCAGGTGTTATACTAGGTTTTATTTTTTTCTTAAATAATAGACAGAAATTAAAACATCAATTAGAGCTGGAAAATATTCAACACAACAAGGACCAAGAAATTAATGAACTTAAACTCACATTTTTTACTGATGTAGCGCATGAATTCAAAACGCCTCTGTCATTAATAATTGGTCCTTTGAACGACCTTATGGAGTCTAAGCTGTCTAAAGAAAATCGAGACTTTTGTTTTCAGATAGTTAGACGTAGTACCAAGCGAATGATGTTTTTGGTAAATCAACTTTTAGATTTTCGAAAAATAAATGCCAATCTTAATATTCTAAAAGTATCTAATAATGATCTTGCTGATTTTACAAAGGAAACAACCAAAGCATTTTTGTGGCAGGCAAAAAGGGAAGAGATTAACTTAAATGTTATCACACCAGATTCGTTCGTGTGCTTTTTCGATAAAGATATAATTGAGAAAGTTCTTTACAATTTGTTGTCTAACGCCTTTAAATTCACTCCTAAACATGGAATTATTGAAATTGAAATAAAACCCATATGGAAAAAGAACAGAAAGATTGCAAATATCATTATTAGAGATAGCGGAAAAGGAATTCCTGATAAAGAAAAAATTAGGGTTTTTGAACGTTTTGTTCACGGTAAAGATCGCTCTTCTTCGGGAATTGGGCTTCATCTAAGTTATCAATTAATAAGAGCACACAAGGGGGATATTAATATTACCGACAGCAATTATAGTGGTGCTGAGTTTATAGTAACCATTCCTGTTTCTGAGGAAGACTACCAATTCAATGAACTTTCCCTTGAGGAAAAAGCAAACAATTCAATCATTGATGACTTAGTGGAATTTGATAATCCTGAAAAGGAAAGTTCGGAAGAACGTGAAAGTATTTTGATTGTTGAAGATGACCATGATTTACGCGCTTATCTAAAAAACAGTCTTCAAGCAAGTTATACAATTTTAGAGGCGACAAATGGTCTTGAAGGCTTTGAACAGGCAATTAACTTCTTGCCTGATATTATTATAAGTGATGTCATGATGCCTGAAATGGATGGGATTGAAATGTGTACAGAGCTAAAAAGAAATATTAAGACTTCACATATACCGATTCTGATTCTAACGGCTAAAACAGATGTGGAACATATTAAAATAGGTCTTGAAGCAGGTGCATGGGATTATATCACAAAACCATTTAATACGCATGCACTTCATCAAAAAATTGGAAATATTTTGAATACTAGAAATAAATTTAGAGAATTTCTGCTTGCGCAAAATATCACAATTGAAGTAAAAAACCACTATTCATCATTTGATCAGAATCTTATCGCAAAAATCTCAAAAATTGTTGAAGACAATATTAGCAATCCGGAATTCTCAACAACAGATTTTGCAAAAGAAATTGGACTTAGCAGAATGCAACTTCATCGAAAGTTGAAAACATTATTGGGACAAACCACGACCTCATTTATCAATAATTTAAAAATGCAGTATGCCGCAAAAATGTTTAATGAAGGTTGCGATCGCGTACAAGAAGCGATGGACGCAGTTGGAATAAACAGCTATACTCATTTCAATCATATATTTAAAAAGCATTATAGAAAAACAGCCAAAAAATATATTTCTGATTTAAAACATAAATAGCGTCTTTAGCAGGCAATATGGCGTTCTCTCCTCGAGCCTCAGCAAAAAGTTTGCCAGGGGTTCCAAAATCCTTTTGGTCGTTCCGCTTGTTTTCCAAATTGGCTCTATTTCTTTAAGAAAGGAGCTCCACAACCAAAAGGAATTTTCACGGCATTGCTACACAAATAATAATTTCGGAGTCTCACTTTACTTGTGGCTCCGAATTATTTTCAACTCCAGCTCTGTAAGCCCGCAACCCTGTCACACTTTTCGCACTCAACCACTCGTCGTTCACAGCAATTCCCGGCCTCCTTGCCTCGTGGTCTGAAAATCAACTTCAGGCATTCCAATTCATCAGCAGTAATATATTATAAATTAGTAGTAGGTATCAGCGAAAAACCACCAGGCAAAAAAGCCTACATTGCTCACTTAAGGCTCGCCTGCTGGGTTGGGTGCTATCTGTTTTTGTCATCTTTTTGAGAGGCCACGGGCAGTACTTGCCCCTTGTAAAATCATGCTCTCAGCATTCCAACCTAGCTTTGGTGGGATAGGGGAGTTTTCTCATTTTTACTAGTAAGTAGTATTTTTACCAGCATAATTTGTCCTGCAGGTCAAGCCCTTTCCCTACGCACCCGGGTCAAGGATCTCCATCGCAAATGCTTTCTTTTCCCAAAACACAATCCAAATGCAAAAGAAAAGCATTCTCCCATACAATCCTTCACCCGGCAGCATCCATCACCTCCTCAAAAAAGCCGCCAAAAACAGCTGGCTGTCAATCGCAGGTGAAAAAAGCTGCTTTACTTGCCTGTCACCCCCTTCCACTCGCGGGCGGCTCGCATCCCTGTAAGGCATAATAACCTTACCATCAAATCTGACAACTTCCGATTATTATCGGAATTCAGACTTATCAGCATTTAAAGTATACAATACTGAATCCCCCATTTCCCCAGTTGAAAATATTTCAACTAAATTTTGTATTTTTATGACAAAACATAAAATTAATGAAGAGATGGATTAGTGTATTGTTGTTTTTTATCTTGCTTTTACCTTTTGGTATATCTGCGCAAGAAAACAAACATGTTTTATTGATTAGCTCGTATAATTCCCGATTTCCTACCTATTCCCAGCAAATAAATGGTATTAAATCGGTTTTAGATACAGCTGATGTAAATATTGATGTTGAGTTTATGGACAGCAAAAGGTTTACTGACCCTGAAACATATGATTTATTTTACAAATCACTAAAAAATAAGCTCGCAAACAGCATAAAATATAATGCCATACTTATTGCCGATGATAATGCTTTTAAATTTGCATTGCAATACGAGGATGAACTGTTTAAAAATATCCCCATTGTATTTTTGGGTGTAAATAACATCGAAAAAGCACTACAGCAAAATGCTAATCCCAATGTAAAAGGAGTTGTTGAATCTGTTTCAATGAAAGAGACAATTGAACTTATGATAAGCCTATTTCCTGAAGCCGGGAGCATATACTGTATATCAGATAGCACCAGTACTGGTCAGGCTCATTTCAAACAGTACCGCCAAATTTCATCACAAATATCTGGAGCAGAATTAAAAGAAATTGACTTGTCGCAGCTCACATTCTCCGAATACAAAGCCAAATTACAAACAATTCCCATTAATGCTCCGGTATTGCTCCTTTCTGCCCATCACGATAAATTGTACAATTCCATTGACTTTGACCATGTAATTAATTTACTCCACGAAAATCTACATGCACCGCTTTTCCATTTATGGGAACATGGAATGGGCGAAGGTGTTTTAGGGGGAAAGATGATTTCACATTTCGAGCAAGGCAAAATAGCAGCAGAAATGGTATATAAAATCCTTTCAGGCGAATCTCTTTCAAACATCAAGCTTGTGAATGAGAGCCCAAATGTTTTTATGTTTGACTACAACCAACTATTAAAATATGAAGTCGCTTTAAACAAACTTCCTCATAATTCTATTATAATCAACCAACCGATTACTTTTTGGAAAAAACACAAACAACCCTTACTTATTTCGCTAACGATTATAGTAGCATTACTAGTTTTAGTTTTATTATTGTCTCGTAATATTATTAACAGAAAAAAAATTGAGAAGCAACTTAAAATTCAAAACTCAGATATTTTAAAATTAAACAGTGATTTATTGAATGCCAAGTTAAGAGCTGAAGAAGAAGAACAAAAATTCACACAACTTTTTTACAATCATACGGCGGTTAAGCTAATCGTATGTGCTGAAACTGGGCAAGTTTTCGATGCCAATCCTGCTGCAGCTGCATTTTATGGATGGAGTTTAGAGAAACTTTGCCAAATGAATATAAGTGATATTAATACCTTATCGTTCTCTGAAATTGAGAATGAAATGAAAATGGCAAAAAAAAATGGGAAAGTTCATTTTGAATTTAAACACAGAAAAGCCGATGGATCTGTTACGGATGTTGAAGTTTTTTCGAGTAGAGTAAACATTTTAGGAAAACACTATTTGTATTCTATCATTCACGACCTTAGCGAAAAGAAAAACCACGAGCATAGAATCAACTTATTGAGCCGTTCGGTGGAACAAAGCCCGGTTGCTATTGTAATTACCAATAGAGAGGGAATTATTGAATATGTAAATCCCGCTTTTACGGAAATAACTGGTTATTTATACAATGAAGCGATTGGTCAAAATCCACGAATCCTCAAATCGGAAAAAACTTCAAATAAGTTATATAAAGAGCTCTGGAATACAATATGCTCTGGGAAAACCTGGCAGGGTGAAATACAAAATAAAAAAGCAAATGGAGAATTTTATTGGATGAAAAAAGCAATTTCGCCCATTTATGTAAACAATGAATTGACCAATTTTGTGTCGGTTAGCGAAGATATTACAGAAAAAAGAAAAATTATTGAAGATTTAGTAGTTGCCAAAGAAAAAGCACAAGAAAGCGACCGATTAAAATCAGCTTTCCTAGCCAACATGAGTCACGAAATTCGTACCCCGATGAATGGTATCCTGGGATTTGTCAATCTGCTTAATGAACCCAATTTAAGCAAATCTAAAATTGATGAATACTCGACAATTATTAATCAAAGTGGTGAAAGGCTATTAAACACAATCAGCGATATAATCGATATTTCAAAAATTGAAGCAGGAGAAATGCTTATGTCCAATACGGAAACTTCAATAAATAAGGTAATGGAGGAACTTTATTCATTCTTTTCTCCTGAAGCAAACAAAAAAGGCTTGTCGCTAATCTTAGAGCCTTCGCATTCTAACGGGCAGCTAAGTGTAATGATTGATAGTAATAAACTACATGGAATCTTAACGAACCTTATTAAAAATGCCATTAAATATACTGAAAAAGGCACAATTATATTCGGCTATTCCCTAAAGGACGAATTGATTAAATTTTTTATAAAAGACACAGGGATTGGCATACCAAAAGACCGTTTACATGCAATATTCAATCGTTTTGAACAGGCGGATGTTGCTGATAAAATGGCTTTAGAAGGTTCGGGTTTAGGACTGGCCATATCAAAAGCTTATGCAAAAATGCTCGGAGGCGATATTTTTGTAGAATCTATTGAAGACAAAGGATCCATATTTACATTCACATTACCTATAAATAAAAAAGTAAAAAAACAAACGGAGAAAGTCTTTGAAAATTTTGCTGATGAGACAAGAATGGAAAATTTAAGTTTACTTGTTGTGGAAGACGATAATATTAGCTCATTACTTTTAAAGTCTACCTTGAGCAGGCTGTTTAAAGAGATTATTTTTGTAGATAATGGAAAAGATGCGATAGAAACATGCAGAAACAACAAAGAAATTGATCTCGTTTTGATGGACATTAAGATGCCCATAATGAATGGTTATGATGCAACAACAGAAATCAGGAAGTTTAACAAAGATTTGCTTATTATAGCACAAACTGCTTATGCATTACGTGGTGACAAAGAAAAAGCAATGCTTGCCGGTTGTAACAATTACATTTTGAAGCCCATAAAAATAGATGAATTGAGGCAAATGATTACTAAATACGCGAAGCAAGGGTGAGCAAGTGCTAAAACCTAGCTTTTGATAAATATCTTATTATCAACTAATATTCAGAAGGGTTATAAATAGGGTGTATTTATTTCCTCCAACAACGCAAGCTTGTTGCTCGTGTTCTGCTCATGCATAAAAAGACACCCGCTCTTGGAAATTTGTAAGCAAAGAGTAGTGGATTTTTAATCCTTTCAAAAACCTGTCAGAGTCTTTTTTTGTCCTTACAGCGTTTAAATTAAAACCTTTATGCTCTCACTACAAGATCTAGCTGAAAAAGCAGGAGTAGGCTTGAGATTTATTCGTGATTTAGAGCAAGGAAAACCAACTTTAAGCATGGCTAAAGTCAACCTGATTTTGAATCTTTTGGGCCAAGAATTAGGTCCCGTACCGCAAATAAGAAAATAGGAAAGAAAATATGGCGTTCTCTCCTCGGGCCTCGGCAAAAAGTTTGCCAGAGGCTCCTATTTCTCCGTAGTTTGAATTAAGGAATCAAATCAAATGCTTTACTATGGATCAAATTTTCATTATAAGATTGATTGTTTTTTTTGTATCCGAATAGGAGTCTAGATTTTTTTATGCTTTACTAAAAGCAGATGCCATTAATTCTTGTTCGGTTCTCGAAATATTATACTTGACAGTTAAGTTTCTCCATTCTTTTACAGCACCCCTTACTTCTTGTATAATTTGATTGGCATCATTTTCAGAAAGACGAAAATATTGATGTACTTCCATGGCTAAGTCAAGATCGAGAGAATTATCATCTTCTGAAATATTTAAGGATAGTCCTGTACCTGTTGCTACAGGGTTAATATCATAGGCTGGCGAGAGTAACCAACCTTCCTTAGAATATATGAATCCATGATTTCTTAGGTGGTCATCGGTGTTCGATACACAGATATTGAATACAATTCTTCGCCAAAGTTCTTTTAAATCAGTACTGATATTTGTCCCGTGAGTTGAAATAAATTCGACCAATTCCAGGTAACTAATTCCATCTTCATGATTAGCTCCATCGGTATATCCTAAAAGAGTCATTGCTGATGCAAAATGAATACGTTCCCCTTTATCTGTACGATCGAATCGTTTTGATAAGAATGTATGGTGATCACTAGAGAATCTTTTAGCCATCCCTTCAGCGACATTTAAACCTGCTTTTTTGGCTAATTCGTTGGTAATCATTTCCCAAGCGCCAATATTTGTGGAGTCATTTTTGCTAGGAAATTTAGCAATCCAAGGATGCTTGTTATTGTCTAATACTCCAGCTTTAGGTCTTGCTCCTCCAAGTGATGAGCCTGGAGCGACTAATAGGTTTAACCATTTCAAATATTCTGGATTATCAACAATATCATCCTCTTCGAGTCGTAAACTGATTTCTTCTAATTCTCTAATTGATGTCCATGGTGGGGTAGCTAAGTCATTATTGGCATTAAGAAATTCACCATCGATAGAATCTTTAAATCTAATGGCTCCCATTCGATGCTTGTCATACACTCCCAAAAGATAATCTGTTTCAAATAATGTTTTAGCTGGTCGATCTTCGATTCTAGCCAGAGCAGCTTCCCTTCTGCGCATTAGTAACCTTCCCCAACGATCAGGAGAGGAATCAAGGAATATTCCAAAATTTGATTTGTTCTCATCATTTATATACTGAGGCCCTGAATAAAGTTGTAGATCGGGGTCGAGGATTTGAATATGAGGTGATTTAATCCAAATTTTATCGTATTCAAAAGAAAAAATTTCTTTTCCTCTTAATCGCTCAGAGCTTAGGATACCCATGAGAGTTGGGGTCTGCAAATTGAGCCAATCTGCATAAACAAATATTTGTTGCTTACTACTTTTCTTGTTCATCTCGGTTTTTCTTTGGAGCTCTTGTTTTTGTTGTTATTGAAATGTCTTGTAGTTTTCGACCCAGGGTATCATCTTTAGCGATTTTTAATAGATCTTTTTCTAATCCTAAAACGAATAAGACTTGAAGATAAGCCCCCATGCTTGTATTTGCCGCACCCTTTTCAATGGAGAGTAAGGTAGGACGGCTGATATTTGCACGTTCAGCAACCTGCTCAGCACTTAATTTTCGTCTTAAACGTGCTAGTCTAATGTTTTCACCTAAATCAGTAAGAATTCTTTTTGATTTGGGTAATAAGATGATCTTACTTCTGCTCATAACGATAAATAGTTTTTACAAATATAGTAAAATTTGTCAAAAGTATTTTGCATTATTGACATTTAACTTTATTAATAGCAAAGTGAAAAGGAATTTCTTTCTTTTTCTGTCTGTAGTTTCTTTTAAGTTCCCTGCCTATTTAAAAAAGTGTTTGAAATTTAAATAAGATTAATGACGTGTATAGAAAATCTGTTTTTATTTACGTGTTCCAAATCTCTGCCACGATTTATTTAATTACGATGAATAATGGCATTTTTTTTGGAATGATTATGAACTGTATTTTTTCAATTATCCAGTTGAATGAAATAATTTATTAATTCCCAAATCTTAAACACCCCAAACTTAATTTCATTCAAATTACAAAAGGAATCGGAATAAATGGAGTAGGAGAGTTGGAGGCAAATTAATGTTCAAGTGTTTTTACCGCTTATTTGCAATGAATTTGCTTTTCGAAGAATGAGAAAGGTATATTCATTGCAAAAAGGAAAGCTTTTTCAAGAAACTCTTGAATATTGATTTGTAGCGTTTATGCCGAAGTCTTTTGTAACCGGAGGCTTGTTTGGATTAAATTGAACATCTTTGTTTGTGATTTGGGATTAACTTTAAACTAAATGCATTATTGATGTTAATTCTATTCCTGAAGAACTTATTGTTCGGGATTGCGACTAGTTTCCTTAGATACCAATTCCTCTTTAGCTTTTAATTCATATTCTTCTACATCTTTGCGCATGCTTTTTATTAATTCCTTGTTTTTGCTGATATGAAATATCGTTTCGATATTTTGTAAGTCAGTTGAATTTACACCACGATTTGAGTGAATGTATCTGAATTTTAAATCGTTGTCTGAAAGCCTATAATTCTCCACTTTTAATACGATAACACAAAATAGTAGCAACATGAAAACGATTATCGAGCCGATTTTCCAAAGTTTAAAATTGTTTATTTCGGTGTTTTTTTTATTCTTGTTAGGGTAACACTTTAAATTCTTCAAATCAATATGTAAATCATTAATGCCCTCCAAAAGCTCTTTTTTGGAGTTTTGGAGTAGGGGAATAGCTTGTTGAAATTCTTTTTTAGTAGAATAAATTATAGCTTTTTGTATCAAGCTTAAAAGTTCCTCTGTAGTAATTGTCTTAGATTTTTCTTCTTTTTTAGCAGAAAGCTCTGCTTGGGTTCGAGGGGTGTCATCTTTTTCTAATTCTTTCGCGATAACAGAAATCTGACTTTTGATTTCTTCAAATAGGGCAGTAATAAAATTATTGTTATTCATCTTATTATTTTATTTTATGATAAAAGATAGAATTTGTCTCAGTTTATAGGGATTTGTTTTATTTTTAATGCTTTAATTATCGTCTCAAACCTTTTTTCTTTTTCTTTCGTGCTTTCTGTTTTAAATGTTCTGCATAATCTTGATTGTTGGAGGTCGATGAATTCAGTGAATTGAGCAAACCTCTTATAGAAGCATGTCCTCTTGTAATACTCAGCTTGTTCTTAAGGCCTGGTTCTGATTGAATCTTCGTGGACAATTCATTTTGTTGCAAGCGGTAAGTAATTTTGGAATAGCTAAATGTGCGGTCAACTTTAGAACCGTTGAGTTCATATCCGTTTTTGCCAAATCGAACTCCTTGAATTTTATCTGTATTCCCATTTTTTCGTAATTCAGTGGTAATACCCGATTTTTGAAGTGCAGCTTTAAGCTCTTGCCAATTCACGCATTTAGGAATAACTGATTGAAGTGTCTGGTAAATTTCATATTTGGTTTTATCGGGTTCTCTTAGCCGATGTTCTTTTACATTTTCCTTCCCCGAAGCAATATATAAACCGTAGCTTTTTGTCAGTTCTAGGCAAACTTTTGTGTTCCGTAACTTTTCTTTTTTATCGGAGATTCTGTTTCCATTGTTATCAATACGATTAATTATGAGGTGTAGGTGGGGATGCTCAGTGTCAAAGTGACGAACAATAATGTATTGTGTATTTTCATACCCCATTTTTCCCAGGTATTTATGAGCAACATCAATCATGAATTGATCCGTTAATCGGCTTTTGTCTTGTGCTGAAAAATCAAGCGAGATGTGTGCCACTGGTTTTGAAATTTTTGGTCTCATTTTACTTTGGGTAATAAAACTTTGAATGATTGATGCTTTATCTTTTAATCGTACTCCTTCCACATAAAGTAAGCGAGCATCTTTTTTATCCAGAACATAGTTCACTGCTCCCCGAAATCCCCTTCCCTGAACAATTTTAGCAATCATTTTCAATGCGTATAATTAATTGATCTAATTGTTCATTCATAACAAGGCATCTATTGTGTACATCTGAATATCCGGAAGTATTGGCAGTGCGAGCAATCTGATTTACATTGTTTGCCATACCGCAAAGCTGACGAATATACCCCATTAGTTCGGGCGTAAGTCGCTGTTTTACCAAACTGGAGCGAATACACCGACGAATAAATTCACTACGGTTGATTCCTGCAAAACTAGCTTTGGCTTTCAGGGTATAAAATTCTTCCGTAGCCATTTTAACAGTTACTTTATACCCCTTCTTTTCGGAAGGTCTTTTGACTGGTCGGCCATTTGTATTTCTGTTTTTTATTGTTTTCATATTTATTAGCTAATTGAGACCGGCGGGATATTTATGTCTCGTAGAGCAAGGTTTTGGTCAGACCAAAACACAAACTTGCTCCCCTAGAAATTTACACGCCTGAAGTTCTAAGTTCTCCTGCTTTCACCTTCCAAAGTGATGAAGTTGAACATCATTTTCAGACGGTCGCCAATCATTTTACCATAAAATTCATCAGTTGAAAGTGTATTCAGAGTAAAATTTGAAGTTGCATGTGTAAGAGCTCCCATATCGCTTCTCAAACTCAGTAATTCAGATATTGGGCGAATAACATTTCCATAATCCTGAATTGTTTTTGATTCACGTCCAAACTCATCTATAATCATTGGACGGCGTACAAAATTATTCGCCGATAGCTTTTGGATTTTCTCTTGCAATTCCACAGCTTTGATAAACAAAAGCAGAGGATGATTCAGATCAAATTTTGTTACAATATGGTTATGAAGCAATGAGTAGGTTTCAAGGAGTATGGTTTTTCCACATCCATATTTGCCTTGCAATAATATCCCTTTGGTCAAATTGCCCGTAAAAGCGGAATTATTGGTTGAGTAATAGTGAAGTTGTTGTATAACAGGTTCATTGTTTTCATCGATAACAAAGTTTCTGTTCTGGTGTCGTTTGTGTAAACAAGCAGTACCGAACATGATAAACAAGCTTCTAAATTCGGAATATTTGAATGGCAAAAGAAAACGCCGTTGCCGAATCTTATTCTTTTCAACAGTAATAATTTCTTTAGCATCATTTTGCAATGCTTTAATAGCATTTTGTCTAATCAAAATCACTTCCTGTATGGACAAATCCTTTTTTCTTTCCATTTGAATTCATCTTTAAGTTTTTAGTATTAATATAGTAAGGTGAGTGTTTAAGTTTGGGTTTAGGTGTCAGAATCTGATACTTAGTTTTAACCCTATAACCGCCCCCAGGAATATAGTTTAACAGTTCAGCTTCTTTCAGTCTTTCTCTGGCAGATTTCAATACTTGTAGGGATATATTGGCATTGGCCACCATACGTTTGTCTGCAAATTCAATCCACTCTGCCCAAAACGAGCGATTTGCTAAATGAATTAGAAAAAAATACAAACGGGTTTCATTTCCGGTAAAATTCTTTTGTTCATCTACTCGCCAAAAATTGGCCAATAATTCAAATAAATTCATCTTCGGATACCTTTAGAACGTTTTTTGAATTCTATTTCTGCCTCGTTTTCAATCTCTTTCAAAGTTTTCTTTTTGCCGCTGGTGATCCAATTTAGTAGTTCATCTTCAAAAAAATAGAGCTTCTTGCCATTTTTGTAACAGGGGAGCATGCGTTTTCGGACAAGTGCATAAATCGTAGGTTTGGCTTTTCCAATGACTCGACAGGCCTCTTCAATGCCTATTGGGATACGTTTTTGAGGTAAAATAGGTGCTTGACCTTTTTCAACAAGAAGTTTCAGCTTTTCCACTTCATTTACCAAATGAGCAACTGCTTTTGGTAAATTTTCAAAAGAAATCTCATTTACATTCATAACTATCGTTTTTAATGGTTATGGTGTAAATAAATGATGTGTTTCTGCTGTGTTTTACTACACTGGAAAAAACACAATAAAAACACAGGAAATAATGATTATTATTTGTTGTTATTGTTCTGAAATGCTTTTTCGAATTTTAATGATGCCTTTCAGTTCATCATCTTTTAAGTGGCTTTTTATGGTATCGGTTTCAACATCTTTCAGGTAATTCGCAAATACGCTTTTGAGAAAAAAAGAAACATCTTCTTGTTTGCTCACTCTAAAATGTTTCCAGATATTCCATCCAAAATGATAAAAATCAAGATTCGATAAACCATTAATAATTATGGGTTTTATGCTCTGTAGAGATTTCGTTTCTGCATAAAATATTACATATTGACAAAGCAAATCCAAGTCTTGTTCTGAGCAATAAGCAGCAAACTCATTTTGAATGTACTTAATGGCAATATCTTTTTTATCCTGCTCATTTTTATCTTTCAACAGTTGCTGCACGGTTCTAATCTCTTCAAACTTTTCTGAAATATTAGATTTTTTATTAGACAGGCTTGAGTGCTTCTTTTTTCGAAAAAATGTCCGGACAATTGAAGAAAAAAGGCCATCAATTAAAAACGCAAGAATGGCGTAAATTAGTACACCAAATAAAGTAACTACGCAAAATACAATTCCAGCGGTGAACTCATCTATTCCAATATTAATTACAAACATTCTTGCAACAGTACCCAACAATATACACGCTAACAGAACAGACAAATAGATTATGATATATTCAAAGTGTTTAGGATGCATCTTTTGTTTTATTTAAATGGGTCTTTGTTTGTAATAGTTTTAATAACTGCTTATAAGTCCGTGTATTTTATATTATCTAATTTTATGGTTTGTGCTGCTTTATTTTTCTTCTCGTCTATCACTTTGGCATAAATTTGTGTGGTTTTCACATTTGTATGTCCAAGCATCTTGCTAACTGTATAAATATCAGTGCCATTTGATATTTGCAAGGTAGCAAATGTATGGCGAAAGCAATGAAAAGTAATTTCCTTTTTAATTCTTGCTGTCTTAATCCAGTGTTTAAGTGGTCGGGAAATCCAAGAAGGATTGGCCAAATCTTCAAATACTAATTGCTCGGGCTGATCAGGTTCTCCACAAAGCTGCAAAGCTTGTTCCGAAATGGGCATATACTCAACACCTTTTGTTTTTTGTTGAGTAAAATGAATTCTTGCCTGATTACCGTTTATTATAATTTCACTCCATTTAAGATTCTGAATATCGACATGTCTCAATCCTGTGAGGGCAGAGAAAAGTGCCGCTCTTTTAAGAACATCACTCTCGCAAGGTGTAGCTACAAGCGTATTCAATTCGTCAATTGTCAAATATTCACGACGTGACTCTTTCTCCTGAATTCCTTTAATTTTAGCAGATAAATCACCTTCTAGATATCCATCAATAAAGGCTTGTTTGAGGGCCGCTTTAAAAATTGAATAATAGGTTGCAGCGGTATTTTGAGAAATAATACCGCTTTTATTACCTCCCTTAGGTGCTGATAGAAGGAAAAGCTTAAAATCTTCAGCTATTGCAACATCTAATTGAGAAAATAAAAGTGTATCTCCTGCAAACTGCTTTAATAATTCATTTGAACGTTGCCAATTAAATTGAATAGATTTCGAGCTATTAGTGTGGCGTTTAAAAGTTACTTTTTCAAAATATTCAATGAAATTATGTTGTAACCGTTCCTTTCGTTCAACTTGAGCATTTTCTGTATTATTGTACAAATCTGCATGATCATATTCACGTTGGCGAAGCTTCCGAATACCATCTGCGTATAACATACTTTCACTATCAATTTCACTCCGGCATATAATTATGCCATTATCATTACGTTTGGGTTTGTAAGTTTTCTTACCATTTGGATTGGTGCGGGCAGTCCGGTTCTTATTCAATTCAATAGTGGTTACACTTCTGTTCAGATATTCCCTAATGCGTTGAGGAGTAGTTTTGCCTGTAACAAATACCGGGTAACTTTCCAAATAAATAGACCATTCTTTTCGGTCTTCTATTTTACGAAGCCTAACGGTTACTTTTGTTTTTGAAAGTTGTTTCATGGGATGTTAGCTTAGTTTGTTGAAAATAATTTGTCAATTTGCTCCTTCGGCACATACACAAACTTTCCAACTTGTCGTCTTGGGATGCCGTACCGACGAATTGTGTTGTTTACTGTAGAAGGAGATATTCCAAATTTTTCGGATATTTCACCAATCTTATAACATTCGTTTGTTTCATAGTGCATTCTTACTGGTTCTTTTTTGGGCTCTTCTGGCAAATCTACAGCGGTAAACATAGCTTCCATATGCAAACGACTAATCCTAGTTAATCGCTGCCCTAGGTTAAAAGCTGGAATTTTACCGGCAATAATAAGGCGACGAATTGTATCTTTTGATATCCCAAAAAGAATAGTCGCTTCTGTAATAGAAATATAAGGACGGGTTTGAATATCTGCAATTTTATCAATAGACTTTTCCAGTAATGTTTGTTTTTGTTCTGCTTTTTTTGCTTGTTTTTTTTTCTCTTTTCCTGATTTATTTGCACAGTAAGGACTACAAAAGCGAGTGGCTACAGTTTTGGCTTCGAAAGGCTTTCTGCATTGCTCACAAAGCTTGGGTATTTTCAGATTACTTTTCGCCATAGATTTTCACTTATTTGTCACGTCATTTTAATTAAGGTATGATAAGACCTTTTAACGCGCACATCATCACCTAATAGCGCGCGGTACTAATATGGTACAAATGTAGTGCAAAAATCAATAGAAAACCATTAATTTTTACATTTTAATAAAAAAGAAAACCCCAGTAAAGCGTTGCTTTACTGGGGTTTAGTTGTTTTTATCTATCGTTTGTGATAGTGCTTTACTTCACTTCTTCGAAGTCTACATCAGTAACTTCGTCATTTTTGGCTGCACCTTCAGCTTGAGGTTCTGCACCAGCTTGAGCATCTTGTGCCTGAGCGTTGTACATCTCCTGAGAAGCGGCCTGGAAAACAGTATTCAACTCTTCAACAGCAGCATTACATGCATCAACATCCTGAGCTGAGTGAGCAGTTTTCAATTTTGCCAAAGCATCTTCGATAGGTTGCTTTTTGTCAGCAGGAAGTTTATCGCCGATTTCTTTCAATTGCTTTTCAGTCTGGAAAATCATACTGTCAGCTTTGTTCAGAGCATCAACTTTTTCTTTTGCAGCAGTATCAGCAGCTTCGTTTTCTTTTGCTTCCTGTCTCATTCTTTCGATTTCAGCATCAGATAATCCCGATGATGCTTCGATACGAATGCTTTGTTCTTTTCCAGTTCCTTTGTCTTTCGCAGAAACATGAAGAATACCATTTGCGTCAATATCAAAAGTTACTTCGATCTGAGGAATTCCACGAGGTGCTGGTGGAATGCTGTCTAAATGGAAACGGCCAATTGTTTTGTTGCCATGAGCCATCGGACGCTCGCCCTGAAGAATATGAATTTCTACAGAAGGCTGGTTATCAGCAGCAGTTGTAAAAGTTTCAGTTTTCTTAGTTGGAATAGTTGTGTTCGACTCAATTAATCGGGTCATTACACTTCCCATTGTTTCAATACCTAATGAAAGAGGAGTCACATCTAAAAGAAGTACATCTGTTACATCACCAGAAAGAACACCACCTTGAATTGCTGCACCCACTGCAACAACCTCATCAGGATTAACACCTTTTGAAGGAACTCTTCCAAAGAAATCCTCAACCAGTTTCTGAATAGCAGGGATACGAGTTGATCCACCCACTAAAATTACTTCGTCAATGTCAGATGTTGAAATACCAGCATCTTTAAGAGCCAATTTACATGGAGCAAGAACAGCTTGAATTAATTTGTCGGACAATTGTTCGAATTGTGCACGGGACAATGATTTAACAAGGTGTTTAGGAATACCATCTACCGGCATAATATATGGCAGGTTGATTTCAGTGCTGGTAGAACTTGAAAGTTCAACCTTGGCTTTTTCAGCAGCTTCTTTCAAACGCTGAAGAGCCATTGGATCTTTACGTAAGTCAATTCTTTCATCTGCAAGGAATCCTTCAGCCAACCAGTCAATAATCACCTGATCGAAATCATCACCACCAAGGTGAGTATCACCGTTAGTTGATTTTACTTCGAATACACCGTCACCTAATTCAAGAATAGAAATATCGAAAGTACCACCTCCAAGGTCAAATACAGCGATTTTCATATCCTGAGCTTTTTTATCAAGACCATATGCCAATGCTGCTGCTGTAGGCTCGTTAATAATACGTTTTACTGTAAGACCAGCAATTTCACCAGCTTCTTTAGTAGCCTGACGTTGAGAATCGTTGAAATAAGCAGGAACAGTAATTACTGCCTCAGTTACTTCTTGTCCTAAATAGTCTTCAGCAGTTTTCTTCATTTTTTGAAGAACCATTGCTGAAATTTCCTGTGCAGAATATTTACGATCATCGATAAGAACACGAGGAGTGTTGTTATCACCTTTGATTACATTATATGGAACGCGGCTAATTTCTTTAGTCACTTTATCGAAACCTTCTCCCATGAATCTCTTGATAGAAGAAATTGTTTTTGTTGGATTTGTAATAGCCTGACGTTTTGCAGGATCCCCAACTTTTCTTTCCCCGTTTTCTATAAAAGCAACAATAGATGGTGTTGTTCTTTTACCTTCGCTATTAGGAATAACAACAGGCTCGTTACCCTCCATTACAGAAACACAAGAGTTGGTTGTTCCTAAGTCAATTCCAATTATTTTACCCATTTTTAGTATTTATTTAATGTTTTAATTCTATTAATTTTTTGAGATGTTTGTTTCATCCGATACCAATTTATCAAAGCCTGTGCCATTAGTTATTTTGCCCAAAGAAATGTTATTCTGGCATCGGCAGTCGAAATTTTAGGTATTTGCCTGACATGTTTTCTGCCAAAAAGACAGAACAATCTGATTATGCATTAAGAATTATTAATGACGAATTGAGGGTTGTCCGGAAATCATTTTTAATGCTTTTGCCTTTCTTCTTTTATCTTGTTGCTTTTGCCTTATTTTATAACTTTGCAATTCAATATTCATTATTGTTGGTTAGATTTGATTAACCAAATTAATATCAAAAAAATAAAAAATGTCAATCCATAAAGAATCCGCAAAGAGAGTAACTACGCATGTGCTTTCTGAAATGAAGCTGAAGGGCGAGAAAATTTCTATGCTTACTTCGTATGATTATTCCATGGCACTAATTGTTGACAGAGCAGGAGTAGATGTAATTCTGGTTGGCGATTCGGCTTCAAATGTGATGGCCGGACACGAAACTACTTTGCCAATAACCTTGGATCAGATGATTTATCACGGAGCATCGGTTGTAAGAGCTGTTCAAAGAGCATTGGTGGTGGTTGATCTTCCGTTCGGAACTTATCAGGGAAATTCGAAAGAAGCTTTGAATTCATCCATCCGAATTATGAAAGAGGCCAGTGCTGATGCTGTGAAGCTGGAAGGTGGCCGTGAAGTTCTGGAATCAGTGAATCGGATTCTTTCTGCAGGAATTCCGGTAATGGGGCACTTAGGCTTAACCCCACAGTCCATTCATAAATTTGGAACCTATGCGGTTCGTGCCAAAGAGGAAGAAGAAGCCGAAAAATTAATTGAAGATGCTAAACTGTTGGAGGAAGCAGGTTGTTTTGCACTTGTGTTAGAGAAAATTCCAGCCACCTTAGCTACCAAAGTTGCCGGTAGTGTAACCATTCCGGTGATTGGAATTGGTGCCGGTGGTGGCGTTGACGGTCAGGTTTTGGTATTGCATGACATGTTGGGAATCACCCAGGAATTTTCGCCTCGGTTCTTACGAAGATATCACAACTTATTTGCAGAAATTCAAGGGGCTGTTGAAACTTATATTGGTGATGTAAAATCAAGGGAATTCCCGAATAAAAGAGAGCAGTACTAAAAGCAGAAGGAACGGGAATAAAGTACAAGGTATCAAGTATCCGATCCGATGATAAGTATCAAGTCTTTTTTCTTATCTTTGCGCGCTTTCATTTGAAAATTAAATAAATAAGGAGTACCAATGGCGAAAGAACAATTGGATATATTATTCGAAGACAATCATATAATTGCCGTAAATAAAAAGTGTGGTGATATTGTGCAGGGTGATAAATCGGGCGACGAACCTTTAAGTGAAAAGGTAAAAGCCTATATAAAGGAGAAGTACAACAAGCCCGGAGATGTTTTTTTAGGTGTACCACATCGTATCGACAGACCTGTTAGTGGTGTTATTGTGTTTGCTAAAACCAGCAAGGCATTAACGCGTTTAAGTATGATGTTTCAGCAAAAGGATAAGGAAATCAGTAAAATATATTGGGCGATTGTACAAAACTGTCCACGGCTCGAGGAAGAAACATTAACTCATTACCTGTTGAAAAACGAGGAGAAGAACAAAACCAATGTTTTCGATAAATTGAAACACGGAGCTAAGGAAGCGACATTGGAATACAAGTTAATGACCCGTTCTCAGAAATATTTTATGCTTGAGGTGAAATTGCATACCGGGCGTCATCATCAGATTCGTGCGCAGCTAGCCAAAATTGGTGTTCCAATTCGCGGCGATTTAAAGTACGGAGCTCCACGATCTAAAACCGGCGGCGGAATTGGTTTGCATGCAAGGGAAATATCATTTATTCATCCGGTAAAACAAGAGCCGATTCGAATTGTTGCTCCTGTTCCAAAGAATGATAACCTTTGGAAGGAACTGGCGAATCAGCTGTAGATAAACCAACTCATATCTAAAAATACAATGGCTAAATCATAAGCAAGTGCAGATGATTTAGCCATTTTTTATTATTCATCCAGCATTTCTTTTTCAAAATACAAGGGAAGCATTTCTTTTATGGTTTCAACAATTCTGATCTTTTTCTCACCATACAAAATCAATTTGATAGGCTGATTGAATCTTTCTTCTGTTTCCAATAATACCTGTCGGCAAGAGCCACATGGAGGAATCGGATTTCCTGAAAATGAGCCATTGGTGCGTGCAGTAACTGCAATTGCTTTAACGGCTGAATAGGGAAATTTTGAATTGGCATAGAACATGGCAACACGCTCGGCACACAGGCCGGAAGGATAAGCTGAATTCTCCTGATTGTTACCTTGGATAATTTCATCGTTTTCGAGGAGAATGGCTGCACCGACACTAAATTTTGAATAGGGTGAATAGGAGCGGAGAGCTGCTTCTTTGGCATTTTTAACCAATTCTTGTTCTTTCAGAGGTAATTCGTTTACCGAATCGTATTCGAATACTGTTGTAATTATTTGGGTTTTCTTCATTGTTATTCTGTTTGCTCAGATTGTTTTACGAATTATTGGTATTCCTGCATAAAGAAATGGAAACTTGTTTCCATCCCGAATGGCAATTAAATCAATACTTTCTGAAATTTAAACATTTTTTCAATAATTATAATAAACAAGCAAGAATAGGCGTTTCCATACATCAGAAACAAATTGTTAATTAAATTAATTGTTTAAAGTAACGGAGGATAACAGGATTGTTATATTTTTATGGTTGTTTTGGAAATTGCGACTAATATATACATAAATAGATTGATTTCCCATTTTTCACACATGATTCAAAAAATCTAAACCGAATGAAGAGAGTTTTCCTATATATCGTACTGAGTTTTGTTCTTGGCACAACAGTTTTTGCAAAAGATTTAACCCGAAAGGAATACATCGAAAAATATAAAGATTTAGCCGTTCGTGAAATGCAGCGGACAGGAATTCCGGCTAGTATTACATTGGCTCAGGGATTGCTTGAATCCGGAAACGGCAATTCAATACTGGCTAAAAAGGGCAATAATCATTTCGGAATTAAGTGTCACGATTGGACCGGGCCGAGTATGAAAATGGATGATGACCGCAGAAATGAGTGTTTTAGAAAGTATGATCATGCCTATGATTCTTACAAAGATCATTCTCAATTTTTAACAACACGTTCGCGTTATGCGTTTTTGTTTAAGTACGATTCCAATGATTACAAACGCTGGGCTCATGGTTTAAAAAAAGCCGGATATGCTACCGATCCTCAGTATGCTCATCGATTGATAAAAATCATTGATGAGGAGAAATTGCATCAGCTGGACCAGAAAGGGAAAGGGGAAGATCTGATTATTGAAAGACCTACAGGAACAGATTTGGCAGATATTGATTCTTATTTGGAAATTGATCCATTTGGAGCACGATTGGAAATTGCGAATGGAATACATTATATAACCACTAAAAAAGGCGATACATTCTTTAGTATTGAGAAAAATTTAGGGGTAAACCGAAAGAAACTCTTAAAGTACAATGATCTTCCTAAGAATTATATTCTGCAGCTCGATCAACGATTGTATTTGCACAACAAGCGCGGAAGAGCAGCCAGAGGTTACAATTTTCATAGAGTGAAAGAAGGGGAAAGTTTGTATAGTATTGCTCAGGAATATGGGGTTCGATTGAAGAGTATCCGAAGATTTAATGGAGTAGATAAGAATTACAGGCCAGAGCCTGGAGAGAGAATCTGGCTAAGAAATAAAAAGCGATAAGTAATTAAATCCGGTTCGAAAGAACCGGATTTTTAATTGGTTAGGTTTCCTTTTTCGTTCTGCATAAATTTAAAATTTGTAAGGAAAAACAATATGGACTGTCAGTTGATGCAGGGGATATTTAGGTCAGGCTATTTCAGGAGAAGACAGAGTGATATTTTATCAGAAACAGTATCTATTCTCTTCAATCAATTTCTTAGCTATTAATCGTCTTTCATTTTTAGCATTCAGTCCCGGGTGTTTGGTGAATCGTTTCAAACCCAAAAGCATCATGCGCAAATCATCGCCCTGAGCGATTGCGTTTGCAGCATCCTTGGCATTTTTATGAATGCGATCGGCTGCATCGTAAAAGAAAAGCTTACTCATAGCAATTTGTTCAGCACATGCTTCTTCGCCTTTCAGTGCAATTAATTTCTTTACACGTAATAAGAGTGATTCGGATTGATAACAATCGATAATGATATCAGAAATATTCATTAATATTTCCTGCTCATCGCTCAATTTTTGCATGAACTTTTGAGCTGCTGCACCTGCAATCAGCAATGCACATTTTTTTAAACCTATAATCAATTTACTTTCCAGAGCCAATAAGCTGGTGTCTTCCTCACCAAAATCAGGAATAGACAGTAATTCTTTGGAAACATTCTGAGCTGCCGATAAAAGAGGCAATTCATTGTTGAAAGCTTTTCGCAGCAAGAAATCCACAGTCAGCATTCGGTTGATCTCATTGGTTCCTTCAAAAATCCGATTGATACGTGAATCGCGGTAAGCCCGCTCCATAGGAGCTTCGGAAGAGTAGCCCATTCCGCCGTAAATCTGAACACCTTCATCGGTTACATAGTCCAAAGCTTCGGATGCTGCCACTTTTAGAATGGCAGCTTCGGCGGCAAATTCTTTTTGAGCCTGAATAACAGCTTTTTCTTTCGGTATTCCTTCTTCAAGTAAATGAAGCATGGCATTTTGTATGTCGTTGCTGCAACGATAAATTGCCGATTCTACCGCGTAGGTTCTAGTTGCCTGTTCTGCAATTTTATATTGTATGGCACCAAAATTAGCAATCGCTTTCCCGAATTGGATTCGTTCATTGGCATAGTTTATCGAATATGTAATTATCTTTTTTCCAGCACCTAAAACGGCAGCGGCCAATTTTATTCTGCCATTGTTCAGAATATTTAAGGCGATTTTAAAACCTTCGCCCCGTTCGCCAAGCAGATTTTCCACAGGAACCTTACAATCTTCGAAAAACATCATACAGGTGGATGAGCCTTTAATGCCCATCTTTTTTTCTTCCAGTCCGAGTTTGATGCCGTTAAAAGTTTTCTCAACAATAAAGGCACTTAGGTTTTTATCGTCATCAATTTTGGCGAAAACAGTGTAGATATCCGCAAAGCCGGCATTGGTGATCCACATTTTTTGTCCGTTTAAAACATAGTGAGATCCGTCAGCCGAAAGGGTGGCTTTACTTTTTCCGGAATTGGCGTCGGAACCCGCTCCCGGTTCAGTTAAACAATAGGCTCCCTTGGCTTCACCGCTTGCCAGCAGTGGTAAATACCTTTCTTTTTGTTCTATGGTTCCGTAATACAAAATTGGAAGGGTGCCAATACCCACATGTGCGGCGTAGGCAACAGCAAAAGAGCTGTAGGTTCCCATAATTTCGGTACTAAGCATCGAGGTATTCAGATCCTGACCGAAACCACCGTATTCTTCCGGAACGGCAATGCCTAAAAGACCAAGTTCTCCGGCTTTGTCCATTAAAGAGGTCATTAATCCTTCTTTCTGATTGTCGATTTCATCCAACAGAGGGAGAATTTCTTTTTCTTGAAAATCATGACAAGTTTCCATGATCATTTTTTGTTCTTCCGAAATTTCTTCCGGAATAAAAATATCCTGAGGACTGGTTTCTTTCACTAAGAATTGTCCGCCTTTTACTGTTTTTATCTTTTCCATATTGTTTCAATTTACGGTTAGCAGTAAACAGTGAAGGCTGTTTTTTTTGAATTTACTTTCACCTTTTACCTTATTCCTTTTTCCTTACAATAACTCAAAAATTCCGGCAGCACCTTGTCCTGAACCAACACACATGGTAAGCATGCCGTATTTTTGCCTGCGTTTTTTCATTTCATGAAGCAGTTGAACAGATAATTTTGTACCTGTGCAGCCAAGAGGATGCCCAAGAGCAATGGCACCACCATTTACATTAATGATATCAGGATTCAGATTTAGTTCTTTTATCACGGCCAGAGCTTGTACCGCGAAGGCTTCATTCAACTCAATCTGCTCTATCTGCTGCATCGATAAACCTGAGCGCTTTAAAACTTTTGGGATAGCCTCTACCGGACCAATTCCCATGTATTTTGGTTCAACCCCGGCAACAGAATAGGAAACAAAACGGGCTATTGGTTCTACATTTAGCAGTTTCAGCATTTTTTCGGATACCACCAAAACAAATGCTGCACCATCCGAGGTCTGCGATGAGTTGCCTGCGGTAACACTTCCCCCCTGAGCAAAAACAGGTCTTAATTTACTTAAGGCCTCTTCTGTTGTTCCCAATCTAGGTCCTTCGTCCACATTAATAATGTGTTCTTTGGTTTGTGCTTTGTCCTGTCCATTTACAAAAGTCTCCAGCACGTGAATGGGAACAATTTCGTCCGAAAAACGATTATGAGCCTGTGCTTCCAGCGCTTTTCGGTGAGAGTGAAATGCAAATTCATCCTGCTCTTTGCGGGATATGTTGTATTTCACCTGCAGGGCTTCGGCAGTAATTCCCATGTTCCAGTACCAATCGGGATGAGTTTTGGCAATTCCCAGATTTGGCACCAAGCGCCATCCGCCCATTGGCATTAAGGACATCATTTCAACACCTCCGGCAAAGATACAATCAGCCAGACCGGCCTCAATTTTCGAAGCGGCAATGGCAATGCTCTCCAAGCCCGAAGAACAATAGCGGTTCACGGTCATTCCAGGAACCTGCACATTGTCCAATCCCAATAAGGCAATCATACGGCCAACATTTAATCCCTGTTCTGCCTCAGGAGTTGCATTTCCAACAATCACATCATCTACCATTGCTGCATCTAAATTTGGCACCTCTTTCATGATGTGCTGAACTACCTGGGCTGCTAAATCATCGGGACGGATGAATCTCAGATTTCCTTTTTTTGCTTTGCCTACAGGGCTTCGGTAGGCGGCTACTATGTATGCATTCATATTTTTGCTTTTTGTTGTGAGTACCGGGTGTTTAGTTTCGAAGAATTGTGCCTTTTTGCAAGAGACTTTGCATTCGTTCCATGGTTTTCTTTTGCTGGCATAGTTTTACGAAAGCAATGCGTTCCAGATTTAGCATATAGTTCTCAGAAACTTCTGTTGGTTCACTCAGTTCTCCTCCACTCAATACTTTTCCAAGTTCAATGGATAGATATTTATCGTACTCCGAAATGTAATTGCCAACCTCCATACCGTCTGCTCCAGAATAAACCAAAGCCAGTCCTTCAGAGCCTAACACTAAAATATCTTTGGTTGGCAGGGGAGGAGTGTAGCCTTTTTCGCACATTAATAAAGCTGTTTTTTTAGCGTAAAGTAATTGATGTTTTCTGCTGACAATTACTTCATCTGCGTCTTTTCGCAGATATCCCAATTCGAAGGCCTCATAGCCTGATGTTGATACTTTTGCTTGTCCGATAGTCAAGAATTTATCCCTGAATCGGTTGGTTCTGATATCGTCTGCAACCATTTCTTTCGACAGGCGACAGGCAAATTCTTTAGTGCCACCACCAGCAGGAATTACGCCTACGCCCAATTCAACCAATCCCATATAGGTTTCGGCATGGGCAATTACCTTATCGCAGTGCATGCAAACCTCGCATCCGCCGCCAAGAGTCATTCCATGTGGAGCCGCAATCACCGGAACCGATGCATATTTTAGTTTCAGCATGGTATTTTGAAAGGTTCTAACAACTAGGTCCAGTTCTTCAAGCTCCTGTTCGATTGCAAGCATAAATACCAGGCCGATATTTGCTCCTGCCGAGAAATTTTCTCCTTCGTTGGAAATAATGAGTGCTTTGTATTCTGTTTCGGCCAGTTCAATGGCTTTGATAATTCCCTGAATAATTTCACTGCCAATGGTATTCATCTTGGTGTGGAATTCCAGATTAATAACGCCATCACCCAAATCGATAATACTGCAGCCTTCGTTGCTCCATATGCTGTGAGTAGGGCGAAGATTGTTGAGTGCGACTAATTCTTCCGTTCCCGGGATGGTCATGTAATTTTCAGAACCAACATCAAAGTATTGTTTGTTTCCAGCTTTAAGCTGATAGAATTTCTGATCTTTTTCTGCCATTTTATAAGTCCAGTCTGCAGGTTTATATCCCAGTTCTTCCATCATGGGAATGGTCTTTTTCAATCCCAGAGCATCCCAAATTTCGAATGGCCCCATTTCCCATGCAAAACCTGTACATATGGCTTCATCAATCTTGTAAATTTCATCCGATATTTCTGGGATTCGATTTGATACGTAGGCGAATAAACCTAAAAATAATTTGCGGTAGAATTGACTGACTTTTCCGTCTCCTTTTAACAGAAGTTTAAATCTGTCGTTCAGATGAGGAATGGCCTTGGCAGCCTCAAATTCTGCAAATTTTATTTGTTGTTTGCTTTGATATTCAAAGTTGGATAAGTTCAGGCTAAGGATTTCGCTGATTCCCTCTTCATTCTTGATCTTTTTATAAAACCCTTGTCCGGTTTTTGCCCCCAACCATTGGTTTTCCATTAATTTTTGAATGAAATCAGGAATCTCAAAAACATTTTTAGATTCATCGTGAGCAAGTGCTTTTTTTAGGTTTTGAGCCACGAGAACTAAAGTATCCAAACCAACAACATCGCAGGTGCGGAATGTGGCTGATTTTGGTCTTCCGATAATAGGGCCGGTCAATTTATCTGTTTCTTCCACCGAAAGGTCGAATTCTTTCATCAGATGAAATACCGACATCATGGAATACACGCCGATTCTGTTGGCAATAAAGGCAGGTGTATCTTTACAAATCACTACTGTTTTTCCCAGATGCTTTTCTCCAAATTCAGTGAGGAAATCAATTACTTCCTGTGATGTGTATTTTGAAGGTATAATCTCTAAAAGTTTTAAATATCTTGGCGGGTTAAAAAAATGTGTGCCGCAGAACGATTGTTTAAAATCATCCGATCTACCTTCCAAGAGCATTCCAATTGGTATTCCTGATGTGTTGCTTGTAATTAAAGAAGCTGGTTTTCTATATTCCTCAATGCGGGCATATAATTTTTGTTTGATTTCTAAATTTTCGATGATTGCTTCTATAACCCAATCACAATCTTTGATACGATAAAGATCATCTTCAAAATTTCCGGTTAAAATCCGTTTTGAAAAACTCTTTAAATACAAAGGGGCCGGGTTCATTTTTAATGTTTTCCCAAGCATTTGGTTTACAATTCGATTCCTTACTTTAGGATGGTTAAGAGAGAAACCTGCTTTTTCTTCTTCAGCATTTAATTCCTTTGGAGGCATATCCAACAAAAGAACTTCTACACCAATATTTGCAAAATGACAAGCAATTTGGGCACCCATAACACCGGCTCCCAGAACGGCAACTTTCCTTATTTTACGATGCATATATAGTATTTTAAGTATGTGTTAGGAATAAATTTCTTCAATTATTAATTGATATTTATTTTTTAAAACGGTACGTTTTAGTTTTAGAGTAGGTGAGAGTTCTCCTGTTTCAGGAGACCAAACATCAGCAACCAATCTGAAACTTTTAATTTTTTTAGGACGATCCAGGTTGTCATTCATTTTTTGAATTTCTTTCCAGAAACGAACTTGAATCTTTTGATTGTAAATGATTTGATCAGCACTCTCAAATGGGATTCTTTTGCGTCTGCAATATTCTTTTAGAAATACAAAGTCGGGAGAAATGATTACTGAAGGGAATCTTTTAAATTCACCACAAACAATACTTTGATCAATAAAAGGAGATTCTTTAAGTTTGTTTTCAATTTCCTGAGGAGCGATATATATTCCTCCCGATGTCTTGAACATTTCCTTTTTTCGATCGGTGATTTTTAAAAAACGACTATCTTCCCAACAACCAATATCTCCCGTATGAAACCAAGCATCTTCGTCGAGAACTTCCTTTGTCAATTCTGGATTTTTGTAATAGCCAAGCATTACGTTTGGCCCGCGAACCAAAATCTCACCATCTTCAGCAATTTTAACTTCTACACCTTTTAATACTGGTCCAACGGTACCGAATTTTACATCCGGATAACAATTTTGATTTGCAGAGATAATGGGTGATGTTTCTGTCAGTCCATATCCTTCTTGAACAGGAATTCCCGCAGCCCAAAAAAGCCGCTCTAAACGAACTTGTAATGGGGCACCTCCGGAGCACATGAATTTGATATTTCCACCTAAGGCTTCCTGCCACTTGTTAAAAACCAGTTTGCGGGCTATTTTTAATTTGAATTCATACCACCAGCCATTGGCTCGGTTCAACTCATATCTTTGTCCCAGATTAACAGCCCACAAGAAAATTGTTTTCTTGAAAAATGGTAAGCTTTTTCCTTTTGCCATGATTTTATCATATACTTTTTCGAGTACACGAGGAACAGTAGCAAAACCATGAGGCTTTAGTTCGCGCAAATTGTCACCAATAGTATCCATACTTTCGGCGTAGTAAATGCTAATTCCTTTGTATTGGTATTGGTAATTTACCATTCGTTCGTAAACATGATTAATTGGTAGGAAACTCAAGGTTTTGTGAGATGAATTTAAATTTAAGCTGGCAGCAGATGCCAAAACATTGCTTATGAAATTGTTGTGAGAAAGCATAACACCTTTAGGATTTCCTGTAGTTCCGGATGTATAAATGATGGTTACTAAATCATCTGGTTGAATGCTATCTTTTATTGCCAGCAGCTTTTTTTGCATTATGTTTTCAGCCTTTTCGCCTCTTTCCAGCAGAGTACTCCAGTGAGTCACCGATTTTATTTTTTCAAATGAATACACAAATTTTATTGATGGATGATTGTTTAGAAGAGGTGCAATTTTTTCATATAAAACATGATCAGCTACAAAAATGGCTATAGGCCGACATTGCAGAATAATATAATCATAACTTTTGGTGTTTATTGTTGGATATAATGGTACATGAACAGCACCAATTTGTGCCAGACCCATATCAACAAAATTCCATTCTGGTCTGTTATTGGTTATTGTAATAACGCAATCATTCTTTTTAATTCCATTTTCCAGCAGAGCATAGCTTATATAATCCGAATATGTAAGGTATTGCTCAGTTGAAAACGGTATCCATTCGTCTTTTTCCTTTTTGGCAAAGGCATCTCTTTTGTCCGGAAAGTTTTTCCTGTAATTTTCTAGTAAATCAAAAATGCGCGTTACCATAAATTATAAGTTTATGCAGGTAAGATATTATAAGCATATCAAAATGTAAAATTGGCACATGATGAGGCACAAATGAATATACTCTCTATGTATAAGAGGTGAGAGGATGAGGAAGTTATTCTGGCAGTAGAATGAAAATATTCTAATTGTAAATTGTTCTTGTTAAGAACCAAATTAGAGTTATATAAAATTTACGAAAAGGTTTTCGGAAATAAAAGAATAATTGGTGAGTTTCCTTTTTTAATTGGTGAGCATAAAAAAAGGAAGCTGTAAACAGCTTCCCTGTATATTATAAATGATAGTTCTTTATTTGTTGAAATCCTCGGAGAAAATCTTCAGTTTTCATCCGTTTTTTGCCAGCTTGCTGAAGCATTTTGATGGAAATGAAACCTCCTTTTACAGCTACCTTTAAATAGGATTTGCCATCGGTAACGATACGGCCAATTTCTTCACTGTGATTTGTTTTTTCTTTTTCTGTTGTGAAAACTTTAAGTCCAATTGCTTTTCCTGTTTCATTAGGAATTAACTCGGTCCATGAAGCCGGGTAAGGACTTAAGCCACGAATCAAGTTATGGATAGAGTCTAAATCTTTAGTCCAATCTATTTTACAATCTTCTTTGAAAATTTTTGGTGCCGATTTTAATGTAATTACTTCATAGGATAAACTTTCCTGAGGAATTTGAGGATATTCTCCGGTTTCTATAGCATGAACGGTTTTAACAACCAATTCAGAACCAACAGTCATTAATTTATCATGAATAACTTCTACGTTATCATTATCTCCAATCGAAATTTTTTCCTGAAACAGGATATTACCAGTGTCAATTTTATGCTGAAGCAGAAAGGTTGAAACACCAGTTTCTTTATCTCCATTGATGATAGCCCAATTGATTGGAGCAGCACCTCTGTACTGAGGAAGAAGTGATGCGTGAAGGTTTAACGTTCCGTATTTTGGCATGTTCCACACCATTTCAGGAAGCATTTTAAATGCAACCACCACTTGAAGGTCAGCTTTTAAGGCTTTTAATTCCTGCAGAAATTCTTCATTTCGAAATTTCTCTGGCTGAAGGATTTTCAGTCCTTTTTCTACTGCGAATTTTTTAACCGCAGCTTCCTGAATTTGTTGACCTCTGCCGGCAGGTTTGTCAGGGTTTGTAATTACACCGACAACATTGCATCCTGCATTTAGTAAGGCTTCAAGAGGAGCAACGGCAAATTCGGGTGTCCCCATGTATACAATTCGAAGTTTATTCATAGTTCCTTACTCTTTTAATGTTCTGTTTCCTTTGTTGTGTTTTGGAAAATAGGGGCAGTTTTTGCATCCGTTTCCACAGCAATATCCTCTCTCTGTCAAATACTTTTTAGAAAGTATCCGATATCCATCCGGACTCATCGTATAATCTATATCTGGTTTTAAGTCGTCGAACATGCTATTCCTGATTGATTAGTAAAAATTCGTTCATCTTTTCATTCTTAATGGTAACAGACAGATGATAGTGAGAAATTTTAAGTTCTCCATTTTCAAGAACAATTACGCCTGATCCCCGACAAACGCCCATCCATGTATTTAGTAATTCATCAAACCAGATGGTTTTGTTATCGTCGGAGAAATATATTTGTCGGTCGAAAGGTTTAAAATCCCAGGTTTTTCCTTTTAAAAAGTGTGGTTCGCAGAATGTGAAAAATTCTTTTTTAGTCCAGCGTTCGCCTGCATCTGTGCCAATATAAATGGCATTTTCACTCATCATATCAAAATAGGATGTTAATTCTGCCTCAGCTGCAGCTTTGTGCCATTTATTAATGAATTCATCTACTTCCTTATTCTGAGGCAGCACTGATGTGGTACACGAATTCGATATAAGAATAAAAAGTAATCCTAAAATGATGAATAGTTTATACATGTTTTTTCTTGAAAAAATTCAAAGGATTGATTTTCTTAAAGAAATCAATATAATTCTCAATATTGAATACAGTAGAGTCGGTTGTCGCTTTATAAGTCAAAATTATTCCCAAAGGCAACACGATAAATGAAGACATCCACATGCCCCAAACCGGCTCAAGAACCAACTCTTTTGAAAAGCGTTCTGCTGTCATCGAAATGATATAGTAAACAATAAAAAACAAAATGGAGATGATTACCGGCAGACCCAATCCTCCTTTGCGGATAATGGCTCCAAGAGGTGCTCCAATAAAGAAAAAGATAAAGCAGGCAAAAGGCAATGTGAATTTACGATGCCATTCGTTGGTGTATTTTCTGATCCATTTAATTTGGCCGGAAAATTCGCCATCTTTTCTGGAAATATTTTCACGGGCCTTTCTGCTTTTGTTTAAAGCATAACTAATTGTAGTAAGTTTTTTTGATGGGGAAAGTTTATTGAACAAAGAGTCAGCATCTTTTATCTTTTCTGTAATTAAGATCGATTTAATTGAGTCTTTTAACAGGCTCTTAGGTTCTTTTTGAAAATAATGCCTGGCAAGCAAATTTTTAGTAAAGTTATCTTTATCTTTTTTTAGGTTAAGCTCAAGGGAGTCTTCCTGATTTATCAATTGTCCCAAATTCAGCATTCTATAACTGGTTTTGTAAACATTTTCGTCAGTTCTCTTTAAATCTGTACCCGGCAACGAAATATTTTGCTTAAATACTCTGAATTTTATTCTTCGGGACGGATGATTTTTGTTTCTGTTTCGGGGTTTTTGTTTTACTTCCTGATAAATATTACCACTATAAAGCGTAAGATTCATAGTTAGCTTGTCAGCTGAAGTTACCATAGTCCCCGAATCGGCTACAGTTACATCTGTATTGCCTAGATTTTCACGATGATCATAAATCAAAAGATCATACATCATTCCCGTATTTTTATCTATTTTGCCAACTTTAACACTAAATTTTGGTAAGTCGTTGGTAAAAATTCCCTCTTTAAGAATTAATTCAGGGTTTTGTCTTTTGATATCACGAAGTAAGGTTGTTGTTTTAAGGGAAGCAATGGGCATTATGTTGTTGGAGAAATAAAACGCACCTAAGCTAATTATGATAATTAGGATAGTTAATGGTTTCATAATCCTTTGCAAGGATATTCCTGCCGCTTTCATTGCTATAAGTTCGTAATTCTCACCCATATTCCCGAAGGTCATTATGGAGGCTAATAAAATAGCTAAAGGAAGTGCCATTGGGACTAAAGTCGCCGAAACATAAAATAGAAATTCTGCAATAACAGTCCAGTCAAGGCCTTTTCCTACCAATTCATCTATGTAACGCCATAAAAATTGCATGAGTAAAACAAACATGCAGATAAAAAAGGTAAATGCCAGAGGCCCTAAAAAGCTTTTTAAAATAAATGAATGCAATCTTTTCATTCCTTGCCATTTTGGTTGATAAATGGAATCTAAAATATCTTTCAACCAGATTAGTAAATCATGTTTGTTGAAACTTCACAATTTGTTCCATACAAAACAAGACCAATAACACGATTTGACTGGTCTTGATGAGTACAAAAATAAGGTATTTTAATTAGGTTTTGTAAATGTGGAGTATTAAAAAATTAGATACCCAAAACTTGTTTTAGTTCTGAAATCTGTGAATCCCATAATTCAATTCCCTCTTCAACTTCATCTTCTTCGGCGTAATCAGTGATAATTAAGGATAAATCGTTGGTTAGAGCATCTATTTCAATCTTGAATTCGAAGAAACTTTCATCGTCTTCGCTGTCCAGCCAATGAAAACGAATCAGGCGATTGTCTTTTTTTTGAATTAATTCTGCTTGTTGTTCGGAGCCTTCCCAAATAAAAGTAAAAATTTTTCCTTTCTGATTAACATCATCAGCAAACCATTCTGATAATCCACTGGCACTGCTTAATCTATCGTAAATTACTTTTGGTGAGGCATGGAGCACATATTCGAGTTCAAATTGTTGCATTGGACGGGCTTTGAATTAGTAAAATAATTAGATGTAAATATGTAAAAACCATTTATACAAGTCTATAGCTTTTTCATATAACCCAAAATACTGGATTTTTTCTAACTAAAAACGTGAATTGTAAGTTACTACTGAAATTTTTCGCAAGATACTTAAGAATATGGAATAAAAAAAAATAGGATTAAAACTTACCGGATTTTCATATTGTTTAGTATTTCTTTATTTGTCAAAAGTTTAATTTCAGTAATATAAGGAAAATTTAAGAAATAAAATTTAGAGATTACAATTCTAAACTTTTTAGAAAAAAATGGGTGAAGATTTTTTTTAAATGAAAAAGGATTTTATATTTGCACCTCGTTAGAAAAAACGGCGAGGTAGCTCAGCTGGTTAGAGCGCGTGATTCATAATCACGAGGTCGGCGGTTCAAGCCCGCCTCTCGCTACAAAAAGGGAATGACTGAAGAGTTATTCCCTTTATTTTTGATTGAAATTTGGAGTCTAATGGGCTTTGATTTTGATATATTCATAGTCTTCGAAAACTCATTTGAATCAGGATATTTAGATATTTATTGGGAGGAGGCTGTTTTACGATCAAGTTGTGGCAGCAACACCGCTTTTACATATTAAATTGAGTCTGATTTGGCCTGATTTTTTCCCCTTGAGTAAGTATTATTTGCTTTTTTGAAAAAAAATAAAATAAATTTTAAGTGTAATATTTCTGTAATTGAGATAGTTTGCCATATTAATACCGAAGCTTGATTCAATTTCCAATAAAAAGATTTTTTTTAGAACTAAAATGCAATTATATTTGCACCGCAATCCAGCAAAAAATGGCGAGGTAGCTCAGCTGGTTAGAGCGCGTGATTCATAATCACGAGGTCGGCGGTTCAAGCCCGCCTCTCGCTACAAAAGGGAATAACTGAAAAGTTATTCCCTTTGTTTTTTTAATCAGACTAAAATTAGCGGATGATTATTTTATCTTTGTTAATCAAAAAAAATAATAGAATATGATGACAAATAATTGGTTCGAGTGCAAAGTAAAATATGTGAAAATTGATGAAGCATCTGGCAAGGAAAGAAAGGTGTCTGAGCCATATTTGGTAGATGCAGTGTCTTTTACTGAGGCAGAAGCAAGGATTCACAAAGAATTGGAACAAATGATTAGCGGAGATTTTAACGTTACAAACATCAGTAAATCGAATGTTACAGAATTGTATCCAAACGAGAATGGTGATCGCTGGTTTAAGGCGAAGGTTTCTTTTGTAGATGTTGATGAAGCTTCTGGGAAAGAGAAAAAAGCGACTCAGTATATGCTCACTCAGGCCAGTAATGTAAAACAAGCATACGAGTTTTTGGAAGAGTGTTTAAGCACTATGATTGTACCGTATGAAATTCCTGCAATTTCAGAAAGTCCATTAATGGATGTATTCCCATATTTTAGCGGCGAACTTAATGAAGAGATTCCTGCACATTTAAAACCGATTGCAGAAATGGAAACAAATGGTGACGAATTTGAATAGATCAGATTTTTCTGATCTTGGTTTTTATCGAAAACGTTTGTTTCTGTTTAAAAACATGAGTTATTTTGTGAATTAAGTTTAGTAAAACCCTGTTTTGTGTGGTGAAAGTATCGCAAAGACAGGGTTTTATGTATTGATGTATTGTGGCTGGTAATTTTCTTTTAATTCTTGGTTTAAATTTGATTCTTGTTTTACATTTGTGCTTTATAAACAAACACTAATTTACACGGATTTAACAATTTTGGTTTCTATAAAGTTTAATCTTTAGAGATGCGATATTGTTGAAAAATCAAACGTATTATAATGATTACAAGAAGAGAACACGATCTTATTGGGTACAAAGATGTACCAAAAGATGCCTATTATGGTATTCAAACCTTGCGTGCAATAGAAAACTTTAACATTTGTGGTGTAAAGTTAAGCTCTTATCCTAAGTTTATTAAAGCTTTGACTATGGTGAAGTGGGCTGCGGCAAAGGCAAATAATGAACTGGGTTTACTTTCTTCGGAGTTAACTGATGCAATTACAAAATCTTGCGAGGAATTAATAGATGGTAAGTTTCATGATCAATTTCCTGTTGATATGATTCAGGGAGGAGCAGGAACGTCAACCAATATGAATGTTAATGAAGTAATTGCCAACAGAGCATTGGAAAAATTGGGTTATGATAAAGGGGAGTACGATTACTGTCATCCAAATAATCATGTGAATTTATCGCAGTCTACAAACGATGCTTATCCAACAGGAATTAAAATAGGTTTGATTTTGATGAATGAGGATTTGATAGAAAGTCTGAAAAAATTGATTGCTTCATTTCGTGCAAAGGGAGTTGAGTTTAATGATGTTTTAAAAATGGGACGTACTCAGCTTCAGGATGCTGTGCCTATGACTTTGGGACAGGAGTTTGAAGCTTGGGCAGCTAATTTGGAAGAGGAAATTGAGAGGTTGAATCAGAATGCCAAATTGTTTCTTGAGGTTAATATGGGAGCCACTGCAATTGGAACAGGTATCAACTCAGAACCTGAATATTCAGGAAAATGTGTGAGCCAATTGTGTGAAATTTCAGGATTGAATATTGTTTTGGCAGGAAATTTAATTGAAGCAACGCCAGATACAGGATCGTACGTAATGTACTCATCGGCTGTAAAGCGATTGGCGATTAAGTTATCTAAAATATGTAATGACTTACGTTTGCTTTCGTCTGGACCTCGTTGCGGGTTCAATGAAATTAATCTTCCTAAAATGCAGCCTGGTTCTTCTATTATGCCGGGAAAAGTAAATCCTGTTATTCCTGAAGTTGTTAATCAGGTAGCTTATAAGGTAATTGGGAATGATTTGACAGTGACATTCGCTGCAGAAGCTGGGCAATTGCAATTGAATGTAATGGAACCGGTAATTGTTCGTTCTCTTTTCGAGTCGATGGAGATGCTGATAAACGGGATGGATACTTTAAAAGAACGATGCATTGATGGTATTACGGCTAATGTTGAGCATTGTAAAGAGATGGTTTTGAATAGTATCGGAATCGTTACTGCTGTAAATCCGACATTAGGTTACGAGGCGTCTTCACGAATTGCGAAACGTGCCCTAAGCGAAAACAGAAGTGTTTATGATTTAATTCTTGAAGAAGGATTATTGACAAAAGATAAACTAGACGAAATTCTTTCTCCGGAAAGGATGATTAAGCCTCGGAAATTTGTAGAAGCTTAAACAACAATACTCTTCATAAGAGTTCTTGGCGCACTAAAGAGGTTGCTTCGTTTATCGGGGGCAACCTCTTTTATTTTGGTGAGAATTGTTAATTTTAGTGTTCATTTTAAAATTATTACGATGTCAGAAATTAAATTTGAAACCATAGGAACTATCCGAACTTCATATAAAACCCTTGAAAACATGCCGATACAGCCAATGGGAGCGAAGGGGGTGAAGGCCAGTGTTGAATTAAAATCTGAATTTGTTGATGGATTAAAAGATTTGGAGGAGTTTTCTCATATTACTTTGCTTTACCATTTGCATAAAGTAACAGATTACAAATTAAGAGTAATCCCCTTTATGGATACAGAAGAGCATGGTGTTTTTGCAACCCGTTCGCCTCGCAGACCAAATGCAATTGGTATTTCAACGGTAAAATTGATAAGTATAGATGGGAATATTCTTCATGTTGAGGATGCGGATGTTTTGGATGGCACACCTTTGTTGGATATTAAACCATTTTTTGGACAGTTTGATAATCGCGAAAATATAAAATCCGGTTGGTTAGATCGGAAATGGGATGAAAAGCACAAAACATTGAAATCTGATGAACGTTTTAAAACATCAATGGACTAGATGGAGATTTTTTAATCAGAAATAAAAAACTGCCAGGCTTCCTGTAAAAAGGAAGTTTGGCAGCAACCTAATTTACCACATATTACCACAGAATTGACTTTTGAATGTTTGTTTTGTGATTTGGTCTTTTTGTGTTGAAATTAATTAGAGCAGCAAAATAAGTTATTGTATAATTGTTGTAATTCATTCCTGTTTAGTCCTGATTTTTTTCTGGCTGAGAGCTTTTTTACAGATTCAATAAATAATTGACTTTGCTTGTTGTTTAAATGAATTCCCATTTCTTTTAAGGTATCTTTTAGAACAGCCAAACCGGAATGTTTACCTATAATAAATTGACTTTTTCGTCCGATTAAATGTGGATCAAAAGCATGATAACTCATTGGATCCTTGAGAAGGCTGTTGCAATGAATTCCAGATTCGTGGCAGTAAATTTTTTTGCCCGAGATGGGTTTGGATTCGGAGTTTCTTCGTCCGGAAGCCATTTCTACAAATTCGCAAAGCTGAATACAGCTTTTTAAATTAATTCCACTGGATTCGGAAAGTGAAAATGCCATAGCCGCCACAACTTCTTCTAAGGCGGCATTGCCAGCCCGTTCTCCAAGACCGTTCACGGTTACAGAAACGGCATTGGCTCCTGCACTTAAAGCGGCAATGGTATTGGCTGTTGCCATTCCCAAATCGTTGTGAGCGTGAAATTCCAATTCTGTTCCGTCTAAACAATGTTGATATCTTTCAAACAGTTTTTGCACCGACATGGGGTTCATAATGCCTACCGTATCAGCCAGTCGAATTCGATTCACCTTTAGCATTTCAGCAGCAAAAACAAAATCATCAAGCAAATCGGTTTGGCAACGGGAAGCATCTTGTGCACCGACAGCAACGAATCCAAACATATTTTGAGCTTGTTTAACTATTGTTGATAAGGTGCCAAGCATCCAATTCCGGTCTTTTCCAATCGATGCCAGATGAATTGCTGAAACCGGGAAAGAGATATTGATTCTTGAAACACCCGTTCGGGCAGCGGCCTGCAGATCGTTCGTGCAGGCCCGCGCCCAACAGGTGGCATTGAAACGAAATCTTTGATCGTTGATGATTCTAATGTCTTCTTCATCCGCTAAGGAAATGGCGGGTGTTCCTATTTCCGATTCTTTTACACCAGCCTCATCCAGTAAAGCAGCAATTTTTAGCTTTTCTTCAAGAGAGAAAACAACTCCAGGTGCCTGTTCTCCATCGCGAAGAGTGGTATCGATGATGTGCATGGTGTTTTTTATTAAAGAGTTATACGTAATCTATTCGGCAATTAAATATTCGGTAACAGCTTCGCCTTCTTCCAAAGCATCCAGAATTTCATCAATTCGATCCGGTGTTACGCCTCCATACCATAGGTTGTTTGGATGAACTACCATTACCGGACCTTGTGAGCAAACATTTAGGCAGCCGGTGGTTGAAACTGTCGCGTCTATACCTCTGTCTGCACATTCTTCCATAAGATATTGAACCATGTCTACTGATCCGTTTTTATTGCAATATCCTTGCGCTTCTCCTGCAATTCGAAATGAATTGCAAACTAAAATGTGAAATTCAGGTTTCTTCATGATGATAAAGATTTTATGTGTTTTTAATTGATCATTTGAATTTTTGTTGTTGTTTTATCAACCGCATCCGGTAGCAGAACCAGTACATCCTGTTCCACATTTTGTCATTTCGGTTTTGCAGAGCGAACGAAGTTCGGTGCCTTTGTAAACAGAATCCAAGCCTTGGTCGATTAGTCCGCTCATCTCGATGATTTTAATTCCGCTTCGACCTAGAATACCTGCTGGTTTTTTGCCGATTCCTCCAACTAAAATTGCTCTGCAGTCAGCCAAAGTTTCCGCTAGTTTTTCCCAACGGGAATCGCCTTGACCAGTGTCGGGAGTTGCCCTAACATTTACCAGTTTGTATCCTTTGGGTGTTTCCCTGAAAACGTGAATTCGATCTGCTTCGCCCAAATGTTGATTCACCAAAATTCCTTCCATAGAGGTGACTGCAACACAAGGTCTTTCTTCTCCTTTTTCAACTGTAAGAAGAGCTGTTTCGGAAAGTAACTTGGCGGCTTCTGCAGAATCTTTTCCGAGTAATCCTGCCGCATCGGCTCTGCATCGTGCGCAATGAGACATCGGAGGAAGAAACACTTCTACTTTTTTACGTAAGGATTTCATAAAATCAGGAGTAGGTTCCTCCATGTGTTCCATGGCGGTATCTTTTACCGGAAACAATGGAATTGTATTCATTAAATCCACTCCAAGTGATGCAATTTTTTCTGCAATTTCTGCAATTTCATGATCGTTGATTCCCGGCATTATAATAGTATTTACCTTTACAGTAATGCCGGCTTCCTTTAGTTTGGTTATTGCTTCCAATTGTCTTTTAAGTAGATATTCTCCGGCTTGCGCTCCAAAATATCCTCTTTTGTCGTGTCGTACCCAACTGTAAACTTTTGCCAAAGTTTCGGGACGCAGGCTGTTCAAAGTGATTGTAACATGTGATACGTCCAGCTCTTTTAATTCATCGATATAAGGGGCTATATTTAAGCCATTTGTAGATAGGCAAAGCAGCATATCCGGAAAGTTATCCCGAACCAAATGAAGCGTTTTCATGGTTTGGGTAGGATTGGCAAAAGGATCGCCAGGTCCTGCAATTCCAACCACTTTAAGCTCCGGCATTATTTTCACCAATTTAATAAGATAGCTTAAGGCTTGATCGGGTGATAAAACGCTGCTGGTAACTCCGGGTCTGCTTTCGTTTACACAGTCGAATTTTCGATTGCAATAGTTGCATTTCACATTACAAGTTGGAGCTACGGGCAAATGTACCCGGGCATATTTATGATGTGCGTCTTTGTTGAAACAAGGATGAGTTGATAAATCTTTCATGATGCGACTTTTATGTGAGATTTCTTAACTTTTATTAATTGTAAATGCTCTCTTTTACATGTATTTATATCCGATAGGAGAATTGTTTTGTTTGTATTCAATCATGGCATTTACCACCTTGTCGAATAATTCCTGAGTCCCCTGATAACCAAGAAGAGTAATCCGTTGTCCTCCAATTCGATCGTGAATAGGAAAGCCGACTCTTATCAGCGGGATGTTAAAATTGCCGGCAATGTAATTTCCCTTGCTGTTTCCGATTAGAAAGTCTGGTTTAATTGTATTGCACGCCTCATTGATTTGTTCAAAATCAGAATCACTAATTACTTTGATGGTTTTTCCATGTTCCGGACAATGTCTGATGATTTCTTTTTGAAGCTTTCCGCTGTTTGCTCCCGAGGCTGCCAAAACAACTTCGACTCCTATTTCATCAAGAAATGAACACAAGGCCAGAACTAAATCTTCTTCGCCGTAAACCACAGCCTTTTTTCCAAAAATGTATTTGTGTCCATCGGCATAAGAATCCAGTAAGCGACCTCGCTGCATTCGATATTTCACAGGAATGTCTTTCCCGCTTATTTTACTTAGAATATCAAATAAAGAATCACTATTGCTCATGCCAATTGGTAAAAGGCATTGGTGGTTTTTTACGCTGTGTTCACTTTCCAGCCACGATGCTCCGCTGACTTCAGTTCCTCCGTTTTGCCCGCCTTGTTTTACTGCAGTAAAAACACCCAATTCAACCGATGCGTAGGCTTCTCCCATTTTTTCAAGCTCTGATATTGGAGTACCTCCTTTTGGTACACGATAATATTGATCCCAAACGGGGTTGTCCAAAGTATCCGAGTAATCGGGTAAAATTGTTGTTGTAAGATCAAAGTCAGCTACTATTTCTTTGATATGCCGAATATCTGAAGGTGAAACAAAGCCTGGGAAAAAATTGATTTTGTCAGCAGATGGTAATTTTTTCGCATAGTTTTTGACAACAGCTAATACTGTTGCATGAAATCCATCCATGTGAGTTCCCTGATAACTTGGTGTTGAAACGGTAAACAAACTTGGTAAATTGGAACTGGTGCTGTCGTTTCTTATGTGACTTAGTTGTGATGCAACGTCTTCCCCAATGGTTTCGCTCAGGCATGTTGTAGCAACGCCAATTGCCATTGGCTGATATTGATTGGTAACATTGGTTAGTGCAGTTTTTAAATTTGCCTCTCCTCCAAAAATGGTAGTTTCTTCGCTAAAATTGGAAGATGCAATATCTACAGGCTCCTTGTAATGACTAATCATGTAACGACGAATGTAGGTGGCGCACCCTTGAGAGCCGTGAATTACAGGAACGCAACCTTCAATGCCCTTTATCGCAATACAGGCACCCAAGGGTGAGCACAGTTTACACGCATTTCGTGTTGATACAAATGGTCTGATATATGATAAAGTTGGGATTTTTTCCATGTGAGTTAGCGTTTAAAGAATTTCCATACAGGACTGGTTACCGAGGCGTAAACCTCGTTTGCAAAGTTTAGCATGCCTTCGAAACCAGCCAATGCTTCTTTTCTTTCGTGATTGTGATCGCAGAACCCAATTCCTAATTTGTAGGCAATCGGACGTTCTTTTACGCCGCCAATAAAGAGGTCAACTCCTTTTTCTTTTACAAATTCTGAAAGTTCATTCGGATTTGAATCATCAACAATAATGGTTCCTTCATCGCACAATTTTTTAAGCAAATTGTAATCGTCTTTGTTTCCGGTTTGCGATCCTACCATTACGGTTTTCATTCCAATTAACCGAAGGGCTTTCACCAAGCTGATTGCCTTAAAGGCACCACCAACATAAATCGCGGCCTTTTTGCCTTGTAATTTTTCTTTGAATGGAGTTAAAGCAGGTAGTAAAGTCCTAATTTCTTTCGAAACTAAATCTTTTGCTTTTTGAAGCATTTCATCATTATTAAAAAAACCGGCTGCTTCGTAAAGGGCATCAGCCATATCTTCAATCCCGAAATAGGATACTTTTATGAATGGAATCCCGTATTTTTCTTCCATTTCTTTGGCCAGATGCATCATTGAACCAGAGCATTGAACTACATTTATGGAGGCTTTGTGTGCCTGACGAATTTCATTTATTCTGCCATCGCCGGTAAGGCAGGTAATAATGTTTATACCAATTTTTTCGTAATATTCCTTTAGCATCCATAGTTCTCCAGCCAAATTAAAATCTCCCAAAATGTTTATGCTAAAAGGAGGTGCCTGAAATTCATTATCTGTGCCGACAAGTTTCGACAGAGCATCGCAGGCAGCTTTGTACCCGTCTTTTTTTGTACCTTTAAAACCTTCCGCCATTACAGGCAATATATCTATTTTTTGTTCTGCAGATACTTTTCGGCACACGGCTTCAACATCATCGCCAATAACGCCAACAATGCAGGTGGAGTAGACAAATGCTGCTTTCGGTTTGTAGGCTTCAATTAATTCAGTAAGTGCAGTATAGAGTTTTGGTTCTCCGCCAAAAACCACATCACGTTCGCGTAAATCGGTCGAAAAACTTAATCGGTGCAATTGCGGTCCGGAGGATAATGCACCCCGGATATCCCAGGTGTAAGCGGCACAACCTATGGGGCCGTGAATCAGGTGCAGTGCATCGGCAATGGGATAAAGTACAACCCGCGAGCCGCAAAATACACAGGCGCGTTGGCTGACACTTCCGGCTAAGCTTTTCTTCTCACAATCTAAATCATGGGCTGATGTTCCTATTGTGTGTACCTGAGTGGATCGTTCTTTGATTATTCTCTCCATTGTCGTTCGTTATATATGTGTAATGCACAGGTTTATATTGAGAGGGAAGAAATTTTTCTTCGTATTGGTTTTTATTCAAAACGAGTGATAAAAATGAAGGAGGTGGGAGACGTTTTATCCTAGCTATGAGAAAATGGTATGATTTGCAACTTAGCCAGTAACCTCCTTCATTTCATCGCATCACTACATTACCAACTCGAATGATTCTTCAGGGCAAGTTGCATCCTGCTGATCCATAAGTACTGAAAGAATTTTTTCAAGAATTCTCAATCCTCCCATATAACCTAGTGTTGGAAAATAACTGTGTCCAATGCGGTCGATAATAGGGAAGCCCATTCGTACAAATGGAATCTTTTCATCTCTCGAAATGTATTTTCCATAGGTGTTTCCAATTAATAGATCCACAGGGTTTTCTTTGATCCATTGGTGCATTAAAAGCATATCGGCATTGGCACCGTTTTTATATTTGGCCTCTGGTACACTTTTGCTTAGAATCTTTTCCATTTTTTTTTCGAATGTTTTACCGGGAGTTCCTGAAACAATGTAAACTGGTTTCATATCCATGTCTACCAAAAACTCTGCTAATGGAATCAATTGATCGGGATCACCCCATAATGCTACACGTTTACCATACAGGTATTGGTGCATATCAGTAATCACATCAATCAAACGTCCACGTTCATCGTTAATGGATTCAGGAACAGAAACAGATCCAAGTTTTGCCAGTGACTGAATAAAACGATCAGTTGCCTGAATACCAATTGGCAGATCCTGTATGCTGAATTTTACTTTACACTGATTGTCGAGATTGATAGCTGCTTTTTCCGTTGCCCATTCACCCAAGGCAAGGGTATGAAGGCTGTCACCCATGCTTACCATTTCTGGAATTGTAGTTCCTCCTTTCGGATACATTTCAAATTTCCCGTTCATAGGCGAATCCAAAACATCTGAAGTGTCAGGAAGCAAAACATTTTTCACCTTCATTAGTTTTAAAATTCTTTTTAATTCTCTCATGTCAGAAGGTTCTACCCAACCAGAGAGAATATTCAGCTGATTTTTAAGACTATCGCTTTTTTTAGCGAAATATTTTACAATACCTTCCAGCATATTGGCATAACCAGTTACATGACTACCTACGTAACTTGGAGTTGGAGCCTGTATCACGTGCTTTCCTTCCGGAATTTTACCATCCGATGCAGCCTTACTTACAATCTGCCCTAAGTCATCGCCAATTGTTTCTGATAAACATGTGGAATGCACTGCAATTATATCCGGCTCGTATATGGTAAAAATATTTGTGATTGCCTGCAGTAAGTTTGCTTGTCCGCCAAAAACGGATGAACCTTCGGTAAATGAACTGGTTGCAGCCATTACGGGTTCTTTGTAGTGTCGGGTTAAAGTACTTCTGTGATAAGAACAGCAGCCTTGCGAGCCATGACTGTGAGGCAAACATCCGTGTATTCCTAATGCGGCATACATTGCACCAATAGGCTGACAGGTCTTCGCCGGATTTACCGTTAAGGCCTTTCTCTCTACTATTTTACTTGTTGTATGATTTAATAACATCTATTTGTCCTCCTTTATTCGTTAATGGCAAAACTTCCAACAATTTCAGGGTCGGTTTTCCAAGGTGTAGTCACCATTTTCCAGATTCTTGTGCAGAGCATGCGCTCCATTTCCAGATAGAAATTGATTGCTCCTTCAAAACCGGCATAGGGTCCACCGTAATCGTAGCTGTGTAATTGTTTCAATGGAACTCCAGACTTTTGCACCACATATTTTTCTTTAATACCTGCACAAAAAATATCAGGTTTATAGTACTCAATCAGCTTTTCAGTTTCCCAATGGTTGATGTCATCAATAACCAGTGAGTTCTTTTTCATTTCGGACATCATACCGTCATAGTTGCTGAATTCGTAACCATTTTTAAGAAGTTTTTCTTTTTTTACAGCTAAGTCTTCACGGTATAATTCAAGATCTTTCTCAACAGTCAGATCTTCAATGTTTCGGGTATCGGCATCAATTTTTATGCTTGGAATAACATCTCTGCCTTCGTAATCGTCACGGTGAGCAAATTCATATCCTGCCGATACTGTGGTTACACCTATTTCCGAGAATAAATCCTGATAATGATGAGCTCTTGAACCTCCAACAAACATCATGGCTAATTTGCCTTCTGTTTTTGCTTTTACAGCTTCTCTTACCACTTCCACTTTCTTCATCTCGCGTTCTATAATCTCTTCCACTTTTGCACTTAGCTCAGCATCATCAAAATACTCAGCGACTTTACGAAGAGCTTTTGCACTGCCTTCTGCACCAATGAAACTAACTTTCACCCAAGGAATACCATATTTCTCTTCCATCATCTCAGCAATGTAATTGATGGAGCGGTGACACATAATCAGATTAAGGTCAGCGGTATGAGCATATTCCATACTTTCGATCGTAGAGTTACCACTAAAAGTGGACAGCAAAGTGATTCCAGCTTCATCAAACAATCTTTCCAATTCAAAAGCGTCACCACCAATATTGTATTCGCCAAGCAGATTGATTTGGAATTTGCCAATACGGTCTCTGTTGTTGTTGCCGATTACATTTTTGAATACACCATTGTTTGCAATGTGGTGACCCGCCGATTGAGATACACCGCGGTATCCTTCGCAGCTAAAACCGAAAATATTAATTCCCAATTCCTCTTTCATCTCGCGGGATACTGAGTGCACATCATCTCCGATTAAACCAACAGGGCAGGTTGAGAAAATGCCAATTGCTTTGGGTTTAAAAATCTCGAATGCTTCGCGAACGGCATCTTTTAGCTTAGCTTCACCACCAAATACAATGTTAGAATCCTGTATGTCGGTAGAAAAACTGTAGGTAATAAAGTTATCTTCTCCTTCAGCAGGTCTGGTTTGGTTTCTTCTTGTAAGCCAGGCGTAAAAACTGCAGCCAATTGGCCCGTGAACCAAATTAATAATATCTCTTGTTGGGCCTAATACTACCCCTTTACATCCTGCGTAAGTACATCCTCGTTGAGTAATAATTCCCGGAATGGTTCTTACGTTGGCTTGAATTTCTTTTCCTTCGGCAGGATCATTAACCACCAATGACTTTTGACGTTTTTTGGCAATTTTTGTCGGGTATTTTGCCATGATCTCATCCATCACTTTCGATGGATCCGGCAAACCCTGTGTTATATCTAATTTTTTTACCATAGCTTTTCGTTTAATTATCCAGAACTTGATCACCGCTTTCTGCAGTTCTTACACGTATCGCTTCATTTACAGGCAAAACGAAAATTTTACCATCTCCTGGGCTTTTTGATTGATTGGCTTCGATTATTGTTTCGATACATTCTGATACCTTATGGTTCGGAACAACAACTTGAAGCAGGCGTTGAGGGCGAAGTCTGGGTTCTTTTCCTAAAAGCTCCAATGCTTCAGGCTGATCATTCTTTACACCTTCTAAAACTTTAGCATCCCAAAGGCCTTTGCCGCGTCCGAATACACTACCTGTTGCAGTCATCGAAGAAAATCCGGCATCACGCAAAGCCCGTTTGGTTTTGTTCATTTTATTAATCTTGATAATGGACATTATACACTTCATACCTTCGAGTTTTTAGGTTTATAATTCTTTGGTACCTCTGCTTATTGTGTAGGCTTCATCAACTGGAGATACGAATATTTTCCCATCACCGAAGGCTCCTTTTGGAGTGGATCGGGCAGCATCCAGAATGGTGTTGATGGCGAAATCTTTGTCTTCATCTTTAATAACCATCATCAGCATTTCTTTAGGCAGTTCATCGTAAGTAACATCACCAATTTTGATTCCCCGCTGCTTGCCGCGGCCAACCACAGGCATTTTTGTTACAGCGATGTATCCTGCTTCAAACAGAGCTTTTAAGACCTTATTGGTTTTTTCAGGGCGGATTATTGCTTTTATCATTAACATAGTCTGTATTGTTTTAAATGTTTTAGATTGTGTGTTTTATTAATTTGAGCAAGATTTATCAGGCGTCAATACCAAAATCGATTAGAAGTTTTTCCAATTCTTCCATTTCTAATGGTGTTGGAATTACAAACATTTCATTGCCATCTATGGCATTGGATAATTTACGGTATTCATCGGCCTGACCATGTTCCGGTTCATATTCAATCACTGTCTTACGATGAATTTCAGCTCTTTGAACCACATTGTCACGAGGAACAAAGTGAATCATTTGTGTGCCCAGTTTTCGTGCTAATTCTTCAATCATATCACTTTCGTGATCAACATTACGTGAATTGCAAATTAAGCCTCCCAAACGAACAACTCCGTTCTGTGCATATTTTTGAATTCCTTTACAGATATTGTTTGCAGCATACATGGCCATCATTTCACCAGAAACAACAATGTAAATTTCTTCCGCTTTACCTTCACGGATTGGCATTGCAAAACCTCCGCAAACCACATCACCAAGCACATCGTAGAATGTGTAGTCTATTTCGTATTTGTCATCCCAGGCACCTAACTGTTCCAACATATTAATCGAAGTAATAATTCCACGACCGGCGCAACCAACTCCTGGTTCAGGTCCTCCTGATTCAACGCATCTTACTCCACCGTAACCAGGACGAACAATATCATCCAAATCAACATCTTCTCCTTCTTCGCGCAGTGTGTCAAGAACTGTTTTTTGAGCTAATCCTCCTAATAATAATCTTGTGGAGTCGGCTTTGGGATCACATCCAACAACCATGATGTTTTTTCCAGCTTCAACTAGACCTGCTACAGTGTTTTGGGTTGTAGTTGATTTTCCAATTCCACCTTTTCCGTAAATGGCAATTTTTCTCATGTCTGTTATTTTTATTTGGGTTAATAGTTGCCAAGCCGTATTCATAAAGCGTACCATTTGCTTTTTCAGTTTCGTTTCTCTTGTTTTTTTGTAGTATTTAAGTTCTTGTTGTATAGGTGTTTATTGTTGTTTTGTCCGTATTTATTTTGCATTGCAGGCACTTCGATTTCCTACAAATTTGTAGGAAAGATAGTTTTGGAGTACATATTTGAATTTAAGTGTGTAATCGTTGGTTCAGTAAGGGATTTCGATCTGTTTGATTATTTGATTCATACAGAAATGTATTTTAAACAAAATTTGAATTTAGGATTCAAATTGTTCCAAAATGGTTTTGTAAGTGATGGGAATTGTTTAAATGGGGGTGTGTTGGTTTTTAATGTATTTTTATTTGTATTGTAATGTTCTTTTAATGGGGTATGATTTGTAATAAGTATAAATTATTAAATGATTTGTGTGTTTTGTGGGGGTGTTGTTCCTTTTTTTATAATTTTGCAGATGTACCCCGTTAAATATTCGCTTATGAGTTTAAAATGCAAAAAAGCAGGCGACGAATGTTATGGTTTTAATGAAATGTCTCTTCTTTTCGATATAAGCCAAAGACTTTTGAACAGTAATGAATTAAAAAAGGATTTATCTCCGATATTAGCTTGTTTGGTGAAACATTTGAATGCCGAAAGAAGTTTTATCACGATTTTTAATCGGCAAACAAACCGGATGATGATTGAGGCTGCCTATGGATTAAGTGCATCGCAGCAAGCAAGGGGAAAGTACGATTTGGGTGAAGGAATTATAGGTAAGGTTGTTGAATTGGCCAGGCCTGTTGTTATTTCTGAAATATCAAAATCGAAACTTTTTATCAACAAAATTAAAACGGAACTTACAAAAGACGGACATGAGTTAACTTTTATTTGTGTGCCGCTTTTGCTTGATAATGTTGTAATGGGTGCCTTAAGTGTTGTGAGAATTTACAATTCCAACATTTCTGTTAATGAGGATATTCAGCTATTGAGTATTGTTGGATCGATGATTGCAAAAACGGCTCGTTATAAGCAAGCTAAGCTTGAAGAATTAGAAGCATTACGAGAACAAAACAGAGAATTGCAAAGTCAGCTCGATAGCCAAAAACCGCATAATATTATTGGTAACTCAGGCAAAATGTGTGATTTGTATGCATTGGTAAGTCGGGTGGCCCAAACAAACAGCACGGTTTTGTTGCGTGGCGAAAGCGGGATTGGAAAAGAACTATTTGCTGAGGAAATACATGCCAAAAGCAAACAAAAGGATCGTAAGCTCATTAAAGTAAATTGTTCTGCATTGCCGGAAAGCTTAATTGAAAGTGAACTTTTTGGACATGAAAAAGGAGCTTATACAGGTGCCGATCAAATGCGAAAGGGGAGATTTGAATTGGCCGATGGGGGAACAATATTTCTCGATGAAATTGGTGATTTGCCTTTATCTACGCAAGTAAAATTGTTGCGGGTTTTGCAGGAAAGAGAGTTTGAACGTATAGGTGGTTCTAAAACCATTAAGGTTGATGTGCGAATAGTGGCAGCAACAAACCGTAATTTGGAGGAGCTAATTGAGAATGGTGATTTTAGAGAAGATTTCTATTACAGAATTAATGTTTTTCCAATATTTATTCCTCCTTTGCGACACAGAAGAGATGATATTCCAATTTTGGTTGATCATTTTATCGATAAGTTTAACCGAAAGAATAATTTTCAAATTAAAAGAATTACAACATCTGCAATAAATATGTTGATGGTTCATCGTTGGCCGGGAAATATTAGGGAACTGGAGAATGTGATTGAACGATCGTGCATAATGACGAAAGATAATGTTATTCATAGTTACGATTTACCTCCAACTCTTCAAACTGCCGATTCAACAAACAGTGTAATGGAAGGTGGAATGATGGTTGTGGTTGAGCAGCTTGAAAAACAATTGATTCGGGACGCACTCACGACTACGGCCGGGAATGTAACAAAAGCAGCTGAATTGCTTTGCATTACAGAGAGAATGCTGGGGACAAGAGTGAAAAAATATGAGATTGAAACCTGGCGTTTTAAAGTGTAATTTTAAAATAGATTTCCAAACTGTAAATGCTTTTACAAACAGAAAACATGACAACACTTCCTTTTTCCTTTGTAGAGCTGGATCTTGATGATCCGGATCATCAGACTGCATTGTTCAATTTAATGAATGCCTATATGTTGGATCGGATGGGCTGTGAAAAGCCATTACATGCCGATTCATTTCAAGAATTAGTACGTGGATTGCAAAAACAGGCTAATTATATTGGGGTTTTAGTACAAAATGAGAATGAATATATTGCTTTGGCAAATTGCTTTGTGAATTTTTCAACTTTCAAGATGTCTTCCCTCATAAACATTCATGACTTAATAGTTTTACCTGATTATAGGGGGAAAGGTGTAGGGCGGTTCTTAATGAAATCTGTTAAAGCCATTGCCAGGAAGATAGATTGCTGCAAAATAACCTTAGAGGTTCGAAACGACAATCAAACAGCTCAAAACCTTTACCTTTCGGAAGGTTTCAAGGAGTGTAATCCTCCAATGTATTTTTGGGAAGCAACTATTGATCGGGCTTAAAATTAGAAACTTCATAAGCCAAAAACCTCATAATTGCGTTAAATAGAACCACTATCCGCATCAAATTTGCCTTATTCTGAGTCTTTTTTCTTCGATAAAAATTTCTAAAAATAAATTTAAACAGCTTCTAAAGATACTTTTGAAATTAAATTGGTATTAACAACTAATAATTGCCTGCCTAATGTATTGCCCTCGCTTTTATAAAATTATAATTGTGATTTTTTCATTTAACGAAGCCGTTAACATATTATAATGACTTGCCTAAGCCTTTGGTGGAGGTATTAACAAATAATAATGGACGTTTAAGCCTTTGGTGAAGGCATTAACAAATAATAACGACCTCCCTTATTTTTGATATTTCTCTGCAAATGCTATTAATAAATTTAAACAGCTTCTTAGGCGAATTAATAATTTGGGATTATGAATTAATTACCAAATCCTTCAAGGTCGCAATCCACTTTGGATGATCGTTTAGACTCTCAACCAAGGCTAATTTTTCGCCACCGTTTCCCTCGAAAATTTCTCGATATTCTATTCCAATTTCTACTGTTGTTTCTAAGCAATCAGCAACAAAAGCAGGGCTGAAAACAAGTATCTTTTTTGTGCCATTTTTAGCTTTTTCTTCCACTACTTTATCAGAGAAAGGTTCCAGCCAGTTTTTGTCCAATCGGGATTGAAAGGAAACGGTATATTTTTCTTTAGGAATAGATAATTTTTCAGCCAATAAGCGACTGGTCTCAAAGCAGGTTGAACGGTAACAATAATAATCTGTTTCAGGAATAAATTTTTTGTGACAATCGCATTTAAAACAATTCCGCTTAGGATGAACTTTGTTTATTTGGCGGATTGGCAGTCCATGATAAGAGAATATAAAATGATCAAAATCGTTTAAATCATGCTTTTTGGCATTTTCAGCAATAGTATCCAGATATCCTTCATGGTCGAAGAATTGGTTTACAAATTTCACTTCAGGAATTACCTCCCAGGATTTGATAATTTCCATTGCCTTCTGGAAGGTAGAACCTGTTGATGAGGAAGCATATTGCGGATACATTGGAAGAATAATTAATTTCTGTGGCATATCCTTCTGTATTTTATCCAGAACGCTTTTCATTGATGGTTGTTCGTAGCGCATGGCCAACTCAACAGTAAAATCCGGGTTCAGTTCCTTTTGAAGCAAATCTTTTACTTTCTCGCCATAAATTAACAATGGGGAACCATCTTTGGTCCACAATTGCTTATATATTTTCGATGAGCCTTTTGCCCTAAAAGGAACGATAATAAGGTTCACTAATATTTTTCGTAGTAACCAGGGAATGTCAATTACTCTTGGATCGTTTAGGAATTCGAAAAGGTAGGTGCGAACATCAGATACATCAGGACTTTTTGGTGTTCCTAAATTGAGTAGTAAAACAGTCGTTTTTTTTGGCATAGTGTTCGTGTTGATTATTTAGATAAAAAGGGAGTGTTTAGCTGTTTCCCAGTTTAAAGTAATAAAAATTTTCTTCCACTGCTATACAAATCAAACAGCGAATTGTTTTTTGATTTGGTAAATAAAACGGATTGTATTTATTTCACCCAGTTAATTCCTTTTTTTAGCAGTGAAAGAGTTAATTCTTCTTTGGAACCGCTTTCAATTGGGTATTGATACGTCCATTTCACTTCAGGAGGCATACTCACCAATATCGATTCAGTTCTTCCATTGGTGTCCAATCCAAATTTGGTTCCTTTGTCAAGTACCAAATTGAATTCTACATATCTTCCCCGCCGGTGCAATTGCCAATCTTTTTCCTTTTCAGTGTATGGAATTTTATGATATTGCTTCATTATTCGGCTGTAAAGAGGCGCAAATAAATTCCCGACATCCATTGTGAAATTTAAAGCCTGCTCCTTACTTAAACCATCTGTTCCATTTAAATGATCGAAAAAAATTCCACCAATGCCACGTGTTTCTTCCCGAAAAGGAAGATAAAAGTAGTCATCAGCCCAGTTTTTGAATTTTGAATAATATTCCGGATGATGACGATCGCATACGTTTTTCAATTTCAAGTGAAAATCTTTGGCTTGATCTGCATCTATATAAATAGGGGTAAGATCGATTCCTCCACCGAACCAAAACGAACCATCTTCTAGTTCAAAGTAACGCACATTCATGTGTACAATTGGCACATGAGGATTTTCAGGATGCATGATTAGTGAGACACCTGTTGCAAAGAAATTTGAATTGGAAAGCTTAAGTTTAGTTTTTATTTTCTCAGGTAATTCACCGTGAACAGCAGAAAATTGAACACCACCTTTTTCAATAATGTTACCGTTGGCTATTACTCGGCTTCGACCTCCGCCACCACCTTCCCTTTCCCAAGTATCTTCAATAAAATTTGCTTTCCCATCACTTGTTTCAAGGACTTTACAAATTCTGTCCTGTAATTGGCGAAATTTTTCAGCGATTATTTCTTTATTCATGTAAGTGTGATTTTGGTCAGTATCGTTTTATTAGGATAGGGGTTGTTCTTTCTTTGTGGGAATAAAACGATTCAGCATTTTTTTCTCAAATTTCCAAAAGAACCGAAATTGGCCTAATAAACTACCAACAATTAGTAAGAATACTTGATAGGTTGGGGTGATTATTAGAATGCTCATGAAAATTTTAATCAGCAGGTTTGTGTCCGGACCAATTGACAGGTATTCAAAAACAGGCTTTCGTACCATAACCGAGAGGCTTCCGGTAACCGAAAAGGCAATAAAAATAAGAATCAATTGGATGTTAGAGGTAATCTCCCAACGCTTTTTAAGTTTCTCAAACATGAAGGTTTATTTAGAATTGTTTTGAATAGGAACAAATATAATATAAAATACCTTTATGTCTTAAATAGGGGGCAAAAATTCTATTTGAATTTATTGATTGGGATATAGAATATTTAATTGGAGAGTTGCAGGCATAAAAAAACCGCCTCATTTCTGAGACGGTTCAATATGATATATTTGATTTGCTTACTCAGAAACTCTTTCTAACCATTTTACCATGAATATGACTGTAAACATGGAGATTGCTGTAGCGACAACAAAAATACTCCAAGTCATCCAAACAGGTATTGTTTGATATAAGACAGCACCAATCCATAATAGTCCATTTCCTAATGCCGTAGCACCTAGCCATCCGCCTTGCATTAGACCTTGATATTGAGGAGGAGCAACTTTAGATACAAATGAAATACCCATTGGGCTAATAAATAGCTCAGCAACTGTTAAGATAAAATAAGTTCCCAATAGTAAATATGGAGCAACACGCTCAGAATCCATAAGCGGAGTACCACCTGCCGAAGGAGTAATAGTTTCCCATAATGGTAAACCGAAAGAACCTAACATCATTACAACAAAACCTAAACAAGCTATACCCATACCGATAGCAATCTTTTTTGGAGTAGATGGCTCCATGTTTCTAGCTCTTAACCATCCAAAGATACCTACTACAACAGGAGTTAAGAATACAACAAAGAATGGGTTCATGGATTGGAACAGCTCTACTGAGAAATGCCAGGTTCCAATCTTAAGTACTGTATAATCTTTAGCAAATAACGTTAATGTTAAACCATTTTGATGGAAAGAGAACCAAAAGAAGATAACAACTGAAAATACGGCTAATAAAGCATACATACGTTGCTTAATTTCTTTAGCTTCCATCTTCACTTCTTCTTTAGTGTATCCAGAGCCTGCAGCAGGAGCCTCTGTTCCTTTTGGATTTGGAAACTGTTTTTTGTTTTTGATAAATATGAATAAAGAAATAGCCATAGCCACAATTGCTGTACCAAATGCGTAATGGAAACCAGTATTAAATACATTTAAGTACCTATCTGCAAATTCAGCTAAATTAGCTACATGTACTCCACTTGCTTTATCAGCATACTCTTGAAATGTATGCATAGAAGCTTCCGAAATGTCACCATTAATGAAACTATGACAATATTCGGGTAAACTTGCATCATATTGTAATTGATTTTTTCCCAACCACCAATTACGCATTCCAATTGCAACAATCGGAGCAAAAATAGCACCTATATTAATAAATGCATAAAAAAGAGAGAAACCTGAATCCCTTAAGGCACCATACTTAGGGTCATCATACATCTGACCAACTAAGGCTTGAAGGTTTCCTTTAAAAAGACCATTACCAAAAGCAATTACAAATAATCCAATTAGTGAAATAGTTAAGAAAAATGGAACGCTTGATACCGGCGTAGGAGTAGGTACTGCTAAAATAAAGTAACCTGCACCCATCATAATTAAACCGGTTAGAATAGTGCCTTTAAAGTTATTTATTTTATCAGCGATAATTCCTCCAACTAATGCTAAAATGTAAATTGAAAAATAGAAAATAGAGTAAATAATACCAGCATTAGCTCCATCTAAATTAAATTTGGCTTGTAGGAATAATACCAGAATAGCCATCATGGTGTAGAAACCAAATCGTTCTCCCATGTTTGCTATAGCAGCTGGAATTAGTCCTTTAGGATGTCCTTTAAACATAAATGTTAGTTTTTAATTATAAAAGTAAAGTTTCAGTTTTAAGATTGACAAATATATAGAAAAAAACAGAAGACAGTAAGGATTTGTTACCAGAATGAATCTATTTAAAACGTTTTCGTAAGTAGAATTGGTTATTGAAAGTTTAGTATCTTTGATAAAGGCATTCAATACGTAAGGCATTTAAACAAAAAAAAAGATTACGATAGCAAGCCTAAATTAGATACTTGAACTATTTAGGTATTATCAGATTGTAATGTTTTGTTTATTAACTTTTGTAGAACCTATCATTTAACGATTCAAAACCCGATAATAATGAAAATATTTACTGCCAGACAAATTGCTGAGATTGATGCCTACACCATAGAGCATGAACCAATATCTTCCATCGATTTAATGGAACGAGCCGCGGGGCAAATTTTTAAGTGGATTATTTCACATTTTCCTGCTCCTCAAAGTTGCAAGGTTTTTGTTGGTCCGGGAAATAATGGAGGAGATGGATTAGCCTTGGCACGCATGTTGGCTGATAAGAATTATGCTGTTGAAGTATTTGTGCTTCGAATAACCGATAAGATATCGGATGAAGCTGAGGCGAATCTGGAGCGGATAAGAAATTTGAATACATTGGATTTGTATGAAATGACTTCGATTGAATCGATGCCATGGCTTTTTAAAGATGACATAGTTGTTGATGCAATTTTTGGTTCAGGTTTATCAAGACCATTGGAAGAATTGGCGTTGGATGTTGTGAAAGCAATAAATACCAGTGATGCAAAAGTTATTGCCATTGATATTCCATCTGGGCTGATGGGAGAGGATAACTCCAAAAATAATTTGAGAGGAATTGTACGGGCCGATTATACCTTAAGTTTTCAATTTCCCAAATTGGCATTTCTTTTTCCCGAAAATGCTGAATATGTTGGTGAATGGGAAGTTTTGCCAATTGGGTTGCATCCTGAAATAATTAAAACAGAACCCACTGCTTACAAAATACTAAGTAGAGAGTTTGTGAAGTCTTTATTAATGCCCAGGAAAAAATTTGATCATAAGGGGACTTACGGTCATGGATTGCTTATAAGTGGAAGTTACGGAAAAATGGGGGCTGCAATACTGGCTTCCCGTGCTAGTTTACGTTCAGGAATTGGTTTGTTAACCACGCACATTCCACGTTTTGGGTATCAAATTATGCAAACATCTGTCCCCGAAGCTATGGTTAGTATCGATCGTTCAGATATTATTTTTACAGAATATCCTGATTTAAGCCAATTTAAGGCAGTTGCTATTGGTCCGGGAATTGATAAAAAGCAGAATTCTTTTAAGGCAATGATTGATCTTTTAAAGGAAGTAAAAGTTCCGATGGTAATAGATGCCGATGCGATTAATATCATAGGAGAGCATCCTGAACTTAAAGAAGAATTGCCATTAGGCAGCATTTTCACACCACATGTTAAGGAGTTTGAACGTTTGGTAGGTAAAAGCGGCGATAGTTATACCCGCAACTGCATGCAGTGTGAATTTGCAAAAGAGCATGGATTGACCTTACTGTTAAAAGGAGCGTATACGGCTATTTGCTGTCCGGAAGGAACTTGTTATTTTAATCCTACAGGTAATCCGGGAATGGCAACAGCTGGCAGCGGTGATGTGTTAACTGGAATAATATTATCTTTGTTGTCGCAGGGCTACTCATCACATATTGCTGCAATAATCGGAGTTTATCTGCATGGTTTAGCGGGAGATTTAGCTTCTGTAGATGTTGGTGTAGAAGGACTTACTGCCAGTGATATTGTTGACTATTTACCAAAAGCATGGTTGTACTTAAAAAAACAGTAAGCTATTGTGTAATTATTAGATAGTATTCATCCTTAGTTTTAGTTAGACGATTTTAAACAAAAAATTCAGATTGTAATGAACCGAATGATTCTTAGAATTTTATTGGGATTACTTGTTGTAATTTCCTGTCAGTGGTATGCCGGTGCTCAAAAAAGAAAAACGCTGGATACTCCTAATACAGTAGTGTATGCATTACCTCAAACAGTTTTAAAACTTGATGTGACTGCAGAAAAAACAATTTTAAAAAGAGGTCCTTTTGCCGAATATGCAAAGAAATATCTGAATATTTCGGATGTTGTTTCTGCCGATGGAGTGGAGTGGGAACTAAAATCAATTGATGTTTCTTCTCACGGCGAGGTCGATCCTGAGGAATATCATAAAATCACTACTTCCGTGGATTATGAGCCTAGTTTAATTTCTTTGACTCCTACCGGATTAATCAGAGGTTTTAATTTGGAGAAGAAAATGTTATTGAAAGAAGAAAAGAAATTGGTTTTTATTACCGATGATAAGATTGATATAGAATACGGAAAGTTTTCGATCGATCCAATAATAAAGTATAAAGAGGATACCATATTTAAAGTGGTGGAAACTGATACCGCTTTTGTAAAAGTTCCGGTTCTGGAAAAGCAAGCCTTGGTAAAGTCATTGGAGGAAAAAGCGGAAGAAGCCGCTCATCAGATATTTAAGTTAAGAAAAAGAAGATTTAAAATATTAACTGCTAATTATGAAGTATTGCCTCCTGACGGAAAGGCTTATGAGATAATTATTAAAGAATTGGAAAAATTGGAAAATGAATATTTATCACTATTTATTGGTAAGAGAGTTGGTTTTATAGAGAATTTTCAGTTTTTATTTACTCCTAAAAATGGTGAAAATGGCGGGGTGATTTTCCGAATGTCTCCGCAATCTGGCCCGGTTGGAGTTAATGATTTGGGTGGAAAACCAATTCGTGTTGATTTTAAAAATTTAGAGATAACAAGAGAGTTGGCAATTATTCCAACAGTTGGACTTGTTCCTCAGAAGCAAATATTTTATCGAATTCCTGGAATGGCTGATGTCTCTATTTCTAATGGGAAAGAAATTTTATTTCAGAATAGAATGCCGATTGCACAGTTTGGAAAAATAGCGAATATGCCTGCTGAAGTACTGTTGAACGAAAATTACAGTATTGAATTTTTTCCTGATTTAGGCTCAATCAAAAATGTAAGCAAATAATGTTTTTACAGAATTAAAAAAAAACCTGTTTGATTTTCAAACAGGTTTTTTTTTTGTGAGTCTTAACAGACTTTTATTGTTGTGCCTGATTAATCAAGCATTCTTTCAATAGTTTGAGCTCTGTTTGGACCAACAGAAACAATTTTAACAGTTACTCCGGTTTCTTCCTCAATAAAATTAATGTAAGCATTAAATTCTTCAGGGAACTCATTCTCATGAGTAACAGCAGTCATATCAGTTTTCCAACCTTTAAACTCTGTGTAAACAGGTTTGATATCGTCAGTCATTTCATAAGGAACATGCTCAACTTCTTCACCATTTACAAGGTAAGATGTACAAATTTTAATGGTGTCAAAATCGTCCATTACATCCGATTTCATCATGGTTAATTCAGTAACGCCGTTAATCATGATCGAATACTTAAGAGCAACAAGATCCAACCAACCGCATCTTCTGGCACGACCGGTTGTCGATCCAAATTCATTTCCTTTAGCTCTTAACAAATCTCCATCAGTATCAAAAAGCTCAGTTGGAAATGGTCCCATACCAACTCTTGTGCAATAAGCTTTAAAAATACCAATAACTCTGCCAATTCGATTCGGTGCAATACCTAAACCAGTACAAGCTCCGGCACAAACAGTGTTCGATGAAGTTACAAATGGGTAGGATCCAAAGTCAACATCGAGCATCGTTCCCTGTGCACCTTCGGCAAGAATTGATTTACCATCTTTAAGAGCATCATTAAGAAATTGTTCACTGTCGATTAACTGAAATTCAGCTAGAACTTTAATGCCTTCAAACCATTCGGTTTCATATTCAGAAATGTCGTAATCAAACTCATAAAGTTTGTCAAGCATTAAACGATGCTTGTCAACTAAAGAGTCATATTTTTCCTTGAAGTTCAATTTGATATCTCCTACACGTAAACCGTTTCTTCCGGTTTTATCCATATAGGTTGGTCCAATTCCTTTAAGGGTTGATCCAATTTTTGATTTTCCTTTAGCCGCTTCTGATGCCGCGTCAAGAATTCTGTGAGAAGGTAAAATTAAATGAGCCTTCTTCGAAATAAATAAGGTTTTGGATAGATCGATTCCAAGTTTTTTTATTCCTTCAATTTCTTTCTTGAAAATTACCGGGTCGATAACAACACCATTTCCAATAACGTTAATCTTATCATCGCGGAAGATCCCGGAAGGAATTGTATGCAGAACGTGCTTAATTTGATTAAATTCCAAAGTGTGTCCTGCGTTGGGGCCACCCTGAAAACGGGTGATAAAATCGTACTTTGGGGTTAGTACATCCACAACTTTTCCTTTACCTTCATCTCCCCATTGGAGGCCTAAAAGTACATCAACTTTCATCTGTCTAATAATTTGATAGTAAATCTTAACAAGTAATTATCCAAACCAATTTTATGATTGGATTTATAAAATTGGTTTGGGGTATGTTGTTAAATCTTGAAGAATACTTACAAGTTTTAACAGTCAAAGGTAATAAATATTTTTATTCCGTGAAGAGGAAAACGGGTCTTGTTGATAAGTCAATTTTGGGCATAAAAAAACCTCCGGTTATAGAGGTTTTTAGAGATATTTATTGTTGATAAATTAATTGGTTTCAATTTTTCGACATTCTTGACATGTTCCGTAAATATATAAGGAATGATGAGAAACTTTGAAATCCATATCATCGGAAACATTTTTACGAACATCCTCTAAACGGGTATCGCAAAATTCAAGTACTTTGCCACAACGGATACAGATCAAATGATCGTGCTTGTTGCTGTCATATGCTTTTTCGAATTGAGCGATATTTTTGCCAAATTGGTGCTTAACTACCAATTTACAATCTAAAAGAAGATCTATAGTATTGTAAAGGGTTGCTCTACTAACGCGATAATTTTTATTTTTCATAAAAATATAAAGAGATTCAATATCGAAGTGTCCTTCCCGGGAATATATCTCATCTAGTATTGCGTATCTTTCCGGAGTCTTTCGATGTCCCTTTTTCTGAAGATATTCTGTAAACATCTTCTTAACAATTTCTTTAGTGTCTTCGTTGCTCATATCAAAAAATAACCTAGGTGTTATCTAATCTAATTTAAAATAATGGGTCTAAAATAGTGATTTTTTTTAGAACTGAAAGCTTATTTAGAATAAATTTTAATTTAGCTGTATTCTTCAATATTCTCGATACGTTTCACATTATCAAGACCTTTGATCTTGATAAGTTTCATAATTAAATTGTTAAGATCTTCAGTGTTGTGAACATAGAGATGGATTAAGCCCTCAAACACACCATCATGGCTTTCAAAGTGCAGCGAGCGCATATTTACATCATGATCTTTAGAGATAACATTAGTAACTTCATTAACAATACCAATTTTATCAATTCCGGTTAATTCAATAATGGCGAGAAAAGACATTAATCTATGACTGGTCCAGTCTGCAGCAAGAATACGATCGCCCTGGCTTGACATTAACTTTAATGCATTGGGGCATTTCCTTTTGTGGATGGTTACGTTATTAGCCATATCCAGATAGCCAAGAACTTCGTCGCCAGGTATTGGTTTGCAGCAAGATGCTATTTTGTAGCTCTCATTAGCAGCTAACTCTGTAAGCATAAGGGTTTTCTTTTTATCAAGTTCTGGTTTTGAATTAGGGGTTTCAAGGATTTCTTCGTCCTCATTTTCCCCCGAACCTCCAAAAAACTGAAGTTTCCAATACTTGATAAATTTGCTTTTTGATTTTTTTCGAACGACACCATCAATTTCGTTAATATTGATTTTTCCCAAACCAATTTTATAAAATAATTCTTCTTTATTTGAAAGCTTGTAGTGTTCCAGCATTTTTCTAAATGCTTTCGCATTTAGAAGAAGACCGCTGTCAGATAATTGGTCTTCTAGCATTCTGGCACCTTTTATAGTGTATTCTTTTCTTTCTTTTTTAAAGGCTGATTTAATTTTAGACTTTGCGCGGGCAGTGATTACAAATTCGATCCATTCATATTTGGGTGCTTGTTTTTCAGAGGTTAAAATTTCTACCTGATCACCACTTTTTAATTCATGGCTTAATGGAACCAACCGATGATTTACTTTCGCTCCAATACAATGATTTCCAATATCTGTATGGATATCGTAGGCAAAATCAAGGGTCGTGGCTTTTTTCGGTAAGGTGCGAATTTGACCTTTAGGTGTAAAAACCTGAATTTCCTTCGAAAATAAATTCAATTTAAATTCGTCGAGAAAAGCCATTGCATCAGCTTCCGGATTATCTAAGATTTCACGAACATCGTTTAGCCATTTATCTAATTCAGACTCACCGTTTCCAATGGTATTGTATTTGGAATGAACTGCAAAACCTTTTTCTGCGATGTCATCCATTTTCTCTGTTCTTATCTGAAATTCGATCCATTTTCCCTGAGGTCCCATAGCTGTTACGTGCAGAGCCTGGTAGCCGTTGGCTTTAGGTGTACTAACCCAATCCCTGATACGTTCTGGTTTGGGTTTGTAAATGTCGGTAATAAGGGAGTAAATGTTCCAACATTGGTTTTTCTCAGGAACACCAATTTTTGGTGTGAAAACGACCCGAACGGAAATGAGATCGTAAATTTCTTCAATACTGGTATTCTGAGTTTCAATTTTATTCCATATAGAGAAAATTGACCTTGGTCGGTTTTTAATGGAGCATTGAATATCTGCTTGCTTCAGTTTCTCCTCAATGGGAGCAATTATGCTTTCTATTATTTTTTGCTGCTTTGTTTCTTGTTCTATAATCTTTTTAGAAATGTTGTCAAAGTCATCCGGGTGTTCATATCTCAGACTTAAATCTTCTAATTCAGATTTAATAGAATACAATCCCATTCTATGTGCTAAAGGGGCAAAAAGGAATAGTGTTTCGCCGGCAATTTTCATTTGCTTGCGCAATGGCATTGAATTCAAAGTGCGCATATTGTGCAGTCTGTCAGCCATTTTTATCAGAATTACCCTTAAATCGTCGGACAGGGTTAATAGCATTTTTCTGAAATTTTCTGCCTGCATTGAGGTTTGTTGATCAAATACGTCTGAAATTTTAGTCAGACCATCAACAATTTGGGCAACTTTTTCACCAAAATGATTTTGGATATCTTCAAGTGTATATTCGGTATCTTCAACTACATCATGCAGTAAGGAAGATACAATGGACTTAGTACCCAAACCCATTTCTTCTGCTACAATTTGAGCTACAGAAATTGGATGCAGTACATAGGGCTCTCCTGATTTACGGCGCACGCCCTTATGAGCTTCCCAGGCAAAATGGAAAGCTTTATCTATCAATTGTTTACTCTCAGGCTCACGGCTTCTTTTGCAATGTTTCAAAAGTTCCTCGTAGGCGTCAAGTATTAGTTGTTTATCTTTTTCGGTCTCACCACTCATAAAAACCTGTTTGTTCTGTATATATCGTTGCAACAATTAAAAGTAGCAAAATCTTATAATTTTAAGATACTAAATATAGGACTTGTTTGCCTTTTTTTTTGCAGGTAATCACTTATATGTGAAGTTTGCAGCAAATTACTATACATTAAACTGATGTATCATTCTGTTTGGCAAAAAAAGGAATTACTTTGGAAAAGTAATGGCTTCTTCACATTCCTTCGGTCCGCATACTATAAGGTAAAGATCATCAGGTTGCAAATACTCATTCGCTAATTCCATTATTTTTTTTGCAGTTACAGCCTTTAAATCCTTAATAAAATGAGCAAAATAGGTATTGTCTAAACCAAAAGGTAAATTTCCTTTTAATCCATCCGACAAGGCAAAAGGACTGTCTAAATTTCGAAGCATTTCACCTGAAATATAGTTTTTCACTAATGTCAACTCTTCTTCAGAGACAAATTCTTCCCTTAACCGCTTAATTTCAACGAATATTTCTTGTATTGCAGCCTTACAAACCTCAGCGCCTACCTCAGTTACAATTGCAAAATGGCCATCTTTTAAATGAGAGAGTATGATGGAGTTGATTCCGTAGGTATATCCTTTATCTTCCCGGATATTTTGCATCAATCGTGATCCGAAATAACCTCCAAGTATTAGATTTAAAAGTTGCATTCCCGTATGATCGGGATGAGTTTTCGTGAATAATTTGCGACCAATTCGGATTGTCGATTGAACAGCATCATCTTTACATACGAAGGCGGACTTTTCTTTTGAACCAATTATTTTATGATTGAAATCAATTGACTGACTTTGATTTCTCCATTTAGTTTCACCAAATAACTCTTCAACTTCAGTTAATACATTATCATCCACCTTACCAGCTATTATAATGTGGCAATTGTCAGGTGTGTAATGTTCTTTGTAAAATTCTTTAACATCTTGCAGACTGCAATTGTCAAATTCACGAATATCATAAATGTTTGCATAAGGATGATTTTTTCCATAAATCATCTCGGTGAATTTTTCTTTCGCTAAAACATTTGTTTTCTGATGATCAATTTGATACTGCTGTTTTTTATTGGTTAGAATTGTTTTGAATTCTTTTTCGGGAAAAATGGAATTCTTAATTAGATCTGCAATTAAAGAAAGGGTTTCAGAAAAATGTTTTTTAAGGCTGTACAGTGTAACACTTGCATCATGTTTGCTCGCCGAAAACCCAATGTGAGCTCCCAAAAAATCAAATTTCTCTGCAATTTCAGATGCAGTTAAAGAGGAGGTTCCCTCGTTAAGCATTGTATTTGTTAAAGTAGCAATTAACGGCTTTTTCTGCTGCCAGATTCCAGCATTAAAAATGAATTCAATTTTCACTACATCCTGACTACCACCATTAATAATGTGAACGGGAATGTTGTTGCTCAACGAATGTTTTCGTGAGGGCAGAATTTCAACGCTATCTACGGTTTTGAATTCTGGAGCTGTGTTTCTATATAAATTTTCCATTCCTATTTTTTTGAGTAGTAATAAAGTGTAGAACAATTTTCCTTTCTGAAAATTTTAGCGGAGCTGTTTAAAATGTCATTAACACTTACTTTCTGATATTTTTCCACTTCTTTATTAATGTCGTCGGCATCACCTAATAATTCATGGGTAGCCAGGTTCATAGCCTTGTTTAAATAGCTGATTTCTGAAAACACTAAGCTTGACTCCACCTTATTTTTCACTTTCTGAAGTTCGTACTCATCAACTTTTGTTGTGGCCATTTTATTCAGTTCTTCCCAAATGGCAGCATCTGCTGTTTCCATGGCTACACCTTCAACTAGTTTTCCTGTTATCAGAAACAAGCCCGGTTCAAATTCACCTGTAATGTAGGCGTCGATCGAAGAGAATAAATTCTTTTCTTTTACCAACGATTGAAAAATCCGGGACGATTGTCCGTTAGACAATACATCCGAAATCAAATCAATAATATAGAAATCCTCGTCCATTCTTTTCCCCATATGAAAGGCCATGTAGATGGCATCAAACGGCACGTTACTGTCAATTCGTTTGCTCCGGAATTCATTTTGAGTTGGTTCTACAGGAAGATTTCTTTCCTGAATTTCTCTTCGTTCAATTGGTCCAAACCATTTTTCCGATAGTTCTTTTACTTGTTGAGTATCCACATTTCCTGCAACAACCATTATTGCATTGTTGGGAGCGTAATGGTGAAAAAAGAAATCCTTAACTTCTTCTAAGGTAGCTTTTTCAATGTGATCGATAGATTTCCCAATTGTAGGCCATTGGTAAGGATGTTCTTTATAGGCCAAAGGGCGAAGATGCAACCATACATCGCCGTAAGGCTGATTGAAATACCGTTGTTTAAACTCTTCAATGACTACACTTCGTTGCACTTCCAGACTTTTTTCGCTAAAAGCCAAACTCAGCATTCTGTCGGATTCCAACCAAAAAGCAGTTTCCAAATTTGCTTTTGGAACAGTAAGATAGTAATTGGTGATGTCATTATTGGTCCATGCGTTGTTGTCGCCTCCGACCATTTGCAGGGGTTCGTCGTAATTTGGAATATTTATCGATCCTCCAAACATGAGGTGCTCAAAAAGGTGTGCAAATCCGGTTCGTTCAGGATTTTCATCTTTTGCTCCAATATTGTATAATATATTTACGGCAGCCATTGGAGTGGTCTCATCGCGATGCACAATTACCCGCAAGCCATTCTTAAGTGTAAATTTATCAAATTCAATCATAGTTTCTTCTGTGTAATTTAAGAATGGATACGCCTTAAAATTTATATTTTTCGGATTGTAATTGAGTCAGGCTCTCTTGATATTCTTGTACTATTTGAGTTATAATTTCAGAAACGGGTTGGATTTTATTGATTAGTGCAGAAACCTGACCAATCTCCAATTCACCCTCTTCTAAATTCCCTTCAAACATGCCTGTTTTAGCACGGCCTTTTCCTAATATTTCCTTCATTTCTTCCGGGGATGCACCTCTACATTCTGCTTCATGTACTTGATTGAAAAAATCATTTTTAACCAAACGGGTAGGGGCTAACTTTTTCAGAGCCAGTTTTGTGTCGCCTTCACTTAGTTTCAGTACCGATTTTTTAAAATTTTCGTGAGCCGAGGATTCTTCAGAAATGGCAAAACGGGTTCCCATTTGAACTCCATCAGCTCCTAATATCATTGCAGATAACATGCTTTCTCCTGATCCAATTCCACCAGCCGCAATCAAAGGTAATTTAATGACTTTTCTAACCGAAGGAATTAATGCCATTGTAGTTGTTTCCTCTCTTCCATTGTGACCTCCTGCTTCAAAACCTTCAGCAACAATTGCATCAACACCTGCATCCTCGCATTTTTTTGCAAAAAAAGCACTTGATACAACATGCACCACCGTAATATCATGTTTTTTTAAAAATGGAGTCCATTTTTTAGGGCTTCCTGCCGATGTAAATACAATTTTAACACCTTCTTTTACAATGATGTTCATGATCTTATCCATTTCAGGATAAAGTAATGGAACATTAACACCAAATGGTTTGTTGGTTGCAGTTTTTGCTTTTTGAATATGCTCCTGAAATGTATCAGGGTGCATCGATCCGGCGCCAATTAAACCTAATCCTCCGGCATTACTAACAGCCGTTGCCAACTTCCAACCTGAGCACCAAACCATTCCCCCTTGAATAATTGGGTATTTAATATTGAAAAGAGATGTTATTCGATTTGTCATTTTCTTTAGAATCTAATGTTATTCAATCAAAAAAAGACACAAGAACAAAGATTGTATGCTTGTGTCTGTTAATATGAATCGGTGATGATGCAAATTTAGAAAAATTCTTGATAAGAATAAGACGTGGAAGTATGATTTTAAGCATACCTATTCAACTTGTTACTCTTTAGAACGTAGTAATGTGATCTGAAAGATGTTCTTTAGATCTATTATATATATCAGATTACATTGGATTATTTTTTCGATTAGGGAGTTGCTTCTTGTATCTTAAGGAAGATATTCTTTATTTTAAGCTTCGAATGAAGGAATTTGGTGAATGATTGGCAATTGGTTGCGTTGGAATCGTGAGATTGGTTTTATTTAAATTTTAGGGTGAAAAAAAAATCATTATTAGGTCGTTTTTTGGTTTGGCGTTTAAAGCACATAAATAATCGTCAGTTTATTTCAATGTTAGCTATTATTATTGGTGTAACATCAGGAATTGCAGCAGTAATTATTAAAAATTCTGTCCATTTTATCAGTTCCCTTCTTCAACGTAACTCCTCGCTGGAATATAAAAATATACTATACGTTATTTATCCAACTATTGGAATTTTGATGGCCGTTTTATTTATAAAATATGTGATCAGACGTCCGGTTCGTCATGGCATACCAAATGTACTCTATGGCATTTCAAAATCCAATGCTCAAATTAGCCGCCACAATATGTTCTCATCAGTTGTAACATCGGCCCTAACAGTTGGATTTGGTGGTTCGGTTGGTTTGGAAGGGCCAACTGTCGCGACCGGAGCTGCTCTTGGATCAAATATTGGGCGTTTATTCCACTTAAATTACAAGCATATTACATTGCTTTTGGGTTGTGCCTGTGCGGGAGCAATGGCTGCGATTTTTAAAGCTCCGATTGCTGCAATTGTTTTTGCTTTGGAAGTAATCATGCTTGATCTCACCATGTGGTCTTTGGTTCCGCTTTTGTTAGCATCTGCATCAGCTGTTATAACCTCTTATTTCTTTTTGGGAATGGATGTTTTGTATCCTTTTAAGGTGCAAAACGGGTTTATTATGTCGGATTTACCTTACTACATTGTTTTGGGGATTTTCACCGGTCTGATTGCTACTTATTTTACAAAGTGCTACATGTTTATACATGGTATTTTCGAAAAAATTGATTCGATTTATAAGAAATTAATTTTTGGTGGATTATCACTTGGAGTTATTATTTTCTTTTTCCCCGCTTTATTTGGAGAGGGATATGATGCGATTAACTCATCTCTGTCAGGCAATTATTCCTACCTGTTCAACAATTCATTTTTCTATTCTTTTCAGGATAATTTTTGGATGATTATTGTTTTGTTGGTTATGGTGATATTTTTTAAAGTGATTGCTGCTTCAATTACTTTTGGAGCAGGTGGTGTAGGTGGTATTTTCGCACCTACATTATTTATGGGAGTTAATGCAGGTGTTTTATTTGCTAAACTTGTGCGTCATTTAGGGTTTCGAGATCTTGAGGTTAATAATTTTGCTCTAATTGGTATGGCAGGAATGATTGCCGGAGTGTTGCACGCACCATTAACAGGATTGTTTTTGATTGCGGATATATCAGGAGGTTATCAATTGTTTGTTCCTTTGATGATAACAGCTACAGTTTCTTATGCCACGGTAAAAACCTTCGAAACTCATTCTGTTTATACCATACAGTTAGCCAAGCGTAAAGAGTTAATGACACATGATAAAGATCAAAACGTATTGTCGTTGATGCGGGTTACCCGATTAATTGAGAAAGACTTTAGCACCGTAAATTCAGATGCCACATTGGGAGAATTAGTTAAAGTTATCGCTAAAGCACACCGGAACATATTTATTGTAATTGATGAGGAGAATAATTTTCAAGGCATTGTAAAGTTGGATGATATTCGGGAGATAATGTTTCAGCCAGAGAAGTATGATGAAGTATTTGTTCGTGATTTGATGGTTGTTCCAGAGGTTATAATTCAGCACGACGAGTCGATGGCTGATGTGGCTAGCAAGTATCAATATTCCGATAAATTTAACTTGGTTGTTCTTAATGAAGGTAAGTATTGTGGGTGCGTATCGAGGGCGCAAATTTTTTCTACTTACCGTCGTATGTTAAAGCATTTTTCAGAAGATTAATAAAATCGAAATTTAAGATTCTTTCTGATGCTTTGTCACAACAAACGTTTGTTTAGTTTGTGTTGATTATCAGAAATTTAGGCCATCATGAGGAAAGTTTATAAAATTTTCTGTCAAAAGGTTTTCTCCTTATTAAATATCTGTTACTTTTGCACTCCGTTTGAAGAGCTGTTATGTAAATGTATTGCCTGATTGGCTCAGATAATCAATGGGATACATAAGATTAATGGAATCGCTGGATTTTTTTATGTAATTCTCTATAGGGTCGCCTGACTTCTTCAGCCATCCGATCTATACGTATTAATAATGTCGTTAGACATAAACGTTGAATTTTTTTAGAAATGAAGAATAAAAGCTTGCTTTCCAGGTTTTTAATTTGGAGAGTGAAGAACATCAAGGAACGACAGTTCGTTCTACTTTTAAGTTTTTTAGTGGGCCTGGTAAGTGGTTTGGCTGCGCTTCTTTTGAAGAACGCAATTCATTTTACACATCATTTTTTAACGCATCGATTGCATGTTGATTCTGCCAACTTGTTGTATCTGGCTTATCCTGCAATAGGTATCTTCCTTGCTGTTTTGTTTGTGAAATTTTTTGTGAAGGATAACATCGGACATGGTGTATCGCGTATTTTGTATGCGATATCAAAGAAGAATTCTCAAATAAAACCTCATAACAACTATTCTTCAATTATCGCCAGTACTTTAACAATTGGTTTTGGAGGATCGGTTGGAGCTGAGGCGCCCGTAGTGCTTACAGGGGCATCTATTGGTTCGAATCTGGCTCGTCTTTTTCATATGAACTACAAGATTGTTACACTGATGGTTGGCTGCGGAGCAGCAGGAGCAATCGGTGGAATCTTTAAAGCCCCTATGGCGGGAATGATTTTCACTTTGGAAGTACTCATGCTCGATTTAACCATGGCATCTTTAATTCCACTTTTAATTTCATCGATTACCGGAGCTAGTGTTTCCTACTTTTTTATGGGAAAAGGTGTTTTACTTACATATGATGTAACAACTCCTTTTGTAATCAATAATATCCCTTACTATATCATTTTAGGTATTTTCGCAGGTTTGGTTTCTCTTTATTTCACCCGCTTTTCAATGTATCTGGAATCAATATTCGGGAAGATTACCAACTGTTATCGAAAAATGATTGTTGGAGGTATTTTGCTGGGGATAATGATTTTCTTGTTTCCTCCGCTTTATGGAGAAGGTTATAACACCATTCAATCGTTGCTGAATGGCAATCATACTGATTTAGTAAATAATAGTATATTCTATTTTCTGAAAGACAATTATTGGCTGTTGTTAGGATATGTGGTGCTGGTTATTGGTTTTAAGGTGATTGCCTCAACAGTTACTACAGGTAGTGGTGGGGTTGGAGGTATTTTTGCTCCTTCTTTATTTTTGGGAGCTGTTGCCGGATTTTTTGTGGCCCGGGTAATTAACGGATTTAATTTTATTAAGCTTTCCGAAAGCAATTTTACCCTTATCGGGATGGCAGGGATGATGGCAGGTGTTATGCACGCGCCTCTTACTGCAATATTTCTTATTGTTGAAATCACCGGTGGCTACGCATTGTTTGTACCAATCATGATTACAGCAACCATAGCCTATCTTACAATCATGTATTTTGAGCCACATTCAATTTACACCAAACGATTGGCAAAACGCGGCGAGCTGATTACTCATAATAAGGACAAAGCGGTTCTTACACTTATGAAAATGGGTAAGGTGATCGAAACGGATTTGAAACGAGTGAACCCGAATGCAACTTTAGGAGAATTAGTGAAGATTATTTCGCATTCACAACGAAATATTTTCCCTGTAGTTGATGAGGATGAAAAATTGTTGGGAATTGTACTGTTGGATGATATCAGAGACATCATGTTTAATCCTGAGATGTATGATGATACATACGTGTGGAGTTTAATGATTATGCCACCAGCAATTTTGGATGTTGATGCGCCTATGGATAAGGTGATGCGAAAATTTGAAGAAACAGGAGCCTGGAACCTTCCGGTTGTGCAGGATGAAAAATATTTGGGTTTTGTCTCAAAAGCGAAAATATTCAATGTCTACAGAAGAGTTTTGGTTCATTTTTCGGATGAATAGATAGTTAGAATTAGTTATTATATTCGTTAAGGTCCATTTTGCAATTGCAAAATGGACTTTTCTTTTTTTGTAAATTACTGATATTAGAATTCTATTTATTAAATTAGGACTTAGCCTATTAAATTTCATGATCGGAAACACGCGGTGGCGTCGATTTCTAATATGGAGAATGCGTCACATTAATAATCAAAGTTTTATTTTAATTCTGAGCGTACTTATCGGTATTGCTTCCGGAATGACTGCGCTTGTATTGAAAACAGCAGTATATCGCGGACGTGAGTTTTTGTTGGAAGGAATCAATTGGAGTTATCAGAATTATTTGTTTTTTCTGTACCCGATGATCGGTGTTGGCCTTACTTTGGTATTTAGAAAATATATTATTCGCGATCTTGCAAAACACAACCTTACATCACTATTGCATGCAATATCAAAACGGAATAGTATTGTGAAATTACACAAAACCTATTCATCCGTTATAGGAGCCATTATCACTGCAGGATTTGGAGGTAGTATCGGTCTGGAGTCTCCAATCATTTCTTCAGGAGCGGCTATCGGATCGAATATGGGGCGTAATTTTCATTTAAACTACAAAGAAATTACCTTGATGTTGGCTTGTGGTGCATCGGGAGCAATTGCAGCTATTTTTAATACTCCGATCGCAGCTATTGTATTTGCTTTGGAGGTATTGTTAATCGATTTGTCGCGATTTTCATTAATTCCCTTACTAATGGCCTCGGTTAGCGGGGCAATAACAACAAAGCTTTTTTTGGATGAGGATATATTGATTGAGTTTGCTATCATTCATCCTTTTGTGATACGGGATATTCCCTTTTTTATTTTACTGGGTATTCTCTCAGGACTTGTTTCTGTTTATTTCACCAAAACATTTCTTTGGATTGAAAACCGATTTGAACATTTTAAATTTCTGAGAAACAGAATGCTGATTGGTGGACTTTCTTTAGGAATACTCATATTTTATTTTCCCGCTTTATATGGAGAAGGCTATAACACAGTAAAAGCATTGGTGGGTGGGAATCTTGCTGAGGTTTTTCGTTCGAGTTTGTTTGAAAATTATACTGATGTTTGGTATATGGTAGTCATTTTTATTGGAGCATTGGTTTTTTTAAAAGTGATTGCAGCCTCAATTACTTTAGGTGCGGGTGGAATAGGAGGTATTTTTGCTCCTTCGGTGTTTACAGGAGCGATGCTGGGCTTTTTGTTTGTATTTGTATACAATCATTTCGAGTTGGGGGAGCCACTCTCAGAGAGTAATTTCACATTGGTTGGCATGGCCAGTGTTCTTGGCGGCGTTTTGCATGCGCCATTAACCGGAATCTTTTTGATAGCTGAAATTACCAGCGGATACGAGTTAATTGTTCCGTTGATGTTGTCAACTACGATTTCTTTTATTACAGTAAAAAGTTTGCAAAAAGAATCTATTGTTACAGCTCAATTGGCCAAAAGGGGCGAGTTGATAACTCATAATAAGGATCTGGCTGTTTTACGTTTTATGCAGCTTTCAAAGGTGATAGAAACTGATTTAATAAGCATTTCGGAAGATGGGAATTTAGGTGATCTGGTGAAAGTGATATCCAAATCGAAGAGGAATATATTTCCAGTGCTTACCGAAGAAGGTTATTTAATTGGGATCATTTTGCTCGATGAGGTACGTGAAATCATGTTTAATGATGAATTGTATTCTACACCAATTTGTAATTTGATGATTATGCCACCCGCATCAATTTCTTTTGCCGATTCAATGGAAAAAGTATTGGACAAATTTAAGGAAACAGGCGCTTGGAATTTGCCCGTTTTGGATCATGGCAAATACGTTGGATTTGTTTCGAAATCCAAATTATTTTCTGCTTATCGGCAGCATTTGCTAAATATAACTGCCGATTAGTAGTTTTTTAAAAGAACCGTTCCCGCAGTAGAGTTTACAATTCGATAGATTTGCCTTTATCCTTATTATGCTTCCGATATATGGAATCTCTTTGTTGAAAATATCTCTTTTGTTTTTTCATAAAATCATTGTGCAATGAATCCAGATTTCGATGCATCTTTTCATTGTATCCTTTCGAGAAATTCATGCGTTCTTCCATCATTTTTTCCATTTTTTGAAGAAGATCATTGTAACTGGAATCTTGGGAGAAGAAATCATTATGGAAGAATTGAGGATTGAAAAAATCATCATTAAAGAAATCTTCGTTGAAGAATGGGTGTTGAAATTGTTTGTGCCCGGAACTGTCCTGATTAAATAATTGCTCCAATTGTTCCTGCATATTTTTTCTCATTTCATGAATATCCGAAAAATTTAAAAAGGCAGAGTCGGGAGTAAAGTGATGGCAACTATCCGATGACCAAGTGTAAAGATAGGTGGAATCATATCGAATCAGATTTCCATCTTTATCAAATTCCTTATTGACTTTAATGTCCTCGTTTGGCTTTGTTTTGTTGATCTTATTTTGAGAGAATCCGCTAAGGGAAAACAATAAGATTAAAACAAAAAAAACAGATTTAGTTCTCATTTCAATCAATTTTTTGTTTTTAATATCAGAACAAATTTACAAAAAGGGTGATTTTGTTCCGAGTTAAATTATTTTAAAAAGTATTAAAAAAGCCACCCGGAATGAGTGGCTTGTATCTAATACATTGGTAGTTTTGCTAGTCCATGTGTTTTAGCTGCACTGCATAAAGTATGACAAAGAGTGTAACTATCACTCCTCCAATTAAGGCATTTGTCATTGATGCTTCAAAATCGATTAGAACCAATGGAACTAATACCCAAAAGTAGTTTATAATTGTATATAAGTAGAAACCATTCTTTTTTAGTTTAAACATCATGAAGACACCGAGTAAACTTAGTATTGCAAAAAGACAATTAACACCAGTAACCAAACCTAGGTTCTGAGACATTTTTTCTAGTACTACGATTCCATTTTCAGTGCTTTTGTAGAAAAAACCTGAATCCATTCCTGCTTGTTCTAATTGATCCATTGCAGTAGTTAACTTTTCCATTTGAGCAGGATAGGTGCTTTCGAAAGTTGCATACTGATATACAGAATACAGTAATCCAAAGCCACCACTACCAATAAATGATAGGATACAAAGAACGGTTAAGAAAGTTGGTCTTTTTTTAGGAGTTTCGATAGTTGTTACATTTTCTTCCATAATAGTTTGGTTTTTTTAGGGATAATAAATATTAATTCATTTTATTAAGGTTGATAGCATAAAGGGCAATAAATAGTATGGTGAATATACTTCCAAATAAGATTCCAATATTAACAAATAAGTTAAATCCAATAAACACAGGAGCTACAAAGAGAAGCAATACTTGAGCTGCCGAATAGATGTAAAACCCTGTCTTTTTTAATTGAAACATTAGAATAGCACCTGTTAAGCTTGCCACATACAATATGAATTGAGTCAGAGATATTTCAAAAATATGCTGAAGAGCTTTCTGCCCTATTTCCAGTGCTTGTTCTACAAATTTCCGGGCAAAATCATCATGAACATTGTCCAGTGCAGTTTCGAAAAGCTCTGGATCCAAAAGGTTCTTGAGAGGAGACATAATCATCCCGAAGATATTGTTTAGAATACCGAATCCACTTCCAATAAAGGTAAGAATACATAAGGTAGTTAATAGTCCTGGTCTTTGTTTTGGATTTGAGTCAACTATTTCCATACTGGTTTATTTAGGATTATTTACAATGTTAAATTTACAATAAATGTGTTAAGTTGTGAAATGAAAATTTAGAATTTAGATTTTATGTGCTTATTGAAAGGTGAGATGCGATTTTTACAAGATGATTATTGATTTTTAGAGCTTGATGAGTCTGATAAGAATGTGATGAGATTAGGGATTTTAAATGATCTATTTTCTATATGTGTTATAAATATTCTTTTAAGAATGAATTAGCTAAGAAATAATTTTTTTAATATGCTGATTTGTCTAATTTTGAAGCTGCACTTTTAGGAATATATAATTTAATTATTTTTGTGGTGCATCATCTTTTCAAGGGGGAGTAAATACTTTATCGGTAAGGAATTATATTCCTTCTAAACACTAACAAATCATTAATTCATTTCGAATAATTTCGGAAAAAAGACAAACAACAATGGAAAGAGATATTCAAATTTTCGACCTAATTGATCAGGAATACCTACGTCAAAAGAATGGTATTGAATTAATTGCTTCTGAGAACTTCGTGAGTCAGCAAGTAATGGACGCAATGGGCTCATGCCTGACAAATAAATATGCTGAAGGATATCCGGGAAAGAGATATTATGGTGGTTGTCAGATCGTGGATCAAACTGAACAATTGGCTATTGACAGAGCATGTGAATTATTCGGAGCAGAATATGCTAACGTACAGCCACACTCCGGTGCACAGGCAAATGCTGCTGTATTTTATGCTTGTTTGCAGCCAGGGGACACATTTTTAGGATTGGATTTATCACATGGCGGTCATTTATCACACGGATCACCGGTAAACCTTTCTGGTACTTTGTACAATCCTATTGCATATCATGTAAAAGAAGAAACCGGAACAGTTGATTACGATGAATTAGAGCAGTTGGCTTTGGAACATAAACCAAAAATGATTGTTGCCGGAGCATCTGCTTATTCCCGCGATTGGGATTTTCCTCGTTTACGCGAAATTGCGGATAAAGTAGGATGTTTGCTTATGGCGGATATCGCTCATCCTGCAGGATTAATTGCAAAAGGATTACTAAGTAATCCAATTCCTTACTGTCATATTGTGACTACAACAACTCATAAAACTCTTCGTGGACCACGTGGAGGATTGATTTTAATGGGAAAAGATTTTGAAAATCCTTGGGGACAAACAACTCCAAAAGGGGAAGTGAAAATGATGTCTCAGGTATTAAATTTTGCTGTATTTCCAGGACAACAAGGAGGACCTCTTGAGCATGTTATAGCTGCAAAAGCAGTTGCTTTTGGAGAGGCCTTAACTGATTCATATAAGGAGTATGCGATTCAAATGCAGAAAAATGCAAAAGTAATGGCCGCTGAATTTATGAAGTTAGGATACAAAGTCATTTCTGGTGGAACAGATAATCACTCCATGTTGGTTGATCTTCGTTCAAAATTTCCTGAAATTTCTGGTAAGAAAGTGGAAAATGTATTGGTTCAGGCTGATATTACCATCAATAAAAATATGGTTCCATTTGATACCCGTTCCCCATTTGCAACATCTGGTTTGCGTGTTGGAACTCCAGCAATTACAACTCGTGGTTTAAAGGAGGAGCATATGCCAATAATCGTTCAAATGATTGATGAGGTAATTAGCAATATCGAAAGCGAAGAGGTTATCGCTTCTGTTCGTGAGCGCGTAAATGAGATGATGTGTGAGCGACCAATGTTTGCTTGGTAGTATTATTTTACAAATATAGAAGAAGAGGAGATTTGATTCTCCTCTTTTTTTTGTTCGATATTCTGTAAAGTGCTTAACTATTATTGATTTTGTGATGTTTAAGCAATATGTTTAGTCAAATTATTTTCTCCGAAGCATTTTGTTTTTAAACATGTTTTGTTTCAATTTTTATCTTTAGTTTAAGCGCTTAAAAAGGATGAAATTATGGAATGGTATTATTATATTTTAATTGTAATTGTTGGTGTTTTTTGTGGGTTTCTAAATACGCTTGCGGGTAGTGGATCAATAATTAGCTTGGCTGTGCTGATGTTTATGGGACTTCCCGCAAATGTTGCTAACGGAACCAATCGAATAGCCATTTTGATGCAGAATATTGTTGGAGTCAGCAGTTTTAAAAAGCAAAAAGTTTTTTCTTTTAAAGAAGGGATCTGGCTGGCACTTCCAGCCATTGTTGGATCGGTAATTGGAGCTAGTCTTGCTGTTGAAATCAATGAGGATATGATGCAGAAAACCATTGGAGGTTTGCTAATTTTCCTCTTTTTTATTGTGCTTTACAAACCAGATGCGTGGGTGAAAGGACAAGCTGGTTTAATTCGATCTAAGCCTAGTGTAATACAAATTGTAATTTTCTTTTTTATAGGATTGTATGGTGGATTTATACAAGCTGGTGTTGGGTTTTTCCTTCTTTCAGGATTGGTGTTGGGAGCAGGTTTTGATCTCGTGAAGGCAAATGCGATTAAGGTATTTATTGTTCTTCTTTACACCCCATTTGCTTTGGGTGTTTTTATAATGAATGGACAAATTGATTATAAAATTGGTTTTATTCTTGCCGCAGGAAATATGATTGGAGCTTATGTTGCAGCTAATTTTGCTGTTAGTTTAGGAGCTAAATTTGTGCGTTACATTCTTTTATTGGTAATTATTTTCGCCTCTTTTAAATTTCTTGGAGTCTATGAAATGTTTGGATTAATATAAAATCAATCCAATTGAAAATGATAAGTGATTGATCCTTGTTGAAACGCTGAAGCTTTTGGGTCAGAATTGAAAACGGCTTTCATTGCTGCTTTTCTGGCTGCCTCAAATAGGGTAGAATTACTGGTTGTAGAACCTGGCATTCCAGGTCTTGCATTAACCACTTTTCCATTTCTGTCAACAGTTATTTCAACAACCACTTTTCCGCTTTCTTGTAAGTTATATTGTGGTTTGGGTATGGACATAGAGTTTCGGCCTTTTAAATCGTACGAAACGCCTTTATTCCCTAAACCTGAACCATTGTAATTATCAGAATCCGAAGATCCGTTTGGAGCTCCCTGATTGCCCGAAGTCGATGTATTGCCTTGAGATGAATTTGAGGCAGTACCCTGGCCAAAAACATTTTTTGCTTTATTGTTGATGTTGGCAATTTTTTCCTGTCTTTCTGCTTCTTCTTTTCTAAGTTTTTCTATTTCAGCCAAACGTTGTCTTTCCGCCTCGGCTTCTTGTTGTTGTTTAATTTCTTCTTGTCGCTTCTTTTCTTTTTCAATTTTTTTCAGTCGATCTTGTTCCGCTTTTATTTTTTTATTTTTTTCAATTTCAGCCTTTTTTTTTGCTGTTTCCTTTGCCGAAGGAACAGAAGGAGCTTCTTCAGTTTCTTGAGTAAGAATTTTTTCGTTGGCTGAACTTGTTGATTTTTCCGGTTTCGATTGAGAAACCTGTGGTTTTGGTGCAGGTTTCGAAACAGCAGTAACAGCTTGAGTCGACTGAGAAGGAGCCGGATCTTTTTTGCCTAATCCCTGATTCGTATTCCCAAAATTCACCAAAATACCTTCTTCCTCCGGCAGAGGAAGCGGCGTATGAAATCCCAGATAAAATAGTATGGCAAGTAATCCAATGTGGAAAATTATTGTCCCAACAAATCCAATTCGTTTGCCTTTAGAATTACTCATCGAATAAAATTATTTAGCTCTTGTTGCCAATATTAACTTGTATTTATTGTTTTTCGCAATATTCATTACCCTAACAACCTGCTCTATAGGCACAGATTTATCAACGTGCAAGGAGATGGTTGGATCTTCTTCTCTCGCCAAACGTTTTTGCAAACGATTTTCAAGTTGAGAAAATGGAATAGGTGTGGTTTCAATAAAAAAGTTAAACTCCTTATCTATTGAAACTGTAGTTATTGGTTTTGCAGCGGTTTGATTTTTACTTTGCGGCAAGAGTAATTTTAGCGCATTTGGAGCGATAAGAGTTGATGTTACCATAAAGAATATAAGCAACAAGAACACAATGTCTGTCATTGATGACATGCTAAAATTAGGATTTACCTTATTTCTGGTTTTTAATGCCATGAGCTAATTACTTAATTGGTTCGTTCAATAAATCCATAAATTCGGTTGTGGTTGCCTCCATAGTAAAAACGACTTTTTCAACTTTTGCTACCAAAATATTATAAGCAAAATAAGCGATTATCCCAACAATGAGACCGGCAACAGTTGTTACCATTGCAGTATAGATACCATGTGATAAAAGGGAGACATCAATATTATTGCCTGCGGTAGACATATCGTAAAAAGCCTGAATCATACCCATTACAGTACCTAAGAAACCAATCATGGGAGCGGCACCGGCAACAGTTGCAAGTGTTGGCAGGTTTTTTTCAAGTTTAGAAACTTCAAGATTGCCGATGTTTTCAATTGCAGCATTAACATCGTTTAGTGGTCGTCCAATTCGCTTAATTCCTTTCGAAATCATTTTTGATACTGGAGTTTCATTCGACTCACAAAGTGCTAATGCAGAATCTATTTTTCCTTCATGAATGTAATCTCTGATTCTGTTCATAAAATTTGAATCTACTTTTGTTGCTTTGCGTATGGCATAAAATCTCTCAAAAAAGATATACATAGCGATACCTGAAAGAACTATAATTGGAACCATAATCCATCCGCCTTTAAAGGCCAGATCAATAAAATTAAGAGAAATTTCGGTGGCTTCAGTTCCTTGTCCTTCAAGTAAGGCCTCATTTTGTGCCACGGTTTGAATCCCAGCTAAAATCAAAAGATAATTCATATTTACTATTTTCAAGTTAAATCTAACACATAAAAAAACGAGATATAATATAGAATATTATATCTCGCTAAATTAATATTATTGTTTTTGATTCTCGATACAAAAACAGGAAATTCTAATTTTAATGCAATAAGACTGCTTCAAGGTAGTAAACCCCGGCACCAGCAAGGTATCCGGCTAAAGCAAGAAGTGAAATCTTTTTCAAATACCAGATGAAATCGATTTTTTCCATTCCCATTGCAGCAACTCCGGCAGCAGATCCAATAATTAAAATACTTCCTCCTGTTCCAGCACAATAAGCTAAAAATTCCCAAAATAAACCGTCCTGAACAAAGTTGGATAGATATCCTACCGCACCGGCACTTTCAATAGAATACATTCCCATTGCACCTGCCACTAAAGGCACATTATCCACAACAGATGAAAGGATTCCAATTATTAGGTTGATGACATAGATGTTGTGAATATTTTCATCCATGTATTTGGCTAAAATATCCAAATGTCCTGCAGATTGTAAACTGGATACGGCTGACAATATACCTAAAAAGAAAAGTACGGTTGGGACATCAACTTTTTTAAGAATACCAATAACAGTAAGTCTTCTTCTATCCTCATGTTCTTTGTTCTTGTGCATAATTTCAGTGACCATCCACATAACACCCAATCCAAATAGCATTCCCATGTATGGAGGCAAGTGGGTTACGGTTTTAAAAACAGGAACAAACAATAGGGAGGATATACCTAATGTTAAAATAAAGGCACGTTCTTTGGCTGTTGTAAATTCTTTTTCGTTTGCGTTTGCTTTAGCTGGACGTTTTACATTTCCTTTCATCCAAAATGAAACGATAGTTAACGGAACAATCATTGTAAACAAAGAAGGCAGGAATACTCCGGTGATAATTTTAAGAGTAGTTACCTGTCCGCCAATCCAAAGCATAATTGTTGTTACATCACCAATTGGCGACCAGGCACCTCCGGCATTAGCTGCTAATACAACCATCGAGGCAAAAAACCAGCGGTCTTCTTTAGCATCAATCAATTTTCGGATAAGAGCAACCATTACGATGGTGGTTGTAAGATTATCAAGAGCTGCAGACATGAAAAAGGTTAAAACACTAAGTATCCAAAGAAGTTTTACTTTGTTTGTTGTTTTAATCTTATCAGTAATTAATTTAAATCCTTGATGTTGGTCAACAATCTCAACAATTGTCATTGCTCCTAAAAGGAAGAAGAGAATGGCAGATATTTCAGATAGATGATGAAGAACCTCGTGATGAGTTATAAAGTCCAACATTCCTTGATGACTGTCGGCATGCGGGTTTATTGCAACATATTCATTCCAGGCTCTGCTAACGCCTGTTGAGAGAATATCAACTCCTCCAAATACGTATAGAACCCAGGTTATTACTCCTATTAATAGAGCCGAAGCGGCCTTGTCAATTTTCAGCGGATGTTCTAGTGCTATAGCAGCATATCCTAGAACAAAAACCACAACCATTAGTGTAAACATAGTAATAGATTATTTTTTAGTGAATTGTTTTTTATTAGACAAGATGCTAATATAACAATATTTACGATTTAATATTTGAGACAATTAAAGAAAAAAATCTCTTATTAATTCTGCTAAAAAACATTGAATGTGGAATTTTAAAACACATTTTCATTGACTAATGCCTACTTCTTTTTTTGATCTTTATTTGACTTGAGGAAATTGAGGTATTTTTTCACTAATCCAGAAAAGGTATTGAAGTCTTCCTTGTAAAAAATACCGATTCCTTGTGTATTTCTTGTCTCTTCGTATACTAAATATTCATTTGAACGGGTGAATGCTTTAAGTTGTAACTTTCCTTTTTTGTCCAATTTAAAATTCACATCTACATCACCAACAATATCACTATTGCTGGTTTGACTATTTCCGGTTCCTACATTACCATTAATGGTTAGTTTATCGTTAAAAACCTGAGTGGAGAGAGCTAATTCAATTTCATCATTTGTTAAATTATCGCCGGGTCTATAACTTACTCCAATGTCAAAATCGTTGCTGATTTGACTAAGCCAATTTGATAATTGATTGGATAACAGCTCACTTGTGGTGATTCCAACAGCATAGCTGGAGTTTTTATTTTCAAAATCAGGATCTGTCGATCGAAGATATTCGGGAGTGTAAAATCGGTTTAAAACCAATAAGGATAAAATTTGCTTATTCATCTCATCTTCGGTTGAAAACAGGCCTTCCAGGATGCTTTGTGTCTGCTGATCCAGGGTAGGAAAATTGATATCAAAGCGAATAAGTGGATTCTCAAGATTCTGGCTTAGATTCATGTTACATTCAACCGGAACCTTCTTGGTATTATCAATATATGGTGTATTTAAAAGTAGATCGTATAATGTTGTTTTAACATTATATACTGCATTAATATTAAGTGTTGCGTTGTACGGATCGCCATCCCATTTAATGTTTCCACCATTTGCTAAATCGAACTTTTTATTGATCACATTTTGCAGTGTGAAAAGGTAACTTCCTGTTTGAATTGTATAGTCTCCAAATATTTTAAAATCACCTTTTGTGTCGATTTCAAGTTTTAAATTTCCTCCTCCTTTGGCCTTTAGAACATCACCAATTTTTGAATCGAAAATAATTTGCACTTCTGTTTCCGGAGTAATTTCCAAATCGCAATTTAGGCGGATACCCGACAAGTCAATTTTATATTCATCTTCTAAATTGGTTTCCGATTGATGATTTGAATTTACGAATGTGATGAAATTACTTTCTTCAATGTCGCCACTGTTGTTTAGGGGAACGTATAATCTGGTATTCTTATCAGTCTTTGCTCTAACTTCAATGTCTAAGTCGTTCACAGGACCAAACATGGTCGTAATTCCTGTAACATAGGCTTGTCCGTAAAATAGTTCGTTGTCAGTTGGTTTGGTGTTCAGAACATTGAAAGAACGCGTATTTACTGCCAAATCTAAATTGAAGTTCTGGAATAGCTGATGAGATATAACACCATAAATGGTAGCTGTGTTTTGATCAGTATCAACTAGTTTAAAATTATTAAACTGCAATTCGGATGGTGTTATTTTAATGCTGTCGTTGCAGGTATAGGTTGTTTGCAGTTCGTTTATTGTAAAATTCGCATTTTCCAATTTAATAAATCCCGATGTTTTGGGCTTACTGGACGCCCCTACTATATGAACGTGGCCAGATGCATTTCCATTTATTTTGGAAATATTTTCTTGTAAGTAAGGATTTAATAAGTTCAAACGTATTTTGTCAATATTAATATCCATGTTTAGGGAATCCAATTCAGGGAAATAATTACCTTGTAAATTCAGCTCTTTGTGATTGTTGTGATCCGTAAAAGATGAAAATGAGAGTTTTTTCTCAACTTTTTCCCAATCGCTGATCAAATAAAAATTTCCTAAGGTGTCTTTATTAAGAACAAGGTTCTCAAGCATGAGATTGGAGTTGGATAATCTGTCGCCATAAAAGTCTGAAATTTGCAGGTAGCCCCGAACAGTCCCGTCAATTCCAATGTTTTGTTCTCGGGTCAGATCATTTAAATTCTTGAGGCTAATGTTCTGAATTTGAAAGTTGATACTGTCAGCAGGATTGGACGAGATTTTTCCATCTAAGCCAAAGTATTGATTCTTTCTGCTGATTTTGAAATGATCAATTGCAAAACTTGTGCTGTCAATTACTAACTTAGATTCTTGAACAGACCAAACACTATCAGCCATTATTAAACTACTCGGAAGCAGATTGATATCCCAAACAGGATTATTAGATTCTTTCGACTTTTGGACACTCGCTTTGGCACTAATAAAACCACTGTAGGTGACAGCATCCCAGTTATTCCAAAGCAGATCTAAACTAACCTTATTATTACTGGCAGTAATTTTTTCTGACAGGTTATACAATTTAAATTGATCTGAAACGCTAAATTTATTTGTGCGTCCTTTTATAACAAGCTCTTTATTATCGGTAGAGAGATCTAATTTGAGTTCTTCAAACGATTTATCCTGCACCGTAAGAGTAGGCGAAGTAAAATGCATTTCGATTAACTGTTCTTTTGCATTTAGTTTTCCTACTAAGCTAGTATTTGGAGCTAATTTAATATCTGGATAAAAAAGCTTTGTAACAGGTTCTGTTTCTTTTAAATTTATTGAGAAATTAAAATTATTTGTACTGTCGGTATTTACAAATTCTTTTTCCGGGGCATAGGCTGGAAAATAAACATAAGCCATATTTGCAACAGAAGAAATTAATTGGTCAATTTCATAATTCCCTTCTATTTTGGCATCAGAAATATCAGAATTCAGGATAGTTCTTTTAAATATTGGCGATGAAAATGAGTTGATTGTAAGTTTGTTGAGAACAAACTCGCCCAAACTGTTCTTGTATTCAGTATTTGTAATTTCAATAATTCCATTTGCATTATCAAATTCGCTTCCGGCAAAATTTGCATCCAGAGATAAGCTAAGTTCTGATTTTGGATCTTTTGTATTTAAATGAAGGGGGAAGAGTTTGGCATTACGAAGATGAGAACTAAATTTCATTGTTGGAATTTCCTTCGAAAAGTCAATATTTCCGGTAAAATCAAAGCCGATATTAGGATCTTCAATAGAAATTTTACCATCAAAGCTTGAATTCGTGAAAAATCCATCCAGGGAAAGGTTTTTATATTCGTAATCGTAGAAATCTACTTTACTGATATTTCCTTTCATGGCACCTTGGGTTAGATCTGTTTCTGTAAAACCGTTTACCGAAACATTTAAGGAAACATTCCCAACTTTTTCCTGTTCTATTAAACCTCCAAGGTAGAAGTTTGATGCTTTAAGATCTCCGGTAAAATTTAATCTGCTGTTTCCCGAATTCGGTTTAAATAGTATATCCGTTTTAATTTCACCCAATTCAGTTTTAAAATCTCCATAAAAGACAAAGTCATTTAAAAAACCATTAAATTGACCATTATAATGAATTAAGCCTAAATTGTCGAAGTATCCAGGCAAATTAAAGAATTCTTTTTCATAACCAGGAATGTAAACTTTTTCAATATCAGAAATCGTAGTTGTGAGCTCTTCAAAATCGGCCTCCAAATAAGCGTCTTTTAGGTAAGGAAGTCCATTCATATAAAATCGTCCCTTAAGAACGGTATTGGCACCATATACAATATCAATATCACGACCTCTTAAATCGTAAACAGTGCCGTAAATATGGCCGGAAAGAAATCCGGTCTCCCTAAATCCCAAGAGCAGATCATTAAAATAAGCTATATCTAAAAAACTAATCCGAGAGGAGATTAATTGGAAATCCAGCTTCATTTTTTTAGTGAAATGCTGCCAGTTTTGTTTGCCCGGTTCGTAGTTAAAATATAAATGTTCTGCTTGAAGCTTACTGTTTGGTGATGTAATATTTACATCCTTTAATCCCCATTGATGACTGGTTATCCATGTTTTGGCTGTAAAGTCTTTCAATTCGAATCCTGATTTTTCAATACAGCTTAAATGCTGCAGTTGAAAATCTACCGAGTCACCAACAATTTGAATGTTACGAGCTTGAAGATTAAGTTTCGAGACATAAATATTGTTATAATTCATGCCAAATTCCTGAGGAATTGTATCAGGTGCGCTATATCCAAATTGAGAATTGATAAGATCGACGTTGGCAACAGTAATTTCCCATGATTTTTGAATTGTATCAGTCGTATTTCCTTTTTTTCCACTGGATAGTGAGTCTAGAAAAACATCATAGTTAAACAATCTGTTTTCATCTTCTTGAAGATTTACATATGCCCTGTCTAAAGTCAGTTTGTTGATGAAAATTTTTTGTTTTCTGATGTTAAAAGAATCAATTTTAGCTGTTAGATTCCCAACATAAACCAAAGTGTCTTTTTGATAATCTTCAATATAAAGACCTTTTAGTATTATGCTTTTAAATGGGGAGATATTTACTCCTTCAATTCTGACGGGAGTATTTGTTTGGTCTGAAATATAATTGGCAATTTTTTGGCTTGCGTAGGTTTGTACACGACTATTCAAGAATATCAGATACGTTAAAATGGGTATCATAATGATAACCACAAGTGTCCAAATTGATATTTTGAGAAATTTTTTGATAATTTTGCTTTTTTATGAGATGCACAAAATTAGCTAAAAAGAAGAAGATTTTTACACCTTAATATAGTGTTTGCGGAGTTTTTTGATTTTTTTAACCTTTTAAGTGTGTAAAGCCATTTTTATTCTGATTTAAATAAAATTTAATGAGTACAACTATATTAGGAATTGAGTCGTCTTGTGATGATACTTCTGCTTCAATATTAAGGGATGGAGTAATTTATTCGAATATCACAGCCAACCAGGATGTACATATGGATTATGGAGGAGTTGTTCCAGAGTTAGCTTCGAGAGCTCATCAACAGAACATAATTCCGGTGGTTCATCAAGCCATGCAAAAAGCAGGAGTTACTGCCGATGAGATTGATGCAGTTGCTTTTACCAGAGGACCGGGTTTATTGGGGTCATTAATGGTTGGAACTTCCTTTGCCAAAGGTTTTGCTTTGTCTAAAAATATTCCTTTAATCGAGGTGAATCATCTGCAGGCACATATTCTTGCGCATTTTATTGATGATTTAAAGAACAAATACGAGCATCCTGATTTTCCCTTTTTGGCTTTGCTTGTATCCGGCGGTAATTCTCAGATTATTGTGGTTAAAGATCATTTAGAGATGGAAGTAATCGGGGAGACCATTGACGATGCAGCTGGAGAGGCGTTTGATAAATGTGCTAAGGTGATGGGATTGCCTTATCCGGGAGGTCCGATTATTGATCGTAATGCAAAATTAGGCAATCCTCTTGCTTATGAATTTAGCCGGCCAAAAATTCAAGGATTAAACTATAGTTTCAGTGGGCTTAAAACGTCATTTTTGTACTTCGTTCGCGATCGGATAAAGGAGAATCCAAATTTTATAGCGGAAAATATGAATGATTTGTGTGCGTCGCTGCAATACACAATTGTTGATGTTTTAATGAACAAAGTTAAAAAAGCTGCAAAAGAAACTGGGATTAAGCAAGTGGCTATTGCCGGTGGTGTTTCAGCCAATTCCGGATTGCAAAAAGCGTTGACAGAGGCAGCCGTAAAATTCAAGTGGAAAGTTTTTATTCCTCAGCTAGGTTATTCTCTTGATAACGCCGCGATGATTGCAATTACCGGTTATTTTAAATTTCTTAAAAAGGAATTTGTAGAGCAGGATACAGCTCCTTTTGCCAGAATGACCATTAAATAACAAATAGAAAACGGAAGAAAATAAAGTCTTCCGTTTTTTATACATTCAAATAGTTTTTTAGTACCGTTATTGCATTATCACTAAAATAGCAGAGATTAATTGGTATTTTCTCTTTGCTTTTCAGTACAATTATTAGCTTGTGATCTGTAATGGTAAAATCTTTAATATCCTTTAAGTAAATTTTCAGCTCTTTATTTCTCCATCCTGTTTTATAAGTTAATTTTCTGGCGTTGATGGTTAAATATTCTTTTGGGTAAAGAAATTTACAACCTAAAAGTAAACCAATAAAATAAAGCGATGCAATTACCAAAACAAGTACAAGATATTCGCTAAAAGGGAAGAAATCAAGATAGTTGATAAACACAAAAAATAAGGCAGTACAAATTAAAAAAGAAATGCCCAGGGCAAGTTGTATTCCTCTCGATTCGTTATTGTTAATTTTATGGTCTCGTATATCAAATTCAAATTGGAGCATCAATACGTAGCTTTAGATTCTGTTTTAAAGTTACTAAATTGTTCGATGATATAAGTAAAAAAAAATACAACTGATTCGACAGAAATATTATTCATCAACTAAAATCTGACTAAAAAGATTATTCTGTTGTAACAGATCGGAGTATGATCCTAAGCTTAAATCTTTTGCATTGATTTCCAATGTTTTAATGTATTTGTTGCATTGTTCCTTCAATTTTTCAATTGATATACTGCCCTCATTATCTTTGGCTATAATTTCAACAAAATCATTTAATCCTTTAACTGTGTCGATATGGAATGTCACATTATCTATAACGTAAATTTCTCTTTTTTTCTCAACTATGGATCTTGTTCCTACAGTCTTTTCAAGAATTTTTTTTAAGTTGGAATCTGGGGTTGTTGGATATAAGTAAACCTGACTTTCATTAGAGCCTTTTTTATCTTCCCTGACATAATGAATTAATTTATTTTCAATAGATCCTTCTTTAATTTTTAGAATGCCTGATTTGGAATGGAAGTAAGTGTCTTTTTGCTGATCAGTGCCTTTGTACGAGGCACCAATAGATAAGAGTATTTCTCTAATTTTCTCTTTGTTTTTACAGAATGCTTTAAGCTCTATATTGGTTGGCATTTTTTTTGAATTAGTTAGTGCGGAAAGTTCGGGAAAAATATTGGTTTATAAGCTGCTTTAATAAAATCCGAAATGTTTTGGAGCTTATTTCTGAATGAATCCGGCGATAGATTTGTTTAACCGCTTAATCGAACTTACTTAATTCGATTATTTTTTTTGAAATCTGGTCTAAATTCAGGATATAGTTCGGTTTCATTATTTTAATGGCCGAAGCAGGCATTATTGCAGCAATAGCTGTTTTTGGATTTTCAACGATAGTGATTCCACCATATTTTTTGATTTCTTTTATTCCAAGAGCACCATCCTGATTTAATCCGGTTAAGAGAATACCAATCAATTGATTTTTAAAGTGCCATGCTGCCGATTCAAACAAAACATCAATGGATGGTCTCGAATGATTGATTTTAGGATCTGCAGATAAAGCAATGGTAGAATCGTTTTCTATTAGAATATGATAGTTTGGCGGTGCAAAATAAACCGTTCCGACTTTTATTTTTTCCTTTTCTTCTGCCTCTTTTATTTTTACTTTACTCTGTTTATTTAGGTATTGGATGAAAGAGTCGTTTTTATTATCGCCAATATGAAGCACAACAATAACTGCCAAAGATAAATCTTTTGGTAGATGGGGGATAATGGCTTTCAAAGCCTCTAAACCTCCATAGGATGTACCTATAACAACAGCTCTAAACATTAGTTGATTTTCTTTTTATATATTTTCAGAGTAGAATCGATGTTGGCGAAATTGTTTTCTAATTGTGTGAAACGAAGACTCTCCTTTGTTCCAAGACACAAAAATCCACTCGATGATAAACTTTTGTAAAATAAGTCGATCACTTTATTTTGCAAATCTTTATTAAAGTAGATTAAGACATTTCTGCATAGGATTAAATTCACCTCAGCAAATACATTGTCGGTTACTAAATTGTGATCGGCAAAAACTACTTTTTTTGAAAGAGATTGATCCAATTTAAGAGAGCCGTATTTAAGAGTATAATAGTCAGAAAGTTTTCCTTTTCCGCCAGATTCGAGGTAATTTCGACTGAATTTTTCAAGATCCTGAGTTGGGTATATCCCTAATTTAGCAATATCCAAAACTCTGCGATTAAAATCTGTAGCATAAATCTGACATCTGTCAAGCAGATTTTCTTCTTTTAAAAGAATTGCAAGTGAGTAAACCTCTTCACCGGTTGCACATCCGGCATGCCAGATTTTAATAAACGGGTAGGTTCTTAAATTTGGCACAACATATTCACGAAAAGAGGAATAGAATTCAGGATCACGAAACATTTCGGTAACGTTAATGGAAAGATCTTCCAGTAAGCTGATAAAAAAGCTTTTATCCCGAAGAACTTTGTCCTGCATCTGGGAAACTGTTTCAAATCTTCCAATTGCCATACGATGCATTAAACGTCTTTTGATATGTGCGGTTGAATAATCTCTAAAATCGTAACCGTATTTCTGAAATATTGCCTCAAGAAACAAAGGAATTTCTATGTCGATATTTTCGAGATATTCAAGTTTGTTTGGATCCATATTTATAGGGCGATGCTTTTTGAAGCCAGACTCAAAACTTTTCTAAGATCATCTTCTTTAAATGGTTTACTAAGGAAATCGTTCATGCCAGCTTCAATACATTTTTGTTTGTCTTCGATAAAACTGTTGGCTGTTAGAGCAATAATATATGTTGGTTCATCTACAGACTCGGAAATTTCGAAGTTTCTAATTTTTTCGGTGGCACTAATTCCATCAAGAACCGGCATTTGCATGTCCATAAGAATAATTTGATGACGATTTGTTTTATACATTTCAAGAGCTTCAACGCCATTTTTTGCAATGTCACAAGTCAATCCCATCATTCGAAGGGTGAGAGTAACCACTTTTTGATTTATTGGATTGTCCTCAGCTACCAGTATCGATAAGTTGGAAGGGAGCGTAATATTTTGATTCATGGGTGTGTTTTCTTTTTTTTCTTTGCATCCAAATTTTAATTCGAACATGAATTCTGAACCAATTCCCAGTTCGCTTTCTACAATAATTTTTCCGCCCATTAATTGAGTGAGATTTTTTGAAATGGCTAGGCCCAGACCTGTACCTCCATATTCTCTGGTGATTGAACTATCAGATTGTGTAAATTCTCTAAATAGTTTTTTTTGCGCATCTTTTGATATTCCAATACCAGTATCTTTAATTGTGAAGAATAAAGATACATGCTCTTTCGTTTTTTCAATGCACTTTATGGATAGGGTAACAGAACCGTTTTGAGTGAATTTGATTGCATTATTAGTCAAATTCATGAGTACTTGATTTAAACGAAATGAGTCTCCAATTATATTTTGGGGAATGATCTCATCTACTTCAATTTTAAAATCAATTTCTCTTTCAATGGCTTTATAATTTAAAAGATGAAAAATTGTATCGGTTACTTTTCGAATATCAAAATGAATTTCTTCAATTTCAATTTGTCCTGCTTCAATTTTCGAGTAATCCAAAATATCATTAATAATTTGAATTAAATTTTCACCTGATCTTGCCATTACGTCAAGCATGTCTTTTTGTTCAGAATTGAGTTCGGATTGTTGCAAAAGTTTTGAAAGACCCAGGATGCCATTCATCGGAGAGCGAATTTCATGCGACATGTTGGCCAAAAATAATGATTTTGATCGGGTTGCTTCCTCCGCTTTGTTCTTTTCAATAATAAGTTCTTCGTTCTTTTTTTCTAAATACGTCAGCAGCAAATCCAATTCTTTACGTTGGCGAAATAAATCTAGAAATACACTTACTTTCCCTTTCAAAACTTCAGGAATAATAGGTTTCGGAATAAAATCGACAGCTCCGGTTTCTATTCCTTTTATGATGTGTAAATCGCTTTGATGAATTGCAGAAACAAAAATCACCGGTAAATATTTAGTTTTCTTTCGCTGCCTCATTAATTCAAGGGTTTCATAACCATCCATTCCAGGCATTTGCACATCAAGAATAGACATTGCAAATTCGTCTTTCAGAGTATATTTTAGAGCTTCTTCCCCAGATGATGCACGAACAAATTCGACGTCAAAATCGCTAAGTATTCTTTCAAGGCTTATTAAATTTTCTTCCTTGTCATCAACGATTAATATTTTGTCTTTTTTCATTTTTCTGTTATTGTTTGTAGTCCAATAGTATTTTGTCAGACCCTAATTTTCTACTTTACTTAAATGTATTAAAAAAAGAAGAATTAGTTGTAAAGCCATATTTTTAACATTGAAAACAATTTATTTTCATCAATTGGTTTTGATAAATAATCATTTGCTCCTGATGAAATTGCTTTTTCATAATCTTCTTTCATTGCCTTTGCAGTTAGGCAAATAATTGGGATATTTTTAATTTCGGGAGTTTTCCGAATAATAGTCATGGCTTCATAACCATCCATTTCGGGCATCATAATGTCCATAAGTACTAAATCTATGTTTTTGTGCTCTTTTAAAACATCAACCGCAATTTTGCCATTCTCAGCTTCAATAACCTCTATTTCTTTGTCTTCAAGTATTTTACCCAGCGCAAAAATATTTCTGATTTCATCATCAACAACCAGTACTTTTTTTCCTTTAAAAATAGAATCATCTATTTCTGTAATCTTAATTTTAGGATTCTCGGGAATTGTTGTTGCGACATGATGCAGAAAGAGCGTGACCTCATCCATTAATCTCTCATCAGATTTTAATCCTTTTAAAATAATCGAATTGGTGTATTTGCTCAGTTGTCGGTGTTCTTCGCGGGATAATTCTTTGCCTGTATAAATGATTGTATTTGGTATCGTTATATTCGCTTCGGTTAGCTTTGTCAGTAGTTCATTTCCTGTAAAATCGGGCAGGCCTAAGTCTAATATTACACAATCGTAACTATTGTCTCTAATCAGTTTATAGGCTTCAATACCTGTGGAAACTTCTTCTATTTCAGCATTTGTTGATTTTAAAAGAGTTTTTATGATTTTTCGTGTAATTGCGTCATCTTCAACTATTAATATCTTTTTAGATTCTGAAAACAGTTCTTTTTGAATTTTTTTAATGGCACTGGAGAAATCTGTAGCCTTAACTGTTGGCAGTGCTTTTTTGTCCCTTTCTCTGATTCCCTCGACAGGATTTACGATATGAATTGGCAAATTAGATGCGAATGGGTGAGATCTTAAGCGATCCAATTCTGTTTCGCCATTCTTCATCAGTAATTCGACGCCGATTATTATCGCCGAAGGTTGATGAGCTTCGATAAGTACAATTGCGTCTTCAATATTTGAGGCTGCCAAAGCGTGAAACCTGTTTTCATGAATCTGGTAGTATAATAAGCTTGCTTCTTTTTTGTCGGGATGAATAATTATCACAGTAGAGCCTGTATGAGGAATCTCTCGATCATCATCAATGAAGAAAGGAAGAACAATATGTTTTTCTGTTTCCGGCTCTAAATTTGTCTTCTGTAACACCGAATCAGAGTTTTGAATGGTATTGATAGGTTGTTTTACCGGCAATAGTAAAGTGAATGACGATCCTTTTCCCGATTCACTTTCCAGATGAATTTCGCCACCCAGCATTCTAGCCAATTCTTTTGAAATAGATAATCCTAATCCCGTACCACCGTATCTTCTTGAAGTACTCCCGTCGGCTTGTTGGAATGCTTCAAAAATTGCTTCTTTCTTTTCGTCCGGTATTCCTACTCCGGTATCACTAACTACAAATGCACATGTTTCAATTTCTTTTAAATCATCACGGCGCACGATTTCTTGATCAGCAAGCTTTCTCAAAGAAACTGAAATAGCACCTTTCGAAGTAAACTTGAATGCATTTGACAGAAGATTTTTTAAGATTTGGGCCAAACGCAATTGGTCTGTTTCTATTGTTTTTGGGAAGTTTTCTTCAATATCGACAGAGAATTTTATTTTTTTCTTTTCAGCCTGATGTTTAAAATTCATTACTATTTCCTGAGCGATACTGTCGGAACCTAAGTTTTCGAAATGAACAGTCATTTTTCCAGCTTCAATTTTCGAAAGATCCAGGGTTTCATTAATAAGCTGAAGCAGATCCTTGCCGCTTTTGTTAATAATTTCGATTGATTCAATATCTTCGTCATCTAAATTACCCTTTTTGTTTTTCGCGAGAAGATTTGATAAAATAAGTAAACTATTTAATGGTGTTCGTAATTCGTGTGACATATTTGCAAGAAAATCAGTCTTGTATTGACTTGTCTGTTCCAATTCACGTGCTTTTGTTTCTAATTTTTCATGAGTTTGGGATAAACTGATGTTCTTGCTTTGAATTTCGTCTTTTTGAATTTCCAATTGATTGGTTCGTTCTTCCAGTTCCTCGTTGGCAACCCTCAACTCTTCCTGCTGAACTTGAAGCTTTTTCTCATTATCAATTAGTATTTTAGTTTGTTCAGCCAATTCTTCGTTTGCCACCCGAAGTTCTTCTTGTTGAACCTGTAATTCGCCAGCTTGTTTCTGAGTGGTATCTAATAAATTCTCCAGTCGAACGCGCGCTAATGTTGAGGCAATTTTCACTGTGATACTTTCACGAACAGCTTTAATGAATTCAATTTCCGTTTCGCTGATCTTTTTAATCGATGCTAATTCCATTACACCCCAAAGAGTGTCGTTAAAAATTAATGGAACAATGACAATATTGCCAGGTTTTATTTCTCCTGTTCCAGAGAAAATTGTAAAGTAATCTTCAGGAACATCTTTAATGTGTTTTAGTTTTTTTGTTTGAGCCACCTGACCAATTAAGCCATGTCCTATCCGAATATTTTTGTATTGGTTTTTATTTGGAATGCCAATGGAGGCAGTAAGTAATAAATTATCATTTTCTTCTTGATAAACGTAAATTGCACCAAGTTCAGCTCTTAAAAATTCAGTCATGAAAATCAGAGAATGTTCCGAAACTTCATTTAAATTTTGATCTCCTTGAAGAGTCTCATTCAATTGATTAACACCAGATCTAAACCATGTGGTTTCATCATTAATGGCTTTGGCATCTTTAAGAGTTTTCACCATTTGATTCAAAGAGGTTGATAATTCATCCTCTTTCGATTTTGGGGTAAGGTTTATGCTTAAGTCACCAAGGGCAACTTTTTGTGTTTGAGTTACTACATTCTGGAAATCTTGTTGAATAATGTCGAAAGAATTAGCTAAAGCACCAATTTCATCTTTTGAATTAATACTTAAAGGAGTGCGGAAGTTACCTTTGGCAATAAGTTTAAAATTGTTCACCATTTGTTGAACAGGAACAGAAATTGATCTGGAAATATATCTTGACAATAGCAGAATTGCAATTGCCAGTAGTAAAGCAATTCCGAGCATTACCCAAATTAAAGCAGAATTGGTTTTTTCCGCTAAATTACTGAGGGTAGAACTAATTTCTGAATAATGTTGTTTGATTTCGGTTAGTTGTATTTTTGTTGTGTCAAGGTTTATATTTTCTCTTTTTGTAAGTAATTCATTTTTTATTTTTTCAACAAGACCGCAGGTTTTTCCTGCAAGACTTCTTGTGTCCTTAATGTTGCTGTTGTTAAGAGTTTTAAGAGTCTTCAGCCGGTCAACCAATAGTTTTGCATTATTGATCTCATTATTATAGATTTCAGGAAAATCCTTGAAAAGACAATTTGCTATTTCATCATTGCTTTTGAATGTGAAGTCATTGTTAACTTGTATAAAGTCTTCAGCTAAATGGTTTGCCCGCGTTAAATATTCGGCAGATTTTTCAAGATGTTCAACTTCTTTCGAAATTTTGAAGTTATAAAGTTCCTCAGTGGCATTTTGGAGTAGAGTTTGATGAACACGTACGCCATTAATTATTATGCTAAGAGTTTTGTTTGTGTTGAAAAAATAGTTTGATGTCAAACTTAAGAAAAGGATACTTGTTAGAGTAAGAAATGTAAGCAAGAAAAGTTTACTTTTAATCTTCCAGTCTTTAAATCGTGTAAGCATGTTGTTTGGGCAGTGTTAAATACTTTATGAACAATTTTGTTTGTGTGTTTTATTAATTCAGTAATGGTACGGTATTGCGTGCGAATGGTTACTAAAGTAATGCGAATGTTTCTTATTTTAACATCAATTTATAAAGTAATGTTTTTTTTCAATTATAAGCATCAAAACTAAAGGATATTTATTTTCGTTTTATTCATGTATTATGGAAAGAAATCTTGTTAATGAATTGTTATTTTGTTAGGATTTATTCCTTGGTACTCATAAGTTTGTATGAATCAAAATAAACTATTAATAATCCTAAAAAGTAACACAATGAAATACGTAAGCATCATTGCAGTTTGTCTTTTTTGTATGTCTTGTAATCCAAAACAAAAAGAGACAAAAGAAGGTCATCTTGAAAAAAGTGAGTTAGCACAAACCGAAACATCAGTTGTAACCATTGATAAGTTAATGGTAAATGCTGAAGAATTGGTTGGTAAAGAAGTTAATTTTAAGGGATTGGTAAATCATGTTTGCGCACATTCCGGCAAACGCTGCATTCTAAAGAATTCGACAGGGAACTTATCTATTCGTGTAGAAGCAAGTGGGAATTTAGAAGGATTTGATAAAGAAATGGCCGGACAAGATATTCAGGTGTCTGGAATTCTTAGGGAGAAACGACTTGATGAAGCAGCCATTGATGAATGGGAAACAGAGGTGAAGGCTAAGCATGCTTCGGAAGAAGGTGGAAAACATTGTAGTTCGGAAATGGCAAATATCAAGGAAATGCGTGACTGGATGAAAGAGAACAACAAAAATTATTATGCAATTTATTATGTAGACGGAAATAGTTATGAGGTTATGGAATAATGTAAAGCTTAGAAAATGGCTCCGTTTTATACATCGTGATCTGGGATATTTTTTTGTTGGCATCACTATTATTTATTCTGTGTCAGGAATTATTTTAAATCATAAAAAAAATGGCGAAGATCCGGCTTACCGTACCGAGTACAAGACGATACAGCTGGCTTCAAATCTAACACCAGATCAGTTAACGGCTTATTGGCATAAGAATATTTTGGATTATCGTTTAAACCGAATACTTCCTGATGACAGAAAATACAATGTTTACTTAAAAGGAGGATTGGGAAATTACGATCCGGTAAACGGACGTTTGTCGTTTGAGGTGTATGAGAAAAAAGAATGGGTCTATTTTATTAATAAACTTCATTATAATAGTAGAAAAGGATGGACACTAATGGCAGATGTTTTTGCTGTTGTAATGATTGTGTTCGCCCTGTCAGGGATGTTTATGGTTCCTGGTAAAAAAGGCATTTCCGGAAGAGGAAAATGGTTGATTGTTATTGGAATAATTATACCGTTTTTGTTCTTTCTGTAAAAGGTAATTAGCAAATAAAAGTTCATTAAGAAGGTTCAAAATGCCTTTGAAATGAACTTTTTTATTTGGTTCGTTTCTATAAGCAAGTTGTGGAACGATAATTGAATAATCGATAAAGTTCTTTAAATGCTAATTTTGTTAATCAATTTATTCCTTTAAATTGCCTGCTCTAAATCTTATTTATACCATGAATAGAATACTTGTTACACTACTGCTGATCATTTTCCATATTAGCTCAATGAGTCAAAATAAGGAGTTGAAAAAATTATTCTCGAAAGAAAAATACGATCAGGTAATTGAGAAAGCTCAGTCTATGTTGCAGGGAAATTCAGTAGATTCGGATTTAAATTCTATTTTAGGTCGAGCCTACACTGATTCCAGGCAATTCACAATCGCAATCCCGTATTTGGAAAAAACGATCACATCGGCAACTGTATCGGGTGATGTAAAAGAGATTAGTAAGGCTTATTTGGCAAAATGTTATTTTATAAATGGTGAAGAGCAAAGAGCTGTAAAACTATTAAAGGAATGTCAGAATGACAGAAAATCAAAAGAGGCTGCCAATTATGCGGATAAATATTTGAGCTTGTTTCAAACAGGAATTTATTATAAAGCATGGGAAGTGGTAGAATCGGAGAATATTCGGTTTCATTTTCAGGATAAAAATAAATTGGAGAATGTTGGTGAATTTATTGCAAGAAACGATCTTAACTATAAAAGAATTGCAGAAACTCTCGATGCTGAACCAATTAAAAAAGTAGACTTTTTTGTGTGGAGCGATAGAAATGAGGCATTTAGAAAGTTTAGTCGTCCTCTTGGATTCTCAAATTCGGATCTTCGTATCGTGAATGTGCTATACAATGAGTCGAATGATTACGAACTTTGCCATATGCTTTGTCAGATGGCAGTACAACCAAAGTTCAAGACCATGTTGATCAAGGAAGGTTTGGGAATGTATTTTGATCAAATGGATCAGAATTTATTGAAAATTGCACGACTTAGAGTTCCAAAGGATAAATTTTCATTGTTGCAGTTGTGGGAAGAACCTACCAAGTATGAAAGAGATTTGAGCTATCCGGTAGGAGCGGCTTTTATTGAATTCTTAATCAATAAAGGAGGAAAGCAAAAATTGAAAGAGTTTATAAAAATTCAAACTATAAAACATGCAAAGGAAGTTTATTCGGATTTTGACCAGTTGGTAAATAATTTTGAAGCGATGTTGATGCAAAATTAATCCTCCTTATTTGTGGGGAAATGTTTCTATCCCTTAAAATGTGTTTACTTGTAATGTGAAATATGAATTGTTTCGGTTTATAGTTGTTCAAGAGAAATTGGGGTATTTTTAATCCATTTGTAAAATTCTCTTTCTTTATTACAGGTAACTGTAATTAGCTTGTCTTTGGGGATTAGTAATTCTACTAAAACTTTGCCTTTTGATGAAATTATGTTTTTAATATTGTTTCTGTTGATGATGTATTGGCGGTTGACTCTAAAAAAACTGTCTTCAAGTAATTCTTCATAATAATTAAGAGATTCCGTTAGTATAAAATTGTTTCCTGAAAAATTCATTAGTGAAACAATTTTGCATTCGATATACATAAATGCAATTGTATCATTGTTGATTATTACTGTTTCATTTCCTTTTTGAATTTGTATATGTTTAGCGGTTTGATTTAACGTTTTATTTAAATTTTGCCAGGTGTTGGTAGATATAAATTGAAAGGGGACTACTTCTATTTTCATTTTATACTCAATTTGATCTTCTTTTCCTGATAGTTCCATTTTGCATTTTCTTTTACAAGTCATATTTATCTTTATGTGTTTGTTTGTCTCATTGCTTAACTGGGCTCTATAATAGAAACTCATTTCATATCAAGAAAAGTGTTTGATATGGAGATTAATAATATGTTTTTGGTGTATTTGGACAAATTTATTGAGCTTATTTTTATTTTTGACTCCAATAATTATGTATTGCTTGGATAATAACCGGCAAATATAGAGAATTGGAATGATGAATTTTAACGAATGGTTTTAATTAGTAGATGAATTGCTGTTTAATATTGATAAGTGTTCGTTTGTCTTAGAGAATTAGTTCTGAGTTGATAAGTTAGATTGAAAAGTGGTAATTTAATTTTGTTTAAAATATAATTGGTGGTCTGTCATGAGGATGAATATTGTCAACAGTCGGTAGTAAGGATTGTTTTTTGTTTAATGATTGCTTAAGCTATTTATTCTTTTTTATGTTTGGAACTGTAAATTTAAGATGACATTTTTGTTTCGGAATTTAAATATGATTAATTAAATAAACTGTTAAATGAAAGCACTTAAATTCAAATGCAATAATGGATAAAATTAAAAAAAAAGCATTATTGTTCTGTATTGATACCACTGAACGAAAAATTTTATCTTCGGTAATGCATGCTTTTTCTCTTGAAGTAATTGAAGAAAAATTTGTTGATAAAGTCCTAAATATAGTGAAAGAACAAGGTATTGATTATGTGTTGATCAATGAGAATAAAGAGCAATTATTTGGAATAAGAAGCCTTTTAAAAAAGCAGAGTAATTGTGGGACTAAATTTGTTTTATTCCGTAAAAATTTAATTCACCTTCATCTTAAAATTTTTAATGAAGATGATAATTATATGAATTTAAAGATTGAATTGGTAGATTCAGTTTTTGATCAAAGTCGGATGCTTTCTTTTCGGGATCAAAATTGCAGTGAAAATTTAAATAGAAACCTCCTTTCTTGCCTAAGTCACGAAATATTTACACCTCTTAATTCGGTGATAGGTTTTTCACAATTGCTTCAAGAAATTAATTACAGCGAAGCAGAGGTAAAAAATTTCTCAGGTTATATTTTCAAATCAGGAAAAGAAATGCAGAAAAAATGTTTAGCGCTTTTGGATCTTATTGCTTTAAGAACAGGGGCAATAAATCTAAATTATTCACATTTGTCTATAGTTTCCCTGTTTAGTGAAATTCTGGAGAAGTATAAATTTCAAAAAAAATCTGTATTCATTAATATTGACTATGATTATGATTTGCAAGATGTTGAAGTTTATACGGATAAAAGTAAAATAGAACGAATTCTGGAGCGACTTTTAGATAATGCATTGAAGTTTACAGAAAAAGGAAAAATTAATTTCGGTTTTACAATTAAAAAGAATACATCGATGATACTTTTTGTAAAAGATACCGGTATTGGGATTTCTGAAAAGCACATAAAATATGTGTTCGAACCCTTTTGGCAGGTTGATAGTTCAAATTCTAGAAAATATGGAGGTTTGGGACTAGGATTGCATTTAGTTAAAGAATTTGTTGATTTGTTGAATGGAAAAATAGTATTGGATTCGGAGGAAGGCAAAGGCACTTGTATTCAAATAGAAATACCTCTTCCCGAATCAATTCAGTCTGAAAAGGTTCGATTGGAAGAGGCATGTTCTTTAAAATGATATTGGTGAGAGATACGAAGATTCGTAGTCTACTCATATTTTAAACTTTTAATCGGGTTTTGTGTAGCCGATTTCCAGCTTTGATAAGCAACTGTAACAATGGCTATTATTAATAACAGTATAAATACGGCTAAAAATAACCAGAACGGAAAATCAATTCTGAATGGGTAGTTGTCAAACCACTGTTCTATAGTAAAATAAGTAATTGGCCATGAAATTAATGAGGCTATTACAATCCATTTGCTGAAATCTTTACTGAAGATCATAATCAGTTGATGCATTGAAGCTCCTAATACTTTGCGCACTCCAATTTCTTTTGTGCGTTCTTCAGCATTAAATGAAGCCATGCCAAATAGTCCTAAACAGGATACAATAATGGCTAAAATGGAGGCATAAAGTAAGGTGCCAACTGTAGCCCTGTCGCTTTCATAAATGTTGTCGTAATGATCATCCATGAATTGATAGATTAGTGGAAAATCAGGATTGTATTTTGAACAGATATTTTCAATTTCCCGCACTGCTTTCATCGAATTGCCTTCGGCATATCTTACAAATAAATAATTTGGATCGCTGCATAAACGAAGCATGAACGGTTGTAATTTTCGGGTGTTTGGTGTACAATGATAATTTTTTACAACACCAATTATTCTTAAATTTTCGTCGTTTGAATGAATTATTTTATCTAAAACAGATTCTTTAGAAATTATTTTGGCTAATTTTTCATTTATGATTACGCAGCTTGAATCTGCTGTAGGATTATCTCTATTAAAAGCTCTTCCTTCAATAAATTTGATTTTAAAAACATCGAAGAAGTTAACATCAACATACGGATAGGTAATTAAAGGTTTAAAGTCAGGATCTTTACCTTCCCAGTTTTCGCCCCAGCCATTAGAAAAAACCGTGTATGGAATATGTGAACTGTAAGACACATCTTCGACAAGAGAACTGTTTAGCAATTCACTTTTGATACTTTCTATTTTGTCCCTCATTTGTTGATTCACATTCACTGAAATAACATTGTCTTTATTTAACCCGATATCCATATTAGCAAGGTATCTGGTTTGAAGCACAATGGCTAAGGTGCAGATTAATAGGGATGATGCTAAAATAAACTGGATGACCACCAATGTTCTTCTGAATCGATTACTGCCTTTGCCACTCGAGAAGGTTCCTTTTAATACTATAATTGGGTTGACGGAAGACAAGTAAAATGCCGGATAGGCACCTGCGATTAATCCTGTGAAAATAGTTACTGCAAAAATAATTAACCAAAATTCAAGCGATGAATAATCTATAATCAACTGCCTGCTCATTAATAAATTGAATTGTGGTAAAAATAAATGAGATAATATAATTGCAAAATTTGCAGCTACAATTGTGATTAGTAAGGATTCACCCATAAACTGTTTCATTAATTGTGAGTAGGTAGCCCCAATTGCTTTTTTTAAGCCAATTTCTTTGGCTCTTTTTGCCGCTCGGGCTGTTGAAAGATTCATAAAGTTGAAACAGGCAATGATGAGGATGAAAATGGCAATCATGAAAAACATTTTTACTTGTGTTATTTTGGTTGGATTGCCATCCAGATTATACAAATGCACTTTGGTGATTGGAAATAAAAATGCATATTTTTCACTTTCCTTGTCGACATGATCAATATAAAATTGGTCTAATCTTTCATTAAGAGAGGTAATATTAGTATTCTTAGCGATTTTAGCATAGCCAAAGTAGTTGTGTGAATTCCAATTATCCGAATAGGGATTCTGTTTTTTTATCATGTCAAAAGGAGTCAGGAAATCAAACTTTATGCTGGAATTACTTGGTGCATTTTTAGCTACAGCTGTAATTATCAATGGTTGTCTATTATCGACCTTTACGATTTTACCAATTGGATTTTCCTCTCCAAATATACGTTTTGCGGCTTTTTCTGAAATTATTAGCGAATTGATATCGTTCAAGCAGGTTTCCATATTCCCGTGAATCAATGGAAAATTAAATATCTTGAAGAAATCCGGGTCAGCACTTTTAATATTTTCGTATTGCTTTTTACCATTATATTCTACTAATAAATTTTCTCCCCAAGCATTATAATGAGTAGCATATTCTATTTCAGGATATTTTTCTTTGATTGCATCGATCAATGGAGTAGGTAAATTTGGCATTGCATTTTTCCTGCCATTCCAGGTTTGGAAGTTAGCGACCTGATAAACCTTGTCAACATCTTTATGGAAATTATTAAAATTCAATTCATGGTTTACCCATAGTAAGAGTAGTATTGTACAAGCCATTCCGATGGCAAGTCCCGATATATTAATAAAACTGTATCCTTTGTTTCGGATTAAATTTCGGTACGCAATTTTAAGATTATTGAAAAACATGATAAGGGTGTTAATATTTTTAATTGTCTAAATTATAAAAAGGAAACGGCATTGGAAGGCTTTGCTATTCTGGATTTCTTGTTTTCACTTACAATCTGTCCGTCAAATAGTTGAATTACCCTGCTTGCTCTTTCTGCATCGGAGCTTGAGTGAGTAACCATCACAATTGTAGTTCCTTCATCATTAAGCTGTGAAAGCAGGTTCATAACTTCATTTCCGTTAGCAGAATCAAGATTCCCTGTTGGTTCATCAGCTAAAATCAAATGAGGATTGGCAACAACAGCTCTGGCGATGGCAACTCTTTGCTGTTGTCCACCAGATAATTGTTGAGGAAAATGCTTACTTCTATTTTCTATTTGAACTCTTTTTAAAACATCATTTACTTTTCTTTTCCTCTCAGTTATAGGTACTTTTTGATAGATCAACGGAAGTTCAACATTTTCATAAACACTCAATTCATCAATTAAATTAAAACTTTGAAAAACAAATCCAATATTTTCTTTCCTCAGTTTTGTTCTTTGTTTTTCTGAGTACTGCGAAACTTCATTCTCTATGAATTTGAAATTACCGCGGCTTGGATTGTCCAGTAATCCGATAATATTTAATAATGTTGATTTTCCACATCCTGAAGGACCCATTATAGCAACAAATTCACCTTTTTTAATTTCTAAATTCACATTTGAAAGAGCCGAAGTTTCTACCTCTTCAGTTCTGAATGTTTTACAAAGATTTTCAGTTTTTATCATGACGTTGAGTTTTTTATAATTATTGATGCCAGAAACTATTTTCATGCCAATACGAATAGTTGTCATATAATGAGTTGTTTATGTCTGTTCTTGATGGTGGCTAAGGTATTGGATTGTCACAGAATCATCCAAAAGGTGTATCAGAATGGAACAATTGGTTTTTTAGTTGATCAATTTGATTTACTTTTAAATCTATAATTATGAAAGAGTAAATCAACTTAAAAAATGAAAAAAGCCGGTACTGTATTAATTGTTGATGATAATAAGAGCGTATTGGATTCTCTTCAATTGTTTTTGAAGCGTAAATTCGATGAAGTGATTGTTTGCAGTAATCCCAATCGAATTCCCAATCTGCTTTTTAACAATCAATTTGATGTTGTTCTTCTTGATATGAATTTTTCAACAGGTATTAACAATGGGAATGAAGGTTTGTTTTGGTTGAAGGAAATATTGAAGATTGATTCGACTTTGGTAGTAATACTTTTTACGGCTTATGCCGAAGTTAATCTGGCCGTGAATGCAATGAAAGACGGAGCTACAGATTTTATTCTGAAACCTTGGGATAATAAAAAACTATTTGCAACACTTAAGAGCGGTGTAGAATTGCATCAAACAAGACAAAAAGTTCACAGTTTAGAAAATCAAAAACAGTTCCTGGCACAAGATTTAAATCAGAGTTTCGAGGAAATTATTGGTGATTCGGAAGCTATGAAACCTATTTTTGAAACAATTAGGAAGGTTGCAAATACAGATGCTGATGTTCTAATTCTTGGCGAAAATGGAACCGGAAAAGAGTTGGTTGCCCGAGAACTTCATTTGATGTCTGCACGAAGAAATGAAATTTTTATGGGGGTAGATTTGGGCTCTTTAAGTGAATCAATCTTTGAGAGTGAAATGTTTGGTCATGTAAAAGGTGCTTTTACCGATGCAAAGGAAAATCGACAAGGACGTTTTCAATCTGCCTCAGGTGGAAGTCTGTTTTTAGATGAAATAGGAAATTTATCACCAGCTATGCAGGCGAAGTTATTAGCGACTTTGCAAAATAGAAAGGTAACACCTTTAGGGTCAAACCGGGAAGATGATATTGATATTCGCCTGATTTGTGCAACCAATAAAAATGTTCAGGAAATGGTAATTGCAGGCAATTTCAGAGAAGATTTGTTGTATCGTATCAATACCATACAAATTGAGTTGCCACCTCTTCGGAACCGAGGTGATGATATTATTAAAATTGCGGAACATTTTTTAAAGCGTTACGCTGAGAAGTATGGAAAAGCAGACTTGAAGTTAAGACCTGAAACGAAAGATAAATTACGAAACTATTTGTGGCCGGGAAATATTCGTGAACTCCGGCATTGCATGGAACGGGCTGTTATTTTAAGTGATAAGCAGGAATTGAGTCCGGAAGATTTTCTTTTGGAAACACAAAATCCAAGTTTTGATTTAGGAGAAAGTCCTATAAGTTTGAACGAAGCTGAAAGAATGATCATTGCAAATTCAATAAAAAGAAATCGTGGAAATATTAGTAATGTCGCTAAAGAATTGAATATTGGTCGGCAGACATTGTATCGTAAAATTGAGAAATACAATATTTCTTAAAATCTAAAATATGATTTATCCCAAATTAACGATAGTAGTAATTGTTCGGGTATTTGCTTTATTAGTCAACTGTGTCTTTTTGGCTTTGGCTTGGGTGTACTATAAAGATATACTTGTAATTGCGAATTTACTTATCATTTTAAGTATTCAGATTTATTTCTTTATCCGAAAGTTAAATGCTGTAAATCAGGATTTGGAAAACTTTTTTAAAGCAATTCGAAATGATGATACCAGTATTAAATTTCAAAACAGGAAATCAAATTTAGGATATAATCAATTATTCACTCAATTCGATCTGATTAATAAAAGCATACAAAATATTAAAATTGAGAATGAAAATAGAAATCAATATTTCAAAGCGTTGGTTGAACATGTTGGAATTGGATTGATTTCTTTCAACAGTAAAGGGAGAGTATTGTTATTTAATAGCGCTGCACAAGAAATATTCAATAAGCCAAACCTGTTCCATATACAGCATTTGGATAGAATTCAAGATGGTATTTCCAGTTTGATTACAGAACTACTGCCATCTGAACAGAAGCTGATTTCCCTTTATCGAAACCATGAAACGATTCAGCTTTCGGTAAAAGCAACTAAATTAAAGATGTCTGACGAAAACGTAACGCTTGTATCGTTTCAAAATATTAAAAATGAGCTGGATGATAAGGAATTGCAGTCCTGGCAAAAACTGATCAGGGTTCTGACCCATGAGATCATGAATTCTATCAGTCCTGTGAATTCATCTCTTTCGACCCTGATTGATTATTATCGAGATGAACACACAAATGAGCCAATTTCGATTAAAGAAGTTGATGCAGAACTGATAAACGATACCGTTAGCGGACTTGAAATTATTGATGAACGAATTAAGGGGATGCTGGATTTTGTGCTTCGATTTAGAGACATTGCAATAATTCCTAAATCAAATATTCTATGTATTAATTTATTGGAGCGGATCGTGAAAATTTCCAATTTGTTTTCAGAAAAATTTAAAAATTCCGGCATTAATTTCCTTCTAATTTGTAAGGAGGAAAAAGTTGATTTGGATGTAGATCCTGTTTTATTGGATCAGATTATTATCAATTTGCTGACAAATTCTATTCAGGCATTTCAAGGAATCCAAGATAAAAAGATAATTCTTCGTATAGGAAGGAATGATGAAGCAAGAGTTTTTATTGAAGTAGAAGATAATGGATGTGGAATTGAAAAAGATCTTCAGGAAGAGGTTTTTGTCCCTTTTTTCACCACAAAAAAGAATGGTTCAGGAATAGGCTTAAGTCTTTCAAGACAGTTAATGAGGCTTCATGGAGGTACGATATCTTTTAAATCGGTACCGAATACACAAACTCTGTTCAGATTGCAATTTTAAATAAATGTTAAAAATGTGCAATGACTATCTAATTAGATTATTTTTACATATATTTGTACTCGAAATACCAAGAGAGTTCAATTATGGCAAAATCAGATAAGATAGAAATTCAGGAAAGGGTTACTACGGTAGCAATGGACATGATACTGAAATTTGGTCTTAAAGGGTTAAATATGGTGGAATTGGCTCGTGAATGCGGATTGGCAAAAGCTACATTGTATAAGATTATTGGATCGAAAGAGGATTTAATTCGGGAGATAGCACTTGAGATTTTCAAAGTAAATATAGTTGCTGTTTTAGATCCGATTATGAGACAGGACGATCCCGTAATTGCAACAAATCAGTTTCTGGACAATTATTTTAATTATGCTATTGAGAGTCAGAAGATTTTAATAGACCAGATTTACAAGGAATATCCGTTAATAGAGAAGGATGTTGAAACTAATTATGATGAGATGATTGTAAATATACATCATCGATTTGTATCATGGCAAAATAGTAAACTAATAAGATCGGATATTGAGGTTGATTATTTTTTGGAATCGTTGGAAGCTCTAAATGAATTTTATATTAGAAGTGATTACTCTAAGGAGGAAATAATTAGGCGACTGCGAGCAGTATTTATTACTGCATTTAGGGGCATAGGCATACCTTTATAATTTTAAATTACGTTTGTACTGCCTATTTATGATGTATTGTAAAAAATGTAATAAAAGGAAGTAGCGGTACTTCTGTTATTTTTTTTGATTAAAATGAACTAAGTGAACTATTTAAGTTCATATGCGACAAAACAAAAATGATGAAACTAATGAAATTAATGAAGATGTCAATTCTAACGGCAATATTGTCGGTTGGGATTTTTGCATGTAATGAAAAGGCGGAGCCCAAATCGGAAGTAATTCAGCCAGTAAAGGTATATAAGGTTGAGAACAATGCTGATGAATCAGTTAAAGTGTTTACTGGTTTGGTTAAAGAATCACGAGAAGTAAAATTAGCCTTTCAAATTCCAGGTCCCCTTGTTAATTTGAATGTAAACGAGGGACAGTTTGTTAAAAAGGGCGATTTAGTAGCTGCGTTAAATGAACGTGATTATCTGGTGCAATTGGAATCGGCCAATGCTAATTTTGAGAATGCAAAACTTCAGGCCGAAAGATATACTGCATTGTACGAGAAAAAAAGCACCTCGAAAAGTGTCTATGATCAAATTCAAGTGGCATATAAATTGGCAAAAGCTCGAAAAGAAGCTGCTGAAAATGCATTGAAAGATACAAAGATTTACGCGCCGTTTTCTGGATATGTACAAGCTATGTATGCTGAGAATTTCGAGAAAGTTGCTGCAGGTCAGCCTATCGTTTCTCTTTTGGATTTAAGTAATTTGGAAGTTTCTGTTGCCTTAAGCGAAAATGATTTTTTTCAAAATAAATTATTTACAGATTTCAATGCCAAATTCGAAAATTTCCCCAATGTTGATTTTAACTTGAAATTAATTGAGATAGAAAAAAAACCAAACGGAGATAATTTTTTTAGGATGAGATTGAAAATCGATACTCAGAATAAACAAATTGTTCCGGGAATGGTGGCAAGTGTTACCACAAAATTGAAAGCTACAACTACTATACATTGTAAAGTACCGGTAGAGTCTGTTTTTAGTAAAGGGGGAAAATCGTATGTGTGGGTTTACAATGAGAGCACGAATTGCGTAAAAAGCAAAGAGGTGCAGATGAAAGGTTTTGATTCCATGGGAATGATTAACATCATTAAAGGCATTTCAAAAGGAGATTTGATTGTATCGGCTGGTATTAATAGTCTTCGAGAAGGTCAAAAAGTAAAGCAATTACTTCAAAAGTCAAACTCTAATATCGGAGGTCAGTTATGAATTTTACAGAGGCTGTATTGAATCATCGGAAGGTATTGCTTTTTGTGCTGATTGCGATTGTGTTTGGCGGAGTTGTGGCCTTCACTAAAATGTCGAAGCTTGAAGATGCCGAAATTAGTGTGAAATCAGCATTAGTAATTACTAAGTATCCGGGAGCTTCTCCCCACGAAGTGGAATTGCGCGTTACAGATATTTTGGAGACAGCCATTCAATCTATGGATAATATAGATTTTATTGAATCCAGATCTATGGCAGGATACTCAGAGATTACTGTGGAAATTGCTTCATCTGTGCGAACTAAAGATCTTCCTCAAATATGGGATGTTCTGCGTCGAAAAGTGAATGATGTAAGTGTTTACCTGCCATCAGGAGTATCTCATCCAATGGTATTTGATGATTATGGAGATGTTTATGGGATTTTCCTTGCTTTAAGCGGAGATGGTTTTTCTGATGAGGAATTAAAGGATTATTCCCGATACATGAAGAGAGAGTTGCTGCTTGTGCCCGGAGTGAAACGAATTAACTTATTTGGAGAACAGCAATCTTGTGTTAATATTGAAATCTCTCAGGAAAAAATGGCTTTTTTGGGTATTCATCCTTACAAGGTGATTCAAATTCTTGATGCTCAAAATAAGATTGTTGATCCCGGAACTTTTAAAGTGGGAAGTAATAGGGTAAGAATTGCTTCCGATGGCAGTTTTCAGCAATTGGATGATTTAAAGAATTTATTGATTTCGGGCAGTGGTAAGAATTCGGTTTTTCTAAAAGATATTGCTGACATTAAGAAAGATTCCTATACGCCGTACACCAATAAAATGAAGTACAATCAAACTCCGGCAATTGGTTTGGCAATAGCCATGGATAAGGGCGGGAATGTGATTGAATTGGGAGAACTTGTTCAGGATAAGATCGATAAATTAATGACGAATGTTCCTGTTGGGATACAGATCAACCGTGTTTTTTATCAGCCGGATCGTGTAAGTATTGCTATAGAGCAATTCATGGTGAATTTAATTGAATCGGTTTTAATTGTGGTGATTGTATTGCTTCTGGTTATGGGATTCAGAACAGGTCTTTTGATTGGTAGTGGATTGATATTTACCATATTAGGAACTTTTATTGTAATGCTTAGTTTTGACATTGCATTGCAGCGCGTGAGTTTGGCTGCGATTATTGTTGCAATGGGAATGTTGGTAGATAATGCTATTGTTATTGCCGATGGTATTTTGGTTGATCTCAAAAAAGGGATTCCGCGAAAAGATGCTATGGTAAGGACATCTAAACAAACTGCCATGCCATTACTCGGAGCTACTTTAGTGGCAATACTAGCTTTTTTGCCAATTTACTTATCGCCGGACAGTACAGGTGAATTTTGTGCCAGTTTGTTTCAGGTAATTGCAATTTCTTTGTTTTTAAGTTGGTTGCTGGCATTAACTCAAACACCTTATTTCTGCGATTTATTTTTGAAAGGTAAGAAATACAGTAAAAAAGAAGGGGATAATACAGACCCATACAGTGGAAAATTCTATCAGTATTTCCGTGGTTTTGTTAAGTATTCTTTGCGACACAAAACGTTAATTATTTCACTTACCTTATTGGTATTTGTATCATCAATATTTGCTTTTAAAAATGTGAAGCAACTGTTTATGCCAAATCTGGAGTACAATCAGTTTATTGTAGAGTATTATTTACCTGTAGGTTCTGATATTGAAAATGTAGAAAAGGACCTTGGTGAGGTTGAGGCGTATTTACTTAAACAAAAAGATGTACTAAATGTAACAACTAGTTTAGGTGCAACTCCTGCCCGATATACATTGGTTCGTCCTTTTATAAATAATAATTCAAATTACGGTGAATTGATAATTGATACAAAGGATTATGAAGCAACAAAAAGATTAGGGAAAGAGGTTCAGGAATATTTAGATGCAAATTACTCCTCGGCAAGATGTCGTGTAAAATACTATTCTCCGATATTTGCAGAATATATGATTGAGGCTAAGTTTTCAGGACCGGATCCTAAGGTTTTAAGAGATTTGTCCGATCAGGCGGAAAAAATTATGGCGGCAGAACCTACAGCAGCTAAAGTAACCAATAACTGGAAAAATCCTGTTAAGGTTTGGAATCCTGTTTTTTCGCAGGCACAATCACGGGTAACTAATATTTCCCGCTCCGATGTGTCGAATGCATTGGCTTGCGCCACTGATGGTTTACCAATAGGACGTTTTTATCAGGGTGACGATATGATGCCGATTATTCTGAAAACAAAAGCGAAGGAAGACAACTACATCGAAACTTTGGAAAATACGCCTGTTTGGGGAAATATTGCCCATAGTATTCCTCTGCGGCAGGTAGTTTCGGATATTAAAATTGATTTTGAAGATCCAATAATTAGACGTTACGACCGTCGAAGAGCAATTAAGGCTCAATGTGATCCGGCACCAGGATATAAGGCTCCGGATACATTTAAAAATGTTCATGCAAAGATTGAGGCAATTCCTTTGCCCGAAGGGTATGATTTAGAATGGTTAGGAGAGCATAAAGATAGCGTTGATGCAAATGATAGTATTAATAAATTTATGCCTTTGGCATTTTTGTTAATGGTAATTATTATCATGATGCTGTTCAATAACTTCCGACAGCCAATTATCATTTTAGCCATTCTTCCACTCGCTTTCATTGGTGTGAGTTATGGTTTATTACTTACCGGGAAACCTTTTGGCTTTGTGGCAATAATTGGTACGCTGGGACTGATGGGGATGATGATTAAAAATGCTGTGGTTTTACTGGATCAGATAAATCAGGATATAAGTGAGGGAAAAGAAATTTTAATGGCCATTATCGATTCTGCAGTTTCGAGAATGCGTCCGGTTATTATGGCATCTTTTACAACTATTCTTGGTATGATCCCTTTAATCAGCGATGAACTATTTGGCGGAATGGCCGTTGCCATTATGTTTGGGTTATTGATTGGCACTCTAATAACTTTGATCGTAGTGCCTGTTTTGTACGCGATTTTTTACAGGGTTTCAACCAAAAATGTAATGGATTTATAAGTGTTGGCAGATATGAAACGTCCATGTCAAGAATGTTTTGACACAAAAGGGATGATTATTCCGGCATGGTAAGTTTCATATGACAGCTAAAAGCAAATTATAGTCATATGAAAAATAAAATAGTTAGTTTTTTGATCTTTTCCCTGATTGCTTTTCAGGGATTAGCTCAAAAGTTGTCATTGAAAGAGAGTCGGACTTTGGCATTGGAATACAATCAGAAAATTAAAATTGCTGATGAAATGATTGCTGAAAATGAGTCGAATGTTCGATTTGTGTACACACAGTTTTTACCGGGTTTAAAAGCAAACGGGTCGTACAATTATTATCATGATATTGATAATATCAGTTTGCCCGGTTCATTTTTACCAACAGCTAATAGCTTAGCTGAGGCACAGCAAGGAATTTTTAGTGGGACGAGCGACGTTTACTTTCCTGGATTTAATGTGGAGATGGGAAATATTGATTTCTTTTCGGCCAGTTTAACTCTTTCACAACCAATTTATTTAGGTGGTAAAATCAGAAGTTCTTATCAAATGACTAAGATGGGAAAAGAGATTGCCACTTATAACAGAAGTTTGCAGGCGTCAGATGTTTTATTAGAAACAGATCAAGCATATTGGAACCTTGTTTCTGTTAATGAAAAAGCCAATTTAGCGGCTAAGTATGTAGAATTGCTTTCGGCTTTGGTTCGGGATCTGCAAAATGCATTTGATTTGGAAATAACAACTAAGAATGAATTGTTAAAAGCTCAGGTTCAATTGAATCAAGCTAAGTTGGATTTGTTTAGAGTGCAAAACCTACAGGTTTTATCAAAAATGTCTTTATGTCAGGTTGTTGGGAAGAATTTAAGGAGCGAAATTATTGCTACAGATACAACCATTGCAATCACTCAAAATGCAATTGATGCTGATTACATGCAAAAAGCATTAAATCAAAGACCAGAACTTTTGATGTTGGGTAAACAAGTTGAAATTTCAAAAGAACAGGTGAAGCATACTCAAGCAGATTATTTGCCTCAACTGGGAGTGGGTGCATCATATAGCAACATGAGTAGTGTCGGAAATTTGCTTGGTTCTACGCAGTTTATGGCGGTACAAGCGAATTTGTCTGTTCCGGTTTTTCACTGGCAGGAACGGAAGCATAAAGTTGCCGCTGCGCGATTTAAAAGCAAGCAAAAAGAGTTGGAAATGGATCGTAGCAGAGATTTAATCAGTCTTGATGTACAGCAGTCGTATTTTAAATTACAGGAGGCATATCAGCAAATAGAACTGGCAAAAATTTCAATGGAGCAGGCAAATGAAAATATGGAGCTTACCCAGAATAGTTTTTACGAAGACTTGGCTAGTACTACAGAATTGTTGGATGCTCAAGCATTTTGGCAAAAAGCTTATAGTGAATTGATTGATTCAAAAATTAATTATAAGCTAAGAGAAATTAGCTTCTTGAAATCAATCGGGGAATTAGAAATTTAATAGTGGGTTGGATGTGACCGGATTAACCAGTAGGATGGGTTGATGTTTATTCATCAATTTTGATTCGGTCACTCCTTTTTTATATACAGGATGATAGTAGATAGCAGGCGTCAGGACAGAGAGGAATTATATCAGTTTGGAATCACCAAATTGGGTAACACATCTCAGGAAAATATTAAAATATTAGAGAACCATTTGTTTCATCTTAAGCTGAATGAGGATTATGTAATAAATTCCTATAAAGAGGTGGAGGAGTTGGTTCAATTTATTAATAGTAATGAATAAAATTTTATTTAAAATTAATAGTAAATCTGTTGGTATTTATTTTTATACAATAATACCAATTTGGGTACTTGCATTCTTTTTTTTAATGATTTTTCAAGTGGATGAGACAAGTCATTGGTCTGTTTCTAAAATGCAAAATATTAAAAATGTATTACTGTCTGGTATTATTGCAGGAATAATTTGGGGCGTGATATTTAAATTGGCAAAATTTCTCCGCAATCAAATACCTACCTATTTTCTTTCAATAACAGTAAGTTTATTGGTAAATGTTAGCAGTGCCTATCTGCTGATTTATTGTATGTATCATATAGGAGATTTGTTTTCGATTGATAATTTTCCGGCGACCTTTCCTCAATTATTGTCTTTGTATCATTCTCAGTTATTTTATGCCATACTGGTTTACTTTTTTATAGTAGGCAGCTTAATTGAAATTTTCCACGAAATAGATCGGAAATTGGGTAAAGGAGTACTCTTGAAATTTTTGTTGGGAAGATACTACAAGCCAAAGGAAGAGAAGCGAATTTTTCTGTTTATGGATTTGAAATCGTCTACTTATTACGCCGAAAAGTTAGGGCATTTTAAATACAGTAGACTAATCCAAGACTGTTTTAAAGACATTTCAGATGCAGTTAGGATAAATTATGCTGAGATATATCAGTATGTTGGTGATGAGGTTGTATTAACCTGGAAAATAAACGATGGAGTAAAAAAAATGAGATGTTTAAAGGTTTTTTATGACTTCATGGATATTCTGGAGAAGAAAAAGGAGTACTATCAAAAGACTTATGGAATGATGCCAATTTTTAAGGCGGGAGTGCATTCGGGTAAAGTAATGGTAGCAGAAGTAGGAGAATTAAAATCCGAAATTGCCTATCATGGTGATGCAATAAACACTGCTTCAAGAATACAGGGTCTTTGTAATTCTTACGAATCACGCTTACTAATTTCCGGAGATCTGCTAATAGAATTGAATAAGAAGAATGAGAAGGTTGATGGATATACTTCTTTAGGATCAGTAGTGCTGGCAGGAAAAAAAATGCCAACAGAATTATATTCCTGTTTGGTTAATTAACTTGTTTCCCTTTTTTAGGTATTTATTTATTGTAGCAAGCAACTTCTTTTCATCAAAAGGTTTTGCTATAAAATCATCACATCCGGCTTCTATGCTCTTATTTCGATCTTCTCTAAAAGCATTTGCTGTTTGAGCAATAATAGGCAAGTTGTCTCTCATTTTTTTGATAGATTGAGTTGCTTCCAAGCCGTTAATATCCGGCAATCTTAAATCCATTAATACCAAATTAATAGTTGGGTTTCTAAGGCTTAATTCAATGGCTTTATTCCCTGATATTGTGTGTAATATTTTAACTTTTGTTGGTTTTAAAGCCGCTTCAATGTATTTAAAATTGGTTTCATCATCTTCCACAACAAGAATTAGTTTATCATCCCATTTGTAGTTTTTTTTATTTGTGTTTTTTACAATTTCCACTTCTGCTCCAACAGGTTTATAAGGAATGGTAAAGTAGAAGGTTGTTCCTTTATCTTCTTCGGTTTCCATTCTTATTTTACCGCCCATCAATTCAACAAAGCCTTTCGAAATTGCTAAGCCTAGTCCTGTACCTCCATATTTCCTGGTGAAAGTTTCTTCGACCTGTCTAAAACGTTCAAATATAATCTCTTGTTTTTCCTTTTGGATTCCAATGCCCGAATCCTGAACATAGAATTCCAGAAAATTATTATCTATTAAATGGTATCCATATTCAATAAAACCTGAAGATGTAAATTTAAATGCATTATTAAGTAGGTTGGAGAGTATTTGGCGCAACTTTCTCTCTTCAGTAATCACGAATGTTTCTTCATCCGAAAGTGTCTTATTAATTATAAAATCAATTCCATCATCGACACTGTTTTCTTTTGAGAATTGAGTATGTAACTCGTCTAAAATAACATTTAGGAAGCATTTTGTTTCTTTAATAAAGGTTTGTCCGGAATCGAGTTTCGAAATATCCAGAATGTCGTTTATGATCTTAAGTAACTGATTTGAACTTTTATAGATGATATTTATATAGGTATTGCTCTGAGCTTCTGTTTTGTCAGGTCTGCGAAGCATATCAGCAAAACCAATAATGCCATTCATTGGTGTTCTGATTTCATGCGACATATTTGCCAAAAAGGCAGATTTTAAGTGATCACTCTCTTCCGCTTTTTCCTTGGCTTTCACCAATTCTTTTTGTGTAGATATAATTTCCGATATGTCATTAATGATGATCATTGATGAATTATCAAAAGGAACCATAAAGAATTCACAATGACGAACTTTGCCATTTTTAATTGTCATATGAAATTCTTGTTTCCCTATGTCGGTGTGTTCCTTTTTTGCTTTGGCGATAGCTTCTTTCCAAATATTTTTAACTTCTTCGCGATATTTTCGATCAGGAAAACACGATTTATACCAATCATCCGAAGTTTTTATGTCATCTAAAGTGTATTCAAATAGCTCAATAAATTTATCGTTAAAGTATTCAATGTTTTGCTTTTCATCAGTAATAACAATAGGAAGGGGAGATTGATGAATCATTTTTTTCAACCTTCGCTCGCTCTGTACAATTGCCTGCTGAGCATGTTTACGTTCTGTAATATCTCTTGATGTTGATAAGATTACATGTTTTCCCTGCAGAGTTACAAGTTGACTAACGGTTTCCATAGGAGTCTTTTTACCATACTTGGAAACGAAGGTTTGTTCATGAGTGAATTGTTTCTCTCTGGTTAATCTTTTTATGGAGTCGACGATATAATCATCAGGAAGATCTTCAATGTAGTTCGCTGGCGATAGAGTGAAAAGTTCATCTCTTGAATACCCCAGCATTACGCATGATGTATCATTTGCTTCTATTAATTTAGAACTGCCGTCACCAATATATTCATTAACCAGGATGATATCGGTACTTCCATTAATTAGGTTACGATATTTTTCTTCACTTTCGGCTAATGCAGTTGTTCGCTCAACAACTCTTTCTTCCAATTTATCATTAAAGAGTCTTAATTTTTCCGAATACTCATGAATTTCCTGATACTGAACTCGAATGGTATCTTCGCCACGTTCCCGTTCCTTTATTTCGTTCTGAAGTTTAGTGTAGGTTTGAGTTAATTCGGTCATGGAATGATCCAGAAGCTGTTCTTCACTAATGCGGCGAATAGAGCCATTTCCTTGACCTTGATAGATTGCCTGTGCCTTGTAAATGAATTTTTTAATGGGCCTGGAAATACTCTCCGAAATAATATAAGTAATAAATATACTTGCCAGTACAATTAGTATGGCTATACCTGTAAAAAGATATAGTTTTTTTGTATGTGCTATAGTTGCTTCCTTATAGATTCGATTTGCCTGATTTTCAGCAAAATCAGTCATTACTTTCGTTTTTTCTTTTAATTTATTGAGGTGTTCAGCGGCAATTCCGTCCACCATTTTTTTTGCACTCACCTCTTTACCACTAACTTTTAAATCGATGATTTGATTTCGAAGCTCTTCCCATTCAATAAAGGTATGATAAGCAATTCCAACATCTCTTTTGTCGCCTAAAAAGCGATTAAAAACAGTGTCGAATTGAGTCATTGCTTTTAGGTGATATAAATTGATTGTATCAATAGCCTGATCGAATTCCTGCTGCGTTTTGGCCAGAAGAATATCCTTCATGGCGCTTTCCATGGTTTGGATATGTGTATTGATATCCCGAACAGCGTTACTTACCGTATAGGTGTGAGTATAAATGAATTCGGACTCGTTGCGAAGATCTTTTACCTGGAAAATAGAGAGGATAACAAATGATACCGTAAACAGTAATATTAAACCGAATCCGGCGAGCACTCTGGTGCGGAATTTCATTCTATTTAACATGAAATCTCAACAGGTTTAAGTGTGTAACATAGTGGTAGTTTTGATCCAAATTGATCGCATTTGATACCAAGTTAATTATTATTACGGATTTACACAAGAAATTTGATTAAAGGTAGATATTTACCCATGTAGAGGTGATATTATGCAATAAAAAAAGCAGCTCAAATGAGCTGCCTGTAAAATATAATAATGATGTGTTTTTTGATTACACAATACCTGAGAATCCCATAAAAGCCATCGCTAGTAATCCGGCTACAATTAATGCTGCCGGAGTGCCTTTTATTCCTTTTGGTAAATCAACAAGGTCGAGATGCTCGCGAAGACCTGCAAAGATCACTAAAGCAAGACCGAAACCAATAGCTGTAGATCCTGAGAAAACAACTGCTTCAAGCAGATTGTAATCCTTTTGAATGGTCATGATAGCAACTCCCAGAATTGCACAATTGGTTGTAATCAATGGAAGAAATACTCCCAATGCCTGATACAAAGCCGGACTCACTTTTTTGAGAATGATCTCAACCAACTGTACCAGAGCTGCAATGATCAGGATAAAGGTGATGGTTTGCATAAAACCAATACCAAAAGCATCTAAAACAAATTTTTGAATCAGATAAGTTACAATTGTAGCCAAAATCATAACGAAAGTTACGGCTCCGGTCATACCCACTGCAGTAGATACTTTTTTCGATACTCCCAGGAAAGGACAAATTCCAAGGAACTGCGCCAACACAACGTTGTTTACGAATATGGCGGATATAATAATTATAATATATTCCATGATGATTTCTCTTTATGCTTTTCTTAATCGGTTAATAATTGCAATCAGATAGCCTAATGCTAAAAATGCTCCTGGAGCTAAAACGAATACCAACATGCCGTAAGTATCACTAAAAAGAGAGATTCCGAATACTTTTCCACTTCCTAACAGTTCTCTAACAGATCCTAGTATTGTTAATGCCATCGCAAAACCTAAACCCATTCCGGCACCATCAATAATCGAAGGAATTACCTTGTTTTTAGATGCAAAAGCTTCAGCACGGCCAAGAACAACACAGTTTACAACTATAAGGGGAATAAACACACCCAATTGTTCATGAAGAGCAGGAACGTAACCAGCCATAATCAAATCGACCATAGTTACAAATGAAGCAATGATTACGATAAAGGAAGGAATCTTAACTTTATCAGGTATTTGGTTACTCACCAATGAAATTACCATGTTCGACATGATTAATACAAAAGTAGTTGCCAACCCCATTCCCAAACCATTAATGGCGGAAGATGTTACCCCCAAAGTTGGACACATACCAAGTAGCAGAACGAATACTGCATTTTCCTTGAAAAATCCTTTTGTGAAATTTTGCATATTACTCATTAGTGCTTCCTCCTTCTTTTGGGTTTTTAGCATATTCATTATAAGCTTTTTGTACTGCATCTAAAAAGGCTCTGGAGCTTATGGTAGCAGCTGTTATGGCATCAATATCTCCACCATCTTTGCTAACTGTGAAATTTATAGAGCCAGGATTTTTATTAATAATGCTTGCTTTTTCTTTAGCTGGATCATTTTGCTTAAACCAGTCGGCCATTTTCGTACCTAAACCAGGAGTTTCCTTATGCTCCAATACAGAGTAATTGTGAATACTTCCGTCAGGTTTTAATCCAACCATAATCCAAACATATCCCGAAAATCCATTTGTTGTAAATGTTTTAACAGCCGTACCAACAAGTATTCCATCTTTTTTAGCTGGATAAAATTCCAGAGTATCCTTTTCGTTCATTCCTATTTTATATACTTCATCACTAGGATTATTATCAAAATCAGGAACGACCTGTTTAATTGCTTTTAATTTTTTTGCCAGCTTCGCTGCAGCAATAGGTTCTTTGGTTAATTCGTAGAGTCCTCCCAAAGCAGCTGAAGCCACTAGTGTTATTATAAACAACACCAAAACCATATTTGTAAATGTAGATTCTTTTTTCCCAGCCATGATTATTTTCTTTTTTCGCCGAAACGCTTTGGTTTAACATACACATTAATCAGTGGCACAAATGCATTCATAATAAGAATGGCAAAAGATACACCTTCCGGATAAGCTCCGAATACACGAATTATAACAGTAAGTAAACCAATACCAATACCGTAAATTATCATCCCTTTATTCGACATGGGAGAGGTAACATAGTCAGTTGCCATAAAAATAGCACCAAGTAGTAATCCTCCTGTAAGAAGATGGAATAAAGGACCGGCATATGCTTCTGGACTAGACATGTGAAGAATCCCCGAAAACACAGCAACAGTTCCAAGTACAGCTGCTGGAATATGCCAGGTGATGATTTTTTTAAATAACATGTAAGCCAAACCAAGAAGTAAAGCAACCCCAGCTACTTCTCCCATAGATCCACCCATATTTCCCATAAGCAAATCCATATTGCTTGGTACATCGTGCATTAGCTGCGATAGTGGCTCACCTTTCTTTAATCCTTCTTTAATAAGTGCTAAAGGTGTTGCACCTGTTTGCGCATCAAAATAAGCAGTGTCAAAACCTAAAGGTTTTGGCCAGCTGGTCATTTGTACCGGAAACGAGATTAAAAGAAATACACGACCAACTAAAGCCGGGTTGAATACATTGTTTCCTAATCCGCCAAAGGTCATTTTGCCAATGCCAATTGCAACCAAGGCTCCAATCAGAATAATCCAGATTGGAAGGTTGGATGGTACGTTAAAGGCCAAAAGAATACCTGTGATTAATGCGGATCCATCAGTTATAGTAGGAACTTTTTTAAGCAGATATTTCGAAATTAGAAATTCGAAAAGATAACAGGATGCTACGGCGGTTAGGGTAACAATGATTGCACCCATGCCAAAGTAAACGAATGAAAAAACAAGTGCCGGAAGCATCGCAAATACCACTCCATACATGTTCTTTTGTATGGAATCTCCACTATGAACGTGTGGAGATGGGGCGACTAGTACTTTGGTGTTCATATTTATTTGTTTATTAGTAATTGAGTTAATGTGTGAATGAGTAATTTATCATTCTGAATTACTCAGTATTAATTTTTAATTACTTGCGGGAACGCATAATCTGTCCAACTTTTCCTTTTCCCAATCGGATGTAATCCAATAAAGGACGGTTTGCCGGGCATGTAAAACTACAAGATCCACACTCAATACAATCCATAACGGCATCACTTTCCAAACGGTCGTATTCTTTTTTGTCAGCCAAAACCATTAGCAAGAATGGTTCAAGTCCCATCGGACAAACAGAAACACATTTACCGCAGCGGATACATGGTTTGGATTCTTTACGAGCCGCTTCTTCACGAGGCAACAGCAACAATCCAGAGCTGCCTTTGGTTAATGGAACATCAACAGTAGTTAAAGCTTTTCCCATCATTGGGCCACCGCCCACAATCTTACCTGTATCTTCAGGTAAACCACCTGCAGCATCAATCAAATCTTTTACAGGAGTTCCAATTCTGAATTTCCAGTTCGAAGGATTTTTTAATGATTTACCTGTGATGGTTGCAACACGCTCGAACAGAGGTTTATTTTTCTGAACCGCTTCGTAAACAGCAAGTGCAGTTCCAACGTTTTGTACCACAGCACCAACTTCAATAGGTAATGCTCCCGACGGAATTTCACGTTTAATTGTTGCTGAAATCAATTGCTTTTCACCACCCTGAGGGTATTGAGTTTTTAGCGGGCAAATTTCTATTCCTTGATAATTTCCGGCAAGCTTGGTTAAATGAGCTATAGCATCAGGTTTATTGTTTTCAATTCCAACAATGGCTCTGTCAACACCTAAAGCTTTCATTAAAATTTGAGTTCCAACCAATACTTCCTCGCCTTTTTCGAGCATAACCCTATGGTCCGAAGTCAGATAAGGTTCGCATTCTACAGCATTGATGATTAAAACTTCGGCAGTTTTTCCCGGAGGGACCGATAATTTTACATGAGCAGGGAAGGTTGCTCCACCCAAACCAACAATTCCAGCTTCGGCTATTTTTTTTATAATTTCTTCTTTGCTTGCGCTGATTTCTTTTACCAAATCTTCGCTTCGGTCAATTGTATCCATCCATTCGTCACCATTAACTTTAATGATAATAGATGTTTTACGGAAACCACTTGAATCCATTATCTCATCCACTTTAAAAACGGTTCCTGAAACCGAAGAGTGAATATTAGCGGATACAAATCCTGATGATTTCGCAATCAATTGCCCTACTTTCACTTCGTCGTTTTTTTTAACGATAGGAGTCGCTGGAGCGCCAATATGTTGAGAAATTGGAATACTTACTGTTTCGGGTATTGGCAATACCTGGATTGCACTACTTGCCGACAATTTGTTTTCGGCAGGATGAATACCTCCTAATGAGAATGTTTTTAACACTGATGATCCTCCTATTTATTTGTTCTCAGTTGTTTCGTCATTTACTGTTGGCTCTGTCTTTGGATTCTCTTCCACCTTTACCTCAGCCTTTGTTTCCTCAACAGGTTTTACACTTGTTGCAGTTGGTTTATCGGCAGGTTTTTCTTTTCGAGGCGGAAAATTCAACTCGTGAATTGCATTCGTTGGACAAACAACTACACATTTTCTGCAAAGTTTGCATTTATTGTAATCGATGTATGCAAGGTTGTTTTCCAAAGTAATTGCATCGAAAGGACACTCCTTAACACACTTACCGCAACCAATACAGGCAACATCACAAGCTTTTTTAGCAATGGCACCTTTGTCTTTATTTACACAAGACACAAATATTCTTCGACTTTTTGGTCCTTTTTTACGAAGCTCGATAATGTGGTTAGGACAAGCTTTTACACATGCACCACAAGAAACACATTTGTCTTCAATAATTACAGGAAGACCAGTTTCCTTGTCCATATACATTGCATCGAAATTACATGCGTCAACACACTCGCCCAATCCTAAACAACCAAACTGGCAACCAGTTTCACCGCTGTAAAGAGAGGCTGCAATTGTACAGGATGGTGCGCCATCATACTGATTGGTTTTTGGGCGGTTTTCGCAAGTTCCGTTACAACGGACTACTGCTACAGTAGGTTCGGAGGTACTAATTTCATGACCAAGAATGGATCCAACTTGCGACATAACAGAAACTCCGCCTACAGGGCAGTTCATTTTTGAAATGTCATCGGCTTTTACCAATGCTTCGGCAAAACCTCTACATCCGGGATAACCACAACCACCACAATTTGCGGCTGGTAATGCTTCTTCTACCTCGTCGATGCGAGGATCTTCATACACTTTGAATTTTTGCGCTACAAAAAACAGTATAATTGCTGCTGTTACTCCAATAGCACACAAAGCCAGAATAGTGATAACTATAATGCTCATAGTTTAAATGTTTACGATTTTCTCGATTGTAAATGAAAAAGTTTTCTTAAAATGACCTTTAAAAAAGGACAGTATTATATAGTAGGGAAGTAATATGGCTAATGCCGATATCCCACTTATTAATTCATTACTGGTAATTGCTGTTGCAATAATAAGAGCAATAATCACCAATACAAATGGCAATATGTAAGCAAGGAACATGGCTAACCATCCTAAGGATTCCCTATAGCTTAGGATCACTCTTTCTCCAACTTCAAATTTGTTACTGTAATCAGTAACATCAATTGATTTGTCTTTCATGTCAGACATGGTGCAAGCACCTTTTGCATGACAACCCGCACAGGCTGATACATTTACAATGCCAACCCTAATCTTACCATTCTCTATTTCAAGAATAGTCCCTTCGTGATCAATTTTTTTGGGATCTTGCATTTACGTTTCCCTATTAATTGTTGTTTGTAAGTGAAAACTCTTGCGAAAGCAAATGAGTTTCATTCATGTAACATTCATCTAGTCAATTTGGTAGTGAATGGGTGCTGTTTAACACAACGCAACAAAAATAACACTTTCGATTACATTCGATTCTGGTGAAAGTCAATTTATAGTGTGTTTAAATAGAGCGACTTCCCTGCTTTTGTAAAGTAGAGATTGCAATTTTTTTTGTATCTCTATTGAATACAGATAGTTTCGGCTATTCCTGAAAAAAATCGGTAATTTGAGTCAGTTTTGCAATCGTGTTAATTTATATTCTTTCTGAATAAAAAGTGGAGTAGAAGATATTCGCTAAAGAATTTATTAATGCCTTTTTGATTAAATTTAAATTTATGCAGTAATCTGCTCATGGTCGGTGTAGATAATATTTTGTTTTATGTTCCTTAAAATTAAATGAGAGGTGTGTTGAAATAGTTATATTTGTTCGAATCAAATTGTGAATTTTAAAGACTTTTTTTTTA